>CAYMFM010000036.1:0-2941 GCA_964389685.1 uncultured Rikenellaceae bacterium
ACCGGAGTGAAGGTTGAATCTGTTGTAGCCCGGGATCTGTTTGCAAAAGCCATTGGAACAGGTCAGGATTCTGAAAGAGTTTTTATACCTGCTGACCTGGTTGAATGGGCGATACAGTCTGCCCCTTCAAACCTTACACTGTTTGACCGTAATGGAAAGGAAGCATTCCGTCTTGGTGCCGATTATACTGGTAATACGGTTTTTGGGATTGGTGTAACAAATACGCATTACCAGGATTATACAACAGACCGCGTTCTCCCTTTTACCCGGGAGCACATGAAGACCTCGAGCCGGTTGGGAGATGCACTTTCTGAATTCGATGTTGTTTCAACTGTCGGTATACCTTCGGATGTTACCCCGGAGGTTGCTGATCTGTATGGTACACTGGATATGTATGCTAACACGAGCAAGACCCTGGTTATCCTGATCATGGATGATGGCAGCATTTCATCTGTTTTCGATTTAATATCTCATTTAAACACGAATCCATACGATAACTCCTCTTTCATAACCTATGTAAATCCGGTTACACCACTGATCCTGAATGATGGGACGGTGCAGAAGATGATCCATTCCATTGAGCTTGGTTATCCGGTAGCTTTTTCCAATTACAGCATGTATGGAGCAACTACACCGGCACCGGCAGTTGGAACCCTGAGTTTGATGAACGCTGAACTGTTAGCCGGCTTAGTCCTCAGCCAGCTCATACGGGAAGGGGCACCCATGATACTGGGCAGTCTTCCGGCCAGTTTTGATATGACAACCATGACAAGTCCCTTTACTCCACAGACTTTTCTGCTGAACCTTGCCTGTGCCGAGATGATGGATCATTACGGATTGCCGCATTGCGGCACTTCCGGCAGTGGTGCAGGGTGGGGTGCTGATCTGCCAGCAGCGGATATGTTATGGATGAACCACCTGACCAGCTGTCTGGGTAAGGTCGGTCTGGCCCCTTTTGTTGGTAGTAATTTTGAATCCCTGGCATTCTCCCCGGCAATGGCGATCCATTCGAACCAGATCATCAGGCAGGTCAGGGAATTCACCCGGGGAATCGGATTGGAGAATTTTTCTGAGAGTTTCAGCGAGATCATGAAAGCCGGGCCTGGAGGGAATTTCCTTACTTCTGAACAAACCCTGAAAGAAATGGAATCATTCAAAAAACCGGATAATATCTGGCAGGGAATGACGGTAGAGAAGTGGGAAAATGAGGGAACCCCCAAAGCCTCAGAACGGTTGAAAAAATATGTTAGAGCGTTGATGAATAGCTTGGAACCCCCGGATGATTGCGACCGGATCATGGATAAGGGGGAGAAGATGATCCGCAAAATGATCGGTAAAAAATCATGAGCAGGAAGGGAACTGAACCAAAAAAACTCGGCCTCTGGATGAGTACCAGCCTGGTTGCCGGGAACATGATCGGTTCGGGTATTTTCCTTCTTCCTGCAACCCTGGCTTTCTTTGGTGGTATTTCTCTTTTTGGATGGCTCTTCTCCGCAGTGGGAGCAATCTTTCTGGCACTGCTCTTCTCACGCCTCAGCCGGTTAATTGCGGGCGTTGGTGGACCTTATGTATACACCAGGAAAGCTTTCGGAGACCTGTGCGGGTTCCTCGTAGCCTGGGGATACTGGATATCAATCTGGTGCGGGAATGCGGCCATCGCTTCAGCTGCGGTGGGCTACATGGGAGCATTTATCCCTTCTTTGACTGATAATCCTGCACTCAGTGGTATGACAGCCATCGGACTGGTATGGTTCTTTTCATGGATCAACATGAGCGGTATACGTAAGGCAGGTATGACCCAGCTGATTACCACCCTGTTAAAACTTATACCATTGATCCTGCTCGGAACGATAGGTTTTCTTTACTTCAAAACGGAGAATTTCCATCCCCTGAATCTCAGCCATAAAACCAATTTTTCTGCAATTACGGCAACAGCGGCACTTACCTTATGGGCATTCCTTGGTCTGGAATCTGCCACCATACCTTCGGACCAGGTAAAAAATCCCGGGCGAACCATTCCAAAAGCAACCATCCTGGGAACATTACTGGTTTTAGTCGTTTACATAGCCAGTACCGGGGCTGTCATGGGAATCATCTCACCCTCTGAATTATCCGTTTCAACATCACCGTTTGCCGATGCTGCAAAAGAAGTCTGGGGAACCTGGGCCGGTTATGCGGTTGCCGCAGGTGCACTGGTTGCCTGCATGGGAGCATTGAATGGCTGGATCCTGCTTCAGGGGCAGCTTCCCCTGGCAGCATCCAGGGACGGTCTCTTTCCACCTTTCTTCGGCAGGTTATCCCGGAAAGGAATACCTGATTTGGGAATAATCGTTTCCAGCCTGCTGGCATCCATCCTGATCATCTTGAATTATACCCGTGGGCTGGTGAGCATGTTTACCTTCATTATCATGATCTCTACTCTTTCCACCCTGATCCCTTATGCATTTTCTTCCCTGGCAGATATGGTGTTTTGCACGCGGGGACCGAAGAGTCAGAGAAACATAACGATTTTTTTTGGTCTGGCAATCTCCATCCCTTCACTGGCATTCTCCCTCTGGGCCATCTGGGGCCTCGGCCTTATAACAGTGTTATGGGGAGTCGTGCTGCTGGTACTGGGTATCCCTTTCTTCTTCGTACTTCGAAGAAGAAAGGGATAAGGTAATAAGTTATAACTCATAACTGCCTCCCTCCAAATTTTCCTTTCCCGGCACTCACCAGTTCATCGAATGCATCTTCCAGTTTTTTGTTCACCTCCCTCAGTCCGTCAGCAACCTGCTCAGCCCACTCAAGGTAGTTCCGTTTTCTCTTGTTATTCCAGTTCCGGGGTGGATTTTCCAGAAGATCTCGCATGTTGCTGATTTTATCTGCCTCTTTTATCTTTTCGACGCTGATTCCTGTGCTTGCTTGCTGCAAAGTGTAAGGCTTTCAGGAATCCGGAAAA
>CAYMFM010000036.1:3041-8341 GCA_964389685.1 uncultured Rikenellaceae bacterium
GCTGATTCCTGTGCTTGCTTGCTGCAAAGTGTAAGGCTTTCAGGAATCCGGAAAATTCTTCTGAATTCATGCTATAATTCGTTATATTTTTTCGCGGTATCACGGAACTTCACCAGTTCATTGATCATTTGATCGATATCAGACATGGTTATTTCAGTTTGTGGTGTAAAGGTATACAATAAATCTTTGTACCTTAGGAAAATCAACCAATCGCTTTTTACATTGGGATTGATCAAGAAATACCTGTTGTCCGGTTCCGGTTTAATGCAGAAGATTGGTCTCCTCTCCGGCCCTTTGCTTGCAATTATCCTGGTTCTTTTTTTTGATCTTGACAAGGGAAACCCGAACGTTACGTTAACAGCTGCTGTTGCTCTTCTCATGGCCGTCTGGTGGATTACGGAGTGTATTCCCCTGGCGGTTACGGCTCTTTTGCCGGTCGTTTTGTTTCCCCTGATGGGGATTATGAATGGGAGAGAGGTTTCCTCCCTCTATTTTAATCACATTATTTTCCTCTTTATCGGTGGTTTTATCGTGGCGCTGGCAATGCAGAAATGGAAACTGCACCGAAGAATAGCGTTGTTTACCATGTTACTATTTGGGATAAAGCCTGCCCGGATACTTTTTGGATTTATGATCACCACCTGGTTTTTATCCATGTGGATCTCGAATACGGCCACTGCCATGATGATGGTCCCGATTGTACTTTCCGTAATCATCAACCTGGAGGGGACGCTCAGCAAGAAGCAGGTTAAGAAATATTCCGTCGGATTGTTGCTGGGGATTGCTTACAGTGCAAGCATAGGAGGCATTGCAACACTTGTCGGTACGCCACCAAACCTCTCATTTTCAAGAATTCTAACCATTACCTTTCCGGAAGTAACGGAGATCTCCTTTGCTTCCTGGTTCTTTTTTGCTTTCCCCATTTCACTCTTTTTCCTTTTACTTGTCTGGCTAATCCTCTCATTTATTTTCTGCAGAGTAAGCTTTTCAGTAGACCGGCTTATTTTCAAAAAGCAATACAGGGAGCTTGGCGGGATGGGTTTTGAAGAGAAGGTTGTATTCTCAGTCTTCCTGGGCATGGCTCTTTTATGGTTGACCAGGGCAGACATCACCGTCGGTCAGTTGACTATCCCTGGATGGTCGGGAATATTTCCACAGGCTGATTATATCAATGATGGTACCGTGGCCATAACACTTTCACTGATCCTTTTTATCGTTCCATCAAAAGAAAAATCCCGGCTGATGGATTGGAAGACAGCTGCTAAACTACCCTGGGGCATTGTCCTGCTCTTTGGTGGAGGATTTGCGCTGGCAAGCGGCTTTAAGGAGTCCGGTCTTTCACAATGGCTCGGTATGCAGCTTAGCGGACTTGATGCATTATCCCCCGGTTTTCTGATTGGGAGTATCTGCCTTATGATCACCTTCCTTACGGAGCTGACATCAAACACAGCTACTGCAGAGATGATACTGCCTATTCTTGCAGCAGTAGGTACAGCGATTGGCAGGAATCCCCTCTTGTTGATGGTTCCTGCCACTCTGGCAAGCTCCTTTGCATTCATGATGCCTGTTGCAACACCACCCAATGCCATCATTTTTGGTACCAACCGGTTGCGGATCATGGATATGGTAAAAGTGGGATTCATAATCAACCTTCTGGGAGTGCTTATCCTAACGCTCGGAATTCTGATCCTGGGATCTATTCTGGATATTGATCCTGCCATTATGCCGGAATGGGCGAAATGAACGGACGGATGAAGGGGAAGAGTTAAAAGTTATGCCATAGGCACGCCTACTGCGGATGTTGAATGTTGAACGTTTGACACTGTACCAGATGCATGTCTACCGGACATATTGTTCCAAATTGTTCCATATGGTTCCATGTTGTTCCAGATTGGTAGTTACCTTATTCATGCTGCATGCATGAATAATTCGGGTTAAAAACCGCCAGACAAAAAATCCGATAATAAATCAGGAGATTTATCCAATGTAGAGACGCGATGAATCGCGTCTCTACTAGAAATTCAGATTGACTCCAATCTGAATCCCCGAATAATCCATTTTAAAACTTTCGTCTGTTTTATCCTCTCCTTTTGCAAAATCATAGGCAAGATAGACCTGTGGATTAAAGCCGAAATTATTCAGGCTGAACCCGAACTGGCCCCTGTAACCCGGAACGTTACACTCATAATTTTCGAACCGCATGGCGTGATAGAACACACCACCCCCGAAAAATATCGAATTTTTTGCGTTTTTGGACAGGGGAATTAACGCGTTGGCGACAACTCCGGGTGAAAACCGGTTGAAATTGAAAAATTTACTGGTCCCGCCAATTACTTTAATATACTTCATCCCTGCTGAATACTCAATCGTTCCATACAATTCAACATAATCATTGATTCGGTATCCCAGATCAAAATGGGCACCAAGGTTCAGAACCAGATCTGAAAAACCGACTGATTCAATAAGGTTTTCTTCTGCAAGCCAGGACTCAATATACTGGTTTACATCGTCCGGGCTGAAAAAGCCGATGTGTATGCCAATGCCCACCAGGAATTTCCCTTTACTGAATCGGATGGATTCATCCTGGGCTCCAACGGCGAAAACGATTATCAGGAAACAAATGATCCCCGTTAACACTCTTTTTTTCATGATTTTAAGGTTTGTTATTATCTCATTTGAATGTTATAGCAATATCCGTGAATGTGCATTTTTACTATGTGTCAGGTCCGTTTTTATTTTACGATGATCAGGTTCAGCAGGGTATACCATCTACCGGAAAATTACATTCCCGAGCAGCACCCGGCCGCTTTTCCAGTATGCCCTGTAGTAGGGATCATCCGTTATGTAAACGATCTCACCACTTCCCAACCGCTCGGAACCGATTACCAGGCTGTTTTTTACCTCTTTCTGAAATTCACTTCCGGCAAATCCGGAGACCGGTTCACTGTTCAGGATGAACCCAATGTTGTTTCCCTTATCCAGGAAGGGGAAGTTGGCTGACATTTTCATAACAAACCATTTCTTTCCCAGTCCAAAGGCATAGGGATGGGTTTCATCAATATCAACCAGGTATATGCTTCCTGCAGAACGTTCTTTAAGCCGCTCCCGGCGCTGGTTTTCATATTTCTTCAGGTGACTGGGATCATCGGTCTTGGTTTTTTCCTTCTCAGTCTCCTTCTCTTTTTTTCTGGCTTCCACTGCATTGAACAGATTGGTTGTTTTTTCTTCTGCAAACAGGGAGATAGCCCGTTCAAACACTACCAGCCGGCCCCCCTCCCTGACGTACTCAAGTAGTTTATCTTTCTGTCTTGAATAGGAGCCGGAAGGAAGAAGCAGAACATCATATTTGGAAAGGTCAACTGAATTCAGGTAGTCTGTCCCAAGTACGGTAAGCGGGTAGTTTATCTCCCTTTCGAAGAAATACCATAATTCACCGAAGGTGCCGCTTGATACTCCTTCGCCACCAACCAGTGCAATTTCCGGTTTGCTTTTCAGGGGAGCATAATTCGATCCAAGATCTTTCCCTTTATCCACAATACCTGTACTGGTTGGGTAGAGCTGCACTCCAATAGTGTTTGCAATGGTAATAATGGTCTGGTCGAAAGAATCCTTCAGGTGTTTGTTATCGCCACGAGCGATAATCAGGCTTCCCCTGTTGAACTCCTGTTTTCCGACAGTGAATGGTTTCATTGCATTCCTGATCCTGAATTTTTGTTTAAGCAACGCTGTCATGAATTTCACTTCATCGAAACCGGACCAGTTTACAATGTACGCATAGGGTTTTGAGTCAGGAAGTATGTTTTCTGCTGATGTAAGGATAAACTCTCCTGTTTTTGGAGTGATGATCTCCTTCAGCGCATAGGCATTCAGATTATAAACATAGGGTAGTGCCCAGGCAGTCAGGTCGTAACTGAGTGAATCGGTGTATTTTGAATCGGGTTCAAACAGTACCTTTACAAAATGGGACTGGGGTTGACGGGCAGCTACCAGGATATCGCCTTCCTGAATGGTTACCTGCCCGTTCTTGTTGGCAAGGTACTCAAAACCGGTGTAGGTTTTTCCAACATTCCCTGCAAAAGAATACCTGATCTGGTTCCGATCGAGCAGTTCGAGCAGATCCTTCACCGCTGCATGATCGTTGTTCCCTTTTATGATCACCGATTCATATTCAAACAGAGGCTTGGTTAAACCCGATTTGAAGTATGCATTAAACTCGCTGGTGAGTTTTTCCCTGTTTTCGTAAGAGACTTTAATGGTGGCGAGTCCGGCAAGAAAGTGACCTTCAATCCGGTCCTGCAACGACAAACTATCGCCGGTTTCTCTTGCTACTGCAAGGCCTGAATAACCTCCGCCACCCTGTTCGTATGTAAAACCCATTGCTCCGTTAAACAGGGGCCAGGTATCACCAAAACTGGGACAAAATAGGTCGAAGCTCTCCTTGGTAAAATAGAGTTTGAACCGTTCATCAAATAGTTCAGCATTTGCCTTTCCTATCATTTTATGAAATTCATGCTGCCAGGGTGTGATAACCTCATGCCAGGGATCTGCTCCGGGAGCAAAAAAGAAGGTTGAGGTGGCTCCCATTTCATGGAAATCAGCATGTACATGAGGCATGTACTGGTTATATAAATTCAATCGTTGCCGGGTTTCTGCCTGTGTCTGCCATGTCCAGTCCCTGTTCAGATCAAACAGGTAATGATTCAACCGGGCACTTGGCCAACCCTCATGGTGTTCCCAATCATCCGGATTGGCATTGGGCTGTACCGATTTTGACCTCCGGTACCGGTAAGCATAAAGATCCCTGCCATCGGGATTCTGGCATGGGTCAATAACGATAACACACTCCTTCAACCAGTCGGCTACTTCTTCGTGGGATTGGGTTGCCAGAACATAAAGGGTTTTTAAAGCAGCTTCCAAACCCACTGACTCATTGCCGTGGACATTATAACTCAGCCAGATAAAGGGAACCTGTCTACCAGCTTCCTCTCCTTCCAGGAGACCAATATTAATCAGGTTATTTTTACGAAGGAGTTCCAGATTCTCAAGATTCTCCTCCGAAGATACAAAGGCAACACCCAGAGGACGGCCTTCATAGGTCCTGCCATAGGTTTTATACTGCACATTGGGTGAGGTTTTGCCTATATATTCAAAATAATCAACCGCCTGCTGATGAAAAGTGAACTGATCGCCAAGCGGATATCCAAGAAAATCCTCAGGTGATTTGATGGACTGTGCTACAATAGTGAAGGTAAATCCCAGCAGAGCAAGGGAAATGGTAAGTCTGGTTGTCATGGGTAGAA
>CAYMFM010000036.1:8441-37726 GCA_964389685.1 uncultured Rikenellaceae bacterium
AAGGTAAATCCCAGCAGAGCAAGGGAAATGGTAAGTCTGGTTGTCATGGGTAGAATGGTTTACATAGTTAATTGGAAAATAAAATTAAGAAATATTCTGTAAGGAAAATAACCTCAGGAAATTTTATTATGATTTCTTGATTTTACAGTAAAGTTCCTGTAATTTTAATCACTATAATTCCTGAGAAGTATAACGAACAATTTTCAGCACCAAAAACCTGTAACTATGAAAAGGAAAAAATTCCTCTTGCGGCTCTTTTCAGTAATTGCCATGCTGTTGATGCTGATTGCATTGATTGACATGATCTTTTCGCCTAAATTTTTATTTGTCAATCATGTAGTGAACTATTTTCATGTTGCGAACTCCTTCCTCCTGCTGGCTATATTTACTGCATTGTACCCGGTAGATGAAGGATCGGAGAGCTGATTATTACGAAAATAATTTTGATAATTCATGGTGAGACCCTGGTCAGGGACTTCGGGTCACACCGTGAATTTAATATTACCTGGAGGGTCATAACCAGCCCGGTTAAACCCTTCTGAAATAATGTATCCTTTCCGCTGTTAAAAACTCACTGATATATTCCACTCTTTATTTGTTGCCACGAGAATCCAATCCTTTATCTTTGACCGAATAGTTATCCGGGTATTGTTAAATTTTAAATCTACGATTATTATGATTGCCTATAAATCAACCACTTCAGACAGGATTAAGGATTTTATACACAAGGGAATTGACATTCACAGGCAGGAGATCCAATATGCGTCCGATCCCTTCTGGAAAAACCTGCGCAACTGTAGTACAGAGCTGTGGCTTGATACAGGAGATATGGAAGAAGCGGCTAAAATCTGGACCACTGAAATGTCAGCATTGACAACGAACAATACGTTACTGAACAAAGAGATCCAGAAAGGTATCTATGACGATTATATTACTGAGGCAAATGGTATTCTGAAGGAAATGGATCCAGGTTTACGGATACTCGAAATAGCATTTATTTTGAATGCCAGGCATGGAATGCGGCTTGTAGAGCGGTTTGGAGGGAAAGTCAGCGTGGAATTACATACCGATTTTGCTCATGATTTTGATGGTATTGTGGAATACGGGCAGCGCTTCTTTGAGATCTGTCCCAACCATTTCATCATCAAAGTACCGTATACCGCTACCGGACTGTTGGGTGCCAGAAGACTGCGTGAGCTTGGTGTTGCCATCAATTTTACCCTTGAATTCAGTGCGAGACAGAATGCCCTGGTTGCAGCTATTGCGAAACCCAATTACCTGAACGTGTTTCTGGGCCGGCTCGGTTCCTATATGGTTGATAATAATCTGGGTGACGGGAAACTGGTGGGTGAAAAAGCTACCCTCTCAGCACAGAAAATTGTAAACTATTTTAAACAACAGAATCCCAACCCCACGAAACTGATTGCAGCAAGCCTGAGAAATGCCGGTCAGCTGGATAACCTGGCAGGTGTTGATGTTTTTACCATACCAACAAAAGTTGCTGCAGATGGAAAGGAGACACTGTCGGGAGATTTCACTTCAAGAACAGAGGAGATTTACCCCGTAACCCTCAATCCGGGGATATCAGCAGATGAGATCGGCTTTTCAAAATTTTGGGAAGTATCACAGCAGGAGCTTGATCTGGCTGAAGAACTTGCCCGGGATCTCCCAGCTGATGCCGAAGAATTGGTAAAGAGGGCACGTAATAAGGGATGTGCCGACATGTTTCCTGAACTTTCAGAGGCAGAATTCAGAACAATAAAGGCGGATGGAAAGATCCCGGTTCATGAAAAATGGGCAAAACGGATTGCAGCCGGGGAATTGGCCATTGATACCCTCCTGAACCTGGCTGGCCTTGCATCTTTTGCTACCGACCAGGAAAAACTGGATGAACGGATTATGAAAATAATAAGTTAACCCGAAAAATTCTTTGAATTTTTCGCCATTTATGGCTGACGAAAAGTCAAATTCAAGTATGTTAACCGTTTGCATTATTGTAAAATTTTATTGCGAAAATTATCTTCGTAGACGATAGATAAACTATCTATCCCCTACAGGGAATAGGTTGATTTCGGATTTAATACATCTATCATAATGTATGGCCTACGGCCAAAATTATTTTATACCGCATAGCCCTGCCTGCAGGAGTGATATTTTTTTAGCCCGGGGTAATCGATTAATACAACTCTTATTTAGCTTTGAATTGGTACTGCGAGTGGGAAATATTAGTTTTCAAACATCTCTTTCAATCCGGGATCTAATTCTTTGCAGAGATCTAACGAGTAGTCCCACAATTTTTGCCCTTCGCCTTCATCATAGACTTTTGGATCCATCTTTTTGGGATTGAACATATGGAAATATTGATTGGTAGTGCCCTTCATCTCCTCTGATGCAGCAAGATAGATTACGGGTTTTGCGGCTTTATCCGGTGATTGAAAAAACAGTGTAAAAATGAACTTCAGGATAACCCTCAACCAACGCGGAGCATGCCTGCTGATATTTGAATTAACGGGACCCGGACAGATAACATTAACTGAGACATTCACTTTGCCTGCCGGGTTTAACCGGCGGGAGAGTTCGGTAGCAAACGTATTCATAACCAGCTTATAATAACTATAATTGTTCATCGCCTTCCGGATACCATAGGGCCGGTATTCACCAAATTCTTCAAAATCGATCGGAGAGGCATTCTGATGGGAATCGGATGAGATAAAAATAATCCTTGGTATTTGATTTGGACTGCTGTTTTTTGCGAATGTTTCATTTCGGATGGTGCCGTTCCGAAGGAGTCGGTTCAGGACAATAAATTTTGACAGGTAGTTGACCATAAAAATTTCATCCTGGCCCGATTCGGTTATTTTCGAGCCGGGAGGTGCCACTCCGGCATTACAAACCATGATATCGATTTGAATATTTCGTTCAGCCAGGTCTCTGCAACATTGGGAGATCGAACCAAGCTTTGTCAGGTCAAGGGGTACCATTTCAATAGCATCAGATCCGGTCAGACTCATTAGTTTTTTCCCTGCTTCCGGGATGCCACTGCGGCAAGCCATGATCAGGGATGCACCCCTTCGGGCCATCTCTGCAGCTATGGCAAAACCCAGACCGCAGTTCGAACCGGTTACCAGGCAGACTTTTCCGTCCAGCCTGTCATTCTCTTTCAGGTTACTTGCAAGTTTCTGTCTTCGGAAAATATCCAGGATTCCGGTTAATGTTGCCTGTACGGGATTGTTGAAGCGTCCATATGACATGGTGATCTGTTTTGTAACGGGTGCGACGGTTACATCTTTGGGTGTGAGGTTATGCTCATCCATCCCTCCGTTCCATGGTGTGTGCGAATTAAGTAAAAACCATTGAACTGGCCAAGGACCAGGAACTGATCATCAGAAAAAATATTAGTAATGGGTATTCCATCCTGTTCAGGGGTTTCCAGTAAAGCAAAGTGGTCAGGCAACGTTTCGTGATCGATTTCATCAGATGCTATCTCAACTTGCTCATCCGGGATATAGCCTGTTGAACCGTCAGGCAATAACACACGGTACATACTACCCGTTGCAGCTATTATTACCATGATTGAATGCATCTCCAATGTATCGGTACTGGGTGATTGGGGACCAGGTCCCCGAAAGATGGTAGCTGACTCTATTACCCTTGCCAGCTTGCTAATTGCCAGGGTGTCTGATCGAATCCGGTCTGGAATAGTGTCGGTCTCAACAAGAAAATCCCATGGATCCACGGGTCCTCTGTTATAAATGCCAAAATGGAGATGTGGTCTTGTTCTGATAGCATTTCCTGTATTTCCTACAGTTCCAATAGTATCCCCCGGATTAACCCAGCTGGCCTCTTTTGCACATTGTGTTTCCAGATGGGCGAAATAGAGATAAAGTGCTCTTTTCGGCTCATATAGCCATACATACCTGCCTCCAATACCGCCTTCACCAATCCGCAGGACCTGGGCGCTGACGGGTGCCAGAACAGGTGTATGTCTGGGAGCAAAAATATCGACACCATGATGCTCCCTTCTCCCACCATCCCTGGAATCTCCAAAAAAACTCTGGATGGACCGGCTATCCCTTCCCGATACAGGAAATTCAAGAGAAGGTACCTCCCGGATCACAACATCAAACCGTCCACCTCGCAGGAGCTCGGGCTGAAGCCGGAGAATATAGTAAGCATCACGCCTGGGTTCAAACATAAGGCGGGATGAATCCTCATCGGCGGTTGCCACATGGATCCAGTCCGGTATGGAATCACCCATCTGCCGGAACAAATCAGTAAAAAGATTAAGTGAGTCGGAAGCACGAACCGCAATCTTAACTTCAATTCGTAACCCCCGCTTTACGAAAAACCGGTAACCGATGGCATCAGGGGTTTTCTGACTGATGTAAAATGCCTCCTGGTAAGGCAATGTGATATCCGTGGGAGAAACCAATGACCGTTGCGCAGCGTTTACCCAATCCTTACCGAGAGCCGTCGTTATGAGATTTGCCTCCTCCAGCGAATGTTGGTAAGCTTCATGATCCGACCGGGGCCAAAAAGCTTTCGGAACGATCTCTTTTTTGCAACCGGTAAGGATAAATATTGAAAGTATGAAAACCAACAGAAAAAATGTTGGACCGAAATGAAATGGCTTCCATAACCTGTTTAAAGTAATTCTTTGGAACATAAATTTAAAGTGAACAATGAATAAAGCCCCTTTCCCCAGATTTGATCAAACATTATCTAAATAAAAACGCTTTATAGTATTAACGGGCTCTATTGATTCAGATCGAATCAATTGCTTCTGTAACATTGATAATATAATCTCCGAGCTTTTCACATTCGGAAAAAAGATCGTTATAGATTATCCCTGTTAGATAGCTGTATTCATTTTTTTCTACGCTCTTCAGATGTTGCTTTCTGAGTGTATTGCGCAACTGGTTAATGCTTTCCTCAATTTCATCTGCTGCAATTTTGTCAACCTCTTTTACACCATTTTCCAGGTTCCTGTTCATAATGACAAATGCCGTATCGATCAGACTGAACATGTGAAGAAGGTTTTCCGCTAATGTTTCTGAAAACTTTATTCGCTTTTTTCTCTTTCTGAGCATAGTCTTTGATAGATTATAGATACAATCAGAAATGGATTCAATCTCACTGATGATGGTAAACATGGACTGTACCCGGTTGGATGATAACCTGCTCAGTTCACTTTCACTCAGTTTGGTAAGGTATTTGGCAATTTCCACCTCAGTCTGGTCATTTGCATTTTCATATTCCTCGATTTTCCTCCAGGCCTTTTCAAATTTGTTCTCCTTATGCTCCGAAAAAAATTTCTTGAACCGATTAAACATCTTTTGAACTCTCTGACCATAGAGTTCAATCTCCTTTTTCGCCTGCAGAAGACCCAGTTCTGAGGTCGAAATCATCCCAATATTAATGTATTTCAGATGGAATTCTTCCTCATCACTGTCATGTCGTACCAGGTGTTTTGATAGTTTAGTCAGAATGGGTATGAGCCAGATCAAAATAGAGACATTCAGTATATTGAATGATGAGTGAAAAATAGATAGTGCAATGGGTACACTCCCGATATTTGAGAAAGGAGACCCGCCACCCCAGGCCACCATCAATCGATCTATCGTTACCAGGTAGGGTTTGAAAATCGTAAGTATCCATAATACCCCAAATACATTAGCCATGAAGTGTATCCGCGCAGTCTGTTTGGCGGTTGTATTTACTACTGCAGAAGCAATATTCGCAGTAATTGTAGTTCCAATATTTTCTCCCAGGATCATGGCTGCAGCCATATCGAAGCTTATCCAACCGCTGTTGCACATGACCAGTGTAAGAGCAATCGTAGCACTTGATGACTGGATGATGATTGTCAGTACGGTGCCAATAAGCAGGAAGAGGAGCGTGCTGGATAATCCGGAATCGGAAAACCCGGACAAAAATCCTAAAATTTCCGGATGATCTTTAATATTCGGAACAGAAGATTTTAAAAACTCAAGCCCAAGGAATAGAAGTGCAAAGCCAATGATTAGCTCACCCCATGCACTACGATTGGTGTTTTTTGAAAAAATAAGCGGGAATCCGAGTCCTATAAGGGGCAGGGAAAGCGCACTAATGTTAACCTTAAATCCAAAAATGGAAATGATCCAGGCTGTAACCGTGGTGCCAATATTAGCACCCAGAATGACACCGGCAGACTCTGTAAGACTCAGTAGACCAGCATTCACAAAACTGACCACCATTACCGATGTAGCTGAAGAAGACTGGATGACAGCAGTGATCAGGAGACCGGTAAAAACCCCAAAAAAGCGCCTGGATGTCATGGCTGCCAGGATATTACGCATCTTATCACCGGCAACCTTTTGAAGCGCTTCACTCATCAGTTTCATCCCATACAGGAAGACACCTAGCGAGCCAAGAAGCTTCAGAAAATCGATAATACTGTATCCCAATGTTGGAGATTTAAGAATATAAAAATGGCAGAAAGAAATCTAAAATTAAAAATATTCCCGTTTTTTTTCTCGATTAGTTTTTAACAGCCTGTTCTGTACCCATTTATAAACTCTCCCAAAAACAGGGTTGTAAAAAAACAGGAAGCTGTTACCTTATTTTTTAAAGCAGTAAGGGTGATTATTTAAATTCCAACCTTTTCGATATTTTTATTACATTTAATTCTTGGCGTGTCATAAGCATTTATCATACGCTGTTTAACCTTTTAAGCAGGATGAATTATTCGGGAATATTAAACAAAACACCATGAACCTTGAAGCCTTTTATACCCTCACCTATGGGCTCTATATCGTTAGTTCAGCCGTTGGAAAGAAACTTAACGGTTATATTTCCAATACGGTTTTCCAGGTGACAGCCGAACCACCCAGAATCGCAATTAGCTGTAATAAGGATAATTACACTGCTTCCCTCATTCAAAAGAGCAAACAATTTTCTGTTTCGGTGTTGCACCAGGATGTAAAACCTGCTATAATTGGTAGTTTCGGGTATAAGAGTGGCAATGATATTGACAAGTTTGAAGGGATCGGGTACATCCGGGGAGCCAGTGGGGTTCCAATCGTTACGGAAGATGCAATAGCCTGGTTTGAATGCAACGTGGAGCAGGAATATGATGTTGGAACGCATCTGCTGTTTATCGGTGAAATTATCAACAGTGAAATGGTTGATCCCGAAAAAACACCGTTGACATACGCCCATTACCGGGATGTAAAACGGGGGGTTGCACCGAAAAATGCACCGACCTATATCGATAAATCCAAACTTGACAAGCAATAAGGACTAAAAAGAGAACGAAAGAAACAGAGGTAGCTGGTGAGAAAGGAGTCAAGGAAATGGTTGCATTACTCCAAACCAGCACAAAGATACTATCCTGTACAGAAAATTGACCTGGATTGAGGAACTTCCCCCAATTTATTCTATTCGTACCGTAAACTTTCCACCGGATTTCGTGCAGCCACCATGTTTATTTTGAAAATCATTGTAAGGTAAGAAACAAAGCCGGTAAGAATAAAAGTGACGAAAAATACCCAAACCTGGATTGGAAGCCGTTGTGTAAAATTTTGAAGCCAATTATCCATAAGGTAAAAGGAAATTGGAACAGAAATTATAAAGGATACCAGCAGGTTCCAGAAAAGATTTATTGAAAAGACAGAAACGATATTCAACGCAGTGGCACCCATTGCTTTTCGGATTCCTATCTCTTTTGACCGTTCTTCAGAAACATGGGAAGCAACAGCATATAATCCGATGCATGATATAATAATAGCAATTGCTGAAAAGAATTCAAAAAGCAAGGCATTCCTTCTTTCATTATCGTAAAGCGAATCAAAACTCTTGTCCAGGTATTCATATTCAAAGGGTTGTTCCGGATTATACTCATCCCAGATTTCCTTTAAAATAGCAATAACCTCATTTTCTCTTTCCTGCTGGAACTTAACCAGGATATTTCCCTGGTTATACATCCATGGAAGTATGAATGAATCATAGATATAAAACAGAGCCGGTTCAATATCCTTTTTCAACGACCTGAAATGAGTATTATTAACAACACCGATTATCTCGCCGCTCCGCTTGTTAGCCCATAAAAGTTTACCAACAGGATTTGTAAGGCCTATCTGATCAGCAGTTTCCTGGTTAATGATGAAAGCTTCTGCTTTGTCGGATACCATATCTTGATTGAAATTACGTCCGGCTGTCAGCTCCATACCCATGACATTGAAGAAATCATATTCAACCGCAAAAATATCCACAATCACATTCTCATTTTCTTGCTTCCCTTCCCAATTGAGAAAATCCTGACCACCTGAAAAGAACGACCTGCTCTGAAGGGTTACTCCTTCGATCGAGGGATTTTTCAGTAATTCCTGTTTTATGTGATCAAATCTTTGAATAAACGGTTGACGGGCAGCAATCATTACGATATTCTCCCGGTTGAATCCAAGGTCATAATTGAGCATAAAATTTAACTGTGTGATACTAATTAAGGTACAGACAATCAAAACCATGGATACAGCAAACTGAATGATTAAAAGAATATTTCTTATGGTAATGTTTCTTGTTTTAAAGCTGCTGTCAATTCTGAGAATAAATGATGGGCTAAGACTCGATAGTAACAGGTTGGGATAAAATCCGCCAGCTATTACTGCTAAAGTAAATATTCCAAATAATAGCAATACTCCCTGCAATCCGATCCCTGTTTCACTGAGGTTCGCATTTGTGAAATTGACAAATTGAGGCTTTACCAGTTCAACAATCCCCGCTGAAATGAAAAAGGCGACAGCAACAAAAATCATTGATTTGATCATTAATTCCAGGAATAGTTGTCTCCTGCTGCTACCCAGGGTCTTTTTAATTGCGATATTTCTCAGGCTCTTTAACTGATCAACGAAAACGAGAATAGTAAAGTTGATAACTGAAAAAATAAGGATCATGAAAGCAATAGCCCCAAAGAAATAGAGTTTGGATTTTCGCTCGGTTTGGGCGATCTCTGAACCGAGCCCGGTTGTAAAATGGACATCCGATAGAGCCTGGAGCCCCAGTTCCATCTGTAACCGTGAAATGATTTCATTGTTCCCTTTTGCCAGATCCGATATTTTCCTGTTCAAAGCAGGAATGTCGGATTGGTTTTTAATGGTGACGTATAAATAATTGTTCCATGGGTGGGTAATACCAAATCGCTTTAGCAGATCATGTGGCATGAGGATGTCAAATGCAAGATGGGAATTATCCGGCCATGATTCAAACACACCGCCAACCATAACAGTAAGTGAATCAATCCTGAAAGATTGGTTGATGGGTGATCTGTTTCCAAAATATTTATTTGCTATTTCCTCACTGATGTATACCTCGAAAGGATCTCTCATGGGTTCCTTTCCATTTGTTTCGATAATGGAAAATGAAAATATATTGAAAAAAGATGAATCAACAGCTGCAATTCCCGATTCGTAAAATAGCTTTTCACCCTTTTGTACTATACATTTATCGAATGGTTTAAACCGTGCACAATAAACAATCTCCGGGACATTATCTTGAAGTATTGATTTCATATCAGCATGCATTTCAGCCAACCCTGTTGAATTGTTGACACCGGATTGATCGATGATCACGCGGTAGATCTGATCAAAATTTTCATGAAACCGGTCGAAAGCTACCTGATAGCTTACCCACAAATAGATGAAAATCACACTGGTCATTCCGATAACTATTCCAAGGAGAATAAGAGCAGAATTCCTTTTTTTTGATAGGATTACTCTGAGTAGTGCTTTGATTGTCAACGTATTGTAGGTTTAGATAAATTTAATCCAAAAAATATACCGTAAGATTCATTCCTTGAAAAAACCGGGTATTGGCAAAATTTAACCTGAAATATATAAAAGTTATCCCATTTTATGACTGTATGCTTTTCTAAATGGTACTGGCGTATGATTTTTTTAACTCTCAGGATGGAATATAGTAGGAATTTACCTATTTTGGGACAACCTTTTTCTCGTAGTTGCTTTGTCAATTTTCTCATTAAACATCCTCCTCGAATGAAACAACTGTTGATCTTCTTTAGTCTGATATTTCTTTTCAGCTGTTTAGGGCCCGGTGACCCACTACCATACGGAGCGGCACCGTGCGAGCGTCAACTTGGATGGCACAAGTTGAAATTCTATGCATTTATCCATTTCAGCCCCAATACATTTACCGACAAGGAGTGGGGTTATGGGGATGAAGATCCCGCTATTTTTAACCCGACCGAACTGGATTGCCGGCAATGGGCAAGAGTGGCTAAAGAAGCCGGTATGGAAGGGATCGTGATCACCGCAAAGCACCACGATGGATTTTGTCTCTGGCCTTCAGCTTATACCGAACATTCGGTGAAAAATTCACCCTTCCGGGATGGGAAAGGGGATGTCATTCGGGAATTGCGTGAGGCATGCGATGAATACGGTTTGAAATTAGGGATCTACCTCTCTCCCTGGGACCGGAACCATGCTGCTTATGGCACCGCTGAATACATTACCTATTACCGAAACCAGCTGAAAGAATTGCTTACCAACTATGGTGAAATCTTTGAAGTCTGGTTTGATGGTGCCAATGGTGGTGACGGGTATTATGGGGGAGCAAAGGAAACCAGGAGAATTGATAACAGGACCTATTACGATTGGGAAAATACCCACAGGATTGTGAGGGAATTGCAACCGATGGCCTGCATGTTCAGTGACGGTGGACCGGATATCCGTTGGATTGGTAACGAACGGGGTTATGCCTCTGAGACAAACTGGTGTACAATGAACAGTGGCCGGCTATACCCGGGAGTGGGTGGTGTAAATGAGGTGTTGCAAAAAGGACAGGAAGACGGAGATATGTGGCTTCCTGCTGAAGTCAATACATCCATCCGGCCGGGATGGTTTTACCATCCGGCAGAGGATGACAAGGTGAAACCAGTAAGCCAGCTAATTGATAACTGGTACCATTCGGTCGGGATGAATGGAAATTTTATTCTGAACCTTCCGGTTGACCGGCGGGGACTGATCCATGAAAACGATGTGAAGGCATTGATGGGATTGAAGAAATATGTTGCTGAATCATTTTCAGCCGATTTTGCACGTGATGCAGATTGTTCAGCATCGGATGTGAGGGGCAGGTCCGAGAAATTTGGCGCTTCAATGGTTAATGATGGCAATAATGATACCTACTGGGCAGTGAATGATGGTGTCCTGAACGCCTCGCTTGAGATTGATTTTCAGGAACCAGTGATGGTGAATGGTTTGCTGATCCGTGAATATATCCGGTTGGGTCAGCGGATTTGTTCCTTCACCATTGAAGTGATGATGGGAAGGGAGTATCAGGAAGTGGTAACCGGAACAACCATCGGTAACCGCCGGATCGTAAAATTCCCGATGGTTGAAACAGTGAAGTTGAGAATCAATCTGGATGCCAAGGCACCACCGGTCATTTCAACCATCGAGGTGTACCGCATCCCGGAACTATAAGCCAGAGATAGGAGAGGAACAGGCAAGGGCTGTACTTGAAATCCAATATTAAACAATGAAAAAGAGGATTGTTTGGATGGTAACCACGGCACTGATCATCCTTGCCGTGATCTTTCATGCCCGTCTGGGACAGTTTATTTCCAAAATTACCACGCGCATTTCCGCTCCTCCCATCATGCTCATGATCGATGAGATTGGGGATGGGATTGCAGTGGATACTACTTCCCAGCTGCTAAAAAAAACCGGTTTCTGGTTATCCTATAATGAGATGTATGAACAGGCAGACTGGACAGCGTATATTTTTACAAGGGAGATGGTGGAAAGAGGATCCATCACACGGAGCGATGATTTCAGACCGGACACTGCGGTTCTGACAGGGTCAGCCCAACTGGGTGATTACCGGGGTAGTGGTTACCACCGTGGACACCTGGTCCCTGCAGGGGATATGACCTGGTCAGAGATAGCAATGAGTGAATCGTTTTTACTGAGCAACATGAGTCCGCAGGTTGCCGGTTTTAACCAGGGAATATGGAAGCGGCTGGAGAACCGGGTCCGCATATGGGCGGTCGAGAATGACAGCATTTATGTGATCACCGGACCGGTCCTGTCGAATGTGGAGGAAACGATCGGGGAGAACGGAGTTGGAGTACCCGGCTATTATTTTAAGATTATCATGGATATTTCCTATCCAACTTACAAAGGCATTGGTTTCCTGATGAAGAACGAATCCAATCCAGCCGACATTTTTGAATTTGCCGTGACCATCGATTACCTGGAAGAATTGCTAAACTATAATTTCTTTCCCGACCAGCCCATCAGGGATATCGAATATGTAGAGAGTAGGGTGGACGTGAACCAGTGGAGATAAATGAGCTATTTCTTACTGTAAATAACATACTCAACCATTAACAGAAAGAGTGGAAATATTATACTCAGTACCAGCTGGGTATCAAGTCCAATTCCTTCTCCGGCTGCTATTGAGTTAAGAGTATTGAACATCAGGAAGATAATCACTCCTAATGAAATGGATTGGCAAACCCCAAAGATCCAAAAGATAATTTTTTTCATTTTTCCAGAATTTAGTTATTGTGTTCATTTGAATTTCTTGTACAAACTGAATCACTCTGTTTTGATCTATACTAATCCTTAAGAAAGGAAAACCAAAATAAAATATACGAAAGTCACCATCCGGCAGATGGATTCTGAATTCCATAATGGAAATTGTTTATCGATCCTTTTCTACAGGATATCAACCAATCTGATCATTTGGTCGATTTCGTGACTGATGTATTGTCTGTCCGCCATTGAAAATGTAAATTGCATTGGATTAAGAGAGGATTTCAATGTCGAAATTGGCCGAAATACTTTTGCATGTTGTTTTGTGGAGTGTATTTACTGCAATTTTATTAATGGGTGTTGTAACATCAAAATCTCCGGAATATTTTACAGATGCTTTAAGAAACATACGTTCATTATTATATTGCATTCCATTATTCTATTTATACTATTCATTTCTGGTGCCCCATGTTTTGGCAAAAAGGGGAATATGGAAGTTTTTACTATTTGGTATTATCATTTTATTCATATCAGGAAATATTATTTGGTTGGTTGATACCCCAAATCCAATAAAGGAGCTAACAGGATTTGCATCCTGGACTGAAATATGGTGGAAAAGGTTCATAAGGGGGATTATTCTGTCCTGCTATATTTCATTTTTATCCATCGTTATCAGATTTGGAGTGGATTGGTTCAGGAATCAGCAAATACGATTAGAGCTAATTAATAAAAACCAGGCAAGCGAACTGGCATTAATGAAATCCCAGATCAATCCCCATTTCCTCTTTAATACTCTGAACAATATTTATAGCCTTGCAAACAGGCATGATGATAAAGCGTTGGACGCAATGGTGAAGTTGTCAGGTATTATGAGATATTTAATCTATGATACACAGGCTGATAGAGTTTCTCTTGAAAAAGAAGTTGAATACCTGGAGAACTATCTTGAATTGCAACGTCTGCGCCTGCGTGATCCGGGTTCGGTTAAGTATACGATTGAAGGAGAAATGGGGGAACTTGAGATCGCTCCAATGCTGTTGATTCCATTTGTTGAAAATGCATTCAAACATGGAGATAAAAAGGCTAAAGCCCCGGCTATTAACATTGAACTTGCTGTTCATTCAAATGTATTAATCTTTAGAGTTAGAAATTCCATTCCGGAGAGGGTAATTGAAAAAGACCAGACAGAGGGAATCGGATTATCGAACCTGAAAAAAAGACTCGAAATACTGTATCAAAACAGGCATGAACTAAAAATTACCGATCAGGACGGAATTTATCAGGCATATCTTGAAATCAAGTTAGATACATAATGATACGTTTTATTGCAATCGATGATGAACCCCTTGCCCTGGATCTAATCCGGGATTATACGGAACGCATTCCATTTCTTTTACTGGAGGGTCTTTTTGAGAGTGGAATGGAAGTCCTGGACTGGCTTCAGAACCATCAGGTTGATCTGATTTTCCTCGATATCATGATGCCCGATATTACCGGCATTCAGTTCATGGAAGTGCTGCATAACAGGCCCCTGGTTGTGTTTACCACCGCATACGACCAGTATGCATTAAAAGGATTTGAACTGGATGTTGTGGATTACCTGCTAAAGCCCATTTCCTTCGAAAGATTCCTGAAAGCAGTCCTTAAAGTACAGGAAAGATTGCAAGCTGAAAAAACGGGTACCATTCAGTCCCCCAGCCAGGGTGTTATACAATCCGGTGACAGGGACTACATTTTTATCCGAACCGAGGGACATCTGAAAAAGATTGATCTGAAATCCATCTGTTATATTGAAGGGATGAAGGACTACCTTTCTATCCACACCGGGGAAGGCAGGATCATGACCCTGATGAATTTCCGGGATATGCTGGATCTTTTGCCGGAAGAGAGGTTCATACGAATACATCGTTCCTTCATCATTCATGTAGATTTCATTGACAGGGTAGAATCAAAGGTGGTGATTGTTAAGAACAAAAGAATTCCCATCAGCAAAGCCTATCGTGATGGTTTTTATGCATTGATAAATAAACAGAATAAATCCTCATAACCTGTTAATGATGAGTAAAGTAAGATGTGTCATTTACAAGCGGGGTATTCTTTTCTTCCTGTTTCTCATTTCATGTTTTATACTTATAGGTCAGATTAATGCAGCTGAAATCCATGATGCCGTTAAGCATGGAGATTTGGACAGGGTGAAACTGATCCTCACATCCAATCCAAATCTAATAGACACACCCGATATTATTGGACATACTCCGTTGAGTTTATCTGCCACATATGCTCATTGGGATATCTTTCAATATCTTCTGGAAGCAGGAGCAAACGTAAACATAATAACCAAATCAAACACTACTGTAGCACATTCTGTCTGTCAGCACAACCGGCCGGATATGCTGGAACTTTTACTTCAAAAAGGAGCATCTCCCTGTCTGAAAATCGGGGATATTTACGGTGAGTACACTCCCATGTTGCGAGCGGTTCAGCGGGGGTGTAAAGATGTGATCGCATACCTTCTTGATAACGGTTCAAGTCCTGATGAATCGACCAGGGAGGGCTGGAATGCGCTTCACCTCGCAGCCAAATGTGGCCATCGGCATCTCTATGGTTTACTTATTGAAAAAGGTGTATCGTTGGATAAAAAGGACAATGACGGGAAAACTCCCATGGAATATGATTTCCACAGGCCCGATCCCATTCCATTCGATCAAAAACTGTATGAGGATTATACCGGTCGGTATACCTGGGAAGGAGCTCCCGAAGGATTGGGAACCACCGTTTTTTTAAAGGATGGCTCTTTGATGCTCGATGATTATAGTCTTAATGAGTTGTACCCCATAGGAGAAGACCTTTTTTACTGTAGCCAGGATCCCTGGACCCTTAAATTTCACAGAGACCAGTCAGGAGTTGTCGACCGCGTTGAGCTCTTTTTTCTGCGTCGCAGTGTGACGGTAAATAAAATGAAATAGATCAGGAATAGGATATTCATGCAATCAAAACAACAAACCAGTGAACATGTTTACCAATTATTTGAAAATAACCATTCGCTTTCTGCTGAAAAATAAGACACATTCCTTGATTAATATTCTTGGATTAGCCACAGGAATTGCATGTTTCCTCACCATATTGCAGTACGTGGACTATGAATTCAGCTACGAGAAATTCCAGGAAGATCATGAACGGATATTCAGGTTTTGTCCGGATCGTGAATATGCAGGTTCACCACCTCCGCTCGCTCCGTTGTTGTTTGATGATTTTCCTGAAATAGTGAATTATGTGCGAATCGGGAAAGCGACATGGTCTGAAAAAGTTACACTTACCACCAGGGAGAAGAATCATTTTGCTGATGGTTTTTTTCTTGCAGACACCGGATTCTTTAATGTTTTTAATTATCCGCTGATTGCCGGTGATCCATCAGAAGTCCTCGTGCAACCGAATTCTGTTGTAATTACCGAAACCGTTGCCAGGCAATATTTTGGGACCCTGGATGTCCTGGGTGAAATCATAAATTATGATGATCAGCATGATCTGGTAATTACAGGTATTGCTGAGGATGTTCCTCACAATTCACATTTTCATTTTAAATTCCTGGCACCGTATGATCTGTTCGAGCCCTGGATGAATCCTGAGAATAAAACACGGGGATGGGGCTCTTATAATTATTATACCTATTTTATTTTAAACAAAGGAGTTGATATAAAAGCGTTTAAAAAGAAACTAATTCAGTATGCTGATGCTAACTACCAGGATGCCGTTAATTTTGGTTTCAATGAAAAGATATATTTTCAACCCATTCATAAAATACACCTTGAAATAATCCGCGGGAACCTGGAACAGGGTCTTGATTATAAGTATATGATCCTCTATATCATAGTTGCTTTCCTGGTTCTGCTTATTGCATGTGTAAATTTCATGAATCTTTCGATTGCCAAATCCCTCTCGCGTAAAAAGGAAATTGGTGTTCGCATGGTTACGGGGGCGTTCCGGAAGAATATTGTAGTTCAATTTCTGAGTGAATCGGTCCTGGTTACCCTTATTTCTGTTGTCATAGGATTTCTGCTGATGGAAGCTCTTCTTCCTGGTGTCAGTCGTGTAACCAATTCAATGGTCTCTTACAATGCAACAGACCTTTTGGACATAACAAAAGTATTGCTGGTTATCGTTATAGTGGGACTTACTTCCGGAAGTTTACCTGCCCTGTATTTTGGAAGGTTTAATCCAACAGAAATTTTCAGCCAAAAACCTACCAGGAACAGGGGGGCTGTCAACCTTCGGAAAATATTTGTCGTTTTCCAGTTTTTTATTTCAATCGCATTGATTCTTTCTGCCATATTGGTTTATAAGCAGCTTCATTTGTTGCAGTACAGGAATACCGGGTTTGAAAAAGACCACCTTATCTCCATTCCTTTATATAAGGATGAATTAAAAAGGAATACTGAGGTTATTACATACGAATTCAGGAAAAACCCTGATATCCTTTCCGTCACTGCAAATACCTTCCTGCCAAACTCTGACCCGTGGCATCAAACGGTTTATTGGGAAGGTCAGCGGGATGACGAATGGAACAGTTTCTGGTTTATGGGGATAGACGATATTTTTTTCGACACCTATGGAATTGACATTGTGGAAGGGCGTGATTTTTCAACGGAATTTCCGGCAGATTTCACCCTTGGGTATATCATCAATGAATCTGCTACCAGGGAATTAGGTTGGGAATACCCCATTGGCAAGAAACTTTCGATGCTGGGTTCCCAAAACATGGGTACGGTGATTGGAGTTGCAAAGGATTTCAATTTCAGATCATTACACCATGCCATTGAACCATGTGCCTTTAAAGTTCTTCCGGGAGAGTACAAACAGCTTACGGTGAAGTATAGTGCTGAAGATCATGGCTCAATCGTCACCTTTTTAGAAAATACCTGGAAAGAGGTATATCCTTATCTTCCCTTCGAATACGCTTTTATTGACCAGGAATTTGACAAACTTTATCATACAGAATTTACAGCAGGGAAGGTGATTGGAATTTTTACTATCCTCTCTGTCGCGCTTTCCTGCCTGGGATTACTGGGATTAATTTCTTTTGCCACGGAACAGCGAACAAGGGAAATGGGCATCAGGAAAACTTACGGAGCGGTGGCCTCAAACATCCTGTTACTGCTATATAAAGAATATACCCGGTGGATCCTTCTGGCGATGCTAATAGCCTGGCCGGTTGGCTACTATTTCCTGAACCGGTGGCTTCAAAATTTTGAGTACCGTACTGCATTCACAATCTGGATCTTTGTATCCTCTTTTGCCATTACTTTTGTCATTGCAATAGCTACGATTAGCTATCATTCCTTGAAAATTGCTTTGACAAATCCTGTGGAATCTCTTCGATACGAATAATTCCGAAACTTAGGTAGATATGGAAATCCTTAGATTCTTATTAACAAGTCTTTTTGTAATTCTCATCGGGTTTGCACTGCTCTAGCCTTCCTGGTATGCCATTCCCTGGATACTGGTTTATTATGTCCTGGCACATATAAATTCCTTATACATCATTGGATCATTTCATTTTTTTGTTCTTACCTGTTTACTTTTCTTGTTAAGAAGTGTCATGAGATCTGTTCCGGGCTCTTTGTAACGTCCCCAGGATTTAATGTGAGTCAGGGTTGTATGGCAGAATATCCAGTTTATAACCGGAATTCTGTTCAGGAGGTGAAAAATAAAATAGGAAATAAAAATTGCAGGATACCAAAACAGGATGTCTATCAAATCAGCTACCCAGCTTCCTTTTAAATCAGCCATTCCCGGGAAGTAGGTACTCAGATAGGTTATGAGGTAAAATGAAACCGGGAGTACAGCTATGAAGTAAAGAATTATACCCCATGATTGCCCCATTTCTATTGCATTACGGGGACAAATGGAAGCACACTTCATACAACTCTCACAGCGATATATCCAGAATGGTTTAGGATTCTTTTTACCTCTCAATTCTATTGCTCCAAACGGGCAATTGTCCACACAGATACCACATGCATTGCAGTTTGAATTTACCAAAAACAGCTTGGAATGGAAAAAACGTCCGATGAAAACATAACCTACCGAAACCAATGAGAGTAGGATACCATCGGTTATTTCATAAAGATTATTCAAAGTAAACCAGACTTTCTTTCCGGAAAAAACGCTGGACATGAAATTTGTCACTCTGTTTTTTGAACGTTCCAGGATCTCTTTTTGTCTTTTAATACCCTGGATCGGATGTGCTAAGAACCAATTTGAAGGCATATTAACACTCATTACTCCACGAACCTTATATCCTTTTAATGCTAATATTAGTGCAACTACAAATGTTCCGCTTCCACTCATTCCGGGAAAAACCACAGGGCCAATTTTTAACGATGCTCTTGTCGCGATACAGAAAGCGTGGGTTGATTTTGTAAGTGGCAAACGGCATACAAATTTTAGGATTTCCCAGGGCATGGTAAATCCATGTGTCGGAAATACAACCCCAATTATTTTATTGTTCTCTTTTTCAATTAGATCCACTTTTTTGACCATCCTGGTAAACTGAACATGAGCGGCAAATCCACATTTTTCAATCCGCTCTTGTGCCCATTTGGAAACACGATAGGAGTTACCGGTTCCGCTCATAAAATAAATGGCTGCACTTTCATAAAACATAATTACTCAAATAATTATGATTAGCAAATCCAGGTTGATTACATCAAAGGTTATTTTCAATATTTAACAATTTATTGATCATGTTGATAATATTTAAAACCCCGGTTCTGAGCTTTTATAAATATCTGGTTGTACACCTCGATATAGTTCATCCTCATGTAAGCCTTCAACTGATAAATGAATATAAGCTAAAGGGATTTCTACAATAAATTTACTGTAGGGAAGTGACATTCTTATCGGACTTAGCCCACTTCCAATACATGTTCCTCCTGTCTCTTCTCCGATAAAAGTTGCATCCGATTTCGCTTTAAGGAGTGCTGCAAACATTGTTGCAGCTGAGAATGTTTTATGGTCGATTAATACAGCAATTGTAACGTCTTTTTGTGGGCTTAACCGATGAGGTTTCCGGGTTCTCAGCTCTCGATGCATGTTGTAATATCTCATTTCTTCATTGCCTCGAGTGATCATTTTACGAAACCGATAGAAAGAATCTTTTTGTATATATCGATTGTAAGTTATCTTTCTGGTGTTTTTCAGTTCAACCGAATCGAAGAAGGTAAATGCTGAATCAATAATAAACGAAGCGAGATAACCTGCCATGTGAACGCTTCCTCCCCGGTTCCCCCGTATATCGATAATTATCTCTTTACAATTCTTGTTGTTCGCTTCCCTGAAGAAATCCTTTATGTATGATTTATACTTAATGTGGTTCGCTTTCAATGCCTTTGTATAAAAAGTCGGAAGTTTCAGATAACAGGATCCATGCTCAATACGTTTGGTCACAACAGTTTTTTGATCTCCCTGCCGGGTCCTCATGATCTCCTCATAAGTTACAGCGGCAATATTCCGGGCAATGGTAACTCCAGAAGATGATTTAAGTTCCAGTTTAACTGTTGGTGTACAATCGAAATACTTGTTATAGAGGAACGGAAAATCGGAATGAAAGCTAAACCGTTTTGATACCTCATTATACCCATCGGTGGATATACGTTTCAGTAACGCGTTCCGGATTTTCTCAACAGCTATCCCATCTATTTTCAGAATCTCCCTGTATTCTGGTTGAACAAGAATATTGCTGTCAAGCCAACCAGTGGCAAAAAGTTTTTCAGCATCACTCTCAACCGATAAAGGAATGTAATGATCACATAATCGGTCCGGTGCATAGACAACCGTATGGCCACATCGGATCATTCCACAGATTTCACTATAGTGATACAAACATTCACGCTGTTTCAGGCTGTCAGAATGCTCTATAACAGCGTAGAGGCTGTTAAATTTGGCGGTGATCTCTGACAGGCTCCGGTAGATTGTTAAACCCGGATGCAGTTCCCTGAGAGTTGTTTGAAGAATGTGGAGTTCTTCAGCTGCTTCCTTATTTGATATACTTTGGGAATTGTTGGTTGAACCTAAAACAAAATAAAGTATTACTACCAGATATATTTTCTTCAGAAGTCTATGGCTTATTCTTCTTTGCATTTCGCCATTGTAAATAATATCCGCAAGTAATAAAAACAAACAAAACGCTGGTAGTTATGAATAAGACTTTACCGACCATATCGTCCGGATGCCTGGTGAGATACCTGATTGTTCCATAAATTTGTAAAATGGAGCCAATGGTCATTGCTAGTGCAACGACAAGATAGAAGTTCGTTCTTTTGACCATTTTATTTGATTTTATTGGTTGTATAAGCCACACCTTCATAGTCTGCCGTAAACCCGGTAATCTTACCATCCGGATCCCGGATAAAAATAATCCGTAAAGAGAATGGTTCAATATAAGGTTTGCCGGTAAAAGAAAAAAACAAAATATACGAATGGAATAATTGGGTATACTAACCAGGGTTTCAGGTGCAGGGAAAAGTTTATCGATGCATCGTTAATGAATATCAATTTATCTGGTCAATTGGTCGATTTCATGTTTGATCTATTATTCCATTGGGGTGCTATCCATTACCGGAAGAAAACCGAATTTACTATTGAGTTTTAATATTGCAGTTTTTCACACTATCCAGGTTCCATAATAAAAGGCTGATATTTTGAGCGACTCCAATGTCACTCGTTTTTCAACATCGATTCAACACTCTTACCACAACACAGCTCCCTGAATTCCTTCAGGATCTCCTCCTTTTTCTCTTTGGGAAGGTTGTATTCGCAACACCAGCAATCCTCAACTTCCATGCATGTGAATCGGTTATCAAGTTGATTGAGTTTAGACTCCTCTTTCGGTTTGCATTCTCTTTTTTTCCTGAGAAGTAGTAATACAAATTCCAGTAATAGTAAGGATACTAGGATGGATAACGGCAAAAGAAAGTTCATAGTATAGTCTTTTAATGAAACTCGCCGGGATCATTCTTAACCGGTAAGTGTAATCCAACCTGACCGAATTTACGGTATCCATACGCTCCTATATTTTACAAATATAATAAATTAATTTGTATATCAAGATCTTTTTATCTTATTTTATTAAAAATCAGTTACTATTCTTTTGGATGTTTCATTTCTATTTTATAAAATGTAATCGAACGGGTATTGATATAAGACTTCCCCTCCTCCATCCGTAACGTGATAAACATCCTCAAAGCGCACACCGCCAACACCAGGGACAGCCAGTATGGTATGCCCGACGGTAACCGTCATGTTGTTCTGGAATTTTGTTTTGCTATGGGGCGGGATGATGGTTGAAGCAGGGTTTTCCTCAAATCTCAATCCGATACCATGTGATATGCCTTTAATGTGATAATCACCCAATTCGTATTTCATGCAAATTTCTTTCCCCAGTTTATCCAGGTTGGAAACCGTGTTTCCTGGTTTCAGTTCCTTTTTCGTTGATTCATGGATCTCAAGATACGCTTCAATGATTTTTTTCTGCTTGTCATCCGGTTTCCCAAGAATGAATGTTCTGGCGAGATTGGAGCAGTACCCTTCAAATTGTGGTGTTAAATCAATAACCGTAAATTCCCCTTTTTGTATCGGGTCATTGGTTACCGTGCCATGAATCCAGCAACTTCGCTTTCCGGAATTGATGTGAATGGGTGTGCTGGTTCCTTCCGATCCGGCTTTCATCATGGTATAGGTGATTTCCGTTGCCAGTTCATGGCCGGTAATACCGGGTTTGAGCAACTTTTTGGCAGCATCCATTCCCTTTGCCGCAATGGATTGGGCGGTTGTCATCTTCTCTATCTCCTCATCATCTTTAACCATCCTCAGTGCATCCATTACGGGATCGGATGGAACCAGCACGACCTGTTTGTTTACTTTGCGAAACAGATCGACCAGGAATGCCGGTGTATGAAACCACATCTGCATCCCAACTTTTGGACGTTCCTGATGACTCATTCCCGGAGGAGGACCTTCAAACAATGCCTGAAATACTTCCCGGACATTGGAGATCTGTTCTCCGATATGGCTGAATACTTTGATCTCCTTATCGCCTATCTGATCTTTGAGTTCCTCTTCTTCTGCGCTGAAACCAATCAGTACTGGCGGACCGGATGCCGGAATGATTGCGCGAGGTTGTACACGAAGGTCATTGAAGAAATAGATAAAATCATCGTGGTTCATGATCATTATTCCAAGCATGCCCTCTTTTTTCATTAATTCCTGGGCTTTTTTGATGCGTTTTTCGTTAATTTTTATCATGTTGAATGTGTTTGATATGTTTTATTTCGGCTAATTTGATGTTCCTGGTGCTTCCGGTGACCCGAATGTAGAGACGCAAGGCATGGCGTCTCTACGATAAAGATACGGAATCTTGTACAGAACAGGAAGGTTATCTTGGATAAAAGCAGTATCTTTAAGGGAATGCTGATGCAATCACCAAAACAAAACGTTAAGCCATGAAATACCAGCCTGTTTTTTACAGCACTCTGCTGATCCTTTTTTTCGGTTTATTCTGTTTCGTATCATTGGGGCAGGGCAGACCCGGGGATCAACCTCCCAACCTGGTGATCATATTCACTGACGATCTGGGGTATGGGGATCTTGCTGTTTACGGACACCCGACAATCCGGACACCAAGCCTGGATCAGATGGCTCAGGAAGGCATGCGGTTTACGCAATTTTATGTAGCAGCATCTGTTTGTACTCCCAGTCGAGCAGCCCTTATGACCGGTCGATATCCTGTTCGTACCGGCCTTGTCGGGGGAATTCTACCGGGACGTGTACTCTTCCCGAATGACCGGGTGGGTCTGCCTTCGGAGGAGGTTACCATAGCAGAGGTGCTCAAGCAAAGGGATTACGTTACCATGGCGATCGGGAAGTGGCACCTTGGCCATCTGCCTGAGTTTCTTCCAATAGCTCAGGGTTTTGACAGTTATTTCGGCATACCCTATTCGAACGACATGGACCACATCGCAGCACGCAACGGGAAACCAGCGTACTGGAACGTTCCCCTGATCAGGGACACTGTGATCATTGAGCGGCCGGCAGAACAGACTACCCTTACAAAACGGTATACAGAAGAAGCGGTTCGTTTTATTCATGACAATGCAAAAAAACCTTTCTTTCTCTATCTTGCTCACACGATGCCCCATGTCCCCTTGTTCGCTTCACCGGGTTTTGTTGATACCAGTGCACGCGGACTTTACGGGGATGTTGTGGAAGAGATCGACTGGAGTGTGGGGGAGGTGCTGAAGGCAATTCGTGAGACCGGTAATGCAGGAAATACGCTCGTCATTTTTACAAGTGATAATGGACCCTGGCTTGTCCAGCAGTTTAACGGGGGATCAGCCGGACTGTTGTACGATGGGAAAGGGACCACATGGGAAGGGGGTATGCGTGTACCCATGATCGCATGGTGGCCAGGTACAGTGCCCTCGGGGATAACCTCGCATGAGTTCGTTACATCGTTGGATCTTTTGCCTACAGCTGCAGCACTTGGCGGAGTATCGCTTCCGGATCGGCAGCTTGACGGATATAATATCCTTCCCTTACTACAGGGAGAAGCACGATCGCCACGCGATTTCTTTGTCTATTATCGTGGCGACCGTGTTTATGCCGCCCGGCTGGGCCCCTGGAAAGCACATTTCATCACACAGACAGCATACCCTGATGGTCCGCTTGTCACGCACAACCCACCCTTGCTGTACCAGCTTCACCGGGATCCGGGCGAGCATTTCGACCTCGCACCACAGTACCCGGAAATCATCGATGAGATAGAGACTCAACTGGAAGAGCATTATGCATCTGTGGCCGTTCAAGAGTACCGTCCATTGAAGCAGAATCCTTAATAGATAAAGCACGGGTGACGGGTGGCTCCCTGCGGGTACAGGATATGTCCGCATTTGACAGGAAATAGGGAGGTGATGCACAATTGTGGTGGGTAAGGATGTACGGTCAGCAGGCTATTCCGGTGGCTACCTGGTGGGTATCGATGGCTTCCTGCTGCGTAAATAACAGGGTAATTCATTGTATTGTTTATTTTTAAAATTACAAACGAATGAAACATAGCGTTATTAGAATCAGCGTTTTAGTAATCAGCAGCATCCTGCTCTGTTCAGGATCCTGCAGGAATGACCCCATAGAATCGGAACAAGATCCGCCCAATATTTTATGGATCGTCTGCGAAGACCAGTGGAGTGATTTTTTCCCGATGTACGGGGATTCAACGGTTAACCTGCCTACACTCGAGAGAATTGCCAACGAAGGAATCGTGTTTGAAAATGCGTTTGCCACTGTTCCGGTCTGTGCCCCGTCGAGAAGTGCCCTCATTACCGGGATGTACCCCACCACCCTGGGAACACACAACATGAGGACTTACAATGGGTACAGTCCTGTAAATCAACCTGCTATCGGTATTCCAAGTTATTCGCCGGTGGTTCCTGAAAACATTCGCTGCTTTACCGAATACCTCCGGATGGCAGGCTATTATTGCACGAACAATGCTAAGGAGGATTACAACTTCAAAACTCCGGTATCAGCATGGGATGAGAGTGGGAGGGATGCCCACTGGAGGAACAGGGCAGAAGATCAGCCCTTTTTTGCGGTGTTTAATTTTAATGTTACCCATGAATCAAGCATCTGGGTGAATGGAGACAGCACCCTTTTGGTGGAACCGGAGGTGATCGGGATACCACCCTTTTTCCCGGATGATTCGGTTATCCGACGCGATCTGGCGGTTAACTACAGCAACCTGGTGCGTCTCGACAAACAGGTTGCACAGCTGCTTCAACAATTGAAAGAGGATGGACTGTATGATCAAACAATCATTTTTTTCTATAGTGATAATGGTGGTCCTTTTCCGCGATTTAAAAGAGCCCTCTATGAGACGGGGATAAAGATCCCCCTGTTTATTCGATTCCCCGGTAATGCGGGAGAATCGGAGCGATGCGAAGACCTGGTCAGTTTTATCGATTTTGGCCCCACTGTTTTATCCCTGGCCGGGATAAAACCGCCAGGTCACATGCAGGGCCAGGCATTTCTTGGGGAATTCAAATCAAAACAGGAAAAGCAGTATGTTTTTACATCAGCTGACCGGTTTGATGAAACGTACGACAGGGTAAGGGCAGTCCGGTCACGCGAGTTTAAATACATCCGGAATTTCAATACTGCTCTTCCCTATGCCATTCCGAATTCTTACCGCATGAACATGCCCATGATGCAAAGGCTCCTGGAACTGGATGGGTTGAACAGACTGGATCCTGTATCCTCACTCTGGATGGCGGATAATAAGCCGGAAGAAGAATTGTATGAACTGATGATCGATCCCTATGAAATCAACAACCTGGCGGGGAATGATCAATACAGGGATACCCTTCTTTTCTTCAGGGATCTGTTGGATAACTGGATAATAGAAACAAACGACCTGGGAAGATATAGAGAAAGCGAACTGGTAAGTAAATGGCTTATTGATGGGAAACAGCCGGTATTAGACGAGCCCGAATTTACAATTTCAGGAAATGATCTAATCATTACCTCAGATGTCCCGGATGCTACCCTGTTGTGGAAATATCCATCTGGGGAGAAATGGATTATCTATCATGCTTCCATACCGTATTCAGCGAATGATACCATTGAAGCGAAAGCGGTCCGGATTGGTTATGCCGACAGCGAGGTATCCGTGCTTTTTCAGTGAGTAATGGTTGGTATTCTCTCTCCCGTCTAGCGGCTATAGTCCGCTTGACGGGTAATTTGATCGTAATGATCCCGTAGGGGCCAGAGGTTGGTAGTCCCGGGTTGCTCATGCTAAAGCATGATTACCCGGGGTTATTCATTATTTATCCCCTTCAGGGATGCTTTTTTAAAGGGTATTAATACCTGAAAGTCAAAGGTTCAATAAGGTACTTAATCACAGAGTGATGCCTATGGCATAACCCAATAACTATAAATAACGATCCGCCAGGCGGATCAAATGACCATTCTGACCATTGCTTTGCCTGCCCTCCTCTACCGCCAAGGCGGTTACGGCGGGGAACCCGGCAGGTAGGTATGACAATTGTATGACCATTACATGACCCTGTGAAATAGTGACTATGTCACTCCTGCTATGCAGGATTTCACGGGGTAAACCATTGGATTATTCATCCCGCCACGCTTCAATCGGAGGTTCATCATACAGCATCATCAGGCTATCCAGCTGGCGGTGAAGATCATTTTTTATTTCCTGGTAATCCGGGTGGTCGATCAGGTTGTGCATTTCTGATGGGTCATTCCTGAGGTCGTACAACTCCCATTCGTCAATGTCATTGTAGAAATGGATCAGTTTATACCGTTCGGTCCGGATCCCGTAGTGCCTTTTAGCCATATGGATACTGGGAAACTCATAATAATGATAATAGAGGGATGTTCTCCACTCCTCCGGTTCTTCACCTTTTAAAACAGGAACCAGGGAGACGCCCTGCATATCTTTCGGTATCTCCACATTTGCCAGTTCCAGGAAGGTAGGGGCAAAGTCAATATTCTGGGCAAACTTATCGGTGGTTGTACCGGCTGGAATGATTACGGGGTATTTCACGAGCAGGGGTGTCTGGAACGACTCCTCATACATAAACCGCTTGTCGAACCAGCCATGCTCTCCAAGGTAGAATCCCTGGTCTGAAGTATATACCACAATGGTATTCTCCTCCAGGCCGTTTTCTCTCAGGTAATCAAGAATACGTCCGACATTGTCATCCACCGATTTGATGCACCCGAGGTAATCCTGCAGATACCGCTGGTATTTCCAGCGGGTCAACTCATCTTCTTCCGGTGTATTTTCCCTGAATGCTTCATTAATGGGGCCATAGATGTTCTCCCAGCTTTCTCTTTGCGATGAATTCATCCTGTCTAGATTTTCATAGTAATTGCTGTGGTACCAGTTCAGGAACGGCTTAAACTCTTTTTCTTCAAGGATCTCTGGCTGGATTTTATTGTCCATGCTGAGTGCCATGTGTTCACTGATTAACATTTCCGCATCCCTGGCAGCCGTTCCCATGTTCTCATGGGTATCGAAAAGATTGGGAGGTTCTGGAAAAGTAACATTGTGGTAATAGTCGAGGTATTCTTCCGGTGGAAGCCATTCGCGGTGTGGTGCTTTATGCTGGTAAAGCAACAGAAACGGTTTGGACTGATCCCTCTTCTGATCCAGCCACTCGATAGCCAGGTCGGTAATGATATCCGTAACATAACCTTCGATCTGGATCGTATCATTTTCTGTCAGGAAATCGGGATTGTAGTACCGGCCCTGTCCCGGCAATACACACCAGTAATCGAAGCCCTGGGGAGTGGATTTCAGGTGCCATTTCCCTACAACGGCGGTCTGATAACCTGCCTCTTGCAGGTATTTTGGGAGGGTGGGCTGGTTTGCATCAAACAGGTCACCATTGTTCCTGAAGCCGTTTTTATGGCTGAACTTGCCGGTGATGATGGTTGCCCGGCTGGGTCCGCATATTGAATTGGCGACAAACATATTGTGAAACATCATGCCCTCCTGTGCAATCCTGTCGATATTGGGTGTTGGAGCCAGTTTACTGATGGGATGTCCGTACGCACCGATTGCCTGGTAGGCATGGTCATCAGACATGATGAAAATGATGTTGGGTGGGGTTACTTGCTTTCCCGGTTCTGCACAGCCGGCAATAACCAGGATGATGAATGCAATGATTAGAGTGTTTTTCATAATAAATTAATTAACTTGAATTGCACTATAGGTAATCCTCAAATTCAGGTTTTATATAGTTCCATTTGTATTCTTCCCAGGATTTACAATAGCCGGCTTTAACAGGATTTTCAAGAACATAAGATAATGTCCAATATAAATCTTCCCGATCCCTTATGATCCGGTCAAAACTTTCATGCTGCCAAAATTTCCCTCTCCGGTTTAGTGCTTTGTTACATTCTCTTGCACTGAATTTTTTAACAGATTCCAAAACGTCCTGTAAATATATTGATTTTCCTTGATCATCCTTCTTATAAGTTGTTAGAACAGAATGCACGTGGTTCGGCATGATACAATATGCTATTAGGTCATATCTTTTTGCATCCCAAAAATGGATTGAATCAGCTACTATTTGAGCAATTTTTGGCATCCTAAGGAAATAATTACTTGCTTTTATGGAGTGAAGGTTATCATCAAAGTGGTTTAGGTATTTGCGTCTGTGTGTTTTAAGAGTTTCTTTTTTGTTAATAGTAGATTCAGGATCAGAAGATTTCAAGTGGACATATTCCAACTTCAGATTATTGAGGACCTTTCCTGGTAAAGCACCAGCAAGCATCCAGGTAATGGAATAGGTTTGATTTTTTAAATGAAAGTGCGGTAAGTTTCGTCGGTATATTTCTTTTTTCCCCATTTTTTATATGGAGAACGACTCTCCGAGTCGTTTCGACCCAGCGGGTCGATTTTTTTTATTTCTGGAGAACGACTCGAGTCGTTTTTTATTGATCCGCCTGGCGGAACAGGAGCGACTTGGAAACCTGCCTGCCGACGAGGCAGGGTCGCTCTCCAGATTTCTCTCCAAACAATACTCTACGGTGACGGATCGGTTTATTATTGATCCTGGAAGCTGAATCCCAGGTCCTCGAGTCCGTTTTGCACTTCCCCGCATGTCATGAAGAGGTCCCAGAGCAGACCGGTACGGTAGTTTTCAATCATGACAACAATCGGACCCTGGT
>CAYMFM010000037.1:0-6287 GCA_964389685.1 uncultured Rikenellaceae bacterium
CTGCCCTAAAATTGTCTACCAGACAATTTATTTACGGGCAGCCCTCACCTGGGCAGGGACAAGATAAAAGTAAAAAGGTTAAAGTAAAAAGTATCTCTTTCCAGAACAGATTACTATTTTCCAATCAACTTTTTTCTACGGATTGCGAATATATGGATTTGTTTTCGTTGTACAAAATGTTTCAGGGTGGGTACCTACCCTGCATTGGATAGTATCCCGGGTTTCACCAAAGCTTTCACTGCCTGACAGATACCCTGTACATCATACCCACATTCTTTGTAAAGCAATTGCTGGCTTCCCTGATCGATAAAATGGTCCGGTACTCCCAGCCGGGTGACCTGGAGCTGGTAGTTATGGTCTGCAAAGAATTCAAGAACTGCTGACCCCAGCCCTCCAATAATGGTTCCATCTTCAACGGTAATGATCTTTTTAAATTTCTTGCCAACCTGATGCAGTAGATTTTCATCGATGGGTTTGACAAACCTCATATCATAGTGAGCGACGGAGATATTATTTTTTGCCAGCTTTTCAATGGCTTCTGTTACCAAATTACCGATATGCCCAATGGAGAGAATGGCCAGGTCATCTCCGTCCCGGATCAGCCTGCCTGTGCCCACTTCGATTTCCTGCATTGGTTTCTGCCAGTCGGGTATTACACCCCGTCCCCGGGGGTAACGAATCGCAAAAGGCCCCTTATTGTCAAGCTGTGCAGTATACATGAGGTTCCTTAATTCCTGCTCGTTCATTGGTGCACTCACCGTCATATTTGGAATACATCTGAAATAGGCCAGGTCAAAAACACCATGATGTGTGGCTCCGTCACTGCCGACTAATCCTCCACGGTCAAGACAGAAAACCACATGGAGGTTTTGAAGGGCGACATCATGGATAACCTGGTCGTATGCCCTCTGCATAAAGGTGGAATAGATATTGCAAAACGGGATCATGCCCTGCATAGCCAATCCGGCGGAATAGGTTACAGCGTGCTGCTCTGCGATGCCAACATCAAATGCCCGTTCCGGAATTTCCTTCATCATAATGTTCAGGGATGAACCGGTTGGCATCGCCGGTGTTATCCCGACAATTTTTTTATTTTTTCTGGCCAGCTCGACAATGGTATGACCGAACACATCCTGATATTTTGGAGGCTCGGGTTTATCACTGTGTATCGCCAGGATCTCTCCGGTTTTTTTATCAAACTTTCCCGGAGCATGAAACCGGGTCTGGTTTTCTTCCGCCTGTTTGAACCCTTTGCCCTTAATGGTCCTGCAATGGAGGATCTTAGGACCGGGGATTCGTTTTAGGTCTGATAATACCTGAACAAGGTGAAGCAGATCATGCCCGTCAACAGGTCCAAAATACCTGAAATTTAATGATTCAAAAAGGTTGCTGTGCTTCAGGAATGTAGCCTTCAGTCCATGTTCCAACTTTTGTGCAAGAGACTGGGTGTTCGGTCCTAACTTACTGATCGTCCCAAGTAAACGCCAGATATCATCCTTAATCCTGTTGTAGGTAGGAGAGGTTGTTATATCCAGCAAATACTCCTTCAGAGCACCTACATTTGGATCAATAGCAATGTTGTTGTCATTAAGGATAACCAGCAGGTTTGATTTCTGAATACCGGCGTTGTTCAATCCCTCAAATGCCAGACCGGCTGTCATAGCACCATCTCCAATAACGGCAACAATCTGACGCTCTTCACCTTTTTGTTTGCATGCTTCAGCCATTCCCAGAGCAGCAGAAATGGAAGTAGAGGAGTGACCTACCCCAAACGCATCATATATACTCTCGGATGGTTTTGGAAAACCACTGATTCCTTTATATTTCCTGTTGGTATCGAATACATCTCGCCTGCCGGTAAGGATCTTATGTCCGTATGCCTGGTGACCAACATCCCAGATGAGCAGATCCTCCGGTGTATTGAAGACATAGTGAAGGGCAACCGTTAATTCCACCACTCCCAGGCTGGCACCAAAATGCCCCGGATTTGAGCATACAACGTCGATGATAAATTCCCGCAACTCAGAGCATACCTGGATCAATTCATCCTTCTGCAGCCTTCTGAGGTCCGATGGAGAATCAATCTTATGTAACATTCCAAAGGGCTCCTTTCCCATCCTGTAGAGCTGTTTATACCTTAGTAATGCAAAGATAGTAATAAATATTCAGTTGGATCGAAGATAGTTACCAGCTCAATGGAATTTCATATCTTTGTCCATACCCGTGAATCAGAATGACGGGAAAGGTAAAACTATTAATTCGTCTCGTAATGTTCATCCATACAAAACCCCTGATCTCTTTTGTCCTTATTTGCCTCTTATCCCTATCCTGTGTATCTACAAAACAATATAAGGATCTGCAGGAAACCAGTCAGAAATACCTTGATGAAAGAGATCTGTTGAAAGCTGAGAATCAGAAACTCTCGGTGAATAGCACGGAAATGAAGTCCCAGCTGGCTGAACTGAAAAAAAGCGTTTCCGCATTGCAGGAAGAGGTAGATGCAAAAAAGAATGAACTCTCTCAGTTACAGAAGGATTATAACTTGCTAAAGCGAAGATATTTTGACCTGCAGACAGCTCAGGAAGAGCTGATCAAAGGAAATGTCAAGGAAACCAGACGATTGCTAAAAGAGTTGCAGACAACCCAGGAGGAGTTGATGGCAAAAGAGGATGAGCTCCGGCAGCTGGAGCAAACATTAAATACCAAGAAAATAAATCTTGACGAGCTTCAGTTTGAACTGGCTGAGCGAAATGCACGGTTGATCGAACTGGAAGATATCCTGAATAGAAAAGATTCTGTTGTTAATGCATTGAAAGAAAAAGTATCTGCTGCACTGCTGGGATTTGAAAACGACGGACTTACTGTTGCCCTGAAGAACGGGAAAGTATATGTTTCTCTGGAGGAGCAGCTTCTCTTTAAAACCGGAAGCTATGAAGTTGACCAGAAAGGAGTAAATGCACTTAAAAAACTGGCCAGGGTGCTGGAAGCTAATCCTGATATAAACATTATGATCGAGGGACACACGGATGATGTTCCCTATATAACTTCCGGGGGCCCCATTAAAGATAACTGGGACCTGAGTGTTAAACGGGCAACGGCAATTGTCAGGATACTGTTGGATGGATCAACCATTAACCCGCAACGATTAATTGCCGCTGGCAGAGGAGAATTCATGCCGGTTGACCCAGCAAAAACACCCGAATCAAGACAGAAAAACAGACGGACTGAAATAATACTCACCCCTAAGCTGGATGAACTGTTCAGAATTCTTGAGAACAATTAGGGTAAGAAAAAGTATGAACCTTGTAAAACTTGTGATCAGCTATCTGATTTCAAGCATTTCGGAGAAAATCGTTTTTTTGGGATACCCGTTAACCCTTTCCCTTGAGCTGACAAACCACTGTAATTTGAGTTGCCCGGAATGCAGGAGCGGAAGCGGATTGTTAAAGAGGGGAAAAGGGTTTATGGATATGACAACATTTGACAGAATCCTTTCCGATTGTTCCTCGTTCCTCTTTTCCTTGATTCTCTATTTTCAGGGAGAGCCTTTTCTCCATCATGAACTGTTTGAGATGATAAAGAAAGCGCGGCAAAAACGATTTCATACCATGACATCCACCAATGGACAATTCCTGGATCCGGATAGGGCAAAAAAGGTGGTTGAATCAGGGCTCGATAGGATCATTATCTCAATGGATGGATTGGATCAACCGGTGTATGAAAAATACCGGGTTGGCGGTAACCTGGATAAGGTTAAGGAGGGTATTGAAGCACTGGTCGGATGGAAAAAAACACTCCGATCCAACACGCCTGTTATCATTATCCAGTTTTTGGTTTTCAGCCATAACCAGCATCAGATAGAAGATATCAGGAAATGGGGCCAGAGGGTAGGTGCAGATGGAGTGGAAATCAAAACAGCCATGTTTCATGATTTTGAGAATGGTAATCCGTTAATGCCTGAAGAGCAATATACCAGATACAGGAAAAACAACAATGGCAAGTTTCTGATCAACAGTCCGCTAAAAAATCATTGCTGGCAGTGCTGGAGCAAAGCAGTAATAACATGGGATGGGAAAGTGCTTCCATGTTGTTTCGATACGGATGGAGATCATGTAATGGGAAATATTCGACAACAACCCTTTGTCGATATCTGGAAAAACATTCCATACATGACCTTCAGAACAAAACTTTTACGAAACCGAAAGGAGATACCAATGTGCCGTAATTGCACGGAAGGAGTCTCTTATTATGTTCATTAATTTTACAATACTCGATTTTTTTTGTATATTTAGTTCAAAGCATCGAGTGATGACCACTAACAGAGCAATATTAACACTCATTTCATGGTTTGTGCTTGCATTATCACTCTTCGGGCAACTACCGAAAAAGCCATGTTCGAGGTGTTATATGATTAATAATGAAGGTGATACTATTCGATGTTCTGTGGAGATTCAGGATGATTACTCACACATGAAAAAGATCCGGATACAATTGAAGGATAAGGAGGAATTTCGTAAGGTGAAAGTAAAAGAGATACAGGCCCTCTGTGTTCCGGGAAGGTATTACGAAAAAGTTGAGATTGACAATGGACATTATTTGTTACAACGGGTGGTGAACGGTTATGTAAAGATGTATCTGGATTATTCATTTGAGTGGGAAGGGACTAACGGAAATGATCCGGATGCCCTGGTAGAAATTGAAGCGGAAGATCCGGATCCTTTGAAAATGCCACTCTTCTATCTCATGATGGAAGATCAGATTTACCGGCTCGATCCGGAACGGTTCAGGATAGAACTGGCAGAATATTTTAAGGATTACAAGGAGTTATCAGACCGCTTGTTAAAAGAGGAAATCCAATACGATGATATCGGGAGTATGGTGAAAGAATACAATCAGTGGAAAGCAAAGCAAATCAAATAGCCCTTCAGATTTTCATAATATCGGCCTCTTTAATTTCCAGGATGGAATCAATCTTTTCAGTGTACTGGTCGGTCATTTTTTGAACTTCATCTTCAGCGTTTTTTTCCAGGTCCTCTGATAATCCCTCTTTTTGCATTCGTTTGAGTTCATCATTTGCCCATTTCCTCGAATTGCGGAGGCTGATTTTTGCATTTTCTCCTTCCGTTTTCACCTGTTTTACCAGTTGCATTCGTCTCTCTTCCGTTAGTGCAGGTACCGTAATACGGATAATCTCTCCATTATTTATGGGAGTTAGCCCGATGTTAGCTGCCAGGATTGCTTTTTCTATAGGTGAAAGCATATTCTTCTCCCAGGGTTGAATAAGGATTGACTTCGGGTCAGGTGTACTGATGTTTGATACCTGGTTCAGTGGGGTGGAGGTTCCATAGTAATCAACAAAAACACCGTCAAGCATGCTGGGAGTTGCTTTTCCGGCCCTGATTTTCCTAAGTTCTCCTTCAAGGTGCTTAATGGTATTCTCCATTCTCTCTTCGGTTTCCATTAAGCAAAAATCAACTTCTTCATTCATGATTATCGGATTAGTTAATGATTGAACTGAATGATCCCGGAAGAAACAAATTTAATAAAAATCGAAAAAATCAAAAATGTATTACGAAAGATGAATCAATTGCTGACGATTGTCCCGATCCTCTCACCCCGGACTATTTTTAGAAGATTCCCTTGCAGGTTCATGTCGAAAACCACGATGGGAAGGTTGTTTTCCCTGCAGAGAGTAAACGCCGTCAGGTCCATGATTTTTAAATTTTTCTTATATGCCAAATCGAAGGTTATTTCGTCAAATCGTATGGCATCCTTCACTTTTTCCGGGTCAGCAGAATAAACCCCATCAACGCGTGTTCCTTTCAGCAGTACATCGGCTTTGATTTCAACGGCTCGCAGGGCTGCAGCAGTATCGGTTGTAAAATAAGGATTACCGGTTCCGCCGGTAAAGATGATCACGTTTCCCCGGGTGAGTTCTTCAACAGCCCGCGACTGGCTGTAAGCTTCTCCGACAGGCTCCATCCTGATGGCGGTCATCATTTTGGCATTCACACCCAAACGTTCCAGGGCAGAATGAAGGGCAAGCCCGTTGATAACCGTTGCCAGCATACCCATCTGGTCACCCTTTACCCGGTCGTATCCTTCCCCCGCTCCTTTTAATCCCCTGAAAATATTTCCTCCACCAATGACAATGGCTGTTTGCACTCCAAGATCGGCAACCGCTTTAACCTGTTTAGCATATTCTGTCAGGCGCTGGACATCAAGACCATATGGCTTATCTCCCATAAGCGCCTCACCACTTAACTTCAGCAATACTCTTTTGTATT
>CAYMFM010000037.1:6387-15234 GCA_964389685.1 uncultured Rikenellaceae bacterium
GGCTTATCTCCCATAAGCGCCTCACCACTTAACTTCAGCAATACTCTTTTGTATTGGATCATAATATTATGAGAATAACAAGAAGTAACGAATTTAGGGAAAAAGAAGGAGAAGATTCCATATATCAAATAAATATCTGAAGGTAGATTTTATTCCAGGTTCTTCTACCGAATTCGTATTACCCATCTAAAGGTATAGGGGTAGAATAATGAACCGGAGCGAAGCGGAACTCACCGAAGGTAATAACCACCGGTGTGAACCGGTGGTTAAGATGTACGAGGCAACTACAACCCTTACGGGGTTGAATTTTTCTATTTAAAGTATTAATAGAAAATAAAAAACAGTCACCTAAATAATGAAGAAATGAACGACTGGCGGACAAAATGACGCTCTTTCAGACTTTTGATACAACCAATATGAAGTAAGCCAGATGAAACGGGCCTATTATGATGTTACACAGTGGGAAATTGTTACATTAGTCGTTCAGGGAGAACCGGGCAAAAGCGGTCACTGTTAGCTCTTTATCAGCATCCTGCAGATATTGCCTGACCGTTTTTTTATTGTCTTTAATGAATTCCTGGTTGAGCAGTGTACTCTGCTTATAAAATTTACCCAGTTTACCCATAGCAATTTTCTCCAGCAGGTTTTCGGGTTTCCCCTCTCTTTGTGCCTGCTCTTTCCCGATCTCGATCTCTTTATCGATCACTTCCTGGGGGACATCTTCTTTATCAATCGCTACCGGATTCATTGCAGCAATTTGCATGGCCACATCTTTTACAACCTGGGCATCGGCATTCTCGAGATTCAAGCCCACCATGGATGCCAGCTTATTCCCGGGATGTATGTAAGTAACAACAACCGGTGCTTCGATTTTTTCGTAATAGGAAAGATCAAGTTTTTCTCCAATGATCCCTACCTGTTCAATCACGGTCTCTTCGACAGTCCTGTCGGTGAGTTGGATCCTTTTCAATTCATCAAGTGTTGAAGGATTATCATGGATCGCTTTATCGAGAATGGATTGTGCAAGACCAATAAAGTTTTCGTTTTTAGCCACAAAATCAGTTTCGCAATTCAGGACGATCATGGCTCCCCTTTTCCGGTCATCGGTAACTTTAGCAAGAACAACACCTTCTCCAGCCTCGCGGTCGGCACGTTTGCTGGCAATCAACTGTCCTTTTTTCCTGATTATTTCAATCGCTTTATTAAAGTCACCATTGGTATCTTCAAGAGCTCTTTTACAATCCATCATGCCGGCTCCTGTTGCTTTTCTGAGTTTACTAACTTCAGCTGCTGTAATTTGGCCCATGTTATTTACGTTAGTTTAATTTTTCGATTCGTTCTTCATCATTTTCTGTATCTGCCTTCTCTTCCCCTTCACTTTTGGATTCAGGGTTTTTACTATCAGCCGTTTCCTCCTCCTCTACAACTTCTTCTGTATCTGCCTTCTCTTCCTCTTCGCCTTTGGATTCAACTTTTTTACTATCAGCCGTTTCCTTCTCTTCTACACCTTTTGCACTGCTCTCTTTTTCCTGCGTCTTTTCATCTTTCGGTTTCTTATCCAATTTTTTTTCTTTGGAGGGTATCTCTTTCTCCTTTTCCATTTTTCTCTCTTCAAGACCTTCCTGAATCGCGTTTGCAAGGATATCTACGATCAATGCTATCGATTTTGACGCATCATCGTTAGAGGGAACTGGAAAATCGATGGAGGTAGGGTCGGAATTGGTATCCACCATACCGAAGACAGGAATAGTTAATCGTTTTGCCTCCCTGACGGCAATGTATTCTTTGGAAACATCGACAACAAACAGGGCAGCTGGAAGGCGTGTAAGATCGGAAATACTGCCAAGGTTTTTTTCCAGTTTTGCCCGCTGTCTGGTGATCTGGAGTTTCTCCCGCTTTGAAAGGTTGGCAAAGGTCCCTTCTGATGCCATCTTGTCGATGGAAGCCATTTTCTTGACCGCTTTCCGGATGGTTGGGAAGTTGGTCAGCATGCCACCGGGCCACCGCTCGGTAACATAAGGCATATTAATATTTTTTACTTTTTCAGCAACGATCTCCTTTGCCTGTTTTTTGGTAGCAACGAACAGTATTTTCCTGCCCGATTTGGCTATTTGTTTCATAGCGGCTGCTGCCTCATCAATTTTTGCAACCGTCTTTTCCAGATCGATGATATGAATTCCATTTCGCTCCATAAAGATGTAGGGAGCCATGTTTGGGTTCCATTTCCTCTTCAGATGCCCGAAATGAACTCCTGCATCGAGCAACTCTTTAAAATTTGTTCTTGACATGTATGAAATAAATTTAAGTTTACTTTCTTGATTTGTCAATCACCAGGTAGCTCCGAAAACTCAACCATGGAAGTCCTGATGATTTAGATACTAAACTTACCCGGTGTTAGCGTTTGCTAAACTGGAATCTTTTGCGTGCCTTTGGTTGACCAGGTTTTTTCCGTTCCACTTCGCGTGGATCCCTGGTAAGGAATCCATTGGCACGAAGCTTCGGTTTATCTTCGGGATTGATCATCACCAACCCCCTGGCAATGCCAAGTCGCAGGGCTTCAGCCTGACCCTTAAACCCTCCGCCGTCAAGGTTAACTTTTATGTCGTATTTATCCTTTGCTTCAAGTAGGTTTAATGGTTGCTGAACAACATATTGTAATTGTTTGGTACCAAAATAATCTTCAAAATCTCTGTTGTTGATTGTTATTTTTCCTTTGCCTTTACTGATATATACTCTTGCAATCGCAGCTTTCCTTCTTCCGGTAGAACTGATCACTTCCATACCTGATTATTTAATAGAATTTAAATTGATTTGCCTTGGTTGTTGGGCTTCATGTGGATGATCCGGACCGGTATAAACATGAAGGTTTCTGAACAACGACCTGCCAAGCCGGTTCCTTGGAAGCATCCCTTTAACAGCTTTTTCAACCACAGCAGTGGGTTTCCTGGCACGCAACTCTTCCGGACTGGTTTTTTTCTGACTTCCGGGATAACCGGAATGACTGAAATACTGCTTATCAGTCCACTTCTTGCCCGTAAGACGGACCTTCTCGGCATTGATCACAACAACATTATCTCCACAATCGACGTGCGGTGTGTAACTGGGTTTGTGCTTCCCCCTTAACACCATAGCAACAACCGATGCCAATCTTCCCAGAACCTGATCCTTTGCATCTACAATAACCCACTCTTTGTTGACCGTTGCTTTGTTGGCTGAAACCGTCTTATAACTTGTAGTATCCACTTTCTTCCTGCGTTTTAATAACTGTCAGAATATAATTTTCTGAATCCCTTGAATTTGTGGTCTGCAAAAATACAATTATTTTTATTAATACAACAATATTGCGAATATTTTATCTGTACCATTTTATCTGTAACTTGGGGCCTGATTGATAAATCCCGTTTTATGTTCCGGCACAGGATATTTAATCATGATAACATATATTTTGCAGGACTTATTCTTTTGGGGATTTGCCTGCCACTGTCTAAATTTGGGATGAGTGTTGCCATATTCATCCTGCTGGGAAACTGGATCCTTGAAGGGGATTTTAAACGCAAACAGCGGATACTGCAACAACGGAATAGCATTCTTATTTTTAGCACCCTCATTCTGGTTCACCTTATCTGGTTGCTCAACACAACCGATTTTCAGTATGCATTCAAGGATATCCGGATTAAATCGCCCCTATTAGCCCTTCCCCTGATCATGGGAACTTCACGGTCGGTTACAACCGGTCAATTGAAGACGATCATTCTCTTTTTTGTGGCTGGCGTTACGGTTGGATCCCTGGTTAGTAGCTTTATCCTGCTTGGCTATTCGGGTGAAGCAATTGATGACATCAGGGATATCTCTGTTTTTATATCACACATCCGGTTCAGTTTGCTGATTAATATTGCCATCTTTTCATTGGGATATTTGTTGTATGCATTCCATAAACAGAACAAAAAAATTGAGATAATTGCCTATTCGATCCTCCTTGTTTGGCTCGTTGTTTTCGTTTTCATACTGCAATCCCTGACCGGAATTCTTATTCTTCTGATCGTTGGTTTTGTTTTTTCACTGATAATGATTCGCAGACTGACTAATTTTATGTTAAAGTATTTCCTGATCATTGCACTGGTTACGCTACCGTTAATCATTATTGCCCTTATCAGCAGAGCGATCATTCAATTTTACCGGATTGATGAACCCGATCCGGAGAGTGTTGCACAGTTCACGGCAAACGGAAATCCATACGAACACAATTTTCAGAACAAGCAGGTGGAGAATGGGAACTATATATGGATGTATGTTTGCGAAAAGGAGTTGGCAGAGGAGTGGAATAATAGGAGCGGGTACGATTATACCGGACTGGACGAACGGGAACAGTACCTGAAATACACCCTGATCCGGTACCTGACCTCAAAAGGGCTGAGGAAAGATTCTGTTGGGATATCATACCTGACCGGTGAGGATGTTCAGCGCATCCAACAGGGGATTACCAATTACAGGTACTGGCATGGGAGTGGATTGGAATACCAGTTGTATCAATTGATCTGGCAAATCGATGTATACCGGAAAGAGGGTAATCCCAGCGGTCATTCGGTTACACAGAGGATTGAATATCTACGGACCGCATTCCAGATAATAGGGGATCATTTCTTTTTTGGTGTGGGTACGGGTGATCTCCAGAAAGCGTTCGATGAACAATATGATGAAAATGATTCGTTACTGAGCGACCAGTGGAGGTTACGCGCACATAACCAGTACATCACGTTCTTTATCACCTTTGGCCTTTTTGGTTTTCTGATCTGTATGGTTGCATTAATATATCCGGTTTTTTATGAACACAAGCAAAACGATTATTGGTTTATGATGTTTCTTTTCATCGCTCTCTTATCCATGTTGAATGAAGATACCCTCGAAACCCATGCAGGTGCCACGTTTTTCTCCTATTTTTATTCCCTCTTTCTTTTTGCCAGGGATAATAAATGGTTATAGTTTATTGTTTAATTTAAGGTTCAAAAGTTGGAAAGATGAACACGGATGAAAAATTTTTGCAGCAGGCGATCAGAATATCCGAAAACAATGTGGAGAATGGTGACGGACCTTTTGGTGCTGTTCTTACAAAGGATGATGTGATCATCTGCAGTGCAGGAAACCGGGTCATTTCATCCAACGATCCGACAGCCCATGCGGAGATCAATGTTATCAGAGAAGCAGCCGAAAAGTTCAATACCTTTGACCTGAACGGTTGTACCATCTATTGTTCCTGTGAACCCTGCCCGATGTGCCTTTCGGCTATTTACTGGGCTCGTATAGATCGTATTGTGTATGCAAATACCCGCATGGATGCCAGAGAAACGGGATTTGATGACCTGCTTATCCATCAGCAACTGATGAAACCGGAAAAGAGCCGGATGATCCCGGCAACACAAATGCTGCAAGAGGAGGGTAAGCGTGCCTTTCAGATGTGGGCTGAAAAGGAAGATAAAATTGACTACTGAAGCCCGGAGAACGCATGAAGAGAGAGCGACTGGAGCACAATTTTTTTATCAGGGATGTCCTGGATGTTGCCCCGGAACTGCCGGGAAAATCATTGGTGAGGCAATTCAACAATGGCTCCCTTTACAGGTATACAATCCTTGAAGTGGAAGCATATCGCGGAAAAGAAGACCTTGCCTGTCATGCAAGCAAAGGGAGGACGAACCGGACCGAGGTCATGTATCATGCAGGAGGTAAAATTTACGTCTACCTGATCTATGGCATGTATTGGATGCTTAATTTTGTTACCGGAGAACAGGACACTCCCCAGGCTGTGTTGATACGGGCGGTTGAAGGATTTGACGGACCTGGAAAATTAACCCGGGGATTGCAGATAGACAAATCATTCTATGGAGAGGACCTGGCAAGATCGAACCGGATCTGGCTTGAACATTCAATAGCAAAGTATGATATAATCAGTAAAAAAAGAATAGGGATTGATTATGCAGGTGAACCATGGAAAAATAAACCGTGGCGGTTTGTGGGTATACAGCAGTAATCTGTTGCTTAGTACTTTATTTTATGGAGAACGACTCTCCGAGTCGTTTGGGGTTGTCAGAGCGCTTTTGAGAACGATCCGCCATGTGTTTCTAAAGAATCCGTTTAGGATTCAATAATGAATAACCCGGTACAAGCCCTGACGCTTGCCTGCCGAAGGCAGGATTTTGTCAGGGCGTAGTGCCGGGTATGAAAATGAGAATAAGCGGCAACCCCGAATGGGGTTGAATAATTCAACCCCTGCAGGGTTGGTTAATCAATGATCTGGAGAACGATCCGATAGTCATGTAGTTCTTCAGAATATAGGTAACATTTTAAAATGTTTAATTTGCATATATTTTTATGATCTTTAGTCGACTCTTCCATAGGAATGCCTTCGGCAAGAGAGTCGACCTACATACTATCGGTTTAACCGTAAGGTTTCGGTAAATAATTATACAATGTAGGGCGACTTTTTAAGTCGCCTATTACTATATTATGCCAAAGACGTAATCCCAGGTAGGGATCAGCAGCATACATGACTACGCCACCCTACGGGGCTTTTGGTAAAAAGGAGACAATTGAAGAATTAAATAGAACCCATCCCCCTTGGTGAAGGGGGAATAAAGGGGGATTGATCTGGCGGCTTGAATTTAAAGATTAAACCGTATATTTTTGAAATTTTTATCTGAATGATTTTGTGAGGATTTGGTGTTTCACTTTGGTATTATTGCAATGATTGTTAAAAGGCGTAAAAGAAAAAATACAACCCGGAAACAACCAGCCCGGTGGTTGTTCCTTTTCCTGTTGTTCATCCCGTTGATATCGGCAAAATCATTCGCTCAGTTGAACAATCAGCCATTTTATCTTCCGGCGACCTATCAGGCTGAGAAGAAGAATGATATCTATATCAATCTCACCACTCTGGGTTTTACCAAGAACAACGAGTATTTCGACAGGATTGCCGATGGATACACACTGTTTGGCTACCAGATCATGCCTGAGCTGGTCTTTTTCCCTGCTGAACAGGTCAGCATTTCAGCCGGCGTTTTTGCATGGAAAGATTTTGGCACCAACAAATACTCAAAGGTTGCTCCAACATTTACCGTTGATATCGGGTGGAAGTCCCTTCGTTTTCTTTTTGGGACATTGCATGGAAACCTGGAACACCAGTTGATCGAACCGATCTATGATTTTGAACGGGTCATGACAAACCGGCTTGAAAATGGTGTTCAGGTGATTTACAACAGGGAACGGTTTCTTGCCGATCTATGGATAAACTGGGAGAACATGCTGTACGAAGGAGACCCCGACCAGGAAGAACTATCCGGGGGGCTGGTGACAAAATATCGGCTTCTGGAACACGAGCGGTTTGATCTTGAGATACCCTTCCAGATCTTTGGGATGCACCGGGGAGGTCAGATCGATGTGTCACCCCTTCCGATTAAAACCGTATTTAACACAACCTTCGGGATAAGCGGATACCTGAAATTTCCGGAAAGTTCATTTTTTCATGGCATTAAAACGGACGATTACCTGGTGGTATACGATGATCTGTCTTTTGAAAAACGGGATGCCTACCGGGAAGGATACGCTTTCTATCTGAATCTGGCACTTAAAACCAAACTGTTTGATCTGATGATTAGTTACTGGAATGGAGATAAATACATTTCCAACCATGGAGGGGACCTGTACAATTCCAGGTCGACGACATTTAAACATCCGGATTACCTTGAGCCAAACCGGGAATTACTCATATTCAGATTGTTGCAGGATATATATATTCTTGACAACCTGTGTATCTCAGCCCGGCTGGAACCTTATTACAATTTTGTGACACGGAAATTTAATTTTTCCCATGGTTTGTATATTAATTATAAACACACCTTTTTTGTAAAAAATGTTACCCCGAAAGTGCCTTAAGCATGCCTGCCCGCCAGGCAGGCGGGCCTTTGGCAACGTGCGGGGTAAAAGCAAGTAAAGTAAATCCAACCCTGAGGGTTGAATATGTTAAGAAAAGTTCTGCGAAGCAGAACAACAATGAGTAACCCCGTACGAAGTGCGGGGAAAAGAGCGAATAAAGTAAACCAACCCTGAAGGGGTTGAATTATTGCTATATGATGATTTGTATTCAACCCCGTCAGGGTTGTAATCTCCTGGTACATTTTAACCACCGGTTAACACCGGCGGCTATTCATTATTCAACCCCTGTGGGGGTTGAGTAGCTTGGAATGGGTTATACCATGATATATTAGAGAGTTATTCACCGGTTTGCGGACCGAACTTTTGGAGAACGATCCGCCGGTGACGGACCGTTTGTGCTCCTAAGAACGCTCTTGTAGAAAGACTCTCTTGGCGACCCCCTCCAGTAAAATAATTATGAAGTTTATAAGAATATCAGTTATTTTCGCAACAGAAACTATCTAAAATCAACTTTTTATTTGTCCCCCTTTTTCAAAAGCCTGCCTGCCGCAGGCAGGGGGGATTAAGGGGGATTTCATTTCATAAAATGAACCATATATATTCAGGAAGTAAATAATAAATTAACGTGAGTTCGACATAAAAATAACTGATGTAAAATTTTAATTACCAATGATTTTCTTTGTGTGATCTTAGTGTCTTTGAGCCTTATTGGCAGGATTTTAGCATGGAACATTGCCACAAAGACACCAAGTCACGAAGAATGCACTAAGTTGAAAAGGGAAAAAGTCTAAATTTCTGACATGCAATGAATAAAATATCGAACTAACGTAAAGATAGTTCCTAAAATAAGTAATCCCTATGCTACACAAGTATCGCTTACTGAACAACATCGGTGGCTGGCTGGCATTTGCCATCGCCCTGGTT
>CAYMFM010000037.1:15334-37377 GCA_964389685.1 uncultured Rikenellaceae bacterium
GTATCGCTTACTGAACAACATCGGTGGCTGGCTGGCATTTGCCATCGCCCTGGTTGTATATACCCTTACCGTGGAACCGACAGCCAGTTTCTGGGATTGCGGTGAGTTCATCGCCTCATCCTATAAGATGGAGGTGGGTCATCCGCCCGGAGCACCGCTCTTCATGGTGGTTGCACGGTTTTTCTCCCTGTTTGCAGGGAATGATGTTTCAAAAGTGGCGAAGATGATCAACATGATATCGGTGATAGCCAGTGCGCTTACCATTCTTTTTCTCTTCTGGACCATTTCACATCTTGCCCGGAAAATTATCGGAAAAGGGATGGAGTTATCAACCGGTCAAACCGTGATCATTCTGGGGAGTGCACTGGTAGGCTCCCTGGCGTATACCTTCTCCGACACCTTCTGGTTCTCAGCCGTAGAAGGGGAAGTATATGCAACATCTTCGCTTTTCACGGCGGTTGTTTTCTGGGCAATCCTGAAATGGGAGAATGCAGCTGACCAGAAGTATGCGAACCGCTGGTTGATCTTTATCGCTTACCTGATGGGCCTGTCCATCGGCATCCACCTGTTGAACTTGCTGGCAATACCCGCCATCGTGTTTGTCTATTACTTTAAGAAATTCAAACCTTCACGCAATGGGATTATCATTGCCTCTTTTGTGGCAATCATTTTACTCGGAGGGATTATGTATGTGATCTTACCCTGGGTTGTTAAGCTTGGTTCATGGTTTGAACTGGCATTCGTGAACGGCATAGGGCTTCCCTATAACTCAGGGATCACGGTCTATTTGCTGTTGCTTGCCGGAGGGTTGGTCTGGGGGATCTGGTATACCATAAGGAAGGGAAAAGTGATTCTGAATACCATTCTGCTTTGTGTTACGGTCATCATCATAGGTTATTCATCGTTCACACTGATCCTTATCCGGTCGCTGGCTGATCCGCCCATGGATCAGAACAACCCGGAGACACTCTTTTCCCTTCAGTATTACCTGAACCGGGAGCAGTATGGTGAGAGGCCATTGATTCGCGGACAATACTACAGCGCACCGCTGATCGATATCAAACCGGGGAAGAAGACCTATACAAAAATGGATGGGCGTTATGAGGTCACCAACCGGGATTTGGAATACGTTTTCGCTCCCGAGTTCGTTACCATTTTCCCAAGAATGTACAGCCGTGATCCGGTGCACGTGGAAGATTATGAATACTGGGGCAAGATTGAGGGGACGAAGGTCTCCATGAGAACCGGATCAGGATCAACACAGGAAATGACCAAACCAACATTCGGGGAGAACCTGCGCTTCTTTTTCCGCTACCAGCTGGGTTATATGTACCTTCGCTATTTCATGTGGAATTTTGCGGGCAGGCAGAATGATATCCAGGGGCATGGCGATAACCTGAAGGGGAACTGGATCAGCGGGATCCGCTTTATCGATGAAGCACGACTGGGTAAACAGGATAACCTTCCGGAACAGTATAAAAACAACCCGGCCCGTAATACCTATTACCTGCTGCCCCTGTTGCTGGGATTGCTTGGCGTTTATTATTTGTATCAGCAGGACAAAAAGGACTTCTGGGTGATTCTGTTGCTCTTCTTTTTTACCGGGATAGCCATTGTCCTCTACCTGAACCAGACACCCCATCAACCCAGGGAACGCGATTATGCTTATGCCGGGTCCTTTTATGCATTTGCCATCTGGATCGGCCTGGGGGTGACCGCCATTTACCATTTCATCACGAAAAAAATCAAACCGCTTCCCGGAGCAGTCCTTAGTGTATCGGTTTGTATCCTGGCTGTCCCGTTAATCATGGCGTTTCAGAACTGGGATGATCATGACCGGTCAGGCAGATACACGGCAAGAGATTTTGGCGCCAACTACCTCAACTCCTGTGCGCCGAATGCCATTCTTTTTACAAATGGCGATAACGATACATTTCCCCTGTGGTATGCACAGGAGGTGGAAGGGATCAGGACCGATGTCCGGGTGGTGAATTTAAGCTACCTGGGTGCAGACTGGTATGCCGACCAGATGAAACGGAAAGCCTATGAATCCGATCCGATACCATTTTCACTTGAGAAAGAACAGTATATCCAGGGAACGAGGGATATCGTCCTGGTTGAAAACCGGATTAAGGATTATTATGACCTGAAAGAACTGATGGATTTTGTAGCCAATGATGATCCACGCACCCGGATACGTTCACCCTATGGGTTGAATGAAATGGTCGATTTCCTTCCCACGAATAAATTCAGCCTCACCATCGATTCGCTCGATGTGATCCGGAAGGGAGTGGTACCCGAATGGTCGGCAGACCGGATCGCTCCTGAAATGAGGTGGCAGTATAACGATGACATTGTCTATAAGAACCATCTGTTGTTTTTTGATCTCATGGCATCCAACGATTGGATACGACCCATATACATTGCCATTACGGTTCCCCGGGAACACTATATGGGTCTGGAGAACTATTTCCAGGTGGAAGGGATGGCATACCGGATCGTACCGATTGAAGCCGGAAACGAAGAACTTGCGCTGGGGCGCATTGAAACGCGGATCATGTATGACAACATGATGAACCGGTTCAAATGGGGTAATGCAAATGATCCGGATGTTTACCTGGATGAGAACAACTGCAGGATGTTATCCAACCTGAGAAACTCCTTTGGAAGGCTTGGACTGGCATTGATCGAAGAGGGTAAAATGGATTCTGCCCGTGTGGTGCTGGATTACTGCATGGAGATTGTTCCGAACGAACGGGTTCCGTTCAATTTCTGGGCTGTATCCCTGGCTGAAGGGTACTATAAACTGGGAGACACGGAAAAAGCAAACCGGATCGTGGAACAGATCGGTGAGATTTTCGGGGATGAGCTGACCTACTTCTTCTCCATTCAGCGGAAATACAGGTCACGGCTCATGGATGATATCCAGCTTGCCCTGCATGTCTTCCAGCAGATCGTGATGCTGACCGAAGAATACAACCAGACCGAGCTGAATACCCGGCTGAATGAACAGTTTGTCGGGTTTTATACACGCTATACGCAGTGATTGACCCGTTAAGATTATTTGATACATCAACTAAAAAGTTTGTGTGAACTAAGCAACCTTTGGTTATAAATTTTAAATATCACCATATTTTAAAAGCCTGAAAGGCTTTCATATGGTAGCACAGGGCATCGCCCTGTGAAAAGGGAAAGAAATTTAATGAGCCCTGTAAGGGGGTAATAGTTTTGAAATTTTTGATTCGGCATTCATTACGTTAACAACAATGTACTTCACCCGACCACCATCCATACTCCGCAAATTATTCCCCGGATTGATTTGGACGATTCCTAATGATGAGAACAGGGTTTTTCTTACCTTTGATGACGGACCCGATCCGGAGGTCACACCGTGGGTATTGGATTTGCTTGGCAAGCACAATGCAAAGGCAACTTTTTTCTGTTTGGGAAAGAATGTAGAGAAGTATCCCGATCTGTTTCAGCGGATAAAGGATGAGGGACATGCGGTGGGAAACCATACCTACAGTCATCCGGATGGCTGGCGGACGAAAAACAGGGATTATTTTGCAGACATTGAACGGGCGGACCGGTTGATTGGCAGCAGATTATTCCGCCCTCCCTACGGCCGCATCACCCCCTCCCAGATCAGAGTGCTAAAGAAGAAATATAAGATTGTAATGTGGGATCTGCTACCCGGCGACTTCGATCCAAAAACATCAGTGGAGAAATGCACCAGAAGAATTGAAAAATACACCCAAAGCGGGTCGGTGGTGGTTTTGCATGAGAATAGAAAACAAAAGGATTTTTTAGTGTATTTCTTATCAAAAATATCAGAAAAGCTTCAAATGAAATCATTAGTCCATTCATAAGTTGTCTGAATATAAATCCATTCCAATTTGGAAACTGAAAATATAAAAACTAAAATTTTTAAAAAAGGCAACATCGCCTATATTATTATTGTCCTTGGAATTTTTACTTTATTCCCATTCATTTATATCTCACAATATAACCATCCTTCTGCTGATGACTTTGGTCTAGCGGTTAGGCAAGCAGATCTATTGCAATCAGTTGTTAAGACATATAATAACTGGAGTGGGAGATATTTTGCGACAATAATGTCAAAAATAAATCCGCTCCGTTATGATTCCTTTCGAATGTTTAAAATTTCGCCCATAATTTTAATATGCTTGTTTGGGATAGCCATATCATCATTTATCCATCATTTATTCCGAAGGTACTATACATTAAAACATATATTTGCAATATCATTTCTTTTAATATTTTTATTTTTTCTCCAAATGCCAAGTACATCGGAAGGTTTTTTTTGGTTTTCAGGATATATCACCTACTTGGTCCCATCCATATTAACAATTTTTCTAATGGTCGCTTTAATTAGCACCACTTCTATCAAAAGCAATTTTCCGAAGTTGGTTTTAACGATTATATCTTCAATCCTTTGTATTGTTATCATTGGTTCAAATGAAATATCGTTATTGCTTGTAAATATGATCATCCTTTTTCTAAACATAAATTATAAACTTATAGGAAAAGGTTACAATAAGGTATTACTATTTCTTCTTCTTATCTGTGTGATTTCAACTATTATTGAGATAATTGCACCTGGCAACTTTATTAGATTGGCCAAACAGGAATACGGAAATAATCTTAAATGGGCATTATTAGGATCACTCTTTTTAACTTTGACAAGTATTATAAAATGGAGTATCCCCGTAATAATTATATCAATTTTTTATAGTATCTACTGGGGTATACCTCTTGCAAAGAAAATTACTTCAGAGGGAATTACTATCGATATTGATTTTCGTTTATCTATTATATTTTATATTGCGTTTGTTTATTTATCAATTTTTACTCATGTTTGGGTTACTGGCTATAACCCAGCAGGACGTGTATCTAATGTTATTTATTTGTTTTTTATAATAGGGTGGTTTATTAATCTTCAGCTTTTTTTAAATAAGCAAATCAAAGTATTAAAAAACCAGCAAGCGAAAATTTCAAACTTTCTACTCATTTGTTCCATTTTACTGGTATTATTACTCCCATTTAATTTGAGTTATAATATTTCTACTGCCTATATTGATTTGATCTCTGGAAAAGCCAAAAGTTATAATAATGAGCTTAATTTTAGATATCAATTAATAATGTCATGTGATGCGGATTCATGTGTTGTCCCAGCTTTATCTGAAATTCCTAAATCAATCTTTTTTAGTGATATCAAAGAAGAGCATCAAGAGAAAAATAATAATAATGTTTGGTATTCTAGGTATTTTGAAAAATCCTATATATATCTGGATTCAGAAAATCCAGATATAAAATCAAATCAGGAAACATTAAAAGATTTCGGGAAGATGAAACGTAAAGAATGGTTTGATTCTCAAAAGAATTGACCTATAAGAATAAATAGATAAATGCTACTTTTTTGAATGATTTATTAAATTCCTGAAATACATTTATTGAATTGTTGAAAAATCGAATAATAGACATACCTATTTATTGATATAAAGCAACTCACTAAAAAACAGAATTATTGAATAGATCTCATTATAAAGAAAGTATATTGTTTTGTTCTGCATTTACTCCTCCTCTTAATGCCGGGGGAGGTAAAAATGCCTATAATTTTGCCCGATTTCTTGCAGACAAAGGATATCCGGTTACTCTTCTTTCCCTGAACCGCAGAGGTAAACTTCCCGCAGTAAGTAAAGCAGGTGATTTGATTATCAGGAGAATACTCTATTTCAACCAGAATATTTTTGCCAAACTGTTGTCCCTTTTTATCATCCTTCCGAATTACCTGTATTATGTATTTAAAAGTAATGTGGTTTTTATATATGGAGGGAATATTATTGGGTATGAAGTAATTATTTTATTTAGTAAACTACTTGGAAGAAAAGTGGTTTTTCAATCACTTTTGATTCATGACGATGATATTGAAACGTTGGTAAAACGACGTTTTGCCGGGGCAGTAAGGAAATGGATTTTAAAACAAATTACTGTTTACTTTTCAATCAATCCTTTGTTTAAAAATTTATGGGTGAAAACCTATTCATCCGGTGAAAAGATCTTTGAATCCCCTCAAGGTGTAAATACAAAGATTTTTTTTCCAGTATCATTGGATGAAAAGATGATGCTTCGAAACAAACTTAATATTCCTTCCGATGCATTTGTAATTATTACGGTTGGCTATCTAATTAAAAGAAAAGGTTTCCAGGAATTATTTGAGTCTTTAGCAAAAATGGTGATTCCATTTTATTATTTTATAATCGGGAACTATTTTGTACCCCGAGATCATTATATGGCAGCTTTTAACTCTGAGATGGATGAATTATATCATATTGCTAAATCAATGTTGGGTGAGAAGATTGTGTTCACCGGACCAAAAGAAAATGTTCATGAATACCTGCAGGCTTCGGATATTTTTATTCTCAATTCGATGAATGAAGGACTCCCAAATTCACTACTCGAAGCCATGGCATGTGGATTACCTTGTATAATTAGGAATATTCCGGGACGGTATGACTACATTGCTCAAAATAGGGAGAATATTTTTTTAGTAGAAGATGTCGCATTCATGATTAAAAATATCAATGAACTATTTAGCCAAAGCAATATCAGAAAAGGCATAGGTAAAGCAGCTATTAAAACAGTCTCTAAAAAAGCTTCGATCGATGTTGTATGGCAGCAGTTGATTGACAAACTTTTTATTCATGCCAGATAATAAACCATCTAGAATACTTTATTTTGTCCAATTGCCACCTCCAGTTCATGGAGTAAGTATGCTTAATCAATATATTACAACCAGTCAGGTATTAAATAAAGGATTTGATACACGAATACTGAGAATCCATTTTTCCAATTCAATTGAAGAACTGCGCAGGAAATCTTTACTGAAGATATTTTCAGGTCTAAAGTTACTTGTTAAGCTAGCATTGATGATGAAGACTTTTAAACCCGATTTAGTTTATTTTTCTGTTATGCCAGTTGGGATTGGATTTCTACGCGATTTTATATACATCTTTATACTTAAAATGTATGATGCGAAATTGATTTTCCATTTAAATAACAGGGGTGTTCCACATTATTACAGAAAATGGATTTGGAGGAAAATGTACCAGTATGCTTTTGGCAATGTATCCGTTATTCATGTTTCCCCAAATCTATTACGATCAGAAATTGATATATTAAGACTAAAAAACACCTTTACATATGTTGTCGCCAATACAACTTCTGATTTTAAGATTAGGAAAAAGCTTAACCATCCCGATTTCCCTGTTGTGCTTTTTATATCCAATTTATTTCAGGAAAAGGGTCTTCAGGTCTTATTAGAGTCTTTATTGAAAGTTCGAAAAACAATCCCTGGAGTGAGATTAAAAATATATGGTGCATCAAGAGGAAAGTGGGAAGATCGCCTATACAGAGAATTTGTTTCACATCATGGGATGTCAGATTATGTTGAATTTAATGGACCAGTCTATAACCATAATAAGATTAGAGCATTTGAATCTGCAGATATTTTTGTATTTCCTTCCTATTTCGAGGAAGAATGTTTTCCCCTTTCAATTCTTGAAGCGATGCAAGCTGCATTGCCGATAATTGCCACAAGGATAGGTGCAATACCTGAAATGATAAAGGATGGAGAAGAAGGATTTTTGGTTGATCCGCTCTCGCCAGACCAGTTATCCTCAAGAATAATTGAACTTATTTCAGACCGGAAATTGAGGGATCGGTTAGGAGAAAATGCTTATCGCAGATTTACAAACAACTATAATCTAACAATATTCGAAACCAATATGAGAAAAATTTTCTTTTCGGTTCTAAAGGGGGAGAACAATTAACTGCAGAATGAAATTAATTTTCATAACATATATTAACCGTTCTGGATCAACTTTCCTTGCTAATCTTTTAAGTAAATCACCTGAAGTATTAGTTTGTCCTGAAGCCGAGGTGATCATGGACGAACTTTTAGTTAATCCGAATAATGGATTTCATTTTGATTTGGTTACAAAAAATAAATGGGAGAATATAATTTTAACTGATGAAAAATTGAAGTTTTGGGATTTAAAAACCGAAGACCTAAAGGAATTAGAGAATGTAAAAAGTAATTTTGAAGCATTTCATACCATTTTGAAGGTTTATCTGGGGAAAACGAAACCTGCAGCTTCAACTGTTGTTTATAAAGCGGAACGTCTGATTGATCTTTTTCAGGAGATCTTTGAGTCTTTCGGTGGGATTTATAATATGTATTTAGTCGCAATTATAAGAGATTGCCGGGCAGTATTTCAATCTCAACGGACAACTATACATCCGTATAATAACAGATCAATGAATATGAACCCTGTTGAAACAGTATTATTATGGAACAAGTTTGTAAAAAGTTATTTCAGGATGAACGATAAGAAGAATCTTTATATGCTTAAGTATGAAAATCTTATTAGCGACCCCGAAAATTCAATTTCCCTTTTGCAATTCAAACTCGGTTTGCCGAAAATAGAGACATGGTCTGAACAGGGTGATTTGTATCAAAGAATTCCTGAAAACCAGAGAAGTCTGCATAAAAACATTAATACTGGACCAATGGTTGAAAGAATTACAGATTGGGAAGATACGATAAGAAAATCTGATCGTTTCATCATTGACTTATTAGGGAGAAACTTGATTAAGAGACTTGAATATCAAATCTTTGAAAAACACTCTTTTAATTTGGGTTTTTATACATTGATCCTTTACTTCTGGCTACAATATGTTATAGCCATCCTTTTGGGGAAGATGATTTTTCATTTTAAAAGGATTATAAGATAATGGGAATTCCAGTTAGGGTAATTCTATCAAGAAAATTTGTTAAATCATTAGTTTTCGGATTTCTGAGGAGAAAGGAATTCATTAATCTTGAAAAGTTTTGCATTTTCATTGGTTATCAAAGAAGCGGACATAGCTTTATTGGAGCTCTATTGGATGCACATTCCGAAGTTGCTATCGGAATGGAGGTTGATGTTCTGAACCTTGTCCAGCAAGGTTATAGTAAGAATCAAATACTTTTTATTTTAACATATAATTCATGGTTATTTGCAAATAAATTAAATAATGTTTGGACTGAATATTCCTATGCAGTTCCGGGACAGTATCAAGGAAGGTACAAACTTTTAAAACTGGTTGGCGATAAAAAGGGAGGGAAAAGCACATTATGGTTGGGTGAAGACCCCACCCTATTAGAAAAATTGAAACAAAAACTGGAGTTGCAAATCAAAATTCTTCACGTGATAAGGAATCCTTTTGATAATATTGCTACAATGGCCATCAGACATTTACCTGAAGATGGGAATTTGTCAAGGGATTTGTTACTTGAAAAAATAACCCTCTATTTTCATAAGGTTAGGATAAACAAGGAATTAAAAGAAAAATACAATTCAGAGATCCTGGACATTTACCATGAAGATTTTATTCAGGATTCTGAAAAAACATTGGAAAAAATACTTAATTTTCTGGACTTACCTCGAAGTAAAGATTATATTAATGATTGCAAAAAAATCATTTACACTTCTCCGCATAAGAGTAGATTTGATATTGACTGGCCACAGGATCTGAAAGAAAAGATTCAATCTGAAATTTCCTCTTATAATTTCCTTAAAAGATATTCCTATGACGATTAAAAATAATCAGAACATATTAGATCTAATCAAACCTATTATTATACATCTGCGCAAAGGAATTAATGTGCAAAAGAACTGGTTAGAATTTCGGAAACTGATTGATTTAGAGATAGGTCGAGTTTGCAATGAATTGGATACGCGCTGGCTTATATCTGTGTGTGATACATATGTTGATTTTGGTGATCCGATTGAGAAACGTAATGCTATGCTGGTAACACAAATAGCAAACTTTGAAAAATTGTGGGCTACCTATTTACTCATGTTTGATGTAAAGGAAGATCCTTTGAAACTTGAGCAACTGAAAAAAAATAAAATCATACCATTATGGGATGGGATGTTTAGTTTCAATATTAATCATGGGGATATGACCGGCAATATGTTTACAAGGATAGAAAAATTAATGATCGATACTCCTGTTATTCAGAAAATCTATCATATGGTAATCTTCAGGATAAAAGTTAATGATACAGTACTGGCAAATCTTAATCAATACCATAAAAGGTTATTTGAACCGTATCCAAGAAGGTCCATATTAAGGATTTTGAAAAGAAAGTTGAGGATGTTTTTCAAACAATATAAAATTTAAAAATTTTTTAAAACAAACCGTCTCTTTTCTTTTTTGTCTGACCAGTTAATCCCAAACGAATTTTTGTACTTTGAAAGCTGAAAGTGAAAGTATAATATCTCTTCTGTGTCGTCATATAGTGCTCCTTTATGCCATACTATTTCCCATTGATTGGTACCTGCTTCTATTTTCATAATATCATCCCGGTAAAGAGTATCATAGTATACTTTTATTTCCTTTCTCTGGGAATAAAAGCGAACAATCTCATTAAAATCTTTTAGATTAGGTGAACTTGGGTCTCGTTTACTTGAATTTCCCTTTTTAGTTGGCAATAAATTTTTAATACCAGTCACTTTTAGATGATTAATAATTTTTTTAGAAAACAAATGTCTGGAAATTTTTTTTTGCATTAATTTTGGTAAATACTCCGGATTTGTTAGCATACCTTTCGTTAAAAACTTTTCATCAAAACAGAAACATCTTTCGCTTTCAAAAACCTCTTTAAAGTGTTCACTTGTCTGATATATAAAATTAAGTGATGATTCATTTTTCATTAGACAGAAATGTCCGGGAATAAAATCACTATGAGGAGATATCACATTATAATCGGCAAAAACAGATGGAGGAAGGAAATGATTAATATTGCCGTAAATCAGGTCTATATCCGTATAACCCCAAAAATCATAATCCTTTAATAAATCCCGGAAAATATGTCCAAATGCCGGTTTAAAATCACACAATTTATAGGGATGTGTGATTTTTGCTTTAATGCCCAATTGTTTGCTTATATGATCATTTAATTCTTCCAGGGTCGACCTGTGGAGGAACAAATTATTTGCCGAAAGTGGTAATCCTGTATTGTTTGAAAAAAAGTGCCAGTGTACGGAGGGATTTGCTATGCAGCTCATTAAATAATACTCCATCCAATGAGGCCATACTCCAAACCAGGGGACCAGGAAACATATTTTCAGCTGCTTATTCAATTCTTATGCCTTCATTGCTGATTAGGAACCTGTCAGGAAGATTAGTTGCTTTGTTAATGTGAAATGATTTCTCTTTTTTTGATTCCATGAAGTGAAATCCAAAAATCTTTTCATTGTGTTTGAGATCGACCAAGATTCCATTATTCCATTCAAGCAACCAATTTTTTCTACCAACTCGCAAAAAAAACAGATCGGTTATAAGAAGCTCTTCAAAAAGAACCCGGATGTTTTCCTTTTTGACTTCAAAATGAACCAGATCAGTCATATCCATTAGCTCAGGATATGCAAGGGATCGTTCTTTGTAATACCATTGGAACTGATAATTGTGTTCTTCTAAACTGTAGGATTTATTTAAGAAAAGCTTGCTTGATGATAAAGAGAAATCAATGAAGTATTTCATTTTTTTTAATGAAATACCCTTTAGAGCTTCATTGAAAATATTTTCATCAAATCCGGAATGCGCTATGCTTTGGAAAATTTTTATATAATCAGGATGTTTTTCAAATAAGCTATTCATTTTATCATTGTTCCTAATCAAACAAAAAGGCCCTGAAAGAAATCCCTTGTAAGTACTAATGATATCAAAGTTACTTATCAAATCACCAGGCAGAAAGGTTTGAATATCCCCAAGTATCAGATCAATATCTCCATACCCCCAGAAATCATATTTACCTAAATAATCTTCAAAAACCCTTCCATAAGCAGGTTTGAAATCGCATAGTTTGTATGGATCTTCAATTATAATATTGAAACCAAGTTTGTTTGAGGCAAGCTGGCTAAACTCTGCTTTCTCCATTTTGTGAAAAAACAGATTCTTACCGGAAATATTAGGAGGGTCATTATCGGAAAAGAAAATCCAGTCTAAATTGCAATTGTTAATACAACCTGAAAGATAATAGGGCATCCATTCAGGCCAGGGCCCGAAATAAGTAGTTATAATACAGATTTTCATTAATAATGCATTTTCTTTTGATTATTCTACTCAGATGACTGAAAATACAGTAGAAATTTTTAATTTATTTTTCATGTATTTAGAACACTTCAGGTCCTATAGTGTTTTATTTCAGATGAGGGAACAATTCTGTTTTAATACCGCTATCTCCCTGATCTTTCATCCATGATAATAGCTTAAGCTTCATCGTTTCCATCTGACTCTTATATGTTGAATTACCGGCTAGATTGGTCAATTCAAATGGATCGTTAACCAGATCATAGAACTCCTCCAAAGGCCTGTGCTGATAACGATTTATCAGTTTGGTTGCTGTTGAATCGCCCGTGGAATCACGCTTCCAACTCATCCAGAAATGACCCGGATCATTTTGAGTAATATTGTTTTTGAAGGTTGAATCCGGCATTAGATTCATTATATATTTAAATTGTTTATTCCTGATGGACCGAACAGGATATGGACCGCCCGATTTGATTCCATTACTGGTTTGAATTCCATAAACATATTTATTATGATAGTCTCTTTTTCCAAAAAGGACATCTGCAAAACTCTTTCCATCAAATCCTCTTTCTTTTCCTCCACCATTAGGGATTCCTGTAAGGATCAAATCTGGGAACCCACCAGCCAGTTCCACAAGCGTTGGAACTAAATCTACATACTGGATCATTGCATCACTTTCAGTTCCTCCGGCTATTTTCCCTGGCCACCGCACAATCATTTGGGTGCGTAATCCATAGTCATAACACGTCCATTTTCCGCCAGGAAAGGCTGCTCCCTGTTCACTTGTCACAAAGACAACCGTGTTATCTTCTTTATCACATTGTTTAAGAATTTTTAGTAATTGACCAACTTCAGCATCAAACTTGCTTACTCCGGTATAATAGGAGCAAATGGCTTTCCTTGTTTCCTGATTATCTACAAGATGAACAGGTACAGAAATTCCTTCAGTGAAATAGCCCATAGGGTCAGGCCAGGGGAGATGAGGAAATTCTGAAGAGTAGACTAAACAAAATGGTTTCCGGGTCCTTTTGTAGATATATTTTCTGACATTCTTAACACTTTGAAAGGGGAAGGATTCCGTAGGTCCAAAGTGCCCACCTCCATGTAATCCCACTCTGTATCCAATATTTTTCAAATGATGAACCATGCTTTTTGTACCAGTTTTTACATAACTATGATTCTGAATGGCTCCATTCCGGACCGGATAAAGCCCTGTGTACAATTGCTGTCTCGAAGGGCTGCACATAGCGGTAGAGGTGAATGCAAAATTGAATTTCAAACCTTGTTTAGCTAGTTCATCGATATGGGGGGTTTTTACATCTAAATTTCCATAACAACCTGCATCACACCAGCTAAGATCATCAGCAAGAATTATCAGAAAATTTGGCGATGAGGCCTCATTCGTTATCACTTTAGAGCAAGTGGTTAATGAAAGGGACAAAACAGTAGCCCCTAAAATCATGTAGAATGTTTGGTAAATGTCCCCTTTTCTTATCATATTAGAAGCAACCACTCCTCGTTTACAAACGAATATACATATTCCTATGAAACGATCCTTTCAGTTTATTAATTTTTTATTCATTTCTTTAAATAGAAAGAATATATCCCAGAATTAAATTAGGCCTAATTGAATTCATATTACTCATTGTAGGATAACCTAAACCTTTTTTTTATAGAGAATAAACCTTTTCTCAATGGTTTTTGTAAATTTGATTAAATATCAGACAAATGGTCAGAAGCATTTGGATTTAACCTTGCGATTTGAAAACTCTGAAATAAAAATAAATCTAATACCTAATTATTATGAAAAAAAAATCCTTACCTGTAAAATCAGTTATTTTAATTTTAAGTATAGTATTGTTTTCTGTTTCTCTAAATAGTCAGGAGTGGCAATGGGCGGAACTCTTTGGAGGGCCCGGGGATGTTGAAGCCGTAGATATTGCATTCGACAATTTGAACAATGTTTATGTTACAGGCAATTACAAAGGAGCCACAACCATTGACATTGGGACAGATCAGCTTGATCCGTATGGTGATTGGGATATATTCTTATGTAGTTTTGCATCTGATGGTACTTACAGATGGGCTGTACGGATTGGCGGAACTGATAGGGAAAATACCGGTGCCATAACTTTAGACGAGGATAATAACATCTTTTTGGTTGGCAGTTTTAAAAGTGATCCGGTCAATTTTACGGCATCAGAATCATTAACCAATGATAATCATTATGATTCATTTCTTGCAAAATATGACAGTGATGGCAATTTTATTTTTGCAAAACGAATTTTTTGGGGAACAGATCAGGAAAGACTATTTGATATTTCAATTGATAAAACAAATGATCTACTTGCTATGGTAGGGACCTTCAAAGTTGATTTAAGTTATGATGATGGAGAATCAATTCAAACTGTTCCAGTAGTTGGAGCTAAAGATCAATATATAGCCACTTATAGTTATTCCGGCAATTTCCAGGATATAGCGATCTTTGATGCAACAAATACAAACACTTCATTTAAGAATGTGAATTTCTGTTCCTCTGGAGGATATTTTATTTCAGGAGATATCACAGAAACAATTAATTTTTCTCAGAGTGAATCGCTTACAGGAGATGCTACAAATAGTGATGCGATGTTAATAAAAGTAAATAGTAATCTTGATTATTTATGGGCAAGGAAGGGAGGAGGCGCAGGATATGATCACGCCAACGGTTCTTGTTATGGTATGAATGAGGATGTTTATTTGACTGGTAAATGCGAATCCACAATTCAGTTCGACAGTACAGCAACTCAACTATCTGCAACCCTATCTGGCTTTGGAGGTGCAGATTTTTACATAGCTAAATACAATACAGAAGGGATCCTGCAATGGGTAAAAAGATGGGGATCTGCGGAGAATGATGATGGATTCGGTATAGTAGTTAACGATTTATGGATCCAACTTGCCTGTATTTATTCCGGTGAAATTATACTGGGTCAGGATACTTTATCGGTTGATGTACCCGGCAATCTAAATACTGGAGTCGCCTTGTTTGGCTTGACAGGGGATCCTCTTGGTGCTAAGGAAATTACAGGAAGCGGAGAGGACAACGGTCAGGCTGTAGATTTTGATTCGGATGGCAATACATACCTTGCTGGTTATTTCTCTTCCCCTATATTAACTGCCGGAGATCTGACCCTGAATAATAACAGTTCAACGGGAGTTTATGATGGTTTCCTGGCAAAATATGCGTATGAATTCTACCTTTCGGAATCAGAACATCAAAATGTACTGTGTCATGGAGGAGAAGATGGTGAAGTGACTTTAGCAACCCATTTCGGGACATCCCCGTTCAGCTATACCTGGGAACACGATCCGGGATTGAATGGCCCGACAGCTACTAACCTTACAGCAGGGATCTATGAAGTGATCGTCACAGATGCCATGGCGGATGACGATACCTTGGAAATAGAGATAACCCAGCCGGAGAAATTAATAACCGGTGATATCCAAGGTGCAGCGAATGTTATTGAAGATGAAGAGGAGATCTATTCTGTTGAAGGAGAATTGAATTCGAACTTTGAATGGATTGTAGCAGGTGGTACTATTCTGGAAGGACAGGGTAACGATACCATCAATGTTCAATGGGGATCTTCCGGTGCCGGATCACTTGCGGTGTCCGAGACGGATATCAATGGATGCCAGGGTGATACATCAAGTATTGTCGTGAATATTGGAGCCTCTGGTATATCGGATGTTACGGGTGATGATCTTAAAATCTACCCCAATCCATTTAGTAATACAACGATCATTGAGTTTCCCAACAACGATGGAGGCAATTATAAATTGACCCTAACTGACCTCTCCGGAAAAACAGTAAAAGTGATTGAAAATATTACGGTTTCCAGAATCGAGTTGAGCAGAAGTGATCTGTCCAATGGCTACTATTTGATAGAGATTTCTAATAAAAACAGAGTATTCAGGGATAAGATACTGATCAAATAAGAGAGGATTTCAGTTAGTTTAACTGCAACCTTTTCACAACGATTTGAAGTCCTTATATTAGTTTTTTTCTTAATTTTGATTAAATACCAGGAAAACAGGTAATTCCAAATTGTATTTGTGATATGTGGAAATTTATCCTGAACGTTAAGATTTCCTGAATAAGAAGGTATTATACTAGCCTAAAATCGGAAAACGATATGAAATCAAAAAAAATATCCATGAAATATCGAATTATAGTATTTCTTCTGTTAATCCAGGTATTTGTTGTACACGGTCAAGATTGGCAGTGGGCAGAACAGTTTTCAGGACCCGGGAATATAGAACCGGTTGATATTGCTATTGATAACCTGGACAATGTTTTTGTTGTGGGTAACTATAAGGATGGAACAACGGTGGATATTGGCACAGACCAGCTTAATCCTTACGGTAACTGGGATATTTTTATTGCCAGTTTTGATGAGGATGGGAATTACCGGTGGTCAGCGAGAATAGGTGGCTCAGCCAGAGAAAATGTTGGAGCAGTTGGCGTTGACCAGAATAATAATGTTTACGTTGTTGGCAGTTTCAGAAGTAACCCGGTAAATTTTACTGCGACAGATAATCTGCCAAATCAGAACCATTATGATGGTTTCCTGGCAAAATATGATAATAACGGCAATTTTATTTATACCAAAAGACTTTTCTGGGGAACTGACCAAGAGAGAATTCATGACATTGCTATCGATCAGGAGAATAACCTTTTAGTACTGGTAGGTACATTTAAAGTTGATCTGAATTACTTCGATGGAGTCTCTGACCAGAATATTCCTGTTACAGGTGCAAAGGATCAATATATAGCAACATTTGATTACGATGGTAATTTCCAGGATATCAACATCTTTGATGCAACAATCGAATCTACTTCCGTCTTTAATGTAAACCTTTGTTCAACAGGAGGATATTATATTGGAGGAGACCTAGTCGGGACCATTAATTTTAATGGAACAGAGTCTATTACAGGGGATGCTGTTAATATGGATGCAATGGTATTCCATGTGGACAATAATCTGGATTATCTCTGGGCCAGAAGAGCAGGTGGTACAGGTTATGATCATGTTAATTCTGCAGCCTCTGATGCTTTCGGAAATATTTATTTAACCGGGAAATGCGAGGGCACTATCACTTTTGATAGCACGGCAACACTGCAATCAGCCCCAATAACAGGTTTTGGTGGGCCCGATATGTACATTGCAAAATACAACCGTGACGGGAATCTGCGCTGGGTAAGACGAAATGGTTATACCGGGGATGATGATGCGTTTGGATTGGACGTTTTTCAAGGCCTTATTCAATTTTGCGGTAACTATACAGATCAATTTATTGTTAACCAGGATACCTTATTGAGTGAGATTACTGGAGATGTGAATACATCTTTTGCTATTTACGACACGGATGGAAATCCGATTGGTGCTCAGCAAACTAGTGGTGATCTGGAGGACCGGGGAATGGGAGTGGCTTTTAATAACCAGGGACATACCTACATTACTGGATTTTTTGCATCACCGGTTCTTAAGGTTGGCATAATAAACCTTACTAATTCAAGCTCGCCGAATTATGACGGTTTCCTTGCAAATTATGTCTATCCTTTTTCCCCCCGGTTTACAAAAATACAGCACGTGTCCTGTAATGGAGGAAATGACGGGGAACTGATCGTTACACCACAGTTTGGTGCAGGGCCCTATACCTATTCCTGGAGCCATGATACCGGATTGAGTGACTCTACTGCAACCAACTTAACTGCCGGTGACTATACGTGTACCGTAACAGCAACAGGGAGTGCTGAAACAGTTCCCCTTTCAATGACAATTACAGAACCACCCGCAATAAGTATTTCAGATGTTATTACTGATGTTTCCTGTCATCCGGAAAACGGAGCCGGGAATGACGGGGCGATTGATATTACTGTTTCGGGGGGTACTCCGGGATATACCTACAGCTGGACAACCCTGGATGGTTCGGGCGTTCAAGCAACAGATGAGGATCAGTTTACACTGACTGAAGGGACCTACTATGTGGAAGTGACCGATGATAACGGGTGTGTTAAACAGGGTACATTCCTTGTATCACAACCACAACAAATCTTCTTCAACGGTACAAAAACAGATATTACGGTTCCACCAGGAAGCAATGGAACGATTGACCTTTCAACCACCGGAGGAACACAACCCTATGTTTTTGCTTGGACCGGACCGAAATCATTTACTGCCTCAACAGAAGATCTGGCAGGTCTGGTCAATGCAGGGACCTATGTATTGAACCTGACCGATGATCATACCTGTACTGCTGATACAAACATTACTGTTTTGGTTGATACGATGCTGATTGCCTATGTCTGTGACCTTCAGGATGTACAATGCCATGGGGAGTCCAACGGTTATGCTACGGTCTGTGTGGAAAATGGTTCGGGTGACTACACCTACTACTGGACCAATTCCATTGGTGGACATGTAGGTGGTAATAATGCCACCCTTAGCAATATGCCTGCAGGGACATATTACTGCGAAGTGACCGATAATGTCAGCTTAAAAACGGCGGAGATCGATCCTCCGGCAATCATCGGGGAGCCGGATGCTGATCTAATATATATATTTGATCCCAAGGATTTGTCGTGTAATGGAGATAATTCCGGTTCCATTGACATGACTGTATCAGGAGGATCGTTGCCTTACACTTTTAATTGGACCGGCCCCAGTGGTTTCACTTCAACCTCAGAGGATATAGATAATCTTGAAGCAGGATTGTACTCCTGTATAATAACCGATGCAAACGGGTGTACCACATCACTATTAAACTATGAGATTGAAGAGCCGCCGGTTATCGGTGTCAACCCCATCGTAACCGATGTACTGTGTTATGGAGAGATGAACGGAACAGCAGAAGCCAATGCCAGCGGAGGGACAGGGACACTTTCCTACCTGTGGGATGATCCGGCAACACAGACCGACGAAACAGCCGAATTTCTTGAACCAGGAACATACCATGTCACCGTGACCGATGCAAATGGATGCCAGGAGACGGGAACAGCCGTTGTTGATCAGCCGGCTGCTCCACTTTCCATATCGGAAACACATCAGGATGTTGGTTGCAACGGGGGAGCGGATGGAACAATCTCATTGACAGTATCCGGAGGAACTGCACCCTATGATTACACCTGGGATGATGGACCGGTGTCAAAGAACCGGGATAATTTATCAGCAGACACTTACTGTGTTACAGTGACCGATGCAAATAACTGTTCGGAATACCTGTGTATCGTAATTAATGAACCTACAGCGATTTCAATTGATTCAGAAGTCCCAACCGATGTAACCGGTTGTCCGGGAGATGCAAATGGGACCATTACCATTACTGCATCCGGAGGAATTTCGCCACTTATGTATTCAATAGATGACGGTGCAAATTACCAGTCATCCGGATCTTTCACCGGACTTACTGCCGGTGATTATCAGGTAAAAGTGAAAGACGCCAACGATTGTGAAGTTTCAGGCAGCTTATTGACCCTCAATGACCCAATAGGCGTAGAATTTGAATCGGTCGGCTTTACCAACCCAACCTGCCCGAGTGTGGCTGAAGGATCCATCATTATTACAGCATCCGGAGGGGCTCTACCCTACCAGTATTCCATTGATGATGGTAATACCTGGCAATCTGACAATACATTTGCAGAGCTGCTGGCAGGATCATATTTTGTCTGGGTACAGGATGATAATGGCTGTATGTTTGAGTTCGACCTGAATCCTGTAAACCTGGTCGCAGGAAGCGGGGTTGTGATCAGCAACATTTATGGCGCCAATGATTGCATGATCGAAATCGATGCCGTTGGTACTGCAACACCCTTTGAATATTCCTTTGATGGGGGACTGACATATGGCACAACCAACGTGTTTCCTACGGATTCACTATGTGAGATCCTGGGTGACACCATTGCTGATCTCCACATTTTTGAAATAGTAGTTAAAGATGACAATGGATGTACCGATACTGAGATTGTAGAATTGAGGGGTTGTCCCGGTAAGTGTAATCCCGCTGCAATCTGGGAGGCAATAACACCCAATGGTGACGGATACAATGATGAGTGGGATCTTGAAGGATACCGTAACAAATACCCGGATATGGTGGTCAGGATCTATAATACCTGGGGTAACCTGGTATTTGAAAGCGCGAGGGGATATCCCGAACCGTGGGATGGAACCAAGGATGACACGGCTCTTCCGGCAGGAACCTATTTCTATGTCATCGATAAGGGAGATGGTAGCGATCCGTTATCCGGAACAGTGAATATCGTTAAGTAAAATCTTGAACAAAACGACACCAATCCTATGAAAGCAATGAAACGAATCACCCTCTTCTGCCTGGCATTGTTGTTAGCCGGGGGAGTAATGGGTCAGCAATTGCCTTTAAATAGCCAGTATATCCTGAACCAGTACGAAATAAACCCGGCAGTGGCAGGCAGCGATGATGGATTGCCGCTTGGTTTTACCTTCCGTAAGCTATGGATGGGGATGGAAGGCTCCCCTTCCATCCAGACTCTTTCTGCTCATATGGAAGTAGCAGAACATATGGGTGTGGGATTAAAGGTGTTTAATGTTTCATCCGGCCCGTTAAGGAGAACGGGAGGCGAAGTAACTTACGCATACCACATTCCGCTGAGTGGGGGGAAACAGAACCTCTCGTTCGGACTGTCCGGATTATTTTATCAATACAATCTGGACCTGAGTGGACTTGAAGTCAGGGATCCGGACGATCCGGTATTAATGAACTCAGAGGAGAGCATGATCGTGCCGGATGTGAGTTTCGGAACCTACTTTTACGGTGAAAACTACTATGTAGGTCTGGCTGTTCCGCAACTTTTATCAAGGAAAGTGGATCTGAAATCGGATGTTGAACTGGAACAGCAACAGGTTAGACACTACTTTCTGCATGGCGGATACATTTTTGATATCAACGAACAGTTTTCGCTGGAACCCTCAGTCCTGATGAAACTAATTGAAGCTGGGATCTTTCAGGCAGATATCAACGTCCGGATGACCTATAATAAAATGGTCTCTTTTGGTTTGTCCTATCGTACCGGTGATGCCCTGGTGGTTCAGCTCGGATACCAGTCGCAGAATTTCCTGATCGGCTATGCGTATGATATCACACTCTCCGATGTGCGAACCGCAAGCAGCGGATCCCATGAGATCATGATGATCTATACGTTCGAAAATTTCCTGCGCAAAACCTCTGGAGAGTAAATTTCGAATACCCAACAGTAAGTTTCGTCAGACGATCCTATGTGGACCACTGCAATTCGTCTGACGAATTTTTTTGTGCTCTTCACGCAACCGTCTCATCTCAAAAAAATTGTGACAGCTTCCTATTAATTTTATTACGAAAAAATCTCATAACAAAGTGATATATAGCTATATACAATATTATTTCATAAAATCCAATAAAACATAATAAACTTATATACAGCATATTAACAAAATATAAATAGGAAGCTGTCACTATTTTTGTCATTTGCAGTCCTCAACCATTTCTTGTCGTGCCCTGGCTTCTCCCGAAGGGATACCTTTGGTAAGTCCAGGGTACGACTATTGCCTCACCGATCGAGTTAAAATTTAGGTGTACAGAAAAACTCGTACCACGAACTGCCATCTCTGCAAGCTAACGAGCAGTCGTAGTACGAGTATACTGTTCCGTCTGACGAATTTTTTATCGTAACACCAGTCGTGCCCCGACTTGCGATCGGGGTACGACTTTTAGTTTGATGAACATCTGGCAGATGTTCGGTCCATGAAACGATTTACCCTTGTTTAGCATGGCAGTTGGCCCGTTTTACCAGGTATCCTGCCAACCCGGGGCTTTCCATGCTTTCG
>CAYMFM010000038.1:0-29902 GCA_964389685.1 uncultured Rikenellaceae bacterium
ATGAAACGATCAACCCTGAGCGGTTACGAAAATGAAGTTGCCTACCCCAATCTTTTTGTTTTGGAAGCCTTTTCCAGCTACTTCAACATCTCGATCGATACCCTGGTAAAAGTCAACCTGAAAGAGCTATCCCAATTCCAGATCTCTCAACTTGAAAAAGGATTCGATGTCTATATCAAAGGCAGTAAATTACGGGTGCTTGCTACGACGGTGGATCAGGAAAACGAAGAAAACATTGAACTGGTTTCGGAAAAGGCAAAAGCAGGCTATAAGAATGGTTTTGCCGATCCCGAATTCATCAGGGAGCTTCCGACTTTCCAACTACCTTTCCTCTCGAAAAGCAAAAAATACAGAACTTTTCAGCTAAAAGGCGATTCCATGCTTCCTATACCGAACGGTTCCTGGATAACCGGAGAGTATCTTCAGGATTGGAATAACCTGGTTTCCGGACAGGCATATGTGGTTTTTACCCTGGATGATGGAATTGTTTTCAAAATTGTTGATAACCGGTTAAAGGAGGAGCAGAAACTGGTCCTCTACTCACTGAATCCGGTCTATGAACCCTACGATGTGCCCATTACTGAGATCAAGGAGATTTGGAAGTTCATTAATTACATTAGCGCAGAAATACCGGATCCGGTGCTGCCCGAGGATCATCTCCTTTCCATGGTAGCAAAATTGAAAAAGGACGTAGATCGACTGAGTTCACAAATGAACTGAGAATGCGCTACTAAAATCGTAAAATCCGATTCAATATTCTTTTTTATCCCGCTAAATTTGTCTATTTTCAAAGCGTCTTGTCAGGTCATATTCCTCCATATCCGGCTGGTAAATGCTTACTCTGACAGGAATAAAAAATTTAACTCCTACCAAACCTTTCGATTAGCATGGAGCCAATAAAAGTTCTTTATCTGGAAGACAATCCCCTGGATGTCAAAATGCTCGAAAGCAAGCTTGCGGGTGATGAGGTGGAATTCCGCATTCACAGCAGCACGAACGAAAAGCAGTTTAAGCAGAAGCTTCAGGAGGAGCATTATGATATTATTATTTCCGACTATTATCTTCCACCCTACGATGGGCTAAAAGCACTCGATTATGTTCAGGAGAAATACCCTCTAACTCCCTTTATTCTAATTTCAGGTGTTGCCGGAGAAGAACTGGCGGTAGAAGCCATAAAACGCGGGGCATCGGATTACATCTTGAAAGAGAGTTTATACAGGCTCCCCTCCGCTATTCATAAATCCATCCTGTTGTTTAAGGAAAAAGAACTAAAGCAAAAGACAGAAGACCTCAGGACAAAATATGATTTCATCATCAACACTTCAAGGTCTCTTATGTCATTGATTGACAGGAATTATACGTATGAAGCAATCAATAATGCCTTTGCTGCCGCACACAACCTGATCAAGGAGGAGATCGTCGGGAAATCGCTTTCGGAAATATGGGGTAATCAGAGTTTTAAAAAAAGCATCAAACCCAATCTTGATAAGTCATTTGCTGACAACGAGGTCCGTTACCAGGCATGGTTTGAGACTCCAAAACATGGAAAACGTTTTTTTGAAGTTACCTTTTATCCCTACAAGGATGAGAAAGGCAGGATTACCCATACTGTCGTTGATACGTTTGATGTTACGGATCGGAATAAAACCGAACAGGCTATCCGGCAACATTCAATGGACCTTGCCCTCATCAATGACCTGAATGAAGCGGTGAACCGCGGTGAAAGCCTGGAGGGTATCCTTAATATCTTGTGGAAACGCACTGAACAGCTTTTTGATAGTATTGGTGCCGGAATTTACCTCCTTTCAGAAGATCAGAATGAATTGGTTCTTCAAATTAACAGCAGCGCGAAAAAAAGCATCCGCAGGATTGAAAAACTGGCGGGAAATAAGATCCCGCTTATCACGATTCCATCCTCTGGTAAAAGCATTTATTGGAATACCTTCAAAACCGGAAAGCCTTATTATACCGAGAATAAAAATGGTATAGCAAATTTAATTCGGGAACACAACCTTCCCTTCAATTATGAGAGATTGATCCCGACTGCAATACGGATTCTCAATCTCTCTTCTATGCTTAATATACCTCTATTCTCAGGCGATAAACCCCTGGGTATCTTTTCCACTGCCAGAAAAGGGACATTCAGCAAGCAGGAAATTGACCGCCTGATTGCTGTTTCAACCCAGGTTACCTCCATCCTGGAAAGAATATCGATTGAAGAAAGAAATAGGCAACAAGCAGAGGACCAAGGACTTATAAATGAAATAAACCGGGCTGCCAACGAAGGGAAAGACCTTATTCATATTCTGGCTATCCTTTCTGAATCCACAAGAAGGATGTTTTCCGGCTATGGTGCCACCATCTATCTCGTTTCAGATGATCAGAAATATCTCCTGCCAACCCGATTTTCACTCCCTGAAGGAGTAATTACTAACATTGAGAAATTGCTCGGATTCAAGATCACTTCAGTCAGGGCAGAATTGAATTCAGGGAGCAGATTCAAAGCAGACATTTTAGCTGGAAAGCCTGTACTCCATGATTCCAGAACGGAGATGAAGGAATTTATAAAGGAGTTTGCAGAAACAAAGATGCAGTTAAAACTGGTCAATCAGGTTACCAAAATATTGAATTTGAAACATTTGTTAAACATTCCCCTGATATCAGAAGAGGTACCTGTAGGTATATTGAATATCTCGAAAACAGAGCCGTTTTCCCAAAATGATATCAGGCGATTAGAATATATCGGATCACAGATAACATCCGTAATATTGAGGAAAAAAGCCGAAGAAGATTTTATCGAAAGTGAACATAAATTTAAAGCGATTTTTGAATCGGCAAATGATGCCATCTTCCTTATGGATGATAATCACTTCATCGACTGTAATAATCCCACCCTTGAGATGTTCGGCTGTTCCAGAGAGGAGATCGTTGGCAAAACGCCGGTCATGTTTTCTCCTGAATTCCAGTTGGATGGAAGGCCTTCAGCGGAGTCTGCACAGGAAAAAATCAGGAAAGCAAGCAAGGGTGAAAATATGCGTTTCGAATGGGTCCACAAGAAACTAAACGGAACAACCTTCCTCGCTGAAATCAGTCTGAACCAGCTTGAGCTCAAAGGGAAAAAATACCTTCAGGCCATCGTGCGTGACATCAGCAAACGAAAAAAAGCAGAAGAGGAAATCATTCAGAAAGAGAAAAGCTTGAGAGAAGCACAACGCATTGCATCCGTGGGAAGCTGGGAATGGGATATGAAAAGGAATGAGATCAACTGGTCGGATCAAACTTACCAAATTTTAGGATTGGAACCTGGACTTTCCAAGTCAAACCTGGAGGCTTTCCTGAACTTAGTACATGCTGATGAACGGGAAATGGTTCAAAAAACCATTCAACTTTCTATTGACAAGAAACAACCCGTTGATTTTTTTCACCGGATTACTAAACCCGACGGAGAAGAACGAAGCGTGCATTCAAGGGCAGAAATGGTTTGTGATCCTCAGAATAAACCCGTCAGGTTCATCGGGACTATTCATGATATTACCGACCTTAGCAGAGCCGAGAAAGCGTTGCAGGAGAGTGAAGAGAAATTCAGGGCAATATTTGAAAAAGGACTGTTTGCAGTTGTATTGTCAACCATCGATGGAGAATTAATTCAAACAAATCAGGCAGCACAGGAATTGTTTGGCTATACAGCTGAGGAGCTGTTAGACAAGCATTTTACAAAACTCACCCATCCGGATGACCGGGCTGAAAGTAAATCATACTATAACCGGTTAATTCAGGGAAAAATACAGCACTTCGTACTTGAAAAACGCTACATAAAGAAAAACGGGGATGAGATTTGCTGTCATATCGGTGTCTCTCCCATTAGGAATGATGAGGGGAAAATTATCAACACCATTGGAATGATTACCGACATCACGGAACAAAAGCGGGCCGAGCAACAGATAAAACAGCGAACAGAGGAGCTATCCCTGATCAATACGATGAATGCAATGGTGAATATTGGGAAGAATGTCAATCAGATCTTTCAATATTTTGCCAAAGCGGTGTTGCGTCTTTACGCCTGCCACATTACCGGATTTGGTATGCTGACGGAAGATGGAAAATCACTTTTATTAGAGCATATATCCATGTCGTCTAATGTGCTTAAAATCCTTGAAAAAAGGGTTCATAAAGGGATACGAAAACACATTGTCAAACCACTCTCAAATGGACTGTTAATGCAGTGTATCAATGGCAAAAAACCCCAGCTTCTGGGAACAAAGGAGGAGATACATGCATTCATCACTGAATTTGCAACCAAAGCATCCACGCTGAAAATCATTCCTGATATTGTTAACTTACTGAATATTAAATTTGTGTGTAATTTCCCCCTCTATTCAGGCAATGAACGGTTGGGAATGATTATAACAATAAGTGCTGAGAATTACAAGGATCATGACATCGAAAGGATGACCAATCTGATTGAACAGATGGTGAGCATTATTATCAGGAAGAAGGTGGAGGAGGAGAGGACAAAACTCAGCACGGTAGTGGAACAAATGGCGGAAACCGTTATCATTACAGATACAGAAGGGAACCTGTTATATGCCAATCCCGCATTTGAAAAAATATCTGGCTATTCACGGGAAGAGGCATTGAATCAGAAGTTGAATATTTTAAAAAGTGGAGAACAGCGGCATGAGTTCTATGAAAAGTTATGGAACACCATTGAACAGGGAAAAGTATGGAAAGGAAAAATGCTGAACAAACGAAAGAACGGGCCCCTGTATGAAGAAAGAGCAACCATCTCCCCAATTACCAATGAAGAGGGAAAAATAGTAAATTATGTTGCTGTAAAACAGGATATAACAAGGGAGTCACAGCTGGAAAACCAGCTTATTCAATCACAAAAACTGGAAACCGTTGGAACGCTTGCCAGAGGCATTGCACATGATTTTAATAACATATTGGGGACAATCCTTGGCTACAATGATATGGCCATGGAAGAGACGGCTTCAAGCGAAAAAATCCAAAGTTACCTGACAAGAATGAGAAGGGCTTCGATACGCGCAAAAGACCTGGTAAACCAGATTCTTACCTTCAGCCGGGATTTCAAACCCGAGCCCAAGCCCGTTAAGATTCATCACCTGATCAGGGATTCCCTTACCCTGTTCAATCCCTCGGCAAGCGAAAACATCAAAATCGAAACGAACATCGATAAAGACTTCCCATCAATGCATGCGGATCCTTCACAGATTCAACAGGTTATCCTGAATCTACTGACCAATGCAAACCAGGCAATGCAGGATAAAGGGGGCATACTAACCATTACTGCTGATACGCTTCGTGTTGATAAACTCCTGGCTGAAAAAACCCCGGATATTACTGAAGGAGAGTATGTCCGGGTATCCGTATCGGATACGGGAGCAGGGATGGATGCAGAGACGCTGACTAAAATATTCGAGCCCTTCTTCAGTACCAAACCGGTAGGAATAGGTACAGGTCTCGGACTCTCTGTGGTTCATGGAATAATTAAGAACCATAACGGTGTGATCACGGTTCAATCCAAAAAAAATAAGGGAACAACATTTTCGGTATACCTGCCTGTATAACAGGCAGACCAATTCGTTCATACCAATCGGAAATTATGTGCTATTTTATGATAAAACGGATACTATACAATCAAAAACCATGCATGATATGGCAAAAATACTGATCATTGACGATGATAACCAGTTCAGGGAGATGCTTCACGAGATGGTGAAAAGAGAAGGTTATATCGTGTTTAGTGCCCTGGATGGTGCAGAAGGAATGAAAATTTTCAAACAGGAAAAGCCAGACCTTGTCATTACCGATATTATCATGCCGGAAAAAGAGGGACTCGAAACGATTCTTGAATTGAAAAAAAATGTACCGGAGGTGAAAATAATCGCCATATCGGGTGGCGGACGTTCTCATCCCGGTGACTACCTCCTGACAGCGAAATATTTTGGGGCAGACAAGACACTGGCAAAACCATTCTCTAAAAGTGAACTGCTCAATTCCATTATTGAGGTGTTGAAATCATGAACACTTTTGCTTCAACACTTCATATAACTATCCTGTGCCAGTGAAAGGAGTAAGCAACTCCGAAACATAATCGGCAATACTAAGACAGGCAGTCAGTCCGGGTGACTCAATGCCAATGAGATTAACCAGTCCCGGAAGGTTTCTATCTGACTCTTCCCTGATCAGGAAATCCTTTACTGGATCTCCGGGTTTTTGAAATTTAGGTCTTATCCCGGCCTGATCGGGCAACAGGTCCTGTTCCTCAAGAAACGGGAGGAATTTCCGGGCAACGCGATAAAAATCGCTGGCATGCCCAGGATCAACAGTATAATCTGACTCACCCTTTTCCAGATACAATGCATTCGGACCAAGCTTTAGCCGGCCATCCAGATCAACCGTGGTATGAATCCCAAGCCCAACGATCTCCTTTTCCGGCAGTGGATAAATTAGCCGGCTCACCAGTTTGTGCTTGCCGTTAATAACGCTGAAATACTCACCTTTCCAATAGTAAACACGGTATGTATTCCCAGGTATTCCTGACGAATGGGCAATCTGTGATGCAGATAATCCGGTTGAATTCACAACCATTTCTGATGTGAAAGTAAATCGCTCCCCGTCTGCATCTTTTATTACGATTTCGTACCCTCCTGTGATCCGGTGTAATTCCAGGACTTCTGCATGATAAACAAAGTTCACCCCATTGCCCACTGCATCGGTCTCAAGCTGCTTCATCAGGTTATGGGTATCAACAATTCCCGTGGAGGGGAAAAAGATGCCCTTTCGAGCATGGATATGAGGTTCAAGCTGATGGATTTCAGGCATGTCCACTATACGTGCATCCGTTACTCCGTTTGCATGCGCACCCCTGAGAATACCCGTCAGTCGATCTGTTTCCGAATCGTCCGTAGCCACGACCAGTTTCCCGCATTTCCTGTATGCTATCTCATGCTGCTCACAATAGCCGTATAATTTTTCCCTTCCTTCAACGCAAAGACGCGCTTTCAATGATCCGGGCGGATAATAGATTCCCGAGTGAATTACTTCACTGTTCCTGCTGCTTGATTCCTGTCCGAATTTCCTGTGTCTTTCAATCACAAACACCGAATCGCACAGGGTTGATAATTTTGCAGCAATCGCCAGTCCAACAACACCGGCACCAATTATGGTTACATCCGAATCCAATAGCTGATCGTTTTTTGCAATCTACATGCATGCAAATATATAGGAAACGTCTTGTTAAATGATTTTTCTCATTCAATTTTATATCAATCTTATCTATTTTTGTTTTATGCTTCATTCAGACATAAAGTAACCAAAACCACAAATAACATGAAAAACAACATCTCTTTCATCAAACGGAATATGGGGCGAAGCGCCTCAAATGAGGTTATCCTGAGACCCTTTTTCAGATCCCTTTCTGCCCGGCTGAAATTTTCTGCCACAATTGTGACTCTTTCTTTGACAACAACAATGCTCTTTGGAACTGGATTATGGGAAAAGGGCATGGATTCCTCCGAACCGGTCTATACCTTGGACAAAACGCCTGGCAACTATTTACCATTACCACAAGGTGGAAATTCCAGTTTTGCCACGAACCGTGGCAGTATGATGATCGGAGGAAGCTTAACCTTTCAGTTCAGAAAAGTAGTTGATGATTACGAAGATAAATCGATCCTGTTTGAGTTTGAACCAAAAGTCAGTGCATTTGTAGCTCCCTCTTTAGCCATAGGAGGAGCCATACTAACCCGGTATTATAAGTATGGAGATTTTAGCGCAACCACAACCTGGGGTTTCGGACCTACATTAACATACTTCATTGGCGGACGAAACGAAAAGGTTGTTTACCCTTATCTGGAAGGATCCTTTATTTTTACAGGCAACAGTCATATCACAACCTACTCGGAGCTGGAATTTGGTGCCATGATCATGCTGGCAGATGCTGTTGGACTGACTGCCTCACTGAAATACCGGCTGGATATCCATTACCCCGAAGGATCACAGGCTGAGCATATTAACAATATCATTTTTGGCGTTGGGATCCGTAGCTTCATCTTCAGGTAGAAAAGCAATGGTAAAAGGCATGGAGAAAGAAGGAATTGTTGTCACAGGAGCATCGGGTTTTATTGGCAGGCATTTCATCGAAGCCTCAAAAGAGAAGTACAGGCTCTTTTGTCTTGCCCGGAGATCACAGTTGGAATCCGGAATACCCAAACACCAGAATATTTTCTGGACTCAGGTGGATATTGGATCTTTCACTAATATCAGGGAATTGGGAGAAAGCATTCATAAACTGGGGGGTGCAAATTACGTATTGCACCTCGCCGGCTATTATGATTTTTCATACAAGGATCATCCTGAATATTACAGGACCAATGTTCTGGGAACAGAGAATATCCTGAAATTGGCGGAGGAACTTGAAATTAAGCGGTTCATTTTTTCCAGCTCCCTTGCTGCATGTAAGTTTGGCGATTTTGACCACATCATAACAGAAGAAACTCCTCCGGCAGCCGACTTTGCCTATGCCCGCAGTAAATGCCTTGCAGAGAATTGCATCAAAGAATTTTCAGACGATTTTTCGTATGCTATTGTACGGCTGGCAGCTGTTTTCAGTGACTGGTGTGAATACCCGCCGTTGTTCATGTTTCTCTCCACATGGCTTTCAAAAAAATGGAAATCACGAATATTGGGTGGAAAAGGAGAATCGGCAATCACGTACATTCACATCAATGACCTGATCCGTTTTTTTGACCTGCTGCTCGAAAAAGACAACACATTGCCTCATGAGCTGACACTCATTGCAAGCCCGGATGGTACGATTTCACACAACGACTTGTACAAAGCAGCTACGAAATATCACTTCGGCAAGTACAGAAAGCCCATCAGAATACCTAAACTAATCGCATATCCGGGCGTTCTTGCATTGAATTTTCTTTCCAATATGTTAGGCTTCGAATCATTCGAAAAACCCTGGATGATGAAATATGTGGACAAAAAACTTGTGGTTGATTCCACCCGATCCCAAAAACTCCTTGGGTGGGAAACCGTTAAAAGGTATGATGTCCTGCGGAGGCTGCTCTTTCTCCTGGAAAACCGGAAAAACCATTCCATTACCTGGTCCATTCGAAATGAAATGGCACTGAAGAGAACTGTGGACCGTACCACTATTCTCTATTATGACATGTTTAAGAAACACCGCTCCAATGCGGTGGAAAAGATGCTTGAATACCTGCTCTTACCGGAGCATGCAGAACGTTTTGTCCATTACCAGGCAATGGGAAGGGATCTGTTGAAGATGTATATCACATTGATCTATCAGCTGATTGCAATCAGCATCCGAACTGGAGACCGCATGGTATTAAGGAAATATGCTCAGATCATTGCCTACAGAAGATTTAACAGCGGGTTTAAGATAGAGGAGATCGCTGGTCTCCTGAATTCACTGGAAACAACCATTACCACCACGGCAAATCCTGAACTTGCTATTTCCGGTTCAAAAAGAGAATTTAACAATTATGTTAGCATAGCCATTCAGCTGGTGATTGATGAAATTGATGAATCATTTGCAAGCCTGGCAAAAAAAGAACCACATGCCCCAGCTATTGGTGAGAAATTTCCCTCACTGGAAAGTACGGATGAGATGAAGCAGATCGTGTCTCAGCTGGAGGATACCTTTTATGATTCACTGGAACATCTGGATGGTGATCTTCCATTCGGGCCGGTAGTATAACCGGTGCATTAATCCGACATCAGTTACAAAACTTCATGATCATCTGGTAAGCCCGGGTATAACCCAGCGCATCGGCTTTTTGAAGATCACAACAGGCTTGTTCTGTTTTTTCAGGAACTTCCAGGAGGATTTTCCCCCGGTTGAAAAATGCTTCAGCACACCTGGGATTAATGATCGTTGCTATCGAAAAATTATCAATAGCGGATAGGGTATCTCCATAGGCAAGATCACATAAGCCGGATTTCACATAAGCAACATCATTCTCCGGATACAGCTTGATTGCACTTCTAAAATCTTCCCGGGCTTGCTGAAGATGATCCAGGTTTAGGTGTGCCATCCCCCGGAATATGTAGATGTTATGATTCTCCGGTTGCAATTCAATAGCACGATTGAAGTCAATCAGGGCTTTTTCATGATCCCCCATGCCTTCAAATGCAGCACCCCTCATTAGATGGATTATCCAGCGGTCGGGATAAAACTCTTTTGCCTTGTCTATATCAATAACAGCAATGTTAAAATCCTCGATCCGGTATCGGGATGCTCCCCGGGTTGTAAGCGATTCGTAGAAGTTTGGCTGTAAACTCAATGCCGAGTTGTAGTCCTGAACCGCACCGACGAAATCTTCCAGTTCAAGCCTGGCTTTTGCCCTGTACATGTAGTACCTCCAAAATCGCGGATCCTGTTCAATTGCGGCATTATAGCTTTCAATAGCACCCACATAATCCCCTTCATGGTATTTCGCAATTCCTTTCTTTAACAACATTAGCGACCCCTCCTGCTGAAAAAAATGAACCAACAGGATGAAGAAAACAGTGAATACCAACTTCATGAATGGAGTCTTTTATACAAAATAAACATGAAAAATCATTATCCACTACTTTTCCAGTGAAAAAATTGACTTTCTGTTTAACATTCCTTAACTTTAAAGGTATACGAAATGTTGACAGGTTAATATCGCTCATTTCAAATAATAAACCTTTTCTAAACATATCATCATGAAAAAAATAACATTTTTAGTACTGTTTTTTTTGGTGATTCCCTTTTCAGGATGCCAGGAAAAAATAGATACTGCAGCAGAAGAGGAAACAATAAAAGCAGTCATTGCTGCTGAAACAAATGCCTTCTGGGATCAAAACCTTGTGGCACTGCTGGAAACACTGATCCAGGACGACAATTTGATCTACATTTCAATTGGTAGTAATGGGTACCGTGAAAGAATGGGTTGGGATAATAACTATGCATATTACAAAAAAGCTGCCAGTGAAGATTGGTCAGACTGGACAGATATTACCGTTGAAAGATCAAACTGGAAGATCGATATTCACGGGGAAACTGCTTTCGTAGTTTACAACCAGAATATGAAATTCAAACTGAATGGAGAACCGATGACAACCCACTCGAAAGAGATCCGGATGTTGAAGAAAGTGAAAGGTGACTGGAAAATATCAGTGACCCAATGGATTGACCTCTCTTCCTTTGAAAAGGAAGGCGAGGCAGTTGGAAAAGAGTTTTAAAATTGAACCCAATCAATAACCATAAGAGACAGCGTGGAATCCTCTTTACTCTCACGTGTCAATTTCTCTTTGTCACCAGCCTGTACGCCCAGGACAGAGGCATTATTACCGGCAGGATAACCGATTCTGAAACCGGAGAACCGTTAACCGGTGCAACCGTTGTTCTGAACGATTCAACCGGCATTTCTTCTGATACAGATGGGAAATACGAACTGAAAGTATTGCCCGGAACCTACAAGATTTCCTTTCAATTTGTTGGTTATCAGTCCGCTGTTATAGAAATCACAGCCTTCGCGAAGGACACAGTACGGATTGATGTTATCCTTGAAGTCAAAATAAAAGTGCTGGATGAGATTGTGGTCACAGCCGGCAAATTCGACCAGAAGCTCTCCGATGTTACCGTCTCCATGGAGGTACTTAAACCGGTTATGATCCAGCAGAACAACCACATCACCCTGGAAACACTGATCAGCCAGGTTCCCGGAATCGATGTGCTGGACGGACAGGCAAGCATACGTGGAGGCAGTGGATATTCCTATGGTGCGGGAAGCAGGGTCCTGGTACTGGTGGATGACCTCCCCATCATTTCAGCAGATGTCGGTGATGTGAAATGGGATTATTTACCGGTTGAAAATGTTGCCCAGGTGGAGATCCTGAAAGGTGCTTCATCGGTTTTGTACGGATCTTCTGCTTTGAACGGTGTAATCAACCTGAGGACAGCCTTTCCGAAACCAGATCCGGAAACCGGGATAATAGCGTTTAGTGGGGTCTATATGGACCCGAAACGGGAAGAACTGGTCTGGTGGGATAGGCAACCCGTTTTTTACGGGATGAATTTCCAGCACATGAGGAAAATCAGGAATCTTGATCTTGTCGTTGGTGGAAACCTCTTACATAATCCGGGGTACAGGGAAAACGAGTGGGACACATGGGGGAGGGGAAACCTCAAATTAAACGTTACAGGCAAAAGAAACAAGGGGCTCAATTACGGAATTAACAGCAGTTACATGTACCAGGATAAGAGTGATTTTTTGCTATGGATTCATGCAGATACAGCATACAGGCAAAATCCCGAAGCGGTCTCCGAACTCACCGGCATCCGGTTTAATGCCGATCCCTACGTTATATTCCGTCAAAAAGAAAACATCATCCATACGCTCAAAACGCGTTTTTTTGCAGTTGATAACCGGTTCCCGAATGACGCCGACAAGAACAACAAGTCCTGCTTTTACTATGGAGAATACCGCTACCTGCAAAAATTCAAAAATGAGATTCACTGGTCCTTCGGATCCTCCGCAAGCTATTCGAACGTTCTCTCAAACCTTTATGGCAACCACAGCGGGACCAACCTGGCACTATATACCCAACTGGATGCCCGGTTCTTCGAGCGGTTGAAATGGTCTGCCGGGATCCGCTGGGAAAGCTCCAGGCTGGACAATGAGCGAATTCATTCTTCACCCGTATTCCGCACCGGTATCAATTTTCAGGCAGCCGAGTATACTTACCTGCGCGGTTCCATTGGACAGGGCTACCGGTTCCCTTCCATTGCAGAAAAATTTACTGCTACATCCATCAGCTCACTCAAAATTTTTCCAAATCCTGACCTTGAGCCTGAAAAAGGGTGGAGCGCGGAAATCGGCATCAAACAAGGCATCAAACTGGGCTCCTGGCAGGGATATGCTGATCTATCCGGCTTCTGGACCGAATACAACGACATGATCGAGTTTACATTCGGTATCTATAAACCCGACTCGATTGAAATACCCACCCTCGAGCACATCGGATTCAAATCATTGAATGTGGGAAATGCAAGAATAAATGGATTCGAAATCAACTTGACCATGCAAGGGGAAATTGGACCCGTTGCTGTCGATCTTACCACCGGATACACCTTTATGAATCCGATCGACCGTAATGTCAGACAAAGCACTTTAATCGAAAATGAAAAGTACCTCAAATATCGCTACAAACACAGCTTTAAGGGAGATGTGCAATGTACCTGGAGAATTTTCTCAACGGGATTTAACCTGAAATTTTACAGCTTTATGCTGAACGTCGATCCGGTATTTGTCGATCCCCTCTTCGGGGCAATGATATTACCCGGCTATGCCGATTACCGCGAAGAAAACAAAAAGGGAGAGTGGGTAGTGGATTACAGGATCTCCTATGACATCATCGAACAATTCAAACTATCACTGATCATTAAAAACCTGTTGAATGAGGAGTACATCGGACGTCCCGGCGATATCGGTCCTCCCAGGAATATCACGCTCCAGCTTTCCGCAACGTTCTGATCTTTATCCGGTGGTTATTGGTTGACTTTCATAAACCGCCCGGTATAAGCCTTTTCTCCGGTAGTAATGGTATAAATGTAGGTCCCGGGCCTTAGATCCTGTCCCGCGAATTGATAATAGAAAGTCCCTGAACTTCCGGCAAGTTTTTCAGTATAGATCACCTGTCCCAGCAAGCTGAATACCTTCAGCTCTGTTTCAACGAATGTGCTGGTATGATACCCGATGCGGGTTTTGTCGTAGAATGGATTGGGAAAACAGTGAATCACCTCAAAACTTCCCGGCGAGGGGGGATAGTATATACCGGTTGCTGAATTGACCGTGAAAACCACAGAAGTACTGTCTGTTACAGAATGATTGATATAATAGCCTCCCAAATCCACGGTTGCTGTTACCTTTATATGGAGAGGAAAAACACCCGATTCTGTAGGTGTTCCCTGCACAACAAGACAGTAGAGTGTATCCGGGTACATGTACTCCCCATCAAACAGATACTCAATTCCATCCGGGAGGTTTTGAATGTCATCGAGGCGGATATTGATCACCGGTACCGTAAAACCCGAAACTTCCCCGGATGGAGGGGGGAGTACGGTAACTACTGTTTCATAGGCTTCACCTACGATACCGGGTGGGAGTACATTGGGGCAGATCTGGCCGGGATCGCCACCGGTGTCCTTACAGGTGGTATCCGGAACGCATTGTCCGTTGAGCGGACCAATGGTCAGCCCGAAGATCACGACAGGGAGAATGGTATGTATAAACCGTTTCATTTTGACACAAGGTGCATCAATCCTCCAGCAATTTGAAATAAAGTTTTGCATTTAGCACTATGTTCATGTTCGTGATTATTCCTATTTTACATGGCCAGGCGGAATATTTTGACCGTCTAACCGCTCCAAATCGGCTTGACGGGTATTTTTCATTACTTTTATCCGCCAAGCGGCATGGAGCCGCTAAGCGGATAGCTTGATAAAAAGATGAATGGATCGAGCTAACAGAAGCAACAACTACGATACTTTCACTCCATTAATCTGATACCTGATTGTATAGGTAACCTGTTCGACAACCTCCTCTTCTTCCCAGGTAATTTTCAGGGTAGTTTTGGTAACATTCACCGTTCCTTCAACAGGAGCTTCACCGAATGGGGGAAACGTCATTTTCTTTCCATCCAGTGTCCAGGTAAACGTTTCTACCTGATCGTCATACTCATATACAATGCCAGTCCCTCCATCAAGCAGTTCAATGACCAGTTCATTTGCTTCATACGTTTCCGATTCCTGGGCAATCTGTTGCCCTCCTATGTACGCAGTTAAGGTAATGGAATTAATTTGCCATTTCCCAAGCAGAAGGGATTTTGTGCTGGGACCATCATCTTCACAACCAGCGAAAAAGAGAGCAAATGCCAATAAAATCGCCGTAAAAAATCTGATTCTCTTCATTTTCATAATTTTTGTGGATTAGATTAATAATGGAAATATAGTGTTTCTACGAACATATTATTGGAAAGGTTATACTATTTTTGAAAAAATAGTTCAGTATTCCTGACTCGCTAAAGGCATGGCTGCGGTAGATCATTCAAACGGTATGATCTGTAAAACATATTCTGAAGAAGTATACATCGCATTGAATTTTTAGTTAAATTGGTCCATCAAGGTTCATCTATTCGATCAACGTTATCAACAAGAAAGGTATGTCAATAACGGTATCAAAATGCATGAGTAAGGTTGTAATCCTCACGTTACTTTTTAATTTTTTCCTGTCGGATCAGCCTTCCCTATGCCAGGAAAACGGCTATATCATAATGAGAAATAATGAATTCAGGGGAGGTATTATAAAACGTACCCATGATCGATCCACCACGGTTGAATTTGCGGAAATTGGTTCAGAAGAATTCAGGGTATATACAGCAAACGATCTCCTGGAATACGGATTTCATCGGGGGACTGCCTACATTTCCAGGCCCATTACAATAGTGCGAGATGATGAGGTGATCACACAATCCCTTTTTCTGGAAAATGTGGAAGCAGGACAGATCAGTTTTTTCCAGGTCAGACACGATTCCAGAAAATATTTCTTCATTGCGCGGGAGAACAGCCTGCTGGTTCCATTGAACACGGACCCAGGTCAATCAAAAGAGAGGTTTAAGGATGCACTCCACCAATCCATGTCGGATTGTGATGCCGTCAGCGATGCCATAGACCTCGCCAGGTTGAATAAGCGCTACCTCGCCACCCTTACCATGAGATATAACAAGTGCGATAACCAGATCGTTCCCCGGTTTCAGGTGGGAGTATTTACAGGCCTGCAAGTCTCAATCATCGACTTTCCAGCAAAAAAAACGAATGTATCTTCCCTGTCCAAAGCGGATTTTAATACCGAAATATCACCCCTGTTTGGCGTGCATGTAAATATGCCCATTGAAGAAAGGTTATATTTGCAGGGTGAGGTAGGATACAGCAAACAATCTTTCAACTCCCTGAAAAAGGAAAAGACGGGGGAGTACCTGTTGGAAAAGGATATTACCGTTGATCTGTCAAGGTGTGATTTTACCCTCTCCTTAAAATACTCCTCCCTGAATCCCCGGATCAGGCCCTATGTTCACGGAGGCATAGGCCTGGTCTTTGCATTGGACAAGAAAAACCAAATGACACTTTATGAAAAGATCGGGGCCGTGGAGTCAACTGAAACCTTCGACTGGACGGATGATGAAATGAGCAACTATTATTTTAAAATGATGGTGGGAGGAGGTGTGGATTTCAGCCTCTCCAGCAGATTTTCCATTTTTGCTGAAGTCCGGATTGAAGAGCTCCTGGCAGGCGACCCGCCAATCCCTAACCTGACCGGGATCGGGTTGGTTATGGGGGTTCATTTTTAGTCATGCGATGGTTTACCCTGTGAAATCCTGCATAGCAGGAGCGACGTAGTCGCTATTTCACAGGGTCATACAATGGGCATTCTTTAGTAACACAGTAGTAATTCAGTTGTAATTCAATAGTAATTCGATAGTAATTCTCCATAGGAGTCTTCCGTAGGGATCCCTCGGGGCTGTGGATAGTTGCAACTTTCAACCCTTCCGGTTTACCAGCCTGTGGCTGGTAGGTAGGGTTGGCGGAGAGTGAATTTCAATTGCATTACTATGGCTTACACGAGTCCTGATTGATCAGTATGATTATCACTTTTTTCCTTATCTTTATCAGTTACCTCTTGATATGTTTAAACTGAAAAAAAAAGCCATATGAAACGAAATGCAACTGCCATCTGGCAGGGTACAGGAAAAGAGGGCAACGGTAATTTAACCACCCAGAGCGGGATATTGGACAAGACCCAGTATTCATTCACATCCAGGTTCGAAGAGGGGATCGGGACCAACCCGGAGGAGCTGGTTGCTGCAGCGCATGCCGGATGCTTTACCATGAAACTCTCTTTCAACATTGATGGAGCTGGCTTTACAGCCGATACACTGGAAACAAAGTGTGAAATTACCCTGGAGAATGGAGTCATCACCGGTTCTCATTTAACCCTTCATGCCACTGTACCTGAAATATCACAGGAGAAGTTCCATGAACTGGTGGCCGATGCTGAAAAGAATTGCCCTATTTCGAAACTGCTCGATACGGAGATTTCTGTAGATGCTGCATTAACAAACTAGCTTCTACATGACCCTGTTTTTATCCCCTCTAATTAGGAGGTTCCTTTGAATATCGACCATGCTTTCCGGCCGATGGGACGGACTGCAAATGTGAACTTCGGTAGTTCGGCCGGTGTAAACTTCGTTTCGTTTAGAGGGTGTCTCAAAAGTCTAAAAAACAGTCATTCTGTCCATAGGACAGGATGACCAAAAATTTGACTTTTGAGACACCCTCCTATTGACTGTTAGCTCCCTATGGGATCAAGGTCCTTCCCCAATCACATACAGGGCGAAAAAATAGTCCATTGCACAATTAACTTTTAACATTTAACTAATAACTTCTACCCTTGTTCCCGTCTAGCGGTTTTAAGTCCGCTTGACGGGTTGTTGATATCAGCATTTATCCTCCAGGCGGACCAATATCCCGTCTCTCCGCCTATGCGGCCCAGCCTGTGCGGTTTTCCGGAGTTCTACTTTGACCCGATGAATACAATAAATCCAATCCGTAAAATTTGCAGGTCGACTCTCCTGAGTTTTTTATGTTAATTTCTTTATTAAATTTATAACCCTTAATTGTGCTGACTGAATAAACGTGGCTAAGCACCAAAAACCGCATCAATCATGAAATGGATAATCAAACCGTTACTGTGCATACTTTTGATCAGTGCGCAATGCACCGGGATCTTCTCCCAGGGAAAAGGTGAGATCAAGGTTAGCCTGAGGAAGGATAACCGGGAGAATATTGCCGGTACCGTCGTTCTGCCCGGATCATTAACCGGTACCTTTATCTGGCAGGATCACATAGTAAACCTGATTCCCGGTGAAAATACGATACAACTGAATTCGAAATAGGAGCCGTGTGTAACAACCATTAACGTTCACTTAGCAATAATTTAGCATCTGCCATGGGCCCGCCACCTTCGGGCAGGCATGGCTATGCCACCTTCGGGACAGTTTTGTTCTATTGTGCGCTTGGAGAATTCCGGTTCATTATTTAACTCCTGCCTAAACGGCAGGCAGGCCTTCGGAGTTTTCATCCCCAATCGCCCGAAAGGCGAAAAATCCGCCTAGCGAATTGACCGCTTGGCGGATAAAAGGAAAATCATCACATCAACAGGAATGCACCAGCCCTTCACACGCAAACCGCTAATTGTATAAAAAAACCCAGGGTGTGATCCCCGGGGTTTCAATATTCCACTGCTGCAGAGCTGTAATTACTCTTTGGCTATTTCTTTTTTCAGTATCTGCACAAGTGCCCTGGTGGTGCTATTATCGAACAGGACGACTTTCCCTGCGTTAGCTGCAGGCTGAACGAATAGTGTGATGATGCTGTTATTGACTCCTTTGCTGTTCTCATAGGGTTGAACCTCTTTTTCCAGACTCCCTGGTATCTTCTTCATATCCTTTGTCTGGAGAATAATTACGCGGTCATTCTCCTGCTTCTCATCCGTGATTTTCTGAAGTTCCGAGGCATCTGAAAGAGATCTCCGGGTTCTTGTGTGGCTTACTGCAACCGGGAGGGCCATTTTACTCAATTCCTGAATCAGCAGGAACCCGATTCCCTGGTTATTCTGGAGAACATCATCAAACGCGCAGAGTGAAACTTTCTTACTGAAACGGTTTGTAACCCTTATTTTGCTGATTGAATTTGGAAGGAAACTCAACCGCTCTGTCTTGAAAACTTCCGGTTCCTCTTCCCTGGAAAATGCACAATAGAGAACATCAGCCATCTCCTTGTTGGAAATTGGATTCACTCCATAATAGAAGATTTTATTTTCCCGGTAGTGATTTTCAATTGCTGAGAAAGGTTCGTTGCAGATGATGACCTTTGTATTCGTAAATACCTGATTTATTCTCTTAACATAGTCGGGTCCCATATACGGGAATGAAACGCCATCGATCACCATTACGGAGATGTTCTCATTGGAAAGCATATCAACTGTTTCTTCAATGGAATCTGCTTTCTTTGTAACAAAACCCATATCCTTAAATTGCTTTGTAAAAGCATTCTCTTTATCGGGATCCTTGCTCATAAACAGGACCTTCCGGCTCTCACATTCTGCTAAAGCCTCTTCCACACTGCCTGGCCTTACAACAGCAATCCAGTTTTCCCAGTTGACATTTTTTTCCAGAATACCTGGATTATCCAATAACCCGGTATTGATTTCGGTTATTTCCCCGGTGACGGGGGATGAAATGATTCGTTTGGTTTGATTGTGTAAGGTTACCTCAGCGAGCGGTAATCCCCGGTACAGCATATCGCCTTTCTCCGGCAGTTTTACCGACGTTACACTGGTATCCATCAGGTTTGACAAATGCCCGCCAATACGAAACGATTCCATAGAAATTTGTTCAACCCACGAAGAATCAGTAAAACGGTAACGGGTTTCAACCTTCGGTTCTTCAGCAGGGGCAACCTCCTCGTGCAATGCCAGGGAAGCTTTATACGTGGCTCTTTTGAGCGAGTCTAAAAATTCATCCGGTTCAAAAGGTTTCAGGATGTAGTCTGAAACGCCCAATTTTTCAGACTGTTGCCTGCTTTCCTGGGTAGGATAACCGGTGATGATCACAACCGGCACATCCGGCTTTTTCCCCCGAATATCACTGAGCAGATCGATCCCGTCTATTTCCCCCAGTTTGAGATCGAGTACAATGGCATCATAATTATTCATCAGTGCCTGGTTAAATCCCTTCTCCGGATTGATATTCGTATCCACTTTGTATCCGGCCTGAGAGAGAAGTCTGTCGCAACTTGTGCAAACATACTTCTCATCATCAATTACTAATATGGAAGGTTGGTAGTTCATGGCTCTATGTATTAAATGATTACTGATTCTTTTTAGCTGTTTTACTTTAAGAAAATCAATTTATGTGCCATTCTGTTGATGGTGAAGGGTGATTGTCTTAATGTGCTCATTAATAGATTTTTAACATTTTGAATGAGAAAATAAGCAGGCATAATTTATCGCGATTTAGTCAGGTTTGATGATACAGTGTACTTAAGATTAATACACTTATCCTTGAAAGAGCAGTCCCTTGATCTGAGCCATGATTTGCTTGTCGGTAAAATGTTTTGCCTTGATGGCACCGGTTGGGCATGCAGCTCCGCAAGTTCCACAGCCTTTACAGAGGACTTCGTTTACCACAACTGCTTTCTTATCCGGATCGTATTTAATGGCTGAATAGGGACAGGATTTGACACATGTCTGGCAACCGCAACAGAGCAATTCATTGGCTACGGCTGTAGTCGTTTCAACCTCAGCATACCCCTGGCAGATATTCGCAAGAATTCTGGCTGCGGCAGCCCTTGCCTGGTTTACTGATTCGGGTATATCTTTTGGTCCCTGACAACTACCGACAATAAAGACACCGTCAGTGGTGGTTGATACAGGATCGAGTTTAGGGTGTTTTTCAATAAAGAAATTATTGCTGCAGAGGCTTATTCCTGCAGCATGTGCAATCTCCTTTGCATCTTCATGTGCTTCCATAGCAACCATCAGGATGACCATATCCACCGGAATACCGATTTTCTTGCCAACCATTTTCTCTTCCAGTTCAATCAACATATCACAACCATTATAACGGCTGCCGTTTACAATTTGAGGCAGTCCATTTTCCTGGTTATAGAGAAAATACTTGATATTTTTTCTTGACGATTTTGCATACAGCTCTTCACAACCTTTTCCAAAGACCCGCATATCGGAATAGATTTCATAGACATTCGCATCGGGAAGGGTTGATTTTATCTGATTGGCATATTTTAACGCAGTCATACAACAGGTATAGGAACAGTATTCATGATACTTCTCATTTCTGCTTCCCACGCAGTGAATTATGGCAACGTGTTTGGGTTCCTTTCCCTCCGCTGTGGTAATTTGTCCATCCTGTTTCATTCTTCTTTCGAATTCCAACGAAGTGATCACATCGGGATATTTAGTATAGCCGTACTCTTTTATGTTGCCCGGGTCAAAGGGTTTTAATCCTGTTGCAACGATAACATTCCCGAATTTCACCTTTGTTTCGTGGTTTTTAGAATAAATAATGGTCTCAAAATTACCGACATAACCGGTAATTTCTTTTATTTCGGATTCCAGGTAGACGGAGATGTGTGGATGTTTCCGTACTCTTTGGATGATGGGATCCATCATCTCACTGACATTTGTCATAAACGGATAGGATAGGTCAAGCTGGGATACAATGCCTCCGAGCCTGTCGGTTTTTTCCACCAGGAATATTTCTCTTCCCGCATCTGCGATTTCGAGAGCAGCATTCATCCCGGATATTCCTCCGCCAACAACCAGTGTGGAGGGTTCCACAGCAACCGTTCGTTTATCGAGTGATTCGTGAAAGACAACACGATGAACAGCTGATCTGATCAGCATTTTTGCCTTTTGAGTAGCTTCTTCAGGGTCATCATGAACCCATGAAACGTGTTCCCGGATGTTGGCCATTTCAAAAAAATAGGGATTGATATCGGCCTTCATACAGACTTTTCGGAAAGTCGGTTCATGGATTCGGGGTGAACAGGCAGCCACTACAATCCGGTTCAGCTTGTTTTCTTTGATGTCCTGGTAAATCATATCCTGACCCGGATCCGAACACATGTATTTATAACTTTTGGAGACCACTACATAAGGCAGGGTTTCCATCTCTTTGGCAATGGTTTCAACATCAACCATTTTGGCAATGTTGGTACCACACCAGCAAATATAAACACCGATTCTTATTTCTTCCATATCAATTGGTTATTAACGGTTTCTTTTCTGTTTCAGAGCAGCCTCTTTAATATTGGAAAAATAGATTGCTGCCGGCCTGTAAGCCAGGTGTGACCATTTGGAGAATGGCACTTCAATCATGATCATCGGGAACAGTATCATCAGGTGCGCCACATACATGTAATAGGTAAGCATTGGAAGACCACCTATCCGGAAGAAATGCACCAGTATTCCGCTGAGTGCAGTCAGAAACAGCATCACCAGGAAGGTCCAATCTGAAATATGGGAGTGTTTGAGCCGCTCTCTGCTTTTTTTAATCCTGCCATAGAAGAAATACCCCACCCCAATCAGAAGTGCTACCGTTGCATAATACCCGATGAGCCGCTGAGGATGCCACCACGGATGAATTTCATCCGTTTGGAACCAGCCAAGAAATCCGACAATCAGAATAAAAAGGATAACATATCCTGACATGAGAAACCAGTGAAGGAACCAGTAGCTTTTGCCGTCACATTTATTGAATTTCCACTGGGAAGCGAAATTAAAAATAAGGGACTTAAACTCTTTAATATAGAGTCCAAGCGGGATCTTGAGATCCTTGTTCCTCCCAACAATCTTCCAGTACATGTTGAAAATGTTGGAAATGAGGAAGAATGAGACTGTTGCCGCCATGAGCATATCTCCGATATGAACAATACCGGAAGGGGCAAAGATATTCAGTTGCACACCTCCTTCTGCTGTCAGGACTGTGGTCATCGGCCCATGGAAAAGAAGGAAAAGAACAAGAACAAAGGTTGACAGTATCCCGATTGAAATGAATTCCCACTTTTCGGAAGTATATATTTTCCGTGCATACCCTGTCCAGTCATAGACAGTGGTAAGATAACGCCTTAGGGTCATCATTAATTCTCCAGGGTTGGCATTCCTGGGACACTTTTCAGTGCATTCACCGCAGTAATAGCATAACCAGGGTTCAACGCACGCTTCCAGTTCCTTTCTCAGTCCCATCTGCATATACTTAATGGGTTTTCTTGGGAACAGAATATTCTTTTCGGTCAATGGGCAGATGGCTGTACAGTTGCCACAATGATAGCATTCCTGCCATTCATCGGCACCAAATTCCTTCATGCTTTTAAAAAAATCCGGATCAATTAACTCGTTCATAGCATACCATTTTTATGTTGGACAGTTGTTGAATATTTTTTTCAATTTTCTTCAGGGAGAGATCGCTAACATTTTTATGGACCTTTTGTTTTACAATGCTCTGCAATACTCTCGAAGCTGCTGCAGATGCCTGTGCCACGGTACTGGGTATATCTTTAGGACCCTGGCATACACCCGCTAAAGTGATCCCACCTGCACGTGTATTTACGGGATCAAATATGTTATTCGCCTCCATAAACCAACCGTCTTCGGTTGTTGGAACTCCCAGCATCTTGCTGAGTTTATCCGTATCCCCACCCGGTTCTAACCCAACTGCCAGCACCACCATGTCCACTTTATCCTCAATCAGGGTATCGTTCAGGATATCTTCACTTCGGACCAAAAGCTGGCCATCCACTGCTTCAATTTTTGCCGGACGCCCCCTGACAATGTGAACGCCTTCTCGTTTTATCCGGTTATAGAACTCTTCATACCCTTTGCCAAACGCCCTCATATCTATGTAATACTCCGAGACCGTGGCATCCGGTAATTTCTCCTTCACCAAATGAGCCAGTTTCAGGGAATACATACAACATACCCTGGAGCAAAATGCATTGTAGTTTCTATCCCGGCTACCCACACAGTGAATAATCGCAATGCTTTCCGGTTCATCCGAATCCGGATCAAATATCCAGTTTCCCCGCTTATCCTGGGTTCTTAGTTTTATCTTTCCACCGGTCGGACCAGAGGCATTTACCAATCGTTCAAACTCCAGTGATGTTACCACATTGGGATACTCTCCATAACCATAATCTTCAATCCGACTGGCATCAAACGGTTTGAATCCGGTGGCCAGAATGATATTCCCCACTGTGATTTCAACGGTTTCATCTTTTGCGTCCAGATTGATGCAATCTTCAACGGGACAGGCTTTGACGCAAACTCCGCATTTACCTTCCTGGATATACCGGCAATTTGCAGGATCAACCAGGTATTTATTGGGAACAGCCTGTGGAAAGGGAATATAAATGGCTTTACGCAACGTGGTTCCTGAATCAAATTCACTGGGAACATTGGTAGGACATTTTGTAGCGCATATGCCACATCCCGTGCATTTATTCAGGTTCACATACCGGGCTTTCTTGAGAATGGTCACTTTAAAATTCCCCGGGCTTCCTGATGCACCGACAACCTCACTCATGGTCATCAATTCAATGTTCGGATGCTGTCCCACCTCAACCATCTTCGGAGTTAAGATGCAGGCAGCACAATCGAGGGTTGGGAATGTTTTATCGAACGTCGCCATGTGGCCTCCAATGGTGCCTGACTTTTCGATCAGGAAAACCCTGTTGCCACTATTTGCAATTTCCAGGGAGGCTTGAATCCCGGCAATCCCTCCACCGATAATCAGCGTGTCAGCATTCACCGGATTTTCACCCGGTTTTACCGCCTCATCATAGAAGAGACCATACAAGGCACAGAACAGTATTGCTTTTGCCCGCTCTGTATCCGATTGGTAAATCGCTCCATGATCTCTGAAACTGGCCAGTAACACATCCTTCGGATCATTTCCGGAGATAATCATTGCCCGCACAAACAGATCCTTCACCTTTCCGGGAGAATCCCCTGCAATAATGATCCGTTTCGTGTGGGTCTCCTTGATCTGTTCTGCAACCGCATTGGCATCCATGACAGGAAAATCATGTGAATGCCAGATGGTTCCTATGCCGGGAATTTCATCAGCATAAGAAGAGAGTTCTGCCATATCAATGGATTTGGCATGCTCATCTTCATCATCGTATAAAAAATATACTGCTGTTTCTCTTTTATTATACCGGTTCGTAATATGGATTTTGTCAATCACCTCCGGCTGAAAAGCTGTTTCGTATTTCGTATCGATCCCTTCAATCCCTGCAGTGGAAAAGGCTTTGTTTAAAACACCTGAAATCTCTTTGGCATGGAGTGGGGGAACACAATAGCTGAAAAGCCATTTTTTATGATATTTTTTTGCTACATCATTATCTTTTCTGTCAAAAACAATGATTTTCAGATCGGGAAATGTTTTATGAAGCCGCTTAACATAGCCAGGCCCTTCGCCGGGGAATGATCCGGCATCCAGTACAACGGGTTTTAACTGATCTTCTCTTATTCTATTCACAAGCTCTTCAACAGAAGAAGTCTGTTGAACGATATACCCCAGATCAATCAACTGGCGGTAATAGTGATTCTTGTTCTCTGTATTCCCCGTAAAAAACAGCAAATTGCGTGTAGCGTTATACTTTATATCCTCTTCAATATCTTTTGGCAATACCCTCGCAATCCAAAATTTGCTGTACATGTTGTTTTCAATAAAGGGCAGGTCATTTTCCAGTTCATTGTTCACTTCAACAATCCTTCCTGAAACGGGCGAAGGAATAATTCGTTTGGTGTTGTTGCTGAGGGTTATTTCAGCCAATGGGGCATCCCTGTAAATGACACTATTAACATCAGGAATCGTCATGGAGAGGATGCTTTCACCATCCAGACCGGGAAGTTGTCCGCCAACCCTGTAGGAATCATCCCATCCCTTTTGTAACCATCCCTCTTTGTAAAACATAAAATGCTTCTCGGAACGCTCCCATTTGGGCAAACCAATGATCTCCCGAAAACCAATTAACTCTTTCTTCTCGACCACCTCCGTGTGTTCAATGATGTGGGTTACCGGATCAAGCAACTCCCTGGGCATAAATGGCTTTATGATATAGTCTGATACTCCGAGATCCGTTGCCTCCTGTTTGCTTTTCTTCGTCGGATAACCGGTTATGATAATGACCGGAAGGTTTGGCTTTTCTTCCCGAAGTGCAGTTAACAATTCAATCCCATCCATTTCATCCATCATCAGGTCCAATAAAACGAGATCGTAATTATGCAATAAGGCCTGGTTATATGCCTCTTTGGGATTGGTATTGGTGTCTACTTTGAAATCTTCCTTTGAGAGTATGCGTTGACAACTTTCGCATACGACGGGCTCATCATCAATTACTAAAATTGAAGGCTGTCGTTCCATTTTTGGTCTTGTTAGTTATGTATAGAAAAATCGCTCTATTGATCGAACGTTCCTCTGTTCTCAAGTTTTATGCCGATAATTTATGTGCAAAAAACAGCCAGAATCAATTTTCGTTAAAATGTCTGTAATAAGCTGTTATATAAGATATTATGATTGAATTAAGGCAATCAGCCAACCGCATGTTTTCAATGAAAATTGTTATATTCAATCATACACTGTATATTTAACTCATACACTTGCTATTTGCTTTCATGACCTGCACATGAAACTTATGGGAGCTTTGAAATGATAAAGATTACCGGGTAAGACAGAGCATAGTATTGGCTTACTGTTATTTTTTAAAACGGTAATTGGAAAGAGAACCCGGGTATCACATTGCACAGTATGGCAAGCGTCCGGGTTAAATAAATAGAGCTCCCGGATAAGAATATGCCGTTTTTTATTAATTTAGTATAGCAATGATTGTAGATCCAATCGGGAATTAAAATAACATCATAACATGTCGGTTCGATACAAAATCACCCTGGGACTTCTGGTAATTCTTCTTGCATCCTATGTTGTTTTAGGTTTGCTTACGAGTACCTATGTCAATAAAACGTTTGTAAAAGAGGTCCAAACCCGTGTACGCCTTGATCTTATAGCCGCTGATGATATATATAACAGTTACTTTGAGCAGATTGAAGAAATTTTAATGGTCAGTTCAATTCGCCGGACATCGGTTGCTCCTCTGAAGGAAGAGATGGGCCGGGAGCTGGGGGACGTATTCAGCAACATTTATAAAAACAGCGAATTGGATTTTCTGACGTTTACCGATTTAGAGGGCAACGTAATATACCGGGTACATAATCCGGAGGCAAAAGGAGATAATATCTCAGATGTTGACTTAATCAGGAAGGTGCTTAATGAGTGGGCTCCTGTGAGTGGTACTACCATTCTGGATGAGACCATCCTGAAAAATGAAGGCAAAGAGCTGCAGGAACGCACTGTTGTCAATGTAAAAAGCACTCCAAAAGCAAGGCCGGAGGTAAAGACAACCGAGAAAAGAGGAATGGTCATCGCATCAGCCGTTCCCATAAACTCATTAAATGGTGATAAGCTGGGCGTGATTTTTGGGGGACTTCTGATCAATAACAACATTGAAATTGTGGATCGGATCAAGACAAAGGTTTTCCAGGATCAGACACACAATGGGAAGGATATCGGAACGGCAACGGTTTTTTTTGACGATGTGCGGATTTCAACCAATGTGAAGCAAACGGATAATACCAGGGCTATTGGCAGCCGGCTCAGTCTTGAAGTGTACGAACACGTGATTCAGAACGGCAAAATCTGGGCTGATCGGGCATTTGTGGTAAATGACTGGTACATCACTGCCTATGAACCAATCCAGGATATCGAAGGCAACATTATCGGCTCACTCTATGTGGGATTGCTGGAACAACCCTTCAAGCAACCACAAAAAATAATCCTCGTCTTTTTTATCATAACCTTATCCATAACAGCGGTCGCCAGTCTCTCTCTTATGTTTTTCTATACAAGAATGATGATCAAACCGATTGATTCCATCGTCCAGGTGAGTAAAGAAATCATGAAAGGAAATTTATCCGCCCGTTGCAACCTTCGAACGAAAGGGGAGATGGATTTGCTCTGCAAAACAATCAATCAGATGGCAGAGGCAATCGAACAGCATGAGAAACAGATGAAAGAGGACACACAGAGGCAGATCCTGCAAAGCGAAAAGCTTGCCTCAATCGGACGTCTTGCTGCAGGTGTTGCTCATGAGATCAACAATCCCCTTACCGGTGTACTGACCTTCAGCCACCTGTTAAAAGAGAGAAGCAATGAGGATGATGTCATAAAAGATCTGGATGTCATCATTCAGGAGACAAAACGGGTACGTGAAATCGTGAGAAACCTGTTGGAGTTTGCCCGCCAGTCCCCGCCAAACAAAGAATCGATAAACCTGAATGAGATTATCCGGCAGCTACTGAAACTGGTCACAAGCCAGAAAGAGTTTCGAAAAATCAAACTAGAAGAATCCTATGATGCCAACCTTCCGGAGGTCCTGGTGGATAAGAATCAGATCCAGCAGGTATTCCTGAACCTCCTGCTGAATGCCGGAGAATCTATTGTGGAGGAGGGTAAAATAACGATATCCACCACGCACAATGAGGAGAACATTCAGGTTGCCATCAGCGATTCAGGTTGTGGTATTGCAGACGAAGAGATGGATAAGATCTTTGATCCCTTTTATACAACCAAACCGGTAGGGCAGGGCACAGGATTGGGATTGAGCATCAGTTATGGCATTATTCAGCAACATCACGGAACCATTCATTGTGAAAGCAAGGTAGGCACTGGCACAACATTTACCGTTTTGCTTCCTTACACATCAGATACCAAATAATCAAACAAACCGATTGAGAACAATGGAAGATCAAATGGATAACAACAACAAGGTATCAGATAAAAGAAAGATATTGGTCATTGATGATGAATCGATTGTCGGGATCAGTTGTGAACGGGTACTAAAACAGGAGAATTACGATGTGACATTTCATCAGAATGCCAAACGCGGGCTGGTTGAGGCATTGTCAGGCAATTATGATGTCATTCTTCTTGACCTTGTCCTTCCGGACATTGAGGGCATGGAAATCCTGAAAACCATTAAATCAAAAGGTGTCTCTTCTGAAGTGATCATCATTACAGGATATGCCACTGTTCAAACCGCAGTTGGGGCATTAAAACTTGGGGCTGCAGACTATATCAGTAAACCCTTTACTCCAGAGGAGCTGAAAATCGTGATAAAAAAAGTTGTTGACCATTCTGATCTGATAAAAGAAAATATCGCCTTAAAAAAGGAACTGGATATCCATAAAGGAATTGATGGTATCGTTGGGGAGTGTTCGAAAATGCAGCAGGTGTTTTCCATTGTTAACCGTGTTGCCCCTACCGACAGCAATATCCTGATCACCGGGGAAAGCGGTACTGGCAAGGAAGTCATTGCAAATCTAATTCATACCAGGAGCCTGCGGAAGGATCATCCCTTTATTGCATGTGACTGCAGTTCTTTAACCCCAACACTGCTTGAAAGCGAACTTTTCGGGCATGTCAAGGGCTCCTTTTCAGGGGCCATATCAACCAAGCAGGGTCTTTTCGAAGTGGCAAACAAAGGGACCCTGTTCCTGGATGAGATATCAAATATCAGCCTGGAAATACAGAGTAAACTGCTCCGTGTCCTCGAGACATTCAAATTACGCAGGGTTGGTGATACAGTCGAGCGGAATATTGATATCCGGTTAATTTCAGCTTCCAACCGTGATCTGACTCGAATGGTAGAAGAAAAAAATTTTCGGGAGGATCTGTTTTACCGCCTTCAGGTAATTCCCATTCATCTTCCCCCGTTGCGTGAACGAAAGGAAGATATTATTACCCTTGCAAACTCCTTCTTACAACGGATTCGTTCCAGAAGCCAAATCAAAGCGGAAAATTTCGCTCCGGAAGCGATAGAAATCCTTGAGAAGTATCATTGGCCCGGAAACATCAGGGAATTGAAAAATACCGTTGAACGCGTTGCCATACTGTGTGACGGAGTGATCATTGAACCCAAACACCTGCCAAAAGAATTCAGTGATCTTCCAAAAGACCACCTGAAATATGATTTTCCTGAAAATTGGGAGGATTTCAAGGAATACAAACAACATGCCATAAACGAAGCGGTGGATGAAATTGAAAAGCAGTTCCTGCTGGATGCACTGAAGAACGCCGGTGGAAACGTCAGCAAAGCTGCAAAAAAAGCCGGGATCCAGCG
>CAYMFM010000038.1:30002-36248 GCA_964389685.1 uncultured Rikenellaceae bacterium
TATCCGTACGCCCGTGCCCACGGGCATCCTTTCCTGGGCGAAAACCGGTTTTACACCGGTTATGCAGTCATCAACGGTCATTATTATCAGGATTTGCTTTTTAAATACGATATCTGCAATCAACAAATCATATTGAATCATACGTTTCTGTCAGGGGGGACAGAACAGATCATCATCAACTATGAAATTGTCGACGAGTATGAACTGGAAGGGAAACTGTTCCGGAGGTATTCCTTCCCTGAAACCGGCACAAAAATATTCCAGGTTATTCAATCGGGCAATTTATCCTGCCTATACACGTGGACAAAAGAGTTTGAACACAACCCGACATCTTCCTGGAATGTGTATAGCTTCACCAGTTCAAAAAAGAAGAGATATCTCCTCATCGATGATCAACTGTTTCCATTCCTGACAAAAAGATCGTTCCTGAAGGTGTTTCCTGAAGAATATAAAAAGGAGATCAACCAATACATCAGAAAGAACCATATCTGGTTAAAAGAAGCACCGGATAACCTGATGCAACAGCTAATTGTTTTCTGTGACCAGATCATTCAACCCGGTAATGATTAAAAAGGGAATCATCGGACTGTTTTTATGTTTTCTCTTCACTGCTCAGGCGGAGTGTACCGACATTTTCTTTTCGGGGGTATTCCGGAACGTTCCGTTTGACCAATTTGTCAGTGGTGTGGAAAAGACTACCGGAGCACATTTCTTTTACAAAACCGAATGGACCAAAGGAGTCATGATAACGGCACAGGGAGATAGCCTGTCGTTGATCAGGGTTTTACAGGATAACCTTGCCGGGAAGGATCTTTACTTTCATATTGATGAAGGAAGGAATGTCTTTATTACTCCGGAAATCCTTGCTGATATCCTGCCAGAAGAACCGGGTGCTGATCAGAAAGCCGGTCCTGAGGAACAGTACGATGCCAGGCTAACCTATTTCAGGGGAAGGGAGGCAGAAGTGACCGAAACGCTTACCATTGGTTATGCGAAGAATAATCCAACAGGCAAGCCGGCATTTATTAACGGGAAAATATGGGACCAAGAGAACAGTGAATCGTTAGTGGGGGCTACCGTTTATCTTCCCGGGTTGCAAACGGGAACAGTTACCGATATTGATGGGCGATTTCACCTTGTGCTTCCTGTTGGAAAACACGAAGTCCAGGTGAGCAGTGTGGGTATGAAAGAGGTTCGTTATTTCCTGGAGGTTCATTCCGACGGGCAACTGAACATCAGCATGGAGAGTGAGCTCATCCCGATCAATGAAGTGACCGTCACAGCAGACCGGTTTGATAATGTTCGTGGCATGCAAATGGGTTTTGAACGGCTGGATATGAAAACCATCAAAGAAATACCCCTTGTCATGGGGGAGAAGGATCTGCTGAAAGTGGCCCAGATGTTACCGGGCATTCAAACGGTGGGAGAGGGTTCAAGCGGTTTTAATGTCCGGGGTTCATCAGCCGACCAGAACATGTTTTACATTAATAAGGTTCCTGTATACAACACATCACACCTGTTCGGCCTATTTTCTGCGTTCAGTCCGGATATTGTTAAGGATTTCAGTATTTACAAGGGCAGTATACCGGTCCAGTACGGTGGCCGTCTTGCCTCGATTTTCGACATCACCACCCGGCAGGGTAACAAGAATTCATTCACTGCCCGGGGAGGGGTTAGTCCCATAACCGGCCATGTTGCGATCGAAGGTCCCATTAAAAAGGAACACACCTCGTTTGTATTAAGCGCCCGTTCAACCTATTCCGACTGGCTACTCTCGAAACTGGAAGATCCCGAGATCCGGAACAGCAAGGCATCATTTTATGACATTGCCGGAAACATCAACATGGAACACAATGAAAAGAACCTGATTAAAATCTTCGGACATCATACTTCCGATTACTTCCGGCTGGCAGACCTGAACCGGTATGATTATTCAAATTCTGGGGGATCCATTACCTGGCGGCATACCATCTCATCTTCCATTACAGCCAATTTTGCAGCGGTTGGGAGCAATTACTCATTCAGGACAATCAACGATGAGTTGCCACAGTCAGCTTACCGGCATGAGTACCGGCTCGGGCATTATGAACTGACATCGGACCTGACATGGGTATACGGACAGAACCATACCTTCTCGATCGGCGGCAGCACCATTTTTTACGACCTGAACCGGGGTAATGTCCTGGCATACGGCACGGAATCCACCAGGATACCTGTTACACTGGGAAAGGAAACCGGACTTGAAACTACCGTTTACATTGGAGATAAAATCATGCTGCGACCCTGGCTTACCTTCTCCGGAGGTATCCGGTACGGATTGTTTAATCTGCTGGGACCAGAAACGGTATATGATTACTACCCTGAAGGGCCAAAAGATGTTGCTATGATCAAGGATACTCTGCGGTTTTCAACCGGAGAAACCGTTAAACGCTATTCCGGACCGGAACTCAGGGCTGCCTTCAATATCAGCACGGGAACCAACAGTTCTGTGAAACTATCCTACAACCGGATCAGGCAATACCTGTTCATGCTGAGCAATACCATTGCCATTTCACCAACTGACCAGTGGAAACTGTGTGATTACCATATCTCTCCTCCCTATTGCGATCAGTTTTCTGCCGGCTTTTATAAGGATTTTACCCTTGCCGGGATCAGAACATCTGCCGAAGCCTATTACAAAAAAATACACCGGATTGTTGAATACAAGGACGGAGCTGACTTTATCATGAATCCCAGCATTGAAGAAGCAGTTTTGCAGGGAAACCAGAATGCATGGGGTGTTGAACTGATGCTGGAGAAGAAGGCAGGAAAGATCAACGGCTGGATCTCCTACTGCTACTCACGGTCACACATCACCGTCGATGGGAAGGATGCCTGGGATCGAATCAACAACGGCATGACCTATCCGGCAAACTACGATAAACCCCATGCCCTTGATGCTACGCTGAATTACAGGATTACCCGGAGACTGAGTCTTTCATCGAACCTGGTATACAGTACCGGCAGACCCATAACCTATCCCGTTTCGATCTACTATTTGAATGGTCAGCAGTACGTGAACTATTCATCACGGAACAAATACCGGATACCTGATTATTTCAGAATAGATCTGTCAGCGAACCTGGAGGGAAACCTCAAAGTCAGGAAGAAAATACACAGCTACTGGATGCTGAATGTCTATAACCTGACCGGTCGCAGAAATGCCTATTCAGTCTATTTTAAAACTGAAGAAGGAAAAATCAACGGGTATAAAATGTCCATCTTCGGAACAAGAATAGTAACCCTTTCATGGATCTTTAAACTGGGAAATTATGCAAGTGAATAACACGCTTCGCCTTATTGGGTTATGCCTTATCTTTGTTGCGGGATGCATTGACCCGTTTACCCCAACTATCGATGAAAATCAGGAGTTGCTTGTTATTGAAGGACAACTGATCGATCGGGAAGGGTATCAGCACATCAACATATCACGCTCTTCCCCTTACAACAATCCTTTTTTTATTCCGGAATTCGGCTGTCATGTTGAAGTGGTTGATGACCAGGGGAATATCTACAATTTTAACGAAAGCATGCCGGGGGGATTATACAGCCGATGGATGCATCAGGAGGAGTTCTCCCCGGGAGTCCAGTATAAAGTTCGTGTAATAACCTCGAATGGAAATGTGTACGAATCCGACTACGATATGCTTGCCGCTGATTGCCCGCCGATTGACAGTGTTTGCTATGAGATCGAAACCCACGAAACCGATGACCCTGACCTCCCGATGAAGGGCATTCAATTCTTTGTCGATGTTGATCCCGGTGATGACATTGACAGGAAATTCCGCTGGGAACTAACGGAAACATGGGAATATTGGGCGGTTTATCCCATCCAGTATTACTTCGACGGTCAAGATATTTATGACATGAGCAATCCCTTGCAGTTCTACCGTTGCTGGAACACGCAACGGATCTCCACAATATTTATGGCGAATACAGAATACTCAACTACCAACAAGATTAAGAAATTCCCATTACATTTTGTTTCCGAACGAACCAGTCGATTAAAAGTAAAATACAGCTTCCTGATCCGACAATATTCATTGAGTGATGAAGCCTATGATTACTGGCTTAACCTCAAGACACAAAGCCAGGAAACAGGAGGCCTGTACGAGATACAACCGCCCCAGGTAACGGGTAACATTTACAATGTCAATGACCCGGAAGAGAAGGTTCTGGGGTATTTTAACGTTTCCGCCGTTACGGAAAAACGGATCTTTGTGGACGAGCAATTTGCCTTCCACTACCCCGGCCACGGTTGCCGGCTCGATACGATAGCTGTATATCAATTGTATACCCTGTACGGACCCTCCCCGGTATACATGATCTCTGTTAACCCAGAGGGGGAGGGACCGCCCTACGGTATCGGTGATGGTATCTGTTTCGATTGCAGGGAGGGTGGGGGTACCATAAACCAACCCCCTTTCTGGAAATAAAAAACTGCACCTGTGAAAGGATATGTACCATACCTGCTGTTTTTTTTACTGACCATCCGGATATCACCTCACCTGGTGGCGCAGGATCATTCAATTGAATCCAAAATGCTCGGGTTGGATTTTTACATAGAGCAATTTCATCTCTTTAGCGACAGGGATATCTATGCATCAGGGGAGAAAATCTTCTTCAGGGCATATAACCTCGGCAAACCACAGCTAAAGCAGTCAAACTGGAGTAAGGTTCTTTACGTCGAACTGATCGGTGAGTTCAACCGGGCCATTGCCCGTGGTAAATATGAATTACAACCCGAAGGCACCTGGGGATCACTTACCATACCACCCAATACAACAACCGGAACCTATTCTCTCAGAGCCTATACCAAATGGATGCGAAATTATCCTCCGGAAGGGTACTTTCATAAATCGGTGGTGATCATCAATCCCGGCACAGGCTGGATGAATCAACTGCGGGTGAAAAGTGGTGATGAATTTACAACCGTGCAGGAAAACAGAGCAGAAAGCAGAAACAGGGTGCTGTGCACTACAGATAAAACCAGGTATGGAACACGGGAGAAGATCAGTGTGACCATTTCTCTTCAAGAAAGAAACAACACTTCACCCGATGGATATTGCGTGACCATCGTCAGAAAGGGGCATTGTGATACCACTGTCCCGGACCTGGTCGCTCCTTCTTTCAGTGAAACGGAACTGCCTGATACAATTATGTATTACCCCGAAACGCGGGGTTTATCCCTTTCCGGTAACATCACTTCCGGCAATGGAGGCCAACCGGTTCCCTTTTCAAGGGTTCACATGACGTTATTGGGTGACATTACCGATTATTATGGTTTTATGACTGATGAGGCAGGCAATTTCCGGATCGCTTTGCCTGACCATGCCAGATCAAAGGATGTTCTATTCTGTGTTGAAAGCGAAAACGACCACACCGTAAAATTCACTCTGGATGATGATTACTCCGCCGCGTTTGTCAATAATGAAACCGGAGCTTCCCAACCAAAGTTCATGGATAAAAGAACTGCAGAGGAGGTGCTGTTTGCTGCACGGATAAACACTCTTTTTCGTGCGTCACCGGGTGTAGATGATACGGTAAAAACGGTGGATAAACCAGATTATAGTTTCTACGGATATCCCACAGTACGGTTTAAACCATCAGATTATGTGGCAATTCCTACTCTGCAGGAATTTTTCTATGAGCTGATCAAGAATGTCATTGTCCGGAAAGAGAAAGGTAAACCTTACTTTCGGATCATCGGTGAGCATCCTGACCTGGCGTTGTATGAACCCCTTGTTCTTCTTGATTTTGTTCCCGTTTTTAATATCGACAAGGTGTTGTCCCTTGCCCCGGAAAAAGTATCCCACATTGATATCATCAACTGGGTCTATATCAGGGGAGATCAGCGTTATGGCGGTATCCTCAGCATCATTACCAACCGGGGCGACAGGGCAGGGGTGGATCTGCCCGGAAATTCGTTTTTCTTCCCTTTCAAAACGTGTGAATCCCTGGAGGATGTTGCTTTTCCTGATTACGAAAAGGATACCGGTGATGAAAGGACACCCGATTTCCGGAATTGCCTCTACTGGATTCCGGATCTTTCTCTCACTGCAGGGGAGCCCGCCAGCTTTGATCTCTTCTCTCCCGACAATCAGGGAGAGTATGTGGTCATTATCCGCGGAATCTCAGGCAACGGAGAGGTAGTGCAGGGAGAATGTAGCTTTACCGTTGAATAATAACTCGTACTACGACTGGGTG
>CAYMFM010000039.1:0-12376 GCA_964389685.1 uncultured Rikenellaceae bacterium
TCGATATGGATCATGATTTCAGGACAGGGATTGTTTCCACAGCTGGCATATACTCCACTTATACCGGCCTGCACGAGTTCAGCAAAATGGTCCCAGTTGTCCGGCAGTTTCCCGTCGGGCCAGAGCATGCCGTTGCTGATTTCGTTACCCACCTGCACCATATCGGGAAATGCACCGGAGTCACGGAAAGCAACCATGGTAGACCGGGTGTATTCAAAAACAGCCTCAACCAGTTCGTCGTGGGTTTTTTCTTCCCAGGCTTTGGGGATGAATTGCTTACCGGGATCAGCCCATGTATCGGAATAGTGATAATCGAGCAGGAATTTGAAACCCTCCTTTTTTGCCTCTTTTGCCAGTGCAATGGTGTATTCCAGGTTATTGGGTAACCGCGTGGGGGTATGAAACAGGCGCAACCGGATCCAGTTGTATCCGTGGTCTTTGAATATCAGGAGCCCCGGCTTTGCCTCTCCGTTTTCTTTGAAAGCAAATCCATTGTCTTCTGCCTGTTTCAGGAATGACAGGTCGGCTCCAATGGCATACTGCTGGGCATGGGATGTATTGCTGATCATTAGAAAAAAGCAGATAAAACAGCCTGCCACATTCATGCCAGCATTAGCTGCTGTTTTTGTTGATTTGGTTACTCTGTACCTCATGATTGTAGTTTAAAGGATTACATGGATTACGGATTCTCCCTTATCAATAGATCCTCTGTTATTTCCTTTTCACCATATATGCCTTAAATAGAGTTTCTGCTGGCGTTGATGTTTCCGTATAATGATCTGGTAATTATTTTCTCGTATATCTTTTTATTCCTGGGATTCTGACTGACTTTTTGCATGGCATATTGCTGGATCACCAGCAAGGGTAATACAATTTTTTCCCTGATTTTAATGGATTCCCTGGTAACGGGATCTTCTTCCATCAGAATCTTATAGCCGGAAATAAGCAACATCATCTCTTTGGAAAGCTGGTATTCATCATGAAGGATATTCCAGAAACCGCTGAATTTTTCGTCATCATTCATATAGCTGGTCAGACTGAAATTAGATTTGTACAAAGACATCATGCTGTTGAGTAGAAGGGCCTTGAAAATGGGTGTTTCTTTGAATGTTTTCTTCAGATCTTCCAGTTTGCCCTTTTTTATCAATGCCTGTATGGCCGTTCCAATCCCGAACCAGCCGGGGACATTTTGCTTTAACTGGCTCCATGATCCCACGAAGGAGATGGCTCTCAGGTCAGCCAAATCCAGTTTTTTCTTACGCCCTCTTTTGCCGGGTCTGCTTCCAATGTTTGCCTGTTCATAATACCTGAGCGGACTTTTGTTTTCGAGATATGGGATAAATAGTGTATGTTCTTTGAGGGCTCTGTATTTTTGAAAACTGATGTTTGCCAGATCTTCCAATAACTGTCGGGTTTCTGCAGAGATGTCATTTCCCTTCCCTAAAAAGTTCCTGGATAATCCTGCAGTGAGCAGCTGCTCGCACTGATGAACAAAATGCTCTTTTGTACCGTATTTGCTGGTGATGGTTTGTCCCTGGATGGTCAGTTGAATTTCATAATTCGCAATGGCCCGGCTTTGTGCTGCATAGAACCGATGGGTTTTTCCTCCACCGCGTGCCGGAGGACCGCCACGCCCGTCAAAGAAAATTGCCTTTATGTTGTATTTATCACAAATGGTGGATAATTTTTCTTTCGTTTCGAAAATGGACCAGTTCGCTTTCATATAACCCCCATATTTCGTTCCGTCAGAGAAACCCAGCATTATGGTTTGTTTCTCTTCCCGCTGCTTTATATGGGCCCTGTATTCAGGCAGGTCAAAAAGTTCCTGCATGCACGCTGTGGCATTTTCCATTCCCTTTAAAGTCTCGAACAGCGGGATGATATCAAACGGGATGTGTTGATTTTCCCAACCACACCACCTGAATAGAGCAAAGACGTAAAGCACGGAAAAAATATCCTCAGCATTGCTGATGATGTAGCGGTTACAACCTTCTTCTCCATTTTTCTTTTGAATCTCTTTCAGTTGAGAAATGTTGAGGATGGTATCTTTAATGATTTCTTCCTCAAAGTTTTGCGCATCAACTTTCAGTTTTTTATGCAAAAGAAGCTGAGTCAGCTCATCTTTTTCAATCTCATGAATATGGTCAGTGATTAACTTTTCTTTTTTAAGAATCGCTTCAACAACCTGTTTATGTATGCGATGATCCTGCCGGATATCCAGTGCTGCAAAATGGGTTCTGAATAGTCTGATTTTATCGATAAAACGCTCCAGCTCTTCGAGGAAAATACCATGATATTCGTTTATCAAAAGTTCTTTTACTGCATAGAGTGGATCAATGATTTCCTCATAGGGAATGTGTTTGTCCGGATTAAACATGCAGTCATACAGCGTGTTCCTGAGATGATTCAGGATATCATCAACTCCTCTGAAAGTCAGTTTTTTTTGCAAGCTTTTAATATCCTCAAAATAGCACCTCATCAATGTCATTCGAAGTTCGTCTGCCACATTCATCGTTATTTTGTACGTCACATAAGGATTGCCATCCCTGTCTCCGCCAGGCCAGAAACCAAGTTTAATGATGTTGGGATTGTCAAAATCGCTGTTTCTGATTTCCTCCTTGATATAGGAATAGAGGTTGCCTGCAGATTCATAATAAACATTTCGGAGATAGTAAATAATATTTTTTGCCTCATCCAGTGGAGTTGGTTTTTTGGCGTTAATTAATGAGGTTAATCCCAGTTGCTGCAATGTCATATCAATCTCATTGATATTATTATCATCGATAAGCGTTTTCAACCGGGTAATGATGTCCAGAACCGGCGGGGGATAGAACTGGGTTGGGTGGGCAGTAAATACAAGCCGGGCACTGAAGGTTGATAATGCATCGGAAATGGTATCACCATGTCCCTCACTTTCCAGGAATTGAAAGAAATCCTTTATGGACAAATCATTGCCCAGGTCCTTCAGTTTATGAAACGCAGCATCTTCAACGCTATCAAACAGTACAACCTGTCGTTCCACGTACTGGATAACGCGGAACATAAAATCAATTTTATCCCTTTCGCTCTCGATGTTTGTGTAGTTGCGAAAAAAGCCATCCAGTATTTTTTGAGGATGATCCCCTGTTTCCAGTCCCTGTTTGCTGATATCATACACTATTGGAATGAGCACTCCGATATTACTTCCCTTAGTATACGGCAAGTTTAAGAAGAGACTATTGTAGATATCAAACTTCTTTTTTACCAGTTTTTCAAATTCCTCAATTTTTTTCGATGGATGCATGTATCGTTAACGTTAGCTGTTTATGTTACTGTAATAAATTTACATCAATCAGTGCATAAATCCAAAGAACCTGTGGTATTTTGGTGGGAGAGGGATGGGATGACTGATCAGCTATGGTTGTGATTTACGTAGAGACGTTGCATGCAACGTCTCTGCATTTGATACAAGATATACATAGTGATGGGGCTGTCTCAAAAGGGTAAGCCTCTTTTTTTAAGCTCCGTTAGGAGCGACATATTGGTAGCCCAGGGTAATCCTGTGAAATATTGCTTCGCCTTACCTCTACTTCTGGGAGGTTAAAAAGTGTTTTGCTTTAGCAATTCGTCCGGGATTACCTTTATTTCACAGGGCAACCCTGGGTATATTGTAAGCCACAAAACCACGGTCCAACTGCTTTGCTATTTTATGGGAAAAAAATGCATGGACCGGAGTGCTCCAGACTTAATTTCTTATGTAGATAAAATAATTCATTTGTCTTACGCTATCCTTTCTTCCATAGGAATGCCTTCGGCAGAAGGCGGTTTTTTCGCCCTTCGGACGATTCAGGTTGTCTGATCGTCAGGCAACTGGGATAGTTTTTTCTAAATGATAAGATATTATACTTTAGCTAGAGAAAGAGAATAGGAGTATGGTCTTTTATTCAGCCCAGCTTGATTTACTATTACCAACATTCTAGCGAATGAAAAGCATGGTAATACAATTCAAAGCTATCTAATAATTGCTTTCAAATATATTGACTTTTTTTCCTGATTTTCATACCTTTACTCTTTAAACCAACAATCATCTCAAGTGAGAAAAGTAGCATTTCTTTTGATATTAGGTATCCTTTGTACTGGATGCATGTCATATTCTTATGTGATAGATAATTCGGAGTTGACCGACGCAGATTTACCAACAATTCCAAAAGAAGCCTCCATTATAGAAATAACTTCTGATCTTCCGGCTTCTGATTTATATGACCAAATTTACAAGGTGGTCATTTCACGTGGTCATAGAATCCAACATGAAAATAGAGAAATGTTGAATTTCAATACAGAGGGTAAGGATGTAGGCAGTTCAACCTATCAAAGAATGAATGTAGTCGTATCAGAGTTAGAATCTGGCAGTAAGGTAAGGATTGACACAGAATGGAAGGCGGGATATGAAGCGGAAGCGTTTGCACGTGCTGTAAGCGGGATTCATGTAGATGCATCTTGGAGTAAAGCTTCTTGGAAGGGTAGTCGGTTAGGACTTGCCCTTGCAGAATCAATCGTCATCGCTAAACAAGTTAACGGAACAATTTCTTATAAATAATCCTTTATTTCATTCAAATGAAGAAATCAATATTAATCACACTTCAGATTGTATTCTCATCAGTATTTCTGTTTCTATTCATCGCAAAATTATTATCTCTTGAGGTATTTACAGTGGATGTACTAACCATATTATTGTTTGTTCTTGTGATGACACCTTGGTTTCTCCCCTGGATCATTAAGCATGGTTTCAAGATTAAAACACCATTTGGATATGAATGGATTATTGAAGGAGAAACAATTCCTGCAAAACATGTAAAGGTTGTTGAAACAGAGGAGGATGTAGAGAAAGAAATTAAGTTTGACGAAGTACTACCGGTAGATGTTTTAATTAAGGAGAATTATAAGTACCTGTCATTCAGAGCAAGAATAAACTATGAAAAAGAAGCCGGTGCAGGATCCCTGCTGAAGATTAGAATCAATGATACTTTTCTGAATCCTACTCATGCCATGAATAAGAAAAAACAACGTTATACTATTGATAAAAGGGTACACGAAGCCTTTGAGCCTGCATCAGAATCATGGAAGGTTGTATATAGTCCTGATTTTGTTACCAATTATTCTCATGAGGAGAAATACAAAGAGGTTTTTTCTGATGCTTACCTGTTCATATTTAATGTTGCCCAATTTCTCGTTGGCAAAAATGAACTGACAGTTGATTTTATTCACAGAGGATTAGGGGGGCATGAAGCATATAAGAACTCGATTATTATAAGGGATGTAATCTTATTTTAATGTAGGGTTCAAGTTCTGTATGGATTTGAATAAACCTTGTAAATCAGTGTTTTATGGTGATTCTTGTTATATAGAAAACAAATAGAGAATAAAAGCATTTAAAAAATGTTACGTAGAATTTGATGAAAGACAATTTCATTGTATATAAAATTACTAACACAATAGATGGTAAGATATATTTTGGTGTAACAAAATGTACCTTAAAAAAAAGGTGGAACGAGCATAAGCATAACTCTGTCCGTGCAAAAAAGAAAAGCCACTTGAATAGAGCAATCAAGAAATATGGACCTAATAATTTCAAAATTGAGTTGTTTAAGAAATGTGCCACGGAACAAGAAATGTATGAATTAGAAATTGAATTAATTAAGAAGTTTAATACAGCTGATAAGTCTATCGGATATAACAATTCTAAAGGAGGTGAAGCCTCTTCAAAAGGGAAAACAGTTTCTGAAGAAACAAGAAAGAAGATATCGGATTATCAAAGGATTCGTGTAAGAAGACCTTATGACGATATTGCAAAGAAACATATGAGTGAAGCGGCATTGAAGAATAAATCATACCTAAACTTTTGGAAAACATATGGTCATAACAAGGGAAAACCAGCACATAATAGACGTGCTGTAAATCTCTATGACAATAATGGTAATCTTATCAATTCTTTTGTTTCAATCCGAAGTGCTGCGCAACATTTTGGTATTTCTTTAGGGACAATTTCTAATAACTTAAAAGGATTGAGTAATACTACTAAACAAGGGATTTGGAAATATGCAGAGTAAAGATTAATCCAACACTGTTTTACAAAATTTATAAGTGTTCTAATGGACGTATAGTCACTTCTGTATAAAGTTCAAATTGCTCCTTATCAAATGGTGGATTAAAATACTTTTATTGGATAATCTCATTCAGGTATTTGTTAGCTAATTCGTATACCCGTTTTTTTATCTGCTTCAATTTTGTGCCGATGGTTATAGGCATGTTTCCCATAGCTTGGGTCTGTACGATGGGATAGGTCTTGTGTTATCAATCTTGACAGGTATCGAACCTGTTCCCATTGCGGTAACTTCGCTTTTTTTCTTCTTTTCATATTCCATTAAAGCGTCAAAGGTAGCACGTTTTTGAATCGCATAAATTTCCTGTTCGGTCAGATTCGTTAAAACAAGATTATCTCGTATCATTTTTGTAGAATTTCAATTTGGGTATAAAGGTAAACCACAAACAAGCAGAAAATTTCACTCTGATAATCAGTTAAATAAAGACGTTGCCTTTTACAAACTCTTGACAACCGCTAAAATATTTTGTAACTTATTGGGATAATTCAGGAATTTGTTATTTTTAATCCCTGAAATATGTAATTAATACCGGGAGTATTCGTCTCTTAAGATAACTATCCAATACCAAATTAAATGGCATTACTTTTGCATTAGCTTATATTAAGCATAACCAACATTACCCCGAATGAATGCATATAAGAGTATGTCGTAGCAAATCAAACCTGTAATTAAGATAGTCATAGAACATGGCAACAAAACTTATTGAGTTAAAGATTCTTGTAAAAGTTTTTACAGAGAATGACTACTTCATCGCTTATTCGCCTGAACTTCAAATATCTACACAAGGTAAGACTGTTGAGGAGGTAAAGAAAAGATTTAGTGAGCGATTGGATATCTTCTTCAGTATAGCTCTGGAAAAGGACAATCTGCATGAAAGACTGCGGAGCCTTGGATGGGTAATTCAAGAAAAGAACCCCAAAAAATTAATCCCACCAGAAAATTTTCAAGTTCCGAGAAACTTACTTATGGCTCAACAATGCACCAGCGAGCAATTTAGCTATTCTATTTAATGGGAAGCAAACTCCATCCTGTAAAAACCAGTAAGTATAGAAAAATCTTATCCAATTTGGATTGGAAGTATGATCGTGTGAAGGGAGACCATGAAATTTGGGTTAAAGAGGGAGTGCTTTTTGAAATTGTATTCATTACAAACGATAAAGAGGTTCAGCCTTTTATAATAAGGCAAAACAATAAAACATTGGGCTTAAGCACTGATGAGTTTTTAGCTCTTCTGTAAATCAACTTTTGATTTACAAAAGATACTCCTTATTTAAAATCCTTATCGAACATTCTTTAAGTTGAAGAAGTTTGTAAGTTGCAGTACAACACCAATATAGGGTATTCTTCGGTGTTTACTACTGTGTTTACTATGAAAAAAGAAACCCCTGAAAGTTACCAACTATCAGGGATTTCGTGATCCAGCTGGGTCTTCCCGCCTTCTTCACCAGAAAGTGAATCCGGCGGGATAAACTTCTCGACCCAGCTGAAATAGTTACTGATCTTGCATTAAAACTTCATCTACAAAAAAGCCCGGTATTTCTACCAGGCTTTTGGTGATCCAGCTGGGTCTCGAACCCAGGACCCCATCCTTAAAAGGGATGTGCTCTACCAACTGAGCTACTGAATCATCCGCTAAAAACGGTTGCAAATGTAATACCAATATATTTTTTTACCAAGAACTTTCCATTAATTGTAATGTTTTTCCGTCGCGTTCGTCTTGTTATTGAGATTGGAAATGACGGAGTTGCAATCCTCCGTCAGATATAATGAATCTAAAAACAAAAATCATGAAAAAAGTAATTGTTTATGTTGTCCTTTTCCTTTTTGGAATAGCAGTGAATGCCCAGAATACCGCTGTGGACAAGTTGTTTGAAAAGTATGGTGAAACGGAGGGATTTACTACGGTTATTATCAAGGGTAAACTGTTTGATATGATATCGTGTCTGGAGGAAGAAGATGAGGAAGATGAGGCAATTCAGCTCATGTCTAAACTGACCTCCGTCCGTATTCTTGCCATGGACGAATGTGAAAAACCGGAAGGGATTAACTTCTTCGATGAAGTGATGGAACTTCTGGATGAGTCTGATTACGAGGAGTTGCTGGTTGTCAAAGAGAAAGACCAGGATGTAAAATTCCTTATCAAGGAGAAGGATGGAATTATCAGTGAATTGTTACTGGTTGTCGGTGGTGAGGATAATGCGCTGATTAGCATTGTAGGGGAGATCGATCTGAAACAAGCGTATAAGATTTCCAAATCCATACATGGCGATCACTTTGAGCATTTCGAGAAGCTGAAAGGTGTCAAAATGTAATACCCCGGAAACAGGGTAATAAAAAAGAGGGGTATTTTGTACACCCGAAAAACCGGTTAACTTTGTGGTACCTCCGGTTTTGGTAACCTAACGTTTTGCAGATTGATCCCATGAAGGCAGAGGAATTTAAAAGAGAGATTATCCCGATGCAGCGAAAACTGTATGCCTTTGCCCTTCGGATCCTGCAAAACAGGGAAGAATCTGAGGATGTGGTGCAGGAGATCTTTGTGAAACTCTGGCGGATGAGGGGAGAGCTGGGAACGATCAGGAACAGGGAAGCATTTGCCATGACAATGACCAAAAACCTGTGTATCGATAAACTGAAGAAGAAACGGATGCTCTCCCTGGATGAAGATCAGATGCAGTTTGAGGGCACATCCGATTCCAATCCGCTGAAAGAGGTACAACTGAATGATGCGGTTGCACTGGTCAACCAGATTGTCAATGATTTACCAGATCAGCAACGAATAATCATTCAACTCAGGGACATTGAAGGGTATACCAGTGAAGAGGTTGCAGAAATCCTCGATATTAGCCAGAACACAATGCGGGTAAGTCTTTCACGAGCCCGTCAGAAAATACGCGAACACCTGGTAAAACAATACAGTGATGGAAAAGAAGAGAATAGAGAAACTTATCGAAAAATTCTATAATGGTGAAACCAGCATAGGGGAAGAACGGTTGCTGGAAAATTACTTCAGCCAGAAGAATATTCCAGCATCCATGGAAGCGGAGCGGGATCTCTTCAGGTTCTATTCCGGCTCAAGAAATGAGCAGTTGCCGCACGATCAGCTTGAAGAGAAGATCATCCGGGCAATCGAATCGGAAGGAGGAGACCTGACCGGAAAAAAACGCAGAATGATCTATGCCGTTACCAGCATCGCAGCAAGTATCCTCATGCTGATCGGATCCTATTTTATCTTTCTCAGTCCCTCCGGTCCGGGTTTAGCCCTGTCAAAGTATAAGGATACATTTGATAATCCCGAAATAGCCTACCTGGAGACGCAGAAAGCCCTCCTGTATGTCTCTGAAAAACTGAATGAAGGAACCAGGGAACTGGATAACCTGACGAAATTTGAAAAAGGAACAAAAGAGTTGGATAACCTGAACCTGATGAATAAAGGAACATCAGGAATCTATTCCATTTCCCTGTTCGGGAAAGGTGTCGGAGAGATGCATCACCTCTCCATCTTTTCGAAAACACAGGACAGGATATCAGGTAATTAATGTAAAGAATGAGATAAACATAATACTGTAAACCATGAAAAAAATAACACTTATTTTAAGCTTTATGCTGGTGTCATTGGTAACGATGGCACAGCGGGATGCCGTTGATGCGTTGTTTGACAAATATGCCGGCAAGGACGGATTTACCACCGTGATCATCTCCAGTAAAATGTTCAGCCTTTTCCAGGATATGGAAGTGGAAGACGATGAATTCAATAAGATGATGAGCGGTCTCGAAAGTATCCGGATCCTCGCAACAGATGAAACGATGGAGAACATGACCATCAATTTCTATGATGAGGTCATGAAGGAACTGAATGAAAACGATTATGAGGAGTTAATGGTCGTGAAGGAGAAGGACCATGATGTGAAATTTCTCATCAAGGAGCGCAATGGGAGAGTTGCAGAGCTGCTGCTTGTAGCAGGAGGTAAAGGGGGCGATAATGCCCTGATCTCAATCCGTGGAGATATCGACCTGAAAACCATCTCCAAACTGGCCCGGTCCATGGATATTGAAGGCATGGAACAACTGGAGAAATTGGAGGAGAAAAAGTAATCCGTTCTAACATAATTTCATAAGGCTTTTTCGAATGCGGGAAAGCCTTTTTCTGTATTTGTCTTATTGAACTACTCTGTTATGAAGAATTATACCCTTATTGTTCTGTTTCTAATTACCTCACTTACTCTGCTCTGCTCATGCCATGACGAACGGGGAAAAGCTGCAGAAGATGTTTTTGAACAGTATGCAGGAGAGGCAGGAGTCTATATTTTCCGGATCCCGCCCGGACTGATCGGGATATTCGTTAATGCCGAGGAAAATCCTGAATTGAAACAGTCCCTGCGCAATATGGAGATGATCAAGGTGATGATCTTTGACCAGAATAACCGGGGTAAACTGGACAAACATGAGATCCTTCAAACATTTAATGAAAAACTGGATGAGAACCAGTTTAGCGACCTGCTCCTTGCCAGTGAAGGAGAACAGGTAATCCGGATCAAATACCGGGAGGATGAGGAGGGTGTCGTCCAGGAAATGATGATCCTGATTACCGAAGAGGAGACATTCTTTGGATTGAGCATGGTGGGGGAGATCAATCTGGATCAGCTGACGCACGTAGCCCGATCACTTGAAATTGAAAATTTCAAGTAGATTATAAGTTAAATGTTATCTTTTAATGGTTAAATGTCATAATTCGGTTATCTGCATAAAAAGTGACGAGTAACGAGTGACGTGTGACGAGATCAGAAAGAAAAAGATTATTGATTAATAATTCGAAATTCGAAATTACTAGCCATGCTTTCAGGATATCTCATGAGACCGCTGCGCTCAGTTTGCAATCCATAATCCATAATCTTAATCCTTAGCCTCAGCCTTAGCCTCAGCCTTTTCTGAATAACTCAATCACCGTAATCTCCGGGGGCATTCCAATCCTTCCCGGGTATCCGATATACCCGAACCCGCGATTCACGTAAAGGTATTGCCCATCCTCCTCATATAGCCCTCCCCAGCGGGGATATTTCATTTGGATTGGACTCCAGTTGATCGTTGCTGTCTGGATCCCGAACTGCATGCCGTGGGTGTGCCCTGAAAGGGTAAGCTGGATGTCCGTTTGTCCCATGACTTCAGCATCCCAGTGGGAAGGATCGTGCGACAAGAGGATCTTAAATGGTATTCCGTCCGCACCCTGGCGGGCAAGGGATAAATCGCCATATTGGGCAAATGGAGGCTTTCCCCAGTTTTCAACACCCATAACGGCAAGTTTATCTTCTCCTCCTGAGATGATATCCGATTGATTCAGCAGGAGATGAAATCCCAGTTCATGGTGTGCCTCTTTGATCTTATCCAGGTTCTTCTTTTTTGCTGCTTCCGATTTCCAGTAATGGTAATCACCGTAATCATGATTCCCCAGAATGGAATACTTACCCTGTTTTGCTTTCAGTTTTCCGAGTATATCCATCCACCCATCCAGCTCTTCAGCAAAATCGTTCACGAGGTCACCGGTAAAAAACAAGAGGTCCGGCTCCTGGGCATTTACCAGGTCCATTCCGGCTTCCACTTTTTCCCATGAACCGTAAAGCCCTCCAATATGAAGATCGGATATCTGTACAATCCGCATTCCATGAAACGACTCCGGAAGATCCGGAAACCAGAGCTTCTCCCTGTAAACCCTGAAGTTAAACTTGCCGTGAACCATCCCGAACAGGAACGTGCCGAACGGCAATGCTGAGAGTATGATCCCCGCCCTGGACAGGAATGCCGAACGGCTGATCTTCTCAGAACCCCTGTAAACCGGTGGAGAAATCCTGCCCAGCGTCTTCCGTACCAGAAAACTGAACAGGCGGACCAGGTCTTCAGCAAAATGAAAACAAATAAATACCAATTTAGGAAGGTATAGCGTAAGCATGACCCCGGCAAGGAGAAAGATGTTTTTCTGTGCTTTACCGCTTCGCGCTTCACCTTCGTGCAGGAAGGCGATCAGTATCCCTGCAAGAAAAAGGAAACTGATAAACCAGTATACAATATAGAGGACCTTTCCGGAGGGTTTGCCCGAAATTCTCCGGGTTAGCCTTGCCAATCCTTTGAAGGTGTAGACATCAATCAGAAGAAGAGCAATGATGATGATGAACATGATGTACCGTTTATTGCCACTGCAGATTCAGGGGTTGAATTTGGGAATTTTTTCAGGTTTTACAAAA
>CAYMFM010000039.1:12476-18838 GCA_964389685.1 uncultured Rikenellaceae bacterium
GGAGTCCTTTTTTAATTTACACCATTTTTTTACCTTTAACATCATTATTGGTGTAAACCCTGTGACATGATTCTCGCGGTGAATTGGGAAATAGTATTCACCACCCTGACGGTTATACTGGTACTGCTTTATACCGGCACCATTATCTTTACCGTTTTTTTTGTTATTCTTGAAAACAGGGATCCGGTCAGAACCATCTCATGGGCACTTTTCATTTTCCTGATCCCGGTCATCGGTATCATTAGCTATATCGTCTTTGGCCAGAGTTTCAGAAAGCAGAAGATCTTTTCGAGAAAAGGATTGAAAGACCTGGAACGGATAAACAGCTTGAGCCAGACCCAGATTCTCAACCTGCCGAAAAAAAAGTTCCTGGATGACGAAAAAATCCGCAGAAAGAAAAACATCATAACCCTCTTGTTGAATAACAGTAAAGCACTGCTCACGGAAAGAAACCAGGTTGAAGTGTTTAATAATGGTGCTGATACATTCCAGTCAATTCTCCGGGAACTGGATAAAGCAAAGGACCATATTCACATGGAGTTTTACCGCTGGGAGTCTGATAACATCGGTAATGAGATCAAAGAGATCCTGATCAGAAAAGCAAGAGAAGGAGTGAAGATCAGGATTATTTATGACGACGTTGGAAGCTGGAGAATCGGCAGGGAATATATTGCCTCCCTGGAAGCAGAAGGCGTCGAGATCTTTGTCTTTATGCCCGTACGGTTTCCCTTTTTCACCAGCAAGGTGAATTTCAGGAACCACCGGAAGATCATTGTTATCGATGGTAAGGTGGGTTACGTTGGCGGAATGAATATCGCCGACAAATACATTCACGGGACCCAGAAATTTAGAGCCTGGAGGGATACCCATCTCAGGCTCGAGGGCGAAGCAGTGCATTCGCTCCAGATCATCTTTATCGTCGACTGGTACTTTGTTTCAAATGAGATCATCACCAATCCTCTCCGCTATTTCCCGAAACATGTCGTCGATGATAAGGTCCTGATCCAGATTACATCCAGTGGCCCCGATTCCGACTGGTCCAGTATCATGCAGGCATTCTTTACAGCGATAACCAGTGCTGAAAAGACCATCTATATCACCACACCCTACTTCTCTCCCAATGAGAGCATTTTAACTGCACTTAAAACGGGTGCCCTGAGTGGAGTGGATGTCCGGTTGATCCTTCCCGCAAAATCCGATTCAACCATTGCATACTGGAATTCCTTTTCCTACGTCAATGAACTGCTCGAGGCAGGAATTAAAGTATACCTCTTTGAAGATGGCTTTAACCATGCTAAACTACTCATGGTTGACAGTATCTTTTCATCGGTGGGAACTGCCAATATTGATTACCGCAGTTTCGACCTCAATTTTGAGACCAATGCATTGATCTATAACGAAGAGATTACTAAGAAATTGGAAGAGAGTTTCTTCGATGATCTGTTACATAGCAGGCAGATCCACCTTGACCAGTGGAAACTCCGACCAAAAAAACAAAAACTATACGAATCATTAGCCAGGGTCCTGGGTCCTCTTTACTGATCCTGAATCCAAATCAGCAATCCCTGATCTACCCAATCCATGCCGAAACAGAAAGAACAATTGATCGAAGGCAGAAGATACCAGTTTATCGTGATGAAAACCTTGGTTATGCGCGGAGATGATCGGAAGTTTATCGTCCTGGAAGATCCGTTTCATAACCGGCACCTGCTGCCTGCAAATCTGTATGGAAACTATAACCTGAAACCCGGAAAAAAAATTCTTTGCCTCATCGATAAAATTAATTGCGATGGAAAAATCTTTATCGAACCGGAACATCCCTGCTATGCGGTGGGCAAAACATACGATTTCGAGTTTATCCGTTATGAAAAAAGAATAAACCAGATTGGAGCATCAGAAGATGTGGCAATAGTAAAAGACGTTCTGGGAAATGAATTGGTTGCCCCGATAAATGAACCCGATAAAAAACTGAAGAAATCGATGACGATACCCTGCAGAGTGAAAGCTATACGAAAGGGAATGCTCCACCTCTCTCTCATCAAAAGAGGCCGGTTTGTGGAACACCTGGAAGTGGGAAGATCCTATCCGTTTACCGTTAAAAAAGTGGCCAGGGGAGTGGATAACCATGATTATTTCATTCTTGAGGATCCCTTTGGACAACCTCATCTACTACGGCAAAGCTACTACTCCCATTACCCGATATCTGTCGGCAGGAAAATTCAGGGAACAGTGGTTAAATTCAGATCCGACGGACGATTCCTGATTGAACCCGATCATCCCCATTACCGGGTCGGGAAGAAATATCCCTTTACGGTGGAAACAGCAATCAAAGAGTTATATGTGCAAAATGATCATTCCTGCTTTTTGATTGTTAGGGATTCCAGCGGAGAAACCTACAAAGTGCCCCTCAACCAAAATCCGGATCATTATCCTGATCTGCCCGAAACAGTCATTTGCATGGTCGAAACAGTAAGAAAAGGAAAATTGATCCTGTCCCTCGATGAATCGTCCCTGAAATGATGCCAATTGTTTAACTCAGCATCTTTCCTATATTTTAACTTAACCAGATGTTCTATTGAAAGGATAAATACTTACAATACTTACCTTATTGTTAGTTAATTAACGTTTTTTAACAGTTTTATGTATCATTTTTTTCTTAAAAAATTTGCTTATACGAAATCCTTCGTATATATTTGTTTACGAAATCATTCGTATTTATCATATGAAGAAAAAGAAAAAATTCCCCAGGCCAACAGGGGCAGAGTTGGAGATCCTTCAGGTTTTGTGGGAGCATGGTCCTTCCACAGTCCGGTTTGTGAATGAAAAATTGAACAGGAAAAAGCGGGTGGGGTATACCACCACGTTAAAAATTATGCAGATCATGACGGAAAAGAACCTGGTACTGCGTGATGAAGCAAGCCGTTCTCACGTATACAGTGTTCTGGTGGATAAGGAGGAGACCCAAAATCTGTTGCTTGAGAAATTTCTAACAACGGCATTTGGCGGTTCTGCAATGAAGCTTGTCATGCAGGCGCTGGGTAATCACAAGACATCAAAGGATGAACTGGAACAAATAAAAAAATTGATCAATACATTGGAAGGAGGCGAAAAATATGAACTTCATTCATGAATTCCTATCAGAACAGGTACTTCAGGCCCTTGGCTGGACCTTTATCCATTCTTTATGGCAGGGGGCAGTCATTGCCTTAATCCTGGGTTTCATGCTTCCCGGATTGAAAAAACGGGCAGCTAACGTTCGCTATGCTCTGGCTGTTGGTTCACTTGCAGCTCTTTTTGCACTTTCTGCAACAACCTTCGTGCGGTACTACACGAATTCACCGGTTAGCTACAATTCAGCGGTGGCAGTTACAGCGCCGGTAAACGATGACGAATTATTATTTGCTGACGCGATGGATACAGCACCACAGGAAGAAGCTTCATCGGAAGCTCCCGGAATAGCAGGACTCATCAAAGGATTCACCGGTTATTTTACCCACCATTTCCCGATGGTTGTTACGCTCTGGTTCCTGGGCATGATCTTTTTTCTGGTCAAGATGCTGGGCGGACTGATCTATTCGGAGCGGATCAAGTTTGTCGGTATTACACCATTTCCTAAATCCTGGAACAAAAATATTTCGGAATTGAAAGCGAAGATGAACATTAACCGGCCGGTAAAACTGGTCCAGTCCTGCCTTGCCCGGGTTCCCATGGTCATTGGTTATATCAAGCCGGTTGTATTGATACCACTCGGCGCACTCTCCGGGATTCCCAGGGATCAGATGGAAGCCATCATTGCACATGAACTGGCACACATTCGCCGGAACGATTTTCTGGTTAACATCTTTCAATCCATTATTGAATCCATTTTCTTTTATCACCCGGCCGTTTGGTGGATTTCCGGAACGATCAGGAAAGAGCGGGAACATTGCTGTGATGATCTTGCGGTATCGGTTTGTGAAGAATCGGTTGTGTATGCCAAGGCTCTTGCAAATCTTCAGGAAAGATCCTATGCAACTCCTTTCTATGCAGTTGCCCTGGCAAAAAGAAGGTATTCACTCCTTTCACGCATCCAACGACTGAACCGGAAACCGGTTGCTAATGCCAACCCTGCCGAAAAGTGGATCACGCTTGCGGTAATGATCATGATCATTGCCTTCCTGTCCGCTTCTTTCAAGATCACAGGTTCTAACAGAGCTTCAGCTGCTGTTAATCCGGTACAGGAAATGACCTTCGGGTTCGGTCTGACACCTGCCGATGATATGCCGCAATCTCCACTGACAGAGCTTCAGGATACCTTGAAAAAACCCGGCACCAGCACGATCAACACCCGTTTTTTCGATGCTTCCGATCAGAAGGAGAAAGAGGTGAAAATGATTCTTGAGGGTGATATAGTGAAAGAACTATATATTGACGGTGAGAAAGTTCCGGAAAATGAGATGGACAAATACCAGGAATTGATCGATAATACCACCGCGGAGTTAAGGGAAGCTGAATTTGAATTGGAAAAAGCTGAAGAAGAACTGAAGGATGCTGAACGATCATTGGAAGAAATCGATTTTGAACGGATAGATCAGGAGATTGAAACGGCAAGGGAGGAGTTAGAGAGAGCAATGCAGGAATTTAAAGAGCAGGATTGGGCAAACGTTAAGCAGGAGATGGAACAGGCTTTGCAGCAGATCAGGGAGTCGATGGAGAAACTTGAATTCCCTGATTTTGAGGAGAAATTCCAACAGATGCAGATGGAGATTGAACAGTACAGGCATGATTTTGATACAAGCAAGATCAATAAAGAGTTGCAGCAGAATTTCAGGGAGATTGAAAAATCCATGAGGGAATTCAACCGGCAATTCTCTGATGAGCTGAGAGAGCAGATGGAAGAAGCCAGAAGGGCGATCCATGAATCATTGCAAGAAATACAGCGGATCCAGGGTATGGACTACGAAGAGCGAATGGAATCACAGGAGCGTGAACGGTTGAGGCAACGCGAAGATAGTGAAACCCTGCGGAGCGATCGGGAACAGGAGATCAGAAGGGAGCATGAACTCCAGCGGGAAGAAATGGAGCAGGAACGGCAGATGCAGGAAAGAGAGCGTCAAATGGAGGAGACAAGAAGGATGCGTGAAAGGGAAGCAATGGAAAGAGAGCGGATGCACGAAAGGGAAGAGAATGTGGCTATCCGGGCTATTGAAGAGCAATTGGTTATCGATGGTTTCTACTCCGAGGGTGAACCGATCTATTTCGAATTATCCGCAAACAATCTCCGGATTAATGGAAAGAAACAACCGAAAGAACTGTTTGAAAAATATAAAAAACTCTATGAGGAACAGGGAGGATCTATCCCCCAAACTGCAACGGTTACCATAAAAAAATAATAATTTAAACCTTTCCTTACCACGGATTTTACACCGTGCATTTGATTTTTTCCCGATAATTTCGTATCTTTTATTGCATGATTTGGGTAGTGCACATTACAATAGCTACCCAGGTAATATGAACAGGGTATGGATCCAAAGCTGGTCACCATTGCAACCGAGACCTATTCCCGGGCTGAGATTCTGAAGACCCGTCTCGAATCGGAAGGAATTGAATGTATTCTCACAAATGTTAACCTGATCCATCCGGGTACACCGGGTGGGGTAAAGGTTAAGATCAGTGAGAAGGACCTCAAACAGGCGTTAAAGGCGTTGCGTGATTTTAAACTGGAAACGGGAGAAATAGCAAACGAAGATGAGATAGTTGAAATCAAACGGCTGCTGGTACCCATCGATTTTTCCGATTATTCCAGGAATGCCTGCCGGTTTGCAATCCGTATGGCAGAAAAGCTAAGGGCAGGGGTAGAGCTGTTATATGCCTACTACAGCCCCGATGTGATTACTGTCCCCTATGATGAATCTTTTGCTTTTGACGGGAGTTTGACCACCCACCTGGAGAGCATCCGGGAAGAGGCAGGGGGGGCACTTGAAAAATATGTTGAGGAGCTTAAAAAAGATATGGAGAAGCAGAAAATTAAGGGGGTTACACTCGATTATACACTCATCGATGGATTGGTTGCAGATGTTATTCTGAAAGCCGGCGACATTTATCAATCCGACCTGATTGTCATCGGAATGCGCGGAGCAGGCAAAAGAAAACCGGATTTCATCGGCAGCTCCACCCGAAAAGTTATCGAGAAGGCAACCATTCCTGTATTGGCAATTCCCGAGAATTGTTCTTTTGACGAAAAGAAATGGTCCAATAAGATCATCTATGCCACCGATTTTGATGAATCAGATTTCACCGCAATTCGTAAATTGATGGGGTTGGTTTCCCGTTTCGATATGAAGGTCTATTGTATTCATGTCGGTGAGAAGATTGAGGGTTAC
>CAYMFM010000039.1:18938-35802 GCA_964389685.1 uncultured Rikenellaceae bacterium
CGGTGAGAAGATTGAGGGTTACTGGGAAAAAATTAAGATGGAAGGGCTTCGCGAATATTTCAAGTCCTCCTATCCCGGATTTCGGGTGGAGTGCATCTTGCTGGATAATCCGGATGTTATGGAAGGTCTGGATGAATTTATCCGCATGACGAATGTTGATATTATCTCCCTCACAACCCACAAGCGGAATATTATCACCAAATGGCTCTATCCGAGCCTGGCACAAAAACTGTTCTATCATACCAATATCCCGTTGCTGGTATTCCACTCTACGAATTGATCACTTTGGAAGATCATCCGGATCTTCGTATTTTAGCCGGACATCGGTTTCCCCTCCCCGGATAACCCAGCAGACCGAATCACATTGTGACGTGACCTTCACCAGTTCAATCTCATCACCGTCCAGGGCATAGACGGTTTTATCCCCTACGTGATACTCTGCCCGCACACTATAGTAGCGGCTGGGAATAAGATCCACACTAATCACCGAATAGTATGCAGTATCTTCAATCCTGATTTGATCCTTCTCATATTCACCAAGATAAATGGTAAAGGGAACCTCCGGATTCTCCTCATTGATGGTAAGTTCAATGGTCAGCGGTGCATATTCAGGCCGTTGAGTATAGCACTCTGAACAATCGACCTCAAACAGGATGATGTTTTCATCGCATGAAGTCACCATCAACACCATAAGAACCAGCCATATCAGGCGTCCATGATTAATCATCCGTTTTACTGGGTTGATTGATTTCATTCCATCGTTTTTTTGATCAGTACCAGGTAATGATTTTCTCCTTTATCCGGCGGTTTTGAAATCCGAACCTGTATTTCAAACCGATAACAAAACGGTGAGGAGATATCTTATGGGTGTCCAGGTTGAGGTAATGGTAATTGAATTCCATCCGGAACCTTTCTCCTCCCCAAAAAAGACCTGCTGCAGGGATGACCTTCCACAACTCATCGGGATGGTTTTCTGACCCCCTGTAGTTCCTTCCGAACGTGTATCCTCCGAGCACACCGGCTGACAGACCAAATTCCCTGTTATCGGGTTGCCGGATCAAAACAAACTCTTTTGTCAATCCAAGGTAGGCTAATGACCGGTTTTCCCATAATTGAAAATAGGTGTCATCCCCGGTTTTTTTCAGGATCCGCTTTGCAAATAGTCTGACCTGATAACCGGCCAGAATATTGAACTTGTACCCGGGATCTCTAAGTCCCAACTCACCACCTCCCATAAGATCATTAAAACTGGTATTTATTCCGGCATAAATGAACAATTGAGTGAATGAAGGCAATCGTCTTGGCTTTATCCCCAGATCGCTTAACTTTCGTGCCAGTTGAACGTGGCCGTATTGCATGGCCAGGGAATGGGGATTTTTTCTGCCGGTGCCCTCCGTGTTTGCTCCCATGGAGATGATCTGTTCGGCAGCATCCGCATGACCGTTTATTATAGCAATATCCAGCGCTGAGTACTCCTGCTTATTGAGCTGGGTGAGATCAGCTCCTAACCCGTTTAATATCCGGATCATGGTTGTATCGCCATTCTGTGCAGCAATCATCAGGGCCGTTGTCCCCTCTGAATCCGCACTGTTTATATTGGCATTATACAGGATGAGCAGATCGATCACATCGGGATTCCCTCCATAAGCAGCAGCCATTACCGATGTGGTTCCCTCGTTATCCCTGATTTCCGGATTGGCTCCATTCAACAACAGGAGTTTGCACAGTTCAAAGTAATAATATCCGGCACCGTAGAGCAGGGGTGATGCTCCATCATTGTCCCTGTCGTTTATATTTGCCCCGCTGCGAATAAGAAAATCGACAACCTCCAGGAAATTGTAACGTGAAGCTGCAATGATTGCGGAAACACCATCCAGGGGTTTATGATTTACATTGGCGCCGTTAAGAACCAGGATTTCAGTTGTTGTCAGATCTCCGCTCTGCACGGCATACATCAGGGGTGTAATGCCTTCGAATGTTCTTGTATTTGGATCTGCACCGAGGTTTAATAAACGGAGAACTTCTGAAGGATAACCATAAAAAGAGGCAATGATCAGATTATAATTGTGATCATTCGGGATGTATTCGGAAGTATCTATCCGAATGGTATCCTGGTGGTTGTAACCGGATGGAAGACCTGCAAGCAGGATGTTGGACAGACAGAAAAAAAGGAAGAATGAAAAACCGGTTCGCATCGATTGAAAAAATTTCCTAAAAATAATGATTTAACACGAAACTCCTGCCGAAAGAAAAATCAATTTTAAATTTCGTTTTTAAGATGATGGGATTATGAATTATTATACTATATTTAGAGCAAAATTAGAAAAGTTTTCAGCGTTATTTGACAAGGATGTTGTAAATCAATAATTTGGTAGAGATTGCCTGTTATTCTGTACTTAGAATAAATCATCAAAACGGGGTAGATCGACAGATCGGATTTGATTATTAATAATAAAATACCTTATTTTCCGTTTTAATTACAGAATGATTTTTAGTAAATGAGGTTCGGTTCCATACTTCTCTTAATTTTAGGTTTAGTTGTTGGTTTATTATTTTCATAGTTTCCTTTCAATGCCTCAAACATTGAGGGTACTAAATTCCAGGAATTCGAACCTCATTTACTTAAAAAAACCCACACAACCATAAAATAGCCTCGGAAAAACCTGCTTTTGTTAAGCCAGTTCGTTGCGGTGCAACGCACCCGGTTGTATCATTCTTTCTCACCATCAGGAATAAACTTCAAAGCGGCTGAATTGATACAATACCGCAAGCCGGTTGGGGGAGGACCATCCTCAAAAACATGTCCGAGATGGGACTCACACTGTGCACAGATCACCTCGGTTCGCACCATGCCCTGTGACCGGTCAACCCGGGTGATGATGTTTTCTAATGAAGCCTTGTCACTGAACGCCGGCCAGCCGCATCCGGAATTGTATTTCATGTCTGATTCAAACAACAGGTTTCCACATGCAGCACATACATAATGTCCCCGTTCAAAAAAATGATCGTATTCCCCTGTGAATGCATATTCAGTCCCTTTTTCACGAAGGACATGATATTGCATCGGTGTGAGAAGACGTTTCCAATCTTCATCACTCTTTTTTACCTTCATTGAATCACTTTTCTCCATCGAATGTACCTCTTGATTATTCTGAGCGTAAACGGTAATCCATAAACTTGATATAAAAAAAAGTACCAGAAATGCTCTGATCTGTTTCATTTTTCGTTCCTCCATTCTTTGTTAACATAATCCGGTATCATGAAATCCTGCACCGTAATAACTCATTTTAAAAGTAACAATTTTCAGAAACAAAAGTTCAAATTTCGGATTCTACGTTATGGAAAAAAATCCTTATTTTGTATCTTCGAAATTTATATCTTGTGTCACACGGGTCTTTTCGAAATCGTAATTTTCTTAATGATGTAAATATGAAAATCGTGCAAATTTTCTTTATGGTGTTTGCTTTCTCTCTGTTTGCTATATCACCGGGGAAGGGGCAGCCGGACCAGAGTGCTGTGGGTTTGTTTGATTCGGATGAGGTTTTACAGGTTAAACTTACAGGACACATTGGTGTTCTGATCAGTGATCTTGAGGAGGATCCGGATGAATATCCTGCCGTATTAAGCTATGCAGACGAGAACGGAGAGTTTATCTCTATTCCGGTGGAAGTCAGGACCAGGGGGAATTTCCGGAGAGATCCGGATCATTGTAATTTTCCTCCCTTACGGATCATTTTATCGGAGGATCACATTGCCAATACAATTTTTGAAGGACAGGACGAGATTAAACTGGTGACCCATTGCATGACCAACCAGCCTGAGTATGAACAATTTCTTTTTAAAGAGTACTCGATTTACCGGTTATATAACCATTTCACACCGTTTAGTTTTCGGGTTCGGTTAGCTGAAATATCCTACAATGAACAGGATAATCCGGATGATCAGATAACCAGTTTTGCTTTTTTCATTGAACGTCCGAAATACATGGCTGAGAGAAACAATGGAAAGATCATCAACATTGAAAATTTTTCTGCTTATGATTTGGATGAAGAGTCATTCAATATCCTTGCCCTGTTCCAATACATGATAGCGAATAATGATTGGTTTATTCAGTTGCTTCACAACATCGAACTGGTAACCCTTGATCCGCTGAGTCCGCCCATTCCTGTACCCTATGATTTCGACTGGGCAGGGCTTGTTGAAGCCCCGTACAGGAATTCTCTCAGAGATTCCCTTGAGAGTGTTAGTGCTGACCGGTTTTATAAAGGAATTTGCGAATCCAGAAAGGAATTTATCGCACTTTTTGACCTGTTCGAAGAGAGAAAGGATGAAGTATTTAAGCTCTATCAGGAATTCGAGTTGCTGAACCTCGAACACAAAGCGAAGATCATCCAATCCATTTCCAGTTTCTACGGCATGATCGAACGCCCCGGGAATGCCATTCAGGTGCTCAGAAGGGACTGCAATTTGTTGCGATAGCTGATGGATACGAGCAATTACAATGGAATATTGCCGTGTTTTTTTGGAGGATTTGAGGCACTTTTATTTTGCGCCATTTCCAGTGCCATGATCAGTCTTTTCCGCGTATATTTGGGCAGGATGATCTCGTCAATGTATCCCAGTTCTGCAGCTTTGTAAGGATTTGCAAACCTCGACTTGTATTCTTCCACTTTCCGTGTTTTCTCTTCATTATCAACAACACTTCGATGCAGGATATTGACTGCGCCTTCAGGTCCCATCACCGCTATTTCAGCAGTTGGATAGGCAAAATTCACATCGGCACCAATGTGTTTGCTGGCCATGACACAGTATGCTCCTCCATACGCTTTCCGGGTGATAACCGTGATTTTCGGCACAGTGGCTTCTGAGAAGGCATACAGCAATTTTGCTCCGTGGCGTATGATACCTCCAAACTCCTGTATGGTTCCGGGCAGAAAGCCGGGCACATCTTCAAAGGTGACCAGGGGTATAGAGAAGGCGTCGCAGAATCGGACAAAGCGTGCACCTTTTACCGAAGCATTGATATCCAGCACTCCTGCCTGGTGAGCCGGTTGGTTTGCCACAATGCCGATGGTTTTGCCATTGAGTCTGATAAAACCGATCACCATGTTTTCTGCATAATGTGACATAACCTCAAAGAAATTATGGTCATCCGCAACCGTAGTGATGATCTCTTTTATATCGTACGGCTTGTTGGGATCAACCGGCACGATGGTCTGCAGGTTTTCATCCACCCTGTTGATGTCATCAAGAGAGGGTTTGACCGGTGGATCCTCCATGTTGTTGGATGGAAGGAAGCTAAGCAACTCCCGGATCATCATCATCGTTTGTTCATCATCTTCACCAATGAAGTGGGCCACACCACTTTTCGAGTTGTGGGTCATGGCACCTCCCAGCTCTTCCTTTGTTACATCTTCGTGTGTAACGGCTTTGATCACATCGGGACCCGTCACAAACATGTAACTGGTCTCTTTGACCATAAAGATAAAATCTGTCAGGGCAGGAGAGTATACTGCTCCCCCGGCGCATGGACCGAGAATGGCAGATATTTGAGGGACAACTCCGGAACTCATCACATTTCGGTAAAAGATATCTGCGTATCCGGCAAGGCTCTGAACGCCTTCCTGTATTCTTGCACCGCCAGAGTCGTTTAAACCGATGACCGGGGCGCCCATTCTCATAGCCAAATCCATGAGCTTAACGACTTTATCTGCATTGGTCCTGGATAAAGTTCCGCCGAAAACAGTGAAATCCTGGGCGAAAATATAGACCAGCCGTCCATCAATTTTTCCATATCCCGTGACGATCCCATCACCCGGTATTTTCTTTTTATCCATATCAAAATCAGTACATTTGTGCACCGCCATTCGATCGGTTTCAATAAAAGTACCGGGATCAAGAAGGTCATTGATCCGTTCGCGTGCAGTTTTTTTTCCGGCTTTGTGCTGCTTTTCAATTCTTTCAACTCCTCCTCCCAGTTCAGCAGCATTTACCCGTTCTTCAAAATCCTTGAATTTTTTTTCCAGTGTTGACATAATACCGGGATCTGATTATTCAATTAGTATCAATGGTTGATTCCCTTCAATGGTATCCCCCTCGCTGGCCAGGATCTCTTTGATCTTACCCGACCGTTTTGCTTTATACTCGCTTTCCATTTTCATGGCTGAGATGATAATGAGGGTTTGACCGGGCTCGATTTTGTCCCCAACATCAACGGGGATTTTCACCACCTTACCCGGCATGGGAGAGGATATAGAATCCTGGTCGTGTTCCAGCTGTCCCTTTAACCGGTTCTTCATGTATTTTGATTCCAAATCATTGATCTCGACATCGAAAGTGGAACATCCATGGGCAACAGTATATTTCCTCTTATCACTACCGGGCACAATCTCCATGTCATATGATTTCCCATTGTGAAGAATGGAATAGATTCCATTCTCAACCTTTATTACGTTGACTTTCAGGGTCTTTCCGTTTATCGAAACATCCATGTTGTCTCCATCCTTTTTCAGGATATCGATCTGGATGATTTTATCGTTTAGCAGAATTTCCATACGAATCAAAAGGGATTATATTGGATTTTAAAACCTGATCATGCCTTTTTTCCGGCCAAATTCTTTCCACTGGTTTCTTCCATTGGGTCCAGGCAGGTTGTTACCGTTCAGCCGGGAAGCGTTATATTCAAGGAGTGCAGTAAGTGCTGCCAGACCTTCAAATTGTTCATTTTCACTCGCACTCCTGCAGGGTGAAAAGAGAAAATCATTGTTTTTTTCGATGAAATGTGTATCGTATTTACCGGAAATAAAATCGGGAGTTTTCATGATTCTGACCAGGAAATTTTTCGAGGTTTTCACGCCGAGGATATAGTACTCTTCCAATGCTCTTTTCATTCTGCTGATGGCTTCTTCCCGTGTGATACCCCATGTGATCAGTTTTGAGATCAATGGGTCATAATGGATCGGGATTGTATATCCCTGATAGATATAGCCATCGCAGCGCACACCGGTTCCCATGGGTTCAGTGATCTTACTGACCAGACCGGGACTGGGCATGAAATTGTTCTCCGGATCTTCGGCATAAATCCGACATTCTATGGCATGTCCTTTCTGTGAAACCTCTTCCTGTGCAATGCGCAATGGTTGTCCATCGGCGATAAAGAGTTGCTCTTTCACCAGGTCTATTCCCGTGACCCGTTCGGTAACAGGGTGCTCTACCTGAAGCCTGGTGTTCATTTCAAGGAAGTAATAGTTGAGCCGGTTGTCTACCAGAAACTCAATGGTCCCTGCCCCTTCATAATTGACTGCTTTTGCAGCAGCGATAGCATGTTTCCCCATTTCATCCCGTAATTCAGCAGTCATCAGCGGAGACGGGGTCTCTTCCACCACTTTTTGATGCCTTCTTTGCACGGAGCACTCCCGTTCACACAGGTGGATGACATTCCCATGCCGGTCTGCCAGAATTTGAAATTCAATGTGGTGGGGCGATTCAATGTATTTTTCGATATAGACCGAATCATTACCAAAAGCGGCGAGTGCTTCCGATTTGGCAGCCCTGATGGCTGCCACCACTTCACCCTCTTTCCTTACCAGGCGCATTCCCTTTCCTCCACCACCTGCCGATGCCTTGATCATGACTGGCAATCCGATTTCGGTAATGATGTTTTTGTATGACGAATTATCCGTAATGTTTTCCTTTGTACCGGGTACGACAGGAACGTTGGCGTTTATCATGCTTCTTCGGGCACTGATCTTATCACCCATCGTTTGAATGGAGTAGGCGCTGGGGCCGATGAAAATAATACCCGCTTTCTTTACCCTGTCCGAGAACTCAGCATTTTCGGAAAGAAAACCATATCCGGGATGTATCGCATCCGATTTTGATTCCTTTGCAACCTGGATGATCTTATCCATTACCAGGTAGCTTTCATTGGAAGGGGAGGGGCCAATATAATAGGCTTCATCAGCATACCTTACATGCAATGCGGTTCGGTCAGCTTCGGAGTAAACCGCTACTGTCATGATTCCTAATTCACGACAGGATCGAATGATCCGGACTGCAATCTCCCCACGATTTGCAATGAGGACTTTTTTGATCTTCATGATACGGTAATGAATATTGACTGGTAAATATAGTATATATAATATAGAATTGTTCCAAGATCTGCCGTAAAATTATAGAATAAACCCAAGCCGCTTGCACCTGAGTAAACGATTGTTTTCCTATCTTAATGGCTCTCAAATTGTTCCTTTTTACCTGATTTTTATGCGATTACATTTATTAACATTTGTTAATAAAAGGTGTGGAAACTATGTTGACAAGGAAAGTCAAAAAAAGTTGCACCGGTTACCATCTAGTAATATATTTGCTTTACCAAGTGAGGGATAAAAGGCAAGCTTGAGAAACGCGGAAACGGATTGTGGATGCTTGCAAAAGTTGAAACACTCCCGGACCCATCCTCAGGTCACCCGTTCTTCGGAACAGGTTTCTGCCAGGGTGAGTTTCAAAAGGCGAACCCGCGAAAGCCAGCCTGGCAACAGGTCGGTGGGAACAGGTTCAACTCTTAAGGGTCGGGTTCGTAAGAACCAGGTGTTTAAGAGGCCTTTAAAAAGCCAGGGTTCAGAATCGCAACGCTTGCAAAAGCGAAGCAATACTGAATTCAGACGCCGGAAGACGATACTCGAAAGGGTTGAATTGGAACGCAGAAGCCATAATAACAGTAGCTTGGCACTGATTCTGACCTACGGGTCTTAAGAAGTGGAAGAGGGAATTTTTCGTTAGAAAAATTTCCTCTTCGTGTTTTTTATACCCTCTTTTTCCGAGAATAACTTCTTTCCAATAGATATAACCAACTCGATACAGCCTGCCGGCACACCTCCACTCCGGTCACGAAAACAGGGCAACAGCATTCCCCCTGTCAGCGAAATCCAACGGATCATACCGGATCTGTTAAAAACTTTTTTCTACTGTTGATTTTTTTTTGCATTTTTTGATCACATCCTGTGGAATTCCATTAAATTTGCATTTTAATATTTATTAATAGTCTGTTATACAAACTATTAACTTATATTTTGTGACGACATTAAAATTTTACTGGCGGATATCTCTGACGCTATTACTGCTGCTGGTCACCTCCTTTGGTTTTACCGATCCCCATTCTGCATCTAAAGATAGGGAACCTACCGATCCGGATCATCTTCGCGTGCGCCTTCGCAATGATCTTTGTACATCAGAAACATTCGTTCCGATAGATCATATTTTCAATTCATTTATGAAACGGTGGGATATTGCGGGTGCCTCCGTGGCGATTGCAAAAGATGGGAAGCTTGTTTTTGCCCGGGGATACGGAAAAGCCGATAGGGAAGAAGGGATCGATGCGCAGCCCTTTAACCTGTTTCGCATTGCCAGTGTCTCCAAGCTGATTACAGCCGTTGCCATCATGAACCTGGTAGAGGAAGGCAGGATAACCCTGGATCAAAAAGTATTCGGAGAAGGTGCTATACTGCATGATTCCATCTATCTGAACCCGCGGGATACACGTGCCTTCGATATTACCGTTCGACATCTGCTGACTCATTCCGGAGGATGGACCAGAAGATGGGGCGATCATATGTTCATCCCACATGCCATTGCAACCTATATGAATATTCCTTCACCGCCTGATACAAAAACCATTGTGCAGTTTGCCCTTAGCAAAAAACTGCACTTCTCCCCGGGGAGTTACGTAAGCTATTCGAATCTGGGATACAGTATTCTGGGATTGGTCATTGAAGAAATTACACAACAACCGTATGAGGAATATGTGAAAAACAGCATTCTGAATCCGCTTGGGATATACGATATGCAGTTGGGTGGGAACATGCCATGGCAGAAAGCATCATTGGAAGTCAGGTACTATGAACCCGCCGGATCAGAACGTGTCAAGTCAATTTATGATCCGGATGAAATGGTCATGCGGTGCTATGGAGGGAACGATATTGAAGCCCTGGGCGCAGCTGGGAGCTGGATTGCTGCAGCACCGGATCTGCTAAAGCTTACGCTGGCAATCGATGGGGATTCAAGCAGAACAGATATCATTACACTGGAAAAGGTAAAACTCATGACCGATCCGGGTTATGGTCATGCACCTGTCGGCTGGAAGACTACACTTGCCAACGGTACCTGGTGGAGAACCGGATCTTTTGCAGGCACTTCTGCCATGATCAAACACCAGGATGATGGATTTACCTGGGTTGTTCTGTTGAATTCAAGTACCTGGAAATCATCAAAGTTTCCTGGCGAGATTGACCGAACCATGAGAAAAGTATTCGGCAGCATGGAGCAGTGGCCCGAGCAGGATCTGTTTGACCTGGACCTTCCGAATCCGATTCAACCTCTAAACCTGAAAGCACTCCAAATACCGGATTAAGGTTTTTTACAAACCATTCAATCATTGCGTGACCATGTGTTTTACAATAAATGTGAACATCATCAGGGAGGAGATGGAGCGACGGTTCAACATTCCGCTGCTCGATCCTGACTATTACAGGCCCAGCTATTATTATCATGCATTTGAATTACCGAAGATCCCTGTAATTAGTTCAGAAAAACCGGATGGAATTGAGTTGTACCAGTGGGGACTGATACCCTCCTGGACCCGGGATGAAGAGTATGCGAATGACATCCGCTATAAAACATTCAATGCCAGGTCGGAAACAATCACCGAGAAACCTTCCTTCCGGAATGCGATCAGATCAAACCGGTGCCTTGTCATTAGTAAGGGTTTTTATGAATGGCAAAACGTTGGCAAAGAGAAATTGCCATATTATATATACCTGTCGGACGAAAAAATCTTCACCTTCGCCGGACTCTTCGATATATGGACAAACCATCGAACGGGGGAGATCCTGAAAACATTCAGCATCATTACCACCCGTGCCAATCTCCTCATGGAAAAGATTCACAATGTTAAGAAGCGAATGCCTGTTATCCTGGCAAGCGAGGATGAGAAGAGGTGGTTGGATACCACCATCCCGTTATCTGAATCCCTCAAATTATTGAAACCCTTCAGTGAAGAGGAGATGGAGGCTCATACAATATCGCGGTTGATTTCAAGACGGGGAGCTGACAAAAATGTTCCTGACCTGGTGAAGCCTTTTGATTATTCGAACCGAACTTTGCTTTAGCCCGGGATTTCCCTTCGGTTGTGGGGACCATTGATGTTACTGAGCAACAAAGTGGTAGGTAATGAGCCCCTGTTGACGGGCAGGAGCCGATAAATCAAGATTAAACCTGGTCCTGAGAGCTGCATCCTTTGCCATATCATGCAGGCAGTAATCGTCTGTTGACGATTCTTCCTGAATCACTTCTGCGGAAAGCACAAATCCCCTCTGGTCGACCAGAATATCCAGAACAACCTTTCCACTTCCCTCACATTTATAGATTGGTAGCGGCAAATAGCGGTGAGTCCGGCCCTCCAAAACATAATAAATCCGTGTGGGTCCGGAATACGCTGCTGCCATTTCATTAGCCGTTATTTCCTCCTTGCTATCCTCCAGGTCACGAAATTCAGTTTCTCCGGCATGTGTACCCTCTTCCAGGCGTTGGCGCAGTTCATCCAGGTAATTCTGCTCCGAGATCTCCCCACTCTCCATCAGTTCCTGCTTGATCTTATCAATGTAATCCTCAATATCAAATTCTTCTTCTGTTTGGCTGCTCAGGTTGCGCGCAATGTTCGTCCAAAATTCCTCGTTATTGTACATCTCAGCAATCCGGTCCGGCACCTCAACCTCTATGAGCTCGGGTTCTTCAGGAGTGGATTCAAAATCAATGATGATCGCTTCCTGCCTCTCCTGATAGGTTGTTGATAGCTTGATGAGCATGAACAGAATTGCCAGCAGAAGGTGAACGATGATCGTTCCCAGGATACCATAGATGTGTTTTTGAATGAAGCTTCTCATCAGGATGCGAAATTATAATAAATCTTCGTCCGGAACAAAAGGTTCATTTGAATGAAAAGTATATTTTTGTTTTTTATGTATACTGAAATCATCATCAACCAGGTTTTAATTCTTGCTATTCTTGTTGTTATCGGAATAGTGGCAATTAAATGGGGATTACTTTCCGGGGATCTCAAAGATGGGATTGCCCGGTTGGTTTTCAACATCACTCTGCCATTACTGATCCTGACCAATCTCTCGGAACTGGATCTAACACCGGAGATCATCAGAAACAGTGGACTGGTTATCCTCTTTTCTTATGCAGGACTTTGCCTCATGCTGGCAGTGGGCATCATTTCATCACGGATGCAGCGGTTGGGTCCTTCGAAGCGGACCATATACCTGTTGCATTCGATGTTTGGGAACATTGTTTTTCTCGGATATCCGTTAATTAACACCCTTTTCCCCGGAGGTGAAGGATTATTGTATGCCACACTGTTCCATCTCTCATCCAATTCCCTCCAGTGGACGCTGGGGATTTACCTGTTGGTGCGCAAAGAGAAAGTGAATTGGTCCGCTCATTTGAAACACCTTCTGAATCCCAATACCATTGCACTGGTATTGGGGCTGATCATGATGAGGTTTTCAATCCGTTTTCCGGCGATCCTGCTCAAACCATTGGGGGGACTGGGGAACACAACACTTTATCTCTCCATGATCTATATTGGTGCCATTCTTGCACAGACAAACTTCAGGGGTATATTGCGCAAAGGGTATGTCATTGTGATCAGCCTGAACAAGTTGATTATCACTCCCTTTTTGTTGATCCTGATCCTGAAGGGAGCCGAAAGGGTAATCGGTTTTTCCCTGGATGAAACAGTCGTCTCTGTCGTTGTGTTGCAGGTAGCCATGCCATGTATGGCAATTATCGTGGTGATGGCAAAGCAATTCGGAGCGGATGAAAAACAGGCCACGGAGAATGTTCTTCTTTCCACCATATTGAGTCTATTTACCCTTCCTCTGGTCTGTTTTTTACTGCAAAAATTCTGATAAACCGCACACTGGAAGTGCAGATAAGTTACCTGTTTCTTTTGAATTTTATATCTTTGGGCAAAACCCGAAACAAGCCAATGAAGTTATGCCGGATGATAATCTCCTCATAGAGCTTGAGCGGCAGCGGGATGAAATTGCCCGTCAGAAGAAGGAGATCATTTACAGCCTTCAGTATGCCAGCCTAATCCAGTCGACACTGCTCCCTACGGAAAGTGCATTGAACCGTAATTTGCCCGATAATTTCATTCTTTATCTGCCCAAAGATATCATTTCAGGCGATTTTTACTGGCTGGCTGAAAAGAACAACAAGATTCTTTTCGCTGCTGCGGATTGTACCGGTCATGGAGTTCCCGGTGCACTGATGAGCATTCTTGGAATATCCTTTCTGAATGAAATACTGCAGGAAAAATGTGCCCTCAAAGCCAACCGCATGTTGAATCAATTGCGCGAGAAGATCATGAAAGCATTACACCAGACCGGTGAGGCAGCGAAATCGAAAGATGGAATGGATATCGCACTATGCATCTATACACCCGATTCAGGAGAATTACAATATTCCGGTGCAAATAACCCCCTTTACCTGATTCGTAAAAATGAACTGGAAGAGATCAGACCCGATAAAATGCCCATCGGTATCAGCGGTACGGAAGAATTATCCTTCTCCAATCAAATGCTGAAAATTCTTCCGGGTGATATTGTATACCTTTTCTCAGATGGATTTGCCGATCAGTTTGGGGGGGCCCGGGGAAAGAAATTCAAATACAAACAATTCAAAGAGTTGTTGCTGAAGATTCACCGCAAGCCCTTACCGGATCAGAGAGAGATACTTGTTTCTGCACTGGAAGAGTGGAAAGGGGACCTGGAGCAGGTGGATGACATTTTAATTATGGGTGTACGATTTTAATCCGGTATTATCAATTTTTGTACTTTCGTGTATTCGATCAACAGTTATAACCATCCGGCATGAAATTACTCGCGTTTCGAATTCAAAATTTCCGGTCAATCGTCGATACGGGTTGGTCACAGCTCTCCCCGGATAACATCACCGGACTGATCGGTCAGAACGAATCTGGAAAGACATCCATCCTGGAAGCACTAAATAGTTTCTACGAAGGCAGCATATCAGAAGACATTTTAAGAAGTGACCTGAGCATGCCTGTTGTTTCCTGCAAATTCGACATTACCGATAGGGAATTTAACAAAATTCTTAACGAGAAAGAGTTACCCTCTGGTGTGTCAAAATGCGTTAAGGATCAGAATACCATTACCCTGGAAAGGTTATGGAATGAAGACTTCTCGAGTCGTATTGAACTGAGTGGTGAGGAAATTATAGAACTGTATGAAATACACAACCAGAAGTTTCATGAGAAAGATGAAAAGATCCAGGCTGAAATTGACAGAATACTGGAACTGAAAGAGAAGGTCCTTACTGGGCTGAAAACCACTAATTGGGAAAAGGAGGAGATCAGTGAAGCGGTGGAGGATAGCAGAGCGAAGATCAGTGATCTTCAGAAAATGCTGAAGAGTTCGCCACAACATTCCCGTCCGAAAATTCAGAAAAACGTTGACCTTGAACTAAATGCCCTCGAAAAGCTGAGGACCAAGTTACAGGACAAGAAGAAAGCAGCAGATGAACAACATCAGAAAGCCCGGGAACTCGAAGAGCAGGCAAAATATGCACAGGCAAGCAATGAGGCACAGGAGAACTACAGGAAAGCAAAGGAAGATCTGAACCGTGCATTTCAAGAATTGGCTGGAAATCAAAGGATGTTTGAATTTGCAATGAGCGATAAAGAAAAGAGGGCAGGCAGGCTTCAACTCGATCTGACAAATGAACAACATGTAAAGGCTGTCCGGGAATATGAACGGTGCCGTGAAGAGGCGATCACCCGGAAATACCTGGCACTGAAAATTCTGCAGGGGAAAGATCTGTCAATGGCAGAAAGAGAAATCAAACAGGAAAAACCCCACATCAATCCCTATTACACCCGGGTTGAGGCTGGGAATGAATTGATCAAATACATTCCTGAATTCGTACTGTTTGAAGATTTTAGCAGCCTTTTGCCAAACCGCATTGACCTGGATGATATCCTTTCACAAAATAGAAAAGTGGAAGGGTACAAGGCTGCCAATAATTTTCTTAAAATTTCCGGCCTTGATTCCGATTTTTTCAAACAGGTTAGCCACCGGATACTGAAACAGAAGATTGAAAAGCTGAATACCGAAATAACCATCAATTTTCAAGACTACTGGAGACAAAAAATTAGTCAGCATAACAAAATCAGGATCAATTTTGAATTGGAGCATTACGATCATTTCCACCCTGAGAAGAGTGGCCACCCATTCATTGAGTTCTGGATCAGGGATCAACAGGAACGATTATATCCCAAGCAGAGAAGCCGCGGTGTACGATGGTTCCTATCCTTTTATCTTGAGCTGAAAGCAGCAGCAATGGAAAAGGAGAGTACGGGCAAACTGCTTCTGATCGATGAGCCGGGACTCAGCCTCCATGCAAGAGCACAGGAAGATGTCCTCAAAGTCTTTGAAGATATTAAGAGTAAGATACAGATCATCTACACTACCCATTCACCCCACCTGATCGACCTGAATAAGTTATACCGTCTGCTGGCCGTTCAACGCGCTGTGGAAGATTATGAACGAAGCGAAACCATAGTTTTCGACGCAAAATCCCTTACATTGGCATCAACCGATACACTTTCACCGATCTATACAATGATGGGATCGAGGCTGTCGGAGCAACAGTTTATCCAGCAGAAGAATAATGTTATCCTTGAAGACATTACTGCCTACTATTACCTTTCCGCTTTCATAAAACTCAGAAGGCCTTTAAAAAAAGTATACCTTCTTCCGGCTACTAATATTTCGAATGTTGGAAACCTGGTAAACCTGTTGTTGGGGTGGGGACTTGATTTTGTTGTGGTGACCGAGGGCGATCCGGAGGGACATGAACTGTTTGGTGAACTGAAACTTAACCTCTTCGGAAACGACGATAAGAAGGCAGATCGAAAGCTTATTTCCATAGGGAAAGAACAGTGCATTGAAGACCTTTTTTCCACCATTGATTTTAAGAAATATATCCTGCACCAGAGAATTGGTATTCCCGAATCCAATGCTGACTTCATCAAAACGAATAACCTGTCACGCTCCATTCTGGCTGCCAATTTTGTGCAAACCATACAGGACGACAAACTCACCTTTAAAGACTTTGACGAGGAGACACGGGATAATTTTGACCACCTGATGAAGGAGATTGAAAAAAGATTGGAATGAGAAGATCTTGAATGGTATCAAAACAGAAGGGACTGTCTCACAGTTTGAGACAGTCCCTTCTGTTAAAGAGAATGTGAATCAATAACCTATTCCGGCACCTTTTGCTCAGCCTTGTTCTCGGTCCTCAGGATCAGCACTTCATTTACAATGATCTCTGTAATGTACTTCCGGATTCCATCTTTGTCCTCATAGGATCGGTGTGAAAGTTTCCCTTCCACAGCAATTTCATTGCCTTTTTTCAGGAATTTTTCCACAAACGTAGCAGTAGGACCCCAGGCAACCAGATTGTGCCACTGGGTTTCTGAGATTTTTTGCCCTTCCGAATTCTTGTAATTTTCTGAAGTTGCCAGCGGAAACTTGGCCAGCATTCTGCCACTTTCCAGTTTTTTTACCTCCGGATCTGTCCCGAGGTTGCCGATCAGGTTTACCCTGTTTCTTAAATTGTTCATGATGTAATGTTTTTGGTTAATACTGGTGAAGGTTTCTCTGCATCCGATGCGGATCTCCTTCATATCATCACCAAAGAAACAACATCAATACCCAATTAGTCGGTGATTAAACGTTTGTAGTCGTTTATATACGTTTGTAAACGTTTGTAAACGTTT
>CAYMFM010000040.1:0-18239 GCA_964389685.1 uncultured Rikenellaceae bacterium
CCATAGATTTTTTCTTTCCATGTGTCTATGGCCAGCTTGCTTAAAGGATTGATAAAGTGGGTATTATGATTTTAAGAGACCGTGAAAAGGCATGCAACTGTCAAACTCAGGACAACACTGATCATATCTTTCTCTGTCAGCAAAGGTAAATCTGGTTTTAAAAGATTTTCAAAAGACTAAGGCATTACGCTGTTTATCAATCCACTTGCCCTTTATTCCGTTTCCTTTTGAAAATCTTTTAAAACGGTTTTTTTGTAGGCTTAAGAGATAGAGATTAAGGCAATTAAAGTCACTGTAATTTGGATTTGTTATAGTATTACTTTAATTTTATAGTAGATTAATACACCAACTGAACCGTAAAAAGTAAATTTAGACAACCTACCTATCTTTATTAAATTCTCTATTTCAGTCAAATAGTGAATTTAGAAGTTAGTAATTAACTTAAAAACAATGAGTCATGAAAAAATTTATTACAACCAGTCTAATCTTCCTTTTTTGGATATCATTATTTGCGCAACCAGATGATTTTACCTGGAACGATCGTTTTGGGAAAGATTATATTTCTGTGCCTAAAGATCAAAGGTGTTCCGGTCCTTGTAATGTTTTCGCGGCAATAGCTGGTATTGAAGCAGCTGTTCAAATCTATTTTAATAAAACAGCACCACTAATTGATTTAGCTGAGAGATATTGTTATTCTATGTATTGCTCTGGTAATACTCCAGGTGAGACCAATATTGATTCTACTCTTTATTTTGCAATGGCAAATGGAATTGTTAAAGAAAGTTGTATGCCTTATCCCTCTGTGCCAGGACAGGGGCAGGGTTATTATTATGGAGATTATGAAGATTTATTATGTTCTGATCCGATTGTTACTATTCCCGGTTATCAAGAAATAGCTCTTAATACTAATCAAGAGCTACAACGTGCAATAATTGATCATGGCCCAATTCCTGTACTGTTGAAAAATGTCTCAAGTACCTTATATGGTGGTGAAAATGGTCATCATGCTGTTTTATTATTGGGGTGGCAAACAGGTGCTTCGGAAATTGAATGGCATATTAAAGATAGTTGGCCTGGGGCTCCTGCCACATGGTATACTGGATTTGGATCGAATACAGATATATTTGATTTTTCTCCACATTTTTGTTATATAATACATAAATCTGAAGGTGATGAGATAGATTGCAGTGGAGATAATTGTAGTAGTATTTTTAATAGCAGATATTATACTGATAATGATGAAGATGGTTTCTATTATTGGGGTATTGGATCAAAACCAGATAGTTGTCCGGGAGCTTGTGCTATGGATTTTAATGATAAGCCAGGGGAAGGGAACAATATAATTTGTTTGGATGAAAATTATAATCCACAACCTGCACCAACAATCTCAGGTCCCGAGTATGTCTGTCAATCCGGAGACTCGTTTGTTTTAAATGTACCTTCAGGTTTTGATGTTTCATGGAGTCTTTCACCACCTCTATATTATTTTTATACACCCACGAGTGGTACTACCGCTACGGCTTTTGTTCATCCAAAACCTCAATACATTGGGAAACAATGTACTATTACATATACTATTTCCGATGATTGTACAGAACTTCAGTATTCGAAAAGTTTTGTTATTAATGGCCCTCGCGAAGATCAAGTTTCCATAACTGTTGAAGATGCATATGGAGGGTCTCCCCCTTCACAATATGGTATTTTTCTTTTATGTCCATATACAACCTATTATATTTATTATAACAATAATAGCAACTGTTCTACATCAGGATATCAATGGGTCCTACCTTCCGGATGGACTAAATACTACCAATACGATAACTATGTTTCCATTAACACAAACAGCAGTCCATGGGGAACTGTTGAGGTATATGCAAACACGTGTTGCGGGTATAAAAAGATTAAAACACAGCATTTTAGTTCAGGTTACAATTGTGGTGGGTATTATTCAGTTTATCCTAATCCCGCATCTACTGAATTTACAATTAAATTTTCCGATAAATTTGATTTTGAAACAGAGGATGCCTTGCTTGAAATATATGATAGCTTTCTTAATATTAAATATATACAGAAGGGTTTTATGAAGGAGAATACCATCTTTACCAATGACTGGAAAGATGGATTATATTATATCCGGTTAAAATATAAAGGCAAATATTATTATAATAAACTAAGAATATCACATTAAAAAAAGAACACAATATTCATACAAAATCATTAAAACTCAAGTTAAAACTATTTTATTGTAACTTATATGTAATATTATGTGCGAAAAACGCACCTAAATATTTTACAACTAACCGTTAGGAAAAACTGAAAACTGTCAAATTATTATTGATCATATTGATCTATTTAACCCGCATTATTCATGCAAAAACGTAGTGCATTGCATGAATAATGCGGGTTAATACGGCTAAGGAGTAGTGAAAACCTAAAAGGATCTATCTTTCATTCAGACAGGGGAGGACAATATTATAGTAATGAATTTAAGGCAGTTACAGGCGATCTTGAAATGATCAACAGCATGGCAGAGGAAGTATTTGAAAACCCACATGCAGAACAGTTAAATTGGATAATAAAGAACAATTATCTTTATCCCTATGGACCAACTGACTTTAAATCTCTTAAAAAGTTATTAAAAAAAGCGATATGGATGTATAACAATGAAAAACCTCACAGTTCATTAAAAGGGAATACACCAATAAATTACATAAAAAAAGTAGGAAAAACGGTCAACGCTATTCAGGCATAGAGTTATCTTTACCGAGTACCGAGCACCCAGTACCCAGCACCAGTTTTTTAACTCACTACTCACCTCTCATCCCGAATTTCTCCGATCTCCTAATGGCAGATCGGCAAGAAATTCGAGGATCCTCGAAAATCAATCGAATTTTCCACAGAAAATTCGTGATTTTCGGGACAACTCCCTTTTACCAACTTATCACATAGTGATGCCTATGGCATAACTAGTAACGTAACGTATAACTATCGTCCGATTCCATCCGGAGAGCCTTTGTAATAACGGAATCCTTCGACGGCTTTGCCATCTTTGTAAGGAATACGGCTGCTAACCCGTTCCTTAACGAGTTCTTTCTCCGCTGCCGGTATTTCTGGACCGGTATAGTTATACCAACCTGAACTCCACTGGCTGACATATTTCATCATGGCGTTTATTTTTTTATCCACATAACCGGATATGTCAACCCACGTATTGATATCTTCTTCAGCAGAGTCGTAAAGCATGTATTCCGGTATCGTATGCGCTTTCAATCCCTCCATGGCAATCTGTCCCTGGAATAGCAGGGGCCACATGGCAGCCCGTGCTGCATCGGCAGTAAGCATTGCAGATGCCCGGTGGTCGGCTTTATGCCATCGCTGTTCCCCTTTTCCCGGGTCAAATGAGAAAACAACATCCGGCTGGATTTTTCGGATCAGGCGTACGATCTGAGCAACGACTTCCTTCCTGTTTTCATATTCCAGCATCCCATCATCATATCCCAGGTTAATATAATGGTCCGCAGGGATTCCCAGTTCAGCCAGTGCAGCCAGCTCCTCTCCTCTCCTGATGTTTGCCAGGTCCATCATTGAGAGATCAGGGTCCTGCGTTCCTACATTTCCGCTGGTAAGAACAGCAACAAACACCTCATTGCCATGGTCCTGCAGCATGGCAAGGGTCCCCTGTGAATAAACATCATCGTCCGGGTGAGCTCCGATCAGGAGTATCGTTTTCCTGGTCCATTGGTCAACCGGTGTTTCCGGTTGTGCATAGGTTAGTACAGATACTAAAAGCAGTGTGATAATAACATGGATTCGCATGATTGATTCCCTCCTTATTTTTATTTTTTAGAGAATGATTATTGAGATTTAACTATTGTTTATTGTTATTTGGGCTTTTGTCATTTGGATTTTCGTAAGATTTGGCAATTTTCTGACCATTGTATGACAATTGCATGACAATTGTTTGACTACCGTATCATGCCATCCACGGCCTTACACGCTTCAGATCTCCGCTCAGCACGTCCAGGGCAATATTCACATCTTCAACAACCTGAAAGTCGTACATCCCGACACAGATAAAATCGGCACCATTGCTGAAGGCATACGGAAATCCTTCGTTCGGGTGAATGGCTCCTGCAGCAAGGATCTTATAGGCTATCCAGGGTTCTTCCAGTTCATTCATGAATGCAATGGTTTGCTCCGGTTGTTTGCACCAGATGTTATCAAATTCCTCTTCCGGTTTTGCAGACCAGTATTGCTTATGATGCAACGTTTTTACCCAGAAATCAGGTTTCAGTCCGATCCGTACACATTCCTGAATCGTTTTTAGCGAATGGGCTCCGATACCTCCCGGCAGGTTATTTTGTTTAATGAAATCAAGGGCTTTACCGATCTCATCCACTTTTCCATCAAGGACAAGCTGGTCAGCTATTCCACCCTGTACATAGCATGCATGGGCACCACCATCGATGGATACCTTTATACCTTCTATAATATTACTGGAAACCGCACAATCCGAAATAAACTGGATCTTACCTCCTTCTTTGTTCCAGTATTCATTAATCACCCTGCACAATTGGGGATTGGTCAATATGGTATTGATACCGCACGTTTCTGCAAGCCTGAAGGTTTCAAATACTTTTTGGTCGGTATGGTAAGCTTTAACCAGTTTCGAAACATAGATCAGGTCCCGGGCGTGTGCCCATCCGCCGATCAGGTTGCCTCCAAGGATCATTCTACTGATCTTCAGGTCTTTAATCTGACCCTTAGGAAGCGTTCCTTTTAGCTCTTTCAAGCCTGCAAAATGAAAGGTTTTTATTGTACTTCCCGTGGTTGCATCCGGTCTGGCTGTGTCATAATCCATCAGCCTCTTTTCCTCGAAGCTTTCCCATTTCCTTTTTTTAATATAGGCATATGCAAAGGCACCCAGGACGGGCAAAGTAGCAAGGTGCTTCAGCAATTCCCTCCTGCCGGACGATGCAGGGGCAACATCCTGAATAAATGGCTTTTCTACATCCTCCTCAGGACCCATAACGGATCTTCGTTTCCGGATTTGTGGAATAAAATGGTCCAACCCGAGGAACTTCCCGGTGGGAAAGAAAGTCAAAACAAGCAGGGCAACCAATTCAACAAGATTTTTATCAACGAAGAGGTAGTGACCTTCCACGGCAATCGCAGAACCGGTTGATATAAACGGAGGATTGGCGATATAATAAATTCCAAGGAGAACAATACCGGCAATCGATGATAGCCTGGTAAACAGACCCAGGAATAATCCCAGTCCGATCAGGATCAACCCCCAGGTGTTCAGGAAATCCACCACCTGCAGAATGCCTGGATCAGTAGCCATCCGGTGAAAAACACCGGAAAAGATCCAGGAGGATTCAACCAGGAAACCCGCTGATGACCAGTTGGGATCGGAAAGTTTGACAACCCCCTCATAGAGGAAATGCCACCCGATAACAACCCGTAAAATGACAAGGAAATACATATAAACAGGTCCCGAAAATGCAAACTTACTGACTGTCTTCTGATTCATTTTATTCATAGGAGATTGGTAAGAAGTACGAAATAGCAAATGCCATTACAATATACTAAATTCTTACTTCTGAAGGAAAGAATCTTCTCTCAACCCAATATACAGTGTACATTTTACACGTTCTATATGTAAAATATTGTATTTTAATCTATTATGAGATAAAAAAGCAATGATACCAACACGTGTGTGGTTATGTGTTCAAAAACAGGGAATTCACCGTGTTCAGTTCTAATCAGCTAAATATAAATGAGTTAATGGATTTTTTCAGAGGGGCTTTTCATACAATTCTAAATTACAGGACCGGTAAGATCTCTTTTTGAAAGAATAAAATCACTGATGATTATTTGTCAATACGGAACAATTGTATTATTTTAGACTTTCAAAATAATCTGACACATCCATTATGATCAGATTTTTTAATAATAACCTTATCTTTTTTTAACCTATTCATTAACCTAACACTCTACTTTATGAAAAAATTTACGAGTCTGATTGCTTTGTTAGTGTTTATTGGTTTTCAGCTAATGGCACAGCAAACAATTACAGGAGTGGTTACCAGTCAGGAAGATGGTAGCTCGATTCCTGGTGTATCTGTGGTTGTCAGGGGAACAACCATTGGGACAATCACGGATCTTGATGGGAATTATTCTCTTACCGTTCCGGAAGATGCTCTGGTGTTGATGTTCACCTTCGTAGGGATGAAAACCGTAGAGGAAACCATTGGGGACAGGAGCACAATCGATGTGGTCCTGGAAGCGGATGTTTTCGGTCTGGATGAAGTGGTTGTAACCGGATATGCTACCCAGATCAGGGAGGCATTGACGGGTGCAGTGGTGACGATTGAGTCGGATGATCTGGCTGAAATGCCGGCGACCAACATTGCTCACACGCTTCAGGGACGGACCGCAGGTGTTAGCATCCTAAATTCCCATGTACCGGGTGGGGATGTTACCGTTCGCATTCGTGGACTGGGAACCATCAACAACAATGACCCGTTGTGGGTGATTGACGGTGTACCGACCAAATGGGGTCTCAACCAGTTGAACCCGAATGAGATCGAATCGGTATCCGTACTGAAGGATGCTGCCTCGCAAGCCATCTATGGTGCACGGGGTGCAAACGGTGTGATCATCATTACCACCAAACGGGGACGAGCCGGGGATCCGAAAGTCAATTTTTCAGCCCGTTTCGGTATGTCCAATGCCACCAACAAGTATGACCTGCTCAACACGCAGGAATACGGTGAGTTATTGTGGCTGGAAGCTTACTGGGATGGTGTTCCTCCAGGTGACATAATCTATGGCTCTGGTGCCACACCCGATATCCCGGACTATATCTATCCGGCAAGGGGAGTGCCCCCTGTGGATTTTAAGTTGGAAGACTACTCCTTTCCTGATAGATTAATCATGGCGGCGAATAAGAAAGGAACCGACTGGTACGATGAAATTTACCGGGCGGGTGGACTACAAGATTACAACCTCACCGTCAGTGGCGGAACGATCAAAAGCAGTTACGCCCTGTCCGCCGGATACATGAAGGAAGAAGGGATTCTGATACACACCGGTTTCGAACGCTACTCACTCCGGTCAAACCTGGATACCAAATTCAGGGATTGGCTGGAAGTTGGCGAATCGCTGGGAGTTACCTACACCAAAGGATATGGTAACCGTGGCGATAACGGCGAAGGTACAGCCATTTCGCAGGCATATCGCATAGAACCAATCATTCCGGTGTATGATATCTCGGGGGTTCACTTTGCCGGTACACAGTCAACAAAAGGTAACGGAGAAAACCCGGTGGCTATGCTGTACCGGGACAAGAATGATTTCGGAAAGGACCTGAGGGCAATCGGTAACATCTATGGCCAGGCCCAGATCATCGAAGGTCTGAAATTCAAAACACTCTTTGGTTTCGACTACCGCCTGGGTAACTGGAAGGATATCTTCATCGCAAACCCCGAATTTGCCGAAGCAAAACCAACCGATATTCTTACTGTTGGCAACAACTACACGATGCAGTGGAACTGGGCCAATACGCTGGCTTACCACCGTACGTTCATGGAGATGCACAACGTGAATGTATTGGTGGGAAGCGAAGCAGTGAGCCTGACCTACCGTTACATGCAAGGTTCAAGGTCAACCTACTTCTCCACGAGTCCTAATTACATGTTCCTGGATGCCGGTGAATCCGACCAGCAAGCTAGCGGATTGGGATCGGACTGGACAACCTTCTCCTATTTCGGACGGTTGAATTACAGTTTTGCAGGCAAATACCTGCTGGAAGCCACACTCCGTCGTGATGGTTCCTCCCGGTTCGGTGCAAACGAGCGCTGGGCACTCTTCCCCGCTTTCTCAGCAGGATGGGCCGTTTCACAGGAGAACTTCATGGCAGCCACATCAGGCTGGCTCGACTTCCTGAAAATTCGTGTTGGATGGGGTACATCGGGTAACGATGAGGTGGGAACCTATAACGGTTTCACCACGTTCCGGACCGATCCGGTTAACTCCTACTATTCCATAACGGGAGCTAATACATCGGTTTCTGCCGGTTTCGATTCCAATGCCATCGGGAACCCGGATGCAAAATGGGAAACCACCACGACCACAAACTTCGGACTGGATGCAACCTTTCTGGGCAATTCCTTATCTTTCTCGTTTGATTACTGGATGAGAAACACGAAGGATATGCTGTATGAAATTGCCATACCCGATATTGCAGGTCAGGCTGATGTGCCTTCTGTTAATATCGGGGAGATGAAGAACAACGGTATTGATGCAAACCTGATTTACAAGGGATCTGCTTTCGCCGGTGACTTTACCTATAATGTGGGGCTCAATTTTTCACATTATAAAAACGAGATCGTAAAACTTTCAGGCAACGTGGATGAAGTGATCTTTGGTGATGATTTCCGCCAGATGGTATATACCCGTGCTGAGGTTGGAACGGAATTCCCGGAATTCTATGGATACCAGGTTGAAGGGATCTTCCAGACAGATGCAGAAGCCGATGCCCATCCGCCTGCATTTGGCTCCGACGGCACCTACAACGAAGCAGGCCATTTCAAATTCAAGGATATCAATAATGATGGGGTAATTGATCAAGATGACCGGACTTATATTGGAAGTCCGCACCCCGACTTCACCGCCGGCTTAACGATCGACCTGGGGTATAAAGGCTTTGACATTTCCGCATTCTTCTACTGCAGTTATGGAAACGATATGGTGAACTACGTTTCCCGCTGGATTGACTATACTCAGTTTGTTGGTAACCGTAGCCACGACCGCCTCTACAATTCATGGGGCAGCCCCTACCTGGATAACGACAAGAATGCCAAGCTGGCAAAAGCTGATACCGACCAGGGAAGCCAGGAATCTTCTTCACACTTCGTTCAGGATGCCTCTTTCCTGAGGCTGAAGAGCCTGCAGATTGGTTATAACCTGCCGAACTCTGTCTTAAACCGGTTAGGAATTGGTTCACTGCGAATCTATCTCCAGGGTACCAACCTGTTTACAATAACCGAATACAATGGACTTGATCCGGAAGTGAGGACCAGTGGTATGAGTATGGGGATTGATGCCGGTGCATGGCCAACAGCACGACAGCTCATGGTTGGTGTGAATTTAGGATTTTAACTGTTAACAATATAAAATATATATGCTATGAAAAAAGTAATTGTATTCGCTTTTGTATTTCTGGCCCTGATCTACTCCTGTAGTGAAGACTTCCTGGAAACCGTACCGCTTGGAAGGCTTTCAGAGAATGTTTTCTACACTGAAAAGGGTGTTAATGCATTGTTGATTGGTGCCTATGCCATGCTTGACGGAGCCGGTGCCGGAGGATGGGGTGGAGATTATGCCTGGGCCGGTGCAGTCACCAACTGGGTCTGGGGTTCCGTAGCTTCTGATGATGCATACAAAGGAACCACCGTTAGCGACCAGATTCCCATCAACCCGATCGAAAAGTGGGAGGTTATTACCACAAACGAGTATGTGAATAGCAAATGGGTTGCCAACTACGATGGGATAGGACGTGTGAACGATGTGTTGAAGGTTCTGGCAAAATCTTCAGGAATCAGTGAGGCTAAAGCCACACAGTTCAAAGCCGAGGCGCTGTTCCTGAGAGCCTGGTTCCATTTTGAATTGAGAAGGATCTACCGGGCAATTCCGTACATCACGGAAGACGTCGAGGATCCTACAAAGGTTCCAAATGATGTTGAAGTCTGGCCGATGATCGAGGCAGACATGCAATTTGCGATCGATAACCTGCCGGAACCGGAAGATCAGACCGATGTTGGCCGCCCCACGAAGTATGCCGCAATGGCTGTAATGGCAAGGATCCACCTGATGCAGAATGATTATACCGCTGCAGCACCCTTGCTGGATGCAATCATCAATAGTGGAAAATATTCTCTGATGCCGAATTTCCATGATAACTACAAGATCGAAACGAACAACAATGCAGAATCGATCTTCGAGATCCAGTATTCCGTGAATGATGGCATCAATGAATCATTCAGCGCCGGATATGGCGATTGCCTCAATTTCCCGCAGGGTAATGAGTTGATGACAACCTGCTGTGGTTTCCACCAGCCTTCACAGAGCCTGGTGAATGCTTTCAAGGTGGATGCCAGTGGGCTTCCTTTACTGGATACCTACAACGACACGGACCTGAAAAACGACCAGGGTGTAGGGTCAATTGAAACCTTTGTTCCCTTTACCGATGTGGTTGATCCGCGCCTCGACTGGACTGTCGGCCGGCGTGGTATTCAATACCTCGATTGGGGACCCATGCGGGGCAACGACTGGATCCGGTCCCAGATTAATGGTGGACCTTACCTGCCGATCAAGAACATGTACTATCAGACAGAACAGGGAATCCTCTCCACAACAACCGGCTGGGCTACCGGTGTAAATGCCAACAACTACCGTGCATACCGGTACGCTCACATTTTGCTCTGGAGAGCCGAATGTTATGTTGAGGCAAACGACCTGCCTTCAGCACTTGCTCTGGTTAACCAGGTCCGGACACGTGCACGAACCGGCTCCAGGGTTATGGGTTTGTGCACCACCTATGAATTGCCATCCGGTGGTACATTTGCAGTTGATTACGGACAGGAAGCAGCCAATTACGACTGCCAGGACTATCTGTCATTTCCGGACCAGGCATATGCCAGGAAAGCAGTCCAGATGGAGCTGCGCCTTGAGTTTGGAATGGAAGGACACCGCTTCTTCGACCTGAGACGCTGGGGTATAATTGCGAAAACGTTGCAGGACTTCGCCTTAGCAGATACACGCCTGCGTGGTTTCATGGCCCCTGCACAGTTTACTTCTCCGAAGGATGATTACTGGCCATTGCCTCAGGCTGCCATCGATGAGCAGGGTAGTGATATCCTTACCCAGGATCCGAATTATTAAAAAATCTGATCATTTTCTATAGGAGGGTGCCACACGGCACCCTCTTTTTTTTCTAAACCCGACAGGGTCTTTAAGACCTGTCGGTGTTTTATTTGGCTCCAGAGGAGCAAAACATTGGTAGAAGAATTCGATTACACAAATAACAATCGCTCCGTAGGTGCGTAACTATTTGCACCGGTTTTTTATTCGTCAGACGAACGGCAGTCGTCTGACGAAGCAGGAAAATAAAAATCCCCCCTTTATCCGTCAGACCGGCCGATCGGTCAGACGGGTCTTCCTGCCCTTCATCAGTCATCTCGTACTACGACTGTGGGAAGTATGTGCGTATGGCAGTTCGTGGTACGAGTTAACCCGAAAAATTCAAAGAATTTTTCGCCATTTATGGCTGACGAAAAGTCAAATTCAAGTATGTCAACTGTTTCACTCAACAGTTATCTTCAAAACTGATGAAAATTTCATACCCAAACTTGAGGGTATTGAATTTGACTTTTATCAGGGTTAACCCGCATTATTCATGCAAAAACGCAGTGCATTGCATGAACCGGAGCGAAGCGGAGCTCAACGGAGTTAATGTGTGATGGATAGAGGGAAGCAATGCGGGAACCGAACTCGCCTTGAGCGAGTGAGCTCACCGAAGGTAAACCCCGACAAGAAAATACCCAAATTTGAGGATTGGAATGAACTCAAATTTGAGGTATTTCTTCGTCGTCAGGATTATTTATGAATAATCCGGGTTAATGGATCCATAGGATGATGAAGAGTAGTTCTGATTTGGGTCTTTTCTGGTGCGGTCCATGCAACTCTTTACCGTTTAATATCCTTGTAGTTGGACCTTTTTTTTTGGCTGGCTATCCCCAGGCTACCAACGTACCGCTCCTGATGGAGCGGAAAATGTCTCAGCCGATTACCCGGGGCTATTAATTATTTGACCCCTCGTCGCCCGATTCAAACTCGGGCGACGAGTAGTCGGAAGCTCTGCGATTTTTCCGAAGGTCCGAAGGACTCTTATAGAGAATCGCTTTGCGACAATCAGGGTTGCGCGTTTACGGTGCAGGTTTTCCGCATAAAACTATGGAAAAAACCGGATGGTTCAGTACATTTGTCGGTAGCTACTTTGGTTAAATAATAAGGCTTAAACGAACAATGAGAGACACACGATCAAAACAGCTGACAAGGATAATCCTTGCATTTATAACTTATTTTCTTCTAATTCATCATGTTACTTTCTCCCAGTGCCTCGAACTGGTATGGTCGGATGAATTTGACTATACCGGTCTGCCGGACCCAAACAAATGGACCTTTGAAACGGGTGGAAACTGGTATAACAACGAACTGCAATATTATCGTGATGGCACCAACAATGCCGAAGTGATGAATGGTAAGCTGGTTATAACCGCTAAGGAGGAATCATTCGGCGGTAACGATTATACGTCAGCCAGAATGATCACCTTTCAAAACGGGGGATACTGGCAGTATGGAAAAGTGGAAGCAAGGATCAAGCTTCCATACGGACAGGGTATCTGGCCTGCTTTCTGGATGCTGGGGAAAAATTTTGAAACCGTTCCCTGGCCGGCATGCGGGGAGATCGATATCATGGAGATGATCGGAGGGGGAGATAACGACAAAACCATCCATGGAACAGCCCACTGGGAAGACTACAACAGCAATCATGCGTATGTTGGTGGTTCGAAAACACTTTCAAGCGGCATCTATGCCGATGATTTTCATGTTTTTTCAATGGAATGGAATGCCCAGCAGATCAAGTGGTTCATGGATGGTATACAATACTATTCACTGGACATTTCTTCCCAGGATAAGAGTGAATTTGATGCCGAGTTTTTTATCATACTGAATGTGGCTGTTGGTGGCGACTGGCCTGGTAATCCCGATGCAACCACCGTCTTTCCGCAAACCATGGAAATCGATTACGTGAGGGTCTATTCCTCTGAAAATTACCTGAAAATTGTGGGGCCTGATGAGGTGTATAGCGCGGAACAGGATCTTCTGTATCAACTCCCGTATGATCCGGGTTCATCCTACTCCTGGTCTGTACCTGCAGGTGCTGAAATCACCACTCCTGTTGATTCCAATGCTGTATCCGTGAATTGGGGCTGCGAGGAGGGGACTATTGCGTGTAACATTACCACAGCATGCGGAAATTATGAGCTGGAATATCCTGTCAAGCTGAAAGAGTATCAGATCACAGGGGATCACTTTTTTACGGATAACCAGACGGGAATGGCTTACTCGGTTCCGGAACTATCCGGTAATACGTATACCTGGTTTGTACCGCCGGGTGCAACCATAACCTCCGGACAGGGAACACATTCTATCCTGCTGGACATGGGAACAGAAGAAGGACAGGTAAAAGTGGAAATTGAAAATGTTTGTGGAAAAGATACGCTGGTCAAACACCTCTTACACCCCGGACAATACCCCTATCCTGATCCAATGAAACCCCACATCCTGCCCGGCACCATCTATCCTGTTGAATTTGATTATGGCGGTGACGGAGTAGCCTATCACGATAATACAGCGGTGAACCAGGGAAATGCTTCCAGGCAGGATGAATATGTTGACACGGAATGGAACGATGGCGGAGAAACCATCGGTTATGTTTTAACAGGAGAATGGTTGGAATATACCATTCAGGTTGATACTCCAGGTGTTTATTTTACCGAACTGCGGGTTTCATCGGATATGACAACTCCCGGTCCAATGAAGATTCTCATCAATGGTGAGGACAGACTGGGGAACATTCCCATATCCTATACCGGTGGCTGGTCATCTTTTGTCTCCATATTCCCCGGCCAAATCCAGCTCTATGCCAGTGATACCCTGTTGCGTTATGAAATTGTAAGTGGTGGTTTTAATATCGGACGGCTGAGGATTGTTTCATACGATCCCTCCTTAGTTCGAGAGGTATCTCCGGATATGATCCGGATCTTTCCAAATCCAACTGCGGATTTCATTACCGTGATAAGTCCTGAAGTCATTCGCCGGCTTGAGATCGTTACCCTTTCAGGAGAACTCGTTGAGGCATTATCCGTTGATGATTCATCTTCGTCATTCAGTGTAAACGGATTGAAACCTGGGATATATGCCTTGCGGATCACCACAAAAGGTGGAAAGCACATCATCAGGAAAATTATTAAATTGTAATGCGTTGTGCGGTTTGCATTTCTAATATATTCATTTAGTGTAATTTGGTGTTTTTGTGCCTTGTGCCATAGGCATCCTCCCATAGGGATCCCATTGGGGCTATGGGGGTGGCAATTTTTTTCAGCCACTAAATCACTAAGACACTAAGAATCACAAAAATGCGTAAACTATTAATTATTAAAGGACTATGAAAACCAAACCAATTTATTTATTTTATGTTATCATTTTTTTAATGACCGTTGCATGCACACAGCAAAAAACGCTTGTATGGAATGATGAGTTCGATTACACCGGTCTGCCCGATTCAACAAAATGGAATTACAATGTCGGGGGGCACGGTTGGGGGAATCAGGAGCTCCAGTACTACACTGAAAAAAGGCAGGAAAATGCACGGGTGGAAGAAGGAAACCTGATTATTGAAGCACGGTTGGAAAAAACCGAAGGAATGGATTTCTCCTCCGCCCGCCTGACGACAAAAAACAAAGGAGACTGGACCTACGGTCGTGTTGAAGTACGGGCAAAAATACCCTCCGGAACCGGTGCCTGGCCGGCAATCTGGATGCTATATACTGACCGCAAATACGGAGGGTGGCCTGAAAGCGGGGAAATAGATATCATGGAATACGTTGGATATCAACCAGACACGATTCATGGGACCGTTCATACCGGTGCTTATAACCATACTAAAAATACCCAGAGAGGTGGTGAAATCCAGGTACCCACAGCCGAAGAGGAATTCCACATCTATGCCGTGGATTGGCAGCAAGATAAGATTGATTTCTTCGTGGATGAGGATCTCTATTTTTCCTTTGAGAAAGAGTCGGATGACCCGGCGGCCTGGCCATTTAACCACAATTTTCATCTGATCATGAACATTGCTGTGGGAGGCACGTGGGGAGGACAGCAAGGTGTGGACAGTACCATATTTCCTCAGCAATTGGTTGTTGATTATGTCAGAGTGTACCAGTAATCCGATTGACTATATTTTTTACCTGAAAACAAGAAAAAAACCATGAAAGCTTCAAGATTAAAAATTGTCAGTTTTTTCATTGCCGCCTTTATAGTTACTTTATTACTAACCTCCTGCGAATCAACCGGGAAGATGGAAGGTGCGGAAAAAGAAATCGCTCGGAAGGTCGATTCGGTACTATCGCTGATGACCCTGGAAGAGAAAGTGGGTCAGCTCATGCAGTATTCGGGATTTGGAGAATTCACCGGACCGGTGTCCGATGATCACAATTATATGGAGGTTCTGAAGAATGGGATGGTGGGCTCGATGCTGAATGTGAATGGGGCGGAATACACCCGGAAACTCCAGCAAGTTGCTGTTGAGGAGACCCGCCTGGGAATCCCCCTGATTTTTGGTTATGATATCATACACGGGTACAGGACCATTTTCCCGGTTCCGCTGGCAGAAACGGCATCCTGGGATATGGAATTGATCGAAACCTCAGCACGTGTTGCAGCTGCTGAAGCAGCAGCTGCAGGCCAGCACTGGACCTTTGCACCAATGGTCGATATTGCAAGAGATCCCAGATGGGGCAGGGTTATGGAAGGAGCAGGCGAGGATCCCTTCCTGGGTAGCCTGGTTGCTGCTTCAAGGGTAAAAGGCTTTCAGGGTAATGACCTGGCAGACCACAGTACCATCGTCGCCTGTGCCAAGCATTTTGCAGCCTATGGCGCTGCTATGGCAGGCAAGGATTACAATACGGTCGATATTTCCAACCGGACACTGCATGAAATTTACCTGCCACCCTTTAAGGCAGCACTGGATGCCGGAGTGGAAACGTTTATGAGCTCCTTCAATGAGATCAATGGGGTCCCGGCAACGGCAAACCGATATATCCTGACCGATCTGTTAAAGAAGGAATGGAATTTCAAGGGATTCATTGTGTCTGACTGGTCTTCGATCAGGGAATTGATCCCCCATGGGGTGGCAACAAATGAATACGAAGCAGGTTACCTTGCCATGAATGCCGGTGTAGATATGGATATGATGGGCCTCATCTATGATCCGCAGCTTTTCCAGTTAATGGATGATGGCAAAGTATCCCAATCTCAGTTGGATGATGCTGTCCGAAGAATATTAAGGGTGAAATTCAAACTCGGGCTGTTTGATGATCCGTACAGGTATTGTAATGAAGAGCGGGAAAAGGAGGTGATCATGAATGAAGAACATCTGGAGATAGCCCGGGATGTGGCGAGAAAATCGATTGTGTTGCTGAAAAATGAAAATAACCTGCTTCCCCTCGACCCGGATAAGATAAAAACCATAGCACTGGTCGGACCGATGGCTGATAATCAGTTTGATATGATCGGTGAATGGTCGGCAAGGGGAAATCCGGCAGAAGCGATCTCATTGCTTGAAGGATTAAAGAATAGCCTGGAAGGAAAAGCTCAGATCGTGCATGCCAAAGGTTGCCAGATAACAGGTGAGGATAAAAGCGGTTTTTCCGAGGCTATCCGTGCCGCCAGGGCTGCTGATGTTGTTGTTGCTGCTGTCGGGGAATCTAAATTTATGTCCGGAGAGGCTTTATGCCGCAGTGATATTGGACTTCCCGGTGTACAGAAAGAGTTTATCATGGAACTGCAGAAAACCGGAAAACCCATTATTGTTGTGCTGATGAATGGCAGACCATTAGCCATTCCCTGGGTGAAAGAGAATGTACCTGCTATACTGGAAACATGGTTCCTCGGAACACAGGCAGGGCCTGCCATTGCAGATGTCCTTCTCGGGAAATACAATCCTTCCGGGAAATTGCCCGTTACCTTTCCCGTATCGGTTGGTCAGGTTCCTATTTTCTACAGCTATAAAAACACGGGCCGCCCACCGATCCCTGGGATCCGCTGGAATTCGAAATACCTGGATATTCCCGTTGAACCACTTTTCCCCTTCGGATACGGTTTGAGCTACACTACCTTTGAATACTCTGAAATAACGCTGAGTGATACAATACTCTTACCCGGTGGTGAATTAACAGCAGAGGTAACTGTAAAGAACACAGGAGTCAGGGATGGTGAAGAGATCATTCAACTCTACATCAGGGACCTGGTTGGTAGTGTTACCAGACCTGTCCTGGAATTGAAGGGATTCAGAAAAGAAAGTATACCGGCAGGTGAATCCGTAACGGTCCTGTTTACTATAACGGAAGAGGATCTTAAATTTTATGATATCAACATGGAATTTACCGCCGAACCTGGAGATTTTGAAGTGTTTATCGGACCCAATTCGGTAGAACTTAAAAAAGCGAAATTTACGTTTATGGAATAAGCAGGATTCCTCTTAAGAATAAAATCCCCCTTGATCCCCCTTTTTCAAAAGGGGGACAACGGAAAGGTGGAAATTAACTTGTCCCCCTTGTGCCAAAGGCATGCCTTCGGCAGTGGAGGGGGACTATATGGGGATTGGTGTAAGAGAAAAGAAATCCCCCTTAATCCCCCTTTTATGTTTAAGGGGGACAACATGAATAAGGAAGGTGACTCGTCCCCCTTAGCAAAGGGGGAATTAAAGGGGGATTGTAACAAAGAAATTCAAATACATGTCACATAAAAGAGTATATAATAAAAAACTAAAACCTCTTGCCCGCCAGCTAAGAAAAGAAGGAACTAAAGGAGAAGCCATTCTATGGAAATATGCATTGCGTGCCAAAAAATTGAAGGGATACCAGTTTAACAGGCAATTCCCCGTTGGCGAATATATTGTAGATTTTATTTGCAGGAAACTTCAATTGATAATTGAAATTGATGGATCGACCCATAATTTTAGAGGAGTTGATGATTTTAAAAAACAAAAGTTCTTAGGGGAATTGGGCTTTACGATACTTAGATTTACTGAAGGGCAAGTGATTTACAGAATTGATGATGTAGTTGGTGAGATATATAATTCAATGGAAAAAATAGAAAAAGAAAATAAAATCCCCCTTGATCCCCCTTTTTCAAAAGGGGGACAACGGAAAGGTGGAAATTAATTTGTCCCCCCTGCCTGCCCACCTTCTCCGCCAGCCGGCGGATACGGCGGGGAACCCGGCAGGCAGGCTTGGTGAAGCCCGTCCGAATGGCGTAGCCGGGCGGAGGGGACTATATGGGGATTGGTGTAAGAGAAAAGAAATCCCCCTTAATCCCCCTTT
>CAYMFM010000040.1:18339-22091 GCA_964389685.1 uncultured Rikenellaceae bacterium
GGGGACTATATGGGGATTGGTGTAAGAGAAAAGAAATCCCCCTTAATCCCCCTTTTATGTTTAAGGGGGACAACATGAATAAGGAAGGTGACTCGTCCCCCTTAGCAAAGGGGGAATTAAAGGGGGATTGAGGTAATGAGGGAAAAATCCCCCAGTTCCACTGCGGCTTGATCCCCCTTTTAAAGGGGGAGAACGAAAGGGAGAAATGGGATCATGGATCGTTGCGGGTTATTTGTTAGAAAGATTTAGTATGGTAAAACGACAAAACAAGGGACGTAATGAAAATCATCATGCCGATGTAGAGACGCCATGCATGGCGTCTCTACGTCATTGCATAAATTTCCTATGCAAAATCTTCAGGTTACATGCATTGGGATTTTGCATCCTGTTTGTATTTGCTATCCCTGCCACTTCCCAGATAAATGAGGTTGACCACTGGGAAACCGTTATCTATGATTACGAAGAGTGGAGGTACCTGGTAGGTACGTATGAACCGGATAGCGACTGGAGAACTCTCTCTTTCGATGATTCATCCTGGTCACTTGGGCCCGGTGGAATAGGATATGGAGACGATGACGACCGGACAGATATTTCACAGGAACCCGGTTTTGAAATTCCTTACCCTTTGTCGCTTTACCTGAGAAAGAAATTCACGATTTACGATACTTCTGTTATCCTGCTTGCTGCGCTGAATATCGACTTCGATGATGCATTTGTTGCCTATATCAATGATGTGGAGGTCGCCAGGGTGGGTGTCGGAGCTGTCGGAGACCATCCCGCCTATAATCAACCTGCCTATGAGCTTCACGAAGCCACCATGTACCAGGGGCAGGATCCGGAATATTTTATGATCAACAAAGAAATGATGAATGATTGCCTGGTGGAGGGAGAGAATGTACTGGCAATCCAGGTTCACAACTACAACAACACCTCCTCCGATATGTCATCCATTACCTTTTTTTCTGTCGGATTAAGTGACGCTTCCTCCTATTATTCACCAGTCCCTGGCTGGTTCAACCCACCGGAAGTGTTTACTTCTTCAAACCTTCCCATTGTTGTGATCAATACCCATGGCCTTCCAATCGTTAATGAACCACGTGTTTTTGTGGATATGGGAATTATTGATAATGTTCCGGGACAGCGGAATAACATCACGGATCCGTACAATGGATACAATGGAAAGATCAATATCAGACTACGGGGATCATCCACACTGGGTTTCCCCAAAAAATCCTACCTTTTTGAAACCCAGGATTCATTTGGTCTGAACAACAACGTTTCACTGATTGGGATGCCGGCAGAAAACGATTGGATCCTTTATGCCCCTTACTCGGATAAAAGCCTCATCCGGAATGTGGTAACCTACGATTTGGGAAACAGGATGGGAAGCTGGGCTCCCCGCTGCCGGTTTTGCGAGTTGATCGTAAATGGGGATTACAGGGGAGTTTATGTGCTGATGGAAAAGATCAAACGGGATGATAACAGGCTGGACATAGCAACCCTGCTGGAAACCGATATTTCGGGAAATGAACTGACCGGAGGATACATCATCCGGATTGATAAAACGGACCAACCCGATATCGTTGGATGGACATCCTACCCCAATCCTGCACCTTCTTACCCGGATTATACACCGCTCTTTTTTCAATATTACTATCCAAAACCGGAAGACCTGAGACCTCAGCAGGCAGCCTATATCCAGGCTTTTGTTCTGCAGCTCGAGAGTACGCTCAGCAGCACATGGTTTACTGATCCGCTTAACGGGTACCGAAAGTATATTGATGCCGGGTCCCTTATCGACCACTTCATCATGCGCGAACTGTCAAAGGAGATTGACAGCTACCGGTTCAGCACATTCATGTACAAAGAGAAGGATAGTGACGGTGGGCGCCTGCACCTTGGACCCATCTGGGACTTTAACCTGGGGTACGGCAATGTGAATTACGGTGATGCGGAGAGAGCCTGGGAAACCGACGGATGGATCTTCGATAAGTGGAGCAGGATTTATTGGTGGAAACGCCTGTTTGAAGATCCGCTGGTGATCAACCGCCTGAAATGCCGGTGGGAAGAGCTCAGACAGGGACCTTTTCATGCCGATTCGGTGACCGCTTTAATCGATTCACTGGTGGTTCGCCTCCAGGAAGGCCAGGAACGTAATTTTAACAAGTGGAAGATCCTGGGAACCTATGTATGGCCCAACTACTTCATCGGAGACACATGGGAAGAGGAAATCACCTTTTTTACCAACTGGATCACCGCACGGTTGGCCTGGATGGACGCAAACATGCTGGGGCATTGTAACCCCACTGGAGTGGATGGTGCGTATAACCTCGCTGATATCGATGTCTATCCGAATCCGTTTGACAAGGAAATCCGCTTTAGCATTAACACACCGGAATCCGGAAGAATCAGTGTCAGGATCTATAATGTGCTGGGTGAAGAGGTGAAGGTGCTGAGCCATACCTCAGATCCTACGGGGCAAACGGAAATTATATGGAACCCTGTTGAAGATCCTGGCGGGATCCTGCAGGCAGGTATCTATCTCTACATCATCGAACTGAATGACCATACCATCGGCTCCGGAAAGGTTGTGAAACGATGATGTAAAAAATCAGTTATTGGGTTAGTAGTGTAGTAGGTTAGTGAGTCGATTGTTTTAAAGCTAACTACAATGTACTCACTTGCGCTCACCGGTGCGCTTTGAAATCCATCCAAGTTGCCTATCTCTTCCTCCGAAGATTAGAAGGATTTTAGAGAGTGCCTATGGCTCAAACCTTTTTTGGTAAACACGAAAGCATGTTGGTCGATTGCCTATGCGGTCTGGCCTGTGCGGCCCACTCCGAGGTAACTGAGCGACTCTTCCGAAGGAATGCCTTCGGCAAGAGAGTCGCTCTCCATTGGTCCATCTTCTTACGAACCTTTTCGTTTAAGCTGTAATAAATGTAGGTCGACTCTCCCGAGTCGACTTTCAGGTGACTTGAAAACCTGCCGTTACCCTGCCTGCGGCAGGCAGGAGGTTAACGACCACCGGTTTTTTAATGATGGTATCCGAATCCCTCCACTGTTTGTTCACCTGCCATAATCCGGATGGAAAGAATATTTTCCTTCGGTGGTAATGGGCAGGTTGCATACAGTGTAAACGCACAGGGCGGATTGTATGCCCGGTTAAAATCAATGGTATAATTCCCCTCCTCATCCGGTTGATCAACAGTCAGAAAACGGCCCCCACCATAAGTTTCCAGTCCTGAGGTTTCATCACCAAACACCAGGAATAAGTGATCGGGATCCCCCATGGGATAGAGGGTTAGTTCCTGTTCTTCGAACCGAAATATTAACAACCCGGGGACAGGAGATTCCTCGACCATTCCAATGGCATTGGGGACTTTGATGGTTATGGGTTGAATAAATGGTTCAAAGGTTGCTGTAACTTTCCAGGCCAGATCCGGCGGGAAACAGGGAATACTATCCAATTTCCCGATATTGGGGTGATTGTAATCACGTAAACGAATTCCGTATTTGTCCCCCCGTTTAATGATAAACCACGCCAGTGAGTCCAGGGTTAACAGAGTAGGATCACCTGAAACATCCGGTAAAAGTTCCATCTCATGAATGAGTAGCCCTTCATGTATTACATTGACAGCTTCATTACCAATGAACCTGATCCTGTCCTCTTTCAGGATGATTATCCCAATATTTGCAGGAGCAACCGAAGGGAAAATAATATTGTTTGATGAGTCACTTCCGAAACGGTT
>CAYMFM010000040.1:22191-35768 GCA_964389685.1 uncultured Rikenellaceae bacterium
CAGGAGCAACCGAAGGGAAAATAATATTGTTTGATGAGTCACTTCCGAAACGGTTTTCCCCCTCTTCCAACCAGAATAGACCGGCAAGGTTTAACCATCCTTCAGGCCCTTTGAGTGAACTGATTCTGTTTTTTCCCCATTCATTGTATGAGGTAAGATATTCCTCAAATACCTGATCATTTTCCCCGGAAGAACAGGATGTTGTTGCCTGTAAAATGGGAAGAATGATCCATGTTATGACTAAAAAACGGGTAAACCGCCAACAAGTTTTCATCGTCAATTTATTTGCCGTTAAGATACTAACTTTATTCATTTTACAAACTTGCTCACCGGGTGACTTGGAAACACTCGGTCAGTTTCATGATTTCGTTTAGTCATCAGCTGCGTATGGAAAGAAATTCCATCCCAGCGGGGGATACATTCCCAACAATCAGCAGGAACGTGCAAAATATCCCCCTCTTGGAGGGGGAAAGGTCCAGAGGACCAGGGGGAGGAGTTTTTGTTGCATCCGTTTTATCCGTCAGACCGCCAATCGGTCAGACGGGGTGATCTTCTCGTACCACGACTAAGTGCAGGCCTGTGCAGTAGCAAGATCGTGGTACGAGTTAATGAATGATTCAACCCCTTCAGGGTTGGTTAAAAGACCATTAGACCACCGGTTTCACCGGTGGTTATTCATTGTTCAATCCCTCCAGGATTTAATCCTCCTTCTTCGCACACTGTCGCCGTAGCTTTAGCGTAGGCGCCCGGTCGGCGGATTATTCGCTCCCGCAATCCTATCGCACCAGCTGTTCATGAGGTTTTCGCAAACGTTGTTTGCTCAAACGTTCGGCGGATGAGAAGCGTGGTTTAACCTGCCAGCCGGCAGGCTGGTTCCCTGCAGCTTGCTGCGGAAATTAGAGTCCAGAGTTTGCTCGGGGCTTGATACCAATTTGATCGGTTCTGAATGCCGGGGTAATGAACATTTTTGTTATTCTGATCAACTATTTGGTGGAACAAAATAACAAACATTGGTACAAAAATTGCATGGAGAATAGGGCAAAAGACAAACTAGATTGTATTGAATTTTAACAGTTTAAACAATAAGATTATGTCAATCAAAGGTATTTGCAGAAGACTTCCTGGCAGAATCCTTTTGATGTTTTGGATTGTCATAATGTTTTCACAGGGTATTTCATTGGCACAGGATTTTGGAAGGAATAAACCAGCGTATAAGCTGTTTGATTATAAGGTGTATGAAACACCCCATTTTGAAATTTACCATTATCTTGAAAATGATTCATTGTTGGATGAATTTGCGCGGAGAAGCGAGGAGTGGTACCGGATGCACTTACGGGTATTGAAGGACACCATTGAGGAAAAGAATCCCATCATTTTCTACGCAAATCATTCCGATTTTCAGGAAACGTCAGCCATCTCCAGCACAGTAAGTGTTGGAACAGGTGGCGTTACGGAAGCGTTAAAGAGAAGGGTGATATTACCCGTTGCTGCCACCAATGCGCAAACGGATCATGTTCTCGGGCATGAGCTGGTTCATGCTTTCCAGTACCACATGATAATCAGTGGTGATTCAACCAACCTGAATAACCTGAATAACCTTCCATTGTGGATGGTTGAAGGGATGGCCGAATACCTTTCCATTGGCAGTGTGGACCCACACACAGCCATGTGGATACGGGATGCTATATTGAATGATGATTTCCCCACACTCAAACAACTTTCTCAAAATTACCAGTATTTCCCTTACCGGTGGGGACAGGCATTCTGGTCAATGGTAGCCAAGGCGTGGGGAGAAGAGGTAATAGCTCCCATCTTTTTGGAAACAGCAAAACACGGGTATGAGTATGCCATAAAAAAGTACCTTAATATGGATGCTGAAACCTTTTCAGCATTGTGGAAAACTTCAACAGAAAATTACTACCGCAACTTTTTCAGGGATTCGATCGATCTTCTTGCAGGTGAGAAGATCCTCTTTGCCGGAAATGCAGGTGATATGAACCTTTCACCCTCCCTCAGCCCAGATGGAAAACAGGTCGTGTTCCTCTCCGAGAGAGAGGTGGTCTCACTGGATCTTTTTCTTGCTGATGTTGAGACGGGAGATATCGTCAGGAAACTGACAAAGGAGGTGCATTCCCATGAGGTGGATGCACTGAATTACATTGAATCTGCCGGTACATGGTCACCGGATGGTTCCCGTTTTGCGTTCAGTGTTTTTGAGAAAGGTGAAAACCGGCTGGTTATTCTGAACGCCAGGGATGGGAAAATGCTGGATCAAATTTCTATTCCGGGTGTCCCTGCATTCAATCATCCATCCTGGTCCCCCAATGGTGAGAGCATCCTTGTTGCCGGAATTGTTAACGGGAAAAGTGATCTCTACCGGTATTATTTCGAATCCGGAACGGTTGAACAGATTACCGATGACCGGTTTTCTTATATCCACCCTGCATGGTCACACGATGGAAGATACCTGGTGGTTTCAACAGATAAACGCGAAAAAGAGACACCCTATGCCAATTTGAATTTTAACCTGGCATTGATCAATCTGGAAGATGAAAACCGGATCGAGATACTTCCCGTCTTTCCTGGTGCAAAGAACGTAAATCCACTCTTTTCTGCCGATGGAAAAAAGATCTATTTCCTTTCCGATTGTGATGGATTCAGGAATCTCTATCTCTATGAACTGGAGACAGGTGATGTCTACAGGCTGACCGATTACCTTACAGGTATTTCCGGAATTACCAGCTATTCACCGGCGATCAGTATAGCCCGGGAAAGTGATGAAATTGCCTATTCCTATTATTTCAACGGGAAATACAGTATCTATAAAGCAAATCTGTCTGATTTTGAAATGGTTAAGGTTTCACCGGATCAGCTGGATTTACGTGCCGGAACCCTCCCTCCGGCAATTGAAGTTCGCCAGAACCTGGTGGATGCTAATCTGAAAGACAGGGAAAGCTACTGGATTAAGAACCCGGAATTGTTTGTTGAGAAGAAGTATAAACCCAAATTCAAACTGGATTACATATCCAATGTCTCTGTAGGAGCAGCTATTAATTCCAACCGTATGGGAACAGGTATGGCCGGAAGTGTATTCGCCATCTTTGGTGATATGGTGGGTAACAATCAGATGTATGTATCGCTGGCTATCAACGGTGAGATATATGATTTTGGCGGACAGGTTGCTTACATGAACCAGAAACGGCGGCTGAACTGGGGAGGCTCAATCTCCCATATCCCATACCAGTATGTCACTGCCGGCATTCAATATAACGATACCCTTCCCGTTGATGACGGATATTATCTGGTTGATAAAATAGTAATGGACCAGATCAGGCTGTTTGAAGACCGGATCGCAGCGTTTGCTTACCTTCCGTTTTCTACGACCAGAAGAATGGAATTCGGAGCATCCCATGCCTGGTATTATTATCGCATCGACCGGTGGGAAACCATTTACGATTCATATACGGGATATTACATGGGACAAAAGAGAAAAAAACTGGATGCCCCCGATGGGTTTAATATGCAGCGACTCGATCTTGCCTATGTAACAGACAACTCTGTCTTTGGATTTGCCTCTCCTTTATCGGGTCACCGGAGCCGATTCCAGGTGGAGAAATATTTCGGTGAGTTTGGTTATTTTACCACCTATCTTGATTTTAGAAAGTATTTTCGGATCAAACCCGTAACACTGGCAACCCGGGTGCTTCAGTACGGAAGATACGGCCGGGGTGCTGAGGAAGGGATGATGAATCCGCTATACCTGGGATATCCCTGGTTCATCAGGGGGTATGATAACAACAGCCTGTATGAGAACATGTCGATTGAGGAGATGAACTATGTGGCTAACCAATTGTATGGTAGCCAGATGGTTCTCGGAAATGTCGAACTCAGAATTCCGGTAACGGGACCTAAACGAATGGCACCCATCAAACTGAACTCCATCATGTCAGAATTATCACTCTTCCTGGATGCCGGTATGGCCTGGTTTTCGGATAATGACCTCTCTCTTACTTATGATATCAATAAACCCTTAACCAAGATTCCGGTATACAGCATCGGTGCATCCCTGCGTGTTAACTTGTTTGGTGCTATTGTTATTGAACCCTACTATGCATGGCCCTTCCAGGGAAATGGCTTCTCTACAGGTTCATTCGGGATCAACTTTATCCCGGGATGGTAGTTGTATTCGTTATTCGTTGTTCGGTTACGATGCCCGCCCTGTGAAATAATATTTTATCTTGGCATTCTGTCAGGGATTTCCGCTATTTCACAGGGCCCGGGTCGTAGAGCGCCTTACGTCATTCGTCTATTATTTACGTACCCTGCCTGCCATGTAACACTTTACAATTTCGGTAGGAAGATATTACAATAATCCTCTTACATATTGTTATATTTTCGAATTTTATTTCAGGTTCAATAAGGAATAAAATAATATACCCCGGATAGGGGTATAACAATGAGTAACCACTGGTGTGAACCGGTGGTGGTTTGTAACGGAAAATTTTCAACCCTAAGGGGTTGAATAGTAATCATCAGCGTGTTATTTTTCAACCCCTTCAGGGTTGTTTTATATTTTTATCTAAATACCCGGCACTACACCCCGACAAAATCATCGGGGCTTGTACCGGGCTATTTATTATTGAATCCCTCCAGGATTCCTTTTAATTCTATTATTCAACCACTATAGAATTACTATTGTCTAATCTACACCCTGAAACTTGCGAATTCCGAATAATTTTCTCAACTTCAACAGGAAAGATATCCTCCATTAAATTATTTCTAATAAACGGTAAAATCATGATAAAATCTGGATTTGTAAAAGGGAATAAATCTCTAATCACACTTCTGTTGGCATTATTCCTATCTCTCTCATCATCTGACCTGCTTTTATCCCAAACCATTACAACAGGTTCCCTGGTCAGGGAGATGGTTGATCTGAAATCACTGGCTGAATACCCCGATCCGGCTTACCAGTCGATCCAGTTTTCATCCTATGACCGGAGAAGTGTCGCTCCCGATAAACCGAACTGGTTCGCCAATTCGGATGGTTTCGGACAGGAACCGATTCCCGGTTTTACCGAAGTCCTCAAGAATCCGGGTGACGATGGAATAGGGGAGTACCTGATGTGCGATATCAAAGGAACGGGAGCCATCGTCCGGCTCTGGACAGCAGCCATCAATGGTGATATCCGTCTTTACCTGGATGATGTGTCAAAACCGTTTTATGAAGGTCCTGCACAACCCTTTTTCCTGGAAACCTATAAAACAGTTGCTCCGGATTACCCATCCGAAATATTTACCGGATCGTTCTCGCAGAATATGGCGGGCTATTACCCTGTGCCTTTTGCAAAGAGATGCAGAATAGAGTGGATCGGAGACCTGAATAGACTTCACTTCTACCATATCGGTGTGCGGGTATATGATCAGAAAGCGTTGGTAAAAACGTTTTCTGTCAACGACCTTAACCTGTATAAGGAAGACCTAATGGAGGTGGCAAACCTGCTGAAGGACCCGGTAACTCACTGGACCTTCCCGGGGGGATCACTATGTGACAGTCCGGAACACCGGTCAACCGATATTACGATTGAAATCCCGGCAGGAGAGGAGAGAGAACTCCTCAAACTAAAAGGGGCAGGAGCCATTGAATGCCTTACACTACAACTTTCAGCCGGTGAGCTAAATAACGCTCTGAGACAAACGGTGTTGAACATATCATTTGATGGGTCTCCCTGGGGAGAGGTGCAATCACCCGTTGGAGATTTCTTCGGTGCTGCACCCGGAATAAACCCATACCAGTCCCTCCCGTTTAGCGTAATGACCGATGGGACAATGATCTGCCGGTTCGTGATGCCTTACCACGATTCCGTGAGACTATCCCTTAAAAATACCGGGGAACAACCTATTTTTGTTTCAGGCAGTGTTTTGAATAGCAAGTATGAATGGATTGAGGGAAAGTCGATGCATTTCCGCGCCCGCTGGAGAGTGGATCATAACCTGTTTTCTTCAAACGAAAAACCGTATGATATCCCTTACCTGGTTGCCCACGGTAAAGGAGTTATTGTTGGTGCGGCGGCAATGATCATGAACCCAACACCTGTTCCATCCTCATGGGGAAACTGGTGGGGTGAGGGAGATGAAAAAATTTTTGTGGATGAGAATGATTTTCCATCATTTTTTGGCACCGGTTCAGAAGATTACTTCAATTATGCCTGGTCCTCAAGTGAGATATTTGAATATGGATATTGCGGTCAGCCCAGAAATGACGGACCTGCAAACCGTGGATTCGTAACGAATTACAGGTATCACATCCTGGATGCCATCCCATTTGCCAGTAATGTAGCTTTTTATATGGAATTGTTGAGCCATGGACCTGTTCCCGGTTTTTCCTACGGCAGGATCATTTATCATTATGGATTGCCGGGAATGATAGATGATCATATCCCTCTATCAGACAGTGATGTAAAACTGCCTCAGCTGCCCGAAAACTGGATGCCTGTACGCCGGTATTTTTGTGCCAATGCAGATTTTTATCAGGCAGAAGATATCGCCAGGGAAGGCCAGGAGTTTGAATTGAATGAGAAAGATATCTGGGCTGGTGGCAAGATCCTTGTTTGGAAGGGAGAAACCATTTCATTCACCCTGCCAATCAAGGAAGAAGGAGAATATACTGCTGTGTTTACTGCTCGCCGGTCACCCGATTCCGGATCCTTTGAATCTGAAATAAATGGTCAGACACTGAAATTCGGAGGGAAGACCCTGATCGATCTCTCTGTGCCTTACCGGACCCTGGCAAGGAATTTTGTCGCTGCACCGGTTAAACTGGCAGCAGGAGAACAAATACTGACCCTGATAAACAAAAGCGATCCGGGAAAACCAATCGGGATTGACTTTATCTGGATCATGCGGCGATGAAAGAGGTTATAAGTTAATGGTTAAAAGTTAAAAGAAAATGAGACTATAATTTCAGGAGTAATGCTACAGGATATGGAATACGAGTTACGGGTACGGGGATTTTGAAAAAAAGCCTGTAGGTGTGGAATTGAATCACTCAAATGTCAAATTCATTGTGTGAACACGAAAAACATGAGGTCCAACTACAGAATAAATCAGTGGGAAAACGTTGAATGGACCGCAGGGCACCAGGCATCTCAGAGCATATAGGCAGACGAAAACCGAATATCGAAACCTACTATCCGCAATCCGAAATTCGCAATCCGCAATAAATATTCCTATTCTTTCTTCTCCCCGTCATACTTCTCCTTATACTTCCGGTACAGCTGCTTGTGTTTGTTATCCAGGTCGATCTTTCTGCCTGATATGAAAGCCAGTTCCACCTGATTGGTCCGGATGTCCAGAATATCGCCTGCCGAAACCACGAGGGTAGCGCTTTTCCCTACTTCAAGTGTGCCGTACTCCTTATCAATTCCCAGGATCTTTGCATTGTTGAGTGTAATGCACTGTAAAGCCTCCTCTTTGGAAAGACCATACCCGGCAGCCTGACCGGCGACAAAAGGCAGGTTCATGGAACCGGTTGCTCCAGGATATAAGATCCCTGTAAGGATCCCTTCCTTCATGAAGAGACATGGAAGTTTGAATGGTTGATGCACATCATAATCCTTTCGTTTTGCCATGCGGTGTATGTGTGCTACGATTATAGGGATATCGTTTTCTTTTAAAAAGTCTTTTACCAGCCAGGCATCTTCATCTGCTCCGACCAGAATAATGTGCTGAACTCCATGTTTTTTGGCGAACTGGATGCTCTCCACGATTTCTTTTACAAAACCGGTTTCAATGAAAAGCCGTTTGCTGCCATCAAACAATCCTTTCATTGACTCAAGCTTCAGGTTTGTTTTTTCATGATCACCTTTCTCATAATAACTTCGGGCATCCGTAAACAGTTTCTCCAGTTCAAGAACATGATCGGGATAGTCCGGATCGACAGCAGTTGTGCTGGATGATCCGTACCCTCTGCCTCTGTACATAGCCGGCCAGCTCATGTGTATGCCATCATCCAGTTTAACCACGGCATCTTCCCAGTTCCAGGCATCCAGCTGGACGATGGAAGAGGTACCGGCAATTATTCCCCCGGAGGGGGTGATCTGTGCCAGAAGAATTCCATTGGAACGCACTGTCGGGATTACCTCTGAATCGGTATTGTATGCGATGATGGTTCTGACATTCGGATTGATTTCACCAATCTCACGCGAATCAACTGTAGCCCTGACGGCTCCTATTTCACTCAATCCCAGACCGGAAACAGGGGATATCAAACCGGGATAGACATGTTTGCCATCGATGCGAATGATCTCATAACGTTCAGGATCCAGGGTCAATTCATCCATTGAAGTGACGGTTGAAATTTTCCCATTTTCGAAAGCAATGGCACAATTTGGGATGGTGGCACCATTTCCGATGTGCGCCGTTCCTCCCAGGAGAATAATCGGGTTTCCCTGTTCAGGAGCTGCGGCAGGGACTGTCTGTGCATTGCTGCCAGGTGTTCCAAGAACATAACAGACGATGAATAGATGAAATATATTGGTTTTCATGATCTATCGGTTTTGATTGTTTGATTCAATGGTTCTTTTTTCCTTGAATATATCGATGATCTCCTCATCATCCCATAGGAATTGCTGGTTTGATCGTGTCCTGTTTACCGGGGGTGAATCCTTTCCTTCGGCGGTCATTTTCCGGATAATCCGGTTTCGTTCTTGCTGAATGTATTGTTGCAGTCCAGCATCCCTTTCCAGATCAAAATAGAACACCCCATCGACCATGGTTTTTTCCGCTTTGGCGTAAATGGACAGGGGATTATCGGACCACAGGACCAGGTCGGCATCCTTTCCATTTTTTATACTTCCCATCCGGTGGTCAAGGTGTAATATCCGGGCAGGATTCAGGGTGACCAGTTTCCAGGCTTCCTCTTCTGTAACTCCTCCGTATTTTACTGCTTTTGCCGCCTCCTGATGTAACCTTCGTGATAGTTCAGCATCGTCGGAATGGATACAGGTGAGTACCCCCTGATCAAGATGCAATGCAGCATTATAGGGGATGGCATGGTACACTTCATATTTAAATGCCCACCAGTCGGAAAATATCGATCCGGCAGCCCCATGTTCTTTCATTTTATCAGCGATCTTATATCCTTCAGTGTTGTGGATGAGGGTATGAGCTTTCACGTTGAAATCCTCAGCCAGCTTCATGATCATATTGGTTTCAGATTGAACATATGTGTGACAGGTAATAAAGCTCTTCTTCTGAAGCACCTCTCCTATAGCCTCCAGCCTCAGGTCCCTTCTGGGTTTCGTCATACGTGCTTTTTCTTTCGGACTGAGCCGATTGTAACGATCCCAGGATTCAAGATATCCTTTTGCTCGTAAATAACCATCCCTGATGATCTGTTCCACCCCCATGCGGGATTGAGGATAACGAATTGCCATGTTGGATGGATATCTCGACTGTTTAACATTTTCACCAAGGGCATGCTTGAGAAATCCAACGGTATTATCCACCTTCAACTCCTCTGCATTTTTCCCCCATCGGTGTTTGATGATGCAGGATTGTCCTCCAATCGGATTTGCTGATCCATGCAATACCTGTGCAGCAGTTACCCCTCCGGCAAGTTGCCTGTAGATGCTGATATCCTCAGGATCGATCACATCGGCAATGCGGACCTCAGAGGTTATCGCCCGGCTTCCTTCATTAACACCCCCTGAGACGGCAATGTGCGAGTGCTCATCAATAATCCCTGATGTCAGGTGTTTCCCGGTAGCATCAATGATTTCCACACCCTCTGATGAAAGATTTTTCCCCACACCGGCAATTTTACCATTCTTAACCAGTACATCAGCATGTTCCAAAATTCCCTCAGCCTCATTGGTCCATACCGTTGCATTCCGGAACAAAACATCTCTGGATTCAGGCACTTTTTTTGCACCAAAAGCCACGAATGGGTATATCAATTCTCCGGAATCATCAGAATCCGGAGTGACTATTTTTTTCTTTTGATCAGTTATCGAACCTGGTTTAACCTGCTCCGCTGTCCAGTTTGCCATAAAGCCATCGGCTAGCTGAACATGTCCTTTCATGTTTTTCCCGTCTACCCAGCCGGTAAAAAGAAGTGCTTCAGCATCCTTACCATTCTTTTTTGTGTCGAGAACAAACCGGACCCAGTTCCGGTCACTGTTAAACTTTGGTTTCAGTTTGATCGTATCATCGAGAGTCATTTCCAGTGCATATTTCCCGGGTTTCCCGGTAATGGTCATGGTGTATTCCTGTTCGCCCTCAATGGTTAACCGATAGGTCCCTGCAAGGTCTGGCAGGCTCATATCGGATAATACGAATCGTTCTCCCTGGATCCAGTTTTCATAAAAGATTGTGTTTTCATCGAACAGGTCCCCTGAGGTGATCAGGAAGTTTGCAAGCATGCCTTCTTTTAATTTACCCACCAGGTGATCCACCTGCAATATCCTGGCAGGCTCCAGGGTAAGTGCCCTCAAAGCATCTTCTTCTTTCAACCCCTGCTCAATGGCTTTTCGAATATTGGGTAAAAACTCCTTTTTATTGGTCAACCCGTGAGAGGTTAAAGCGAATGGTATATTCTCACTGGTAAGGACCGCCGGATTTGAAGGCGCTAATTCCCAGTGCTTCAGATCTTCAAGAGGAATGAGCATGTTTTTATACGGATCGGACACATCCGGTGCCTTCGGAAAATTAACCGGTATAATCATGGGTGTACCCATTGCCCTGATCTCTTTGATAATCTGATACTCCTTACCATCTCCCTTGATGATGTATTGAACACCAAATTCATCCCCAATTCTGTCTGCGCGCAACGCTGAGAACTTATCACCAGCTTCAAAAATTTGAGGTAAATCCTGGTTCTCATTCCAGGCTTCCAGCGAAAGGTCAGAAAATTTCCTGTCCGTTAAGGATTTGTACCAGCTGGCATCAAGGTATGTCTGCCGCAGAAGGGCTATCGATCCCATCAAGGAACCGGGATAATTTTGTCCGGAAGTGCCTTTATCAAATGAATAGTGTGCAGCCACTTTCTCTGAGAGCATGGCTTTGTTTGGACTGTTAGCAGATAATGTAACCAGGCTGGATGTCCCGCGTGCAATTCCATCAGCCCTGAACGTAAGAACCGTTCCAAATCCAAGCTCCCTGAGTTGTTCAGCGTCCTTTTCGTTTACCTGGAACTCCTCGGAAGCATTATACCATGATTTGACGGCTTCATTCCAGTTATAGGCTCCGGGTTTGCTGGATTCAAACTGAGGTGTACTCATCCTGAAACTCCTTGACGTGCCTCCGGTTTCTCTTCCGGAGGGAAGTCCGTAACGACTGTAAATCTCAACCAGGGAAGGATAGATGTATTTCCCTGTAAGGTCAATTTCAACAGCATGATCAGGAATTTCCAGATTGGATCCGATCTGGAGTATGACATCCTTCTGAATGATCAGATCAGCCCCCTCCATACGCGTTTGATAATCGGTAATGATGGTGGCATTTCTGAACGCATACGTGGTGGCACGATCATCCTGGATACCTGTTACAGGAAATGTCTCCTGTGAAAGCACCTGGAAATGACATAATGCCAGTAGAACAAAGATCATCTGCGTCTTTTTCATAGGTAATATGATGTAAGGTTAATAACCTAAATGTAGCAAAATCATATGAATCTTACCAGATGTTTAACAACAACAACTTTTTCTATTTTACAGCTAATCCATGTGCAAGAACTTTAGAAAATTCCTTCACCGTGCTCTGAATTTCCTGCTCAGGTATTGAACAGACCTCTTTTTGCTCGTTGATATTTTTTTGGAAAGCTGTGTTGTACTGAAACATGAGAAAATCGTTGATTCCCATTTGGATCTGTATGATCGAATGAGCAATACAATCTTTACGTATATCCGTTCGTAACACTCCTTTTTTCTGATATTTCTCAATTACAGGTACTAATAACTCGATCAGCATTTCTTTCGAACGGATCGATAAGTCAGCTGACTCTTCGTTGCTTCGCTCCTGCTGGGTATTATGAAGAAAAGCGCTTAGTAAAGGAAAGGAAAGATCAAACCTGATCTTCAGGATAAGATGTTGTTCAAGGAGGGCAAAAAAATCCGCTGCTTGTAACTCGAACAGTTCTTTTACATGTTCCATTCGCAGGGCTGTAGCCTGATCGATAAGAAACAAGTAAAGTTCTTTCTTGCTTTCAAAATAACGATAAAAACTTCCTTTCGCTATCCCCAATTTTAATACAATCCGGGAAACCGATGCGTTTTCATAAGCATGACTTGTAAACTCCTCAAAACATGTACGGATAATCTCTTCCTGTCTGTCTTGTGGCAGGTTGTAAAAGGTTGATCGTGGCATGACATATTATTTTGCGACTATATGGTCACAAATATATTAAAAATTAGTGCGACTACCTAGTCGCAATTTAATTATTTTCATTTTATTTTTTATCATCATAAGCTGAGCAGGCTTAAACCGTAATAAAATGGAAATGATTACCGGTTTGCTAATAAATATTTAGTAAATTCAGCATTTTAATCCTTCTTCATCGTATGGAAAGTGCTTTACGCGACTATGAACTACAGGATCCGACAGCCGTTATATATGGCACTGACAGGGATGCAGGAGAAGTGATTTTTTCAGCGCACCTGTTTGAAGGCTATACCAAGCAGGGGGCAAATGATAATATTTCTGGCAGTGTTGTCATACTGGATGTTGCCCGTACTCTGAACACCCTGATCGAAGAGGGTCGGATTCCCAGGCCAAAACGAAACATACGATTCCTGTGGATTCCTGAATTTTCCGGGACAGGACCCTGGGTGAATGCTCACAAGGAATTGATGGGAAATACATTGTGTAATATTAACCTGGATATGGTTGGTCTCCACCTGAGCAAAAGCCACTCTTTTTTCTGCCTGATGCGAACTACTTTCGGGAATCCGCATTACCTGAATGATGTGATGGAGCACTATTACAGCTATGTGGGTGAAACCAACCGGGAGATGATCCATAACAGGAGAGCCGGTGGATTTACTAAAAGGATTGTTCCTCCAAGTGGTTCAGATGACCCCTTCTATTATAAAATTGATCCACATTACGGTTCTTCCGATCATGAAGTCTTTAATGATCTGGAAAAGAGAGCATCCAGCTTGGTTCCCAGGCAGACCGTAAAGGTTAAAGAGGCCGGATACCAGGGACATTCCCGTATTATCAGGGAACTGCCGTCCGAAATTACGGACAGGTACCCGGTCATTTCTCTCTATGATACCAGGGAATTGTCCCGGCTGGTTAACGGGAAACACAGTGCCCTGGACATTAAAAAATTACTCGATACACAATCAACCAGTGAATCAGACCTGCAATCCATTATGAACTACCTTGAATGGTTGAAATATGCAGGACTGATTGAAATGTGATTTTTTCAATGAAAGAGAACGCAATACCGGAAATTAAACTACTGGATGAGGAGCAGCAATCCTTTATCCATAACAATTCACTTCAGATCCTTTCCCGGACCGGAGTGAAGGTTGAATCTGTTGTAGCCCGGGATCTGTTTGCAAAAGCCATTG
>CAYMFM010000041.1:0-2281 GCA_964389685.1 uncultured Rikenellaceae bacterium
CCTACCAGATCCTGGGTATCTGGTAAATGCAAAAATATCCGAATACAAGGGAAGCCACAATCAGTACAAATCCATAGATCCAGTGAGGTTTAAGGATCTTCCAGGCATTGTTGTGCAGGAGCTTTGGCATGACAACGTATAACCCGGTAAAGATCCAGATTGCCTGAAGAGGGGTAAGCAACAGACCATCCAGTATGGCTCCGAGTTTTACCAGCATGACCGGTTTGTAACCAATGGTGTAAACAATGATCATGTTGGATAAAAAGAAAAAGAGCAGGAAAAGACGAAACTGATTCTTCCATTTTAGTGCCTTTCCAAAGGCAGGGATGCATATCCTGAATGTGTCGGCAAGCAGCCTGGGCCATCCGGCAAGCTGACCAATCTGGGTTGAAAAAAGGGCAGCAATGCCTCCAATCATAAACAGGATTGCACCGGTACTGCCCCATCGCGAAGCAAAAATCTCGGAAAGCTGGATAGCTACTTCCTCTCCCTCCGGAACAATTTGCATCCTGCCCAGAACACCTGATCCCGCGATCAGAAATCCCGCAGTGGTGGCAATCCCTATGATCATCGCCACGGAAGCATCCACGCTGACCACCCTGCACCACCCTTTGATCTTCTGCGCTGCAACAACGGATATTCTTTTTAGCTTTTCAGTGTCAGCAGGTTTCCCATACACGTCTTTTTGGGCATTCCCATACCCCGCACCAATCACCCAGTACGAATACCAGACCTGACTCGCAAATCCTCCTGCACTCCACCCGATCAGGGGAAGTATCTCTCTCCACGGATTTGTATTAATCCCTTTTGATAATGCCCAGGATGGGACTTCCGGTTGGTGGGGTATAAGCCCCTCCAGGAGCGATTTTATTCCAGGAAATACCCGGATTGCAACATAAAATACACCAAGGATGACCAGGAGAATTAACAGGCTCATAACAATTTTTAACCACTTGAACTCACCGGTCCACGCTATGAGAAAAGCCAGTAATGTGATAATCCAACCACTGATATGCTGAGGAATAGGAACCAGAGTGCTTAGAAAAATACCGGATGCGGAAGCAATGGAACTGATTGAAATTGTAGCTGCAGTTAACTGAGCGACCAGAACAATCCATACTGCCCAATGTTTTGGACCCGGCATCCTGTTAAACATATCAATCATCCCCTCACCGGTGCAGACCGTGTAACGTGCACCGCTCATGCCAATCCAGAACTTCAGGAAAATACCAATGATGATTGCCCATAGTACAGAGGTCCCGAGGATCGAACCGGTACGCGTTGCAAGGATCACCTCTCCGGAACCAATATACTCCGAACACCAGACCAGGGACGGACCAACAAGAAGCAGTATGCCAATGCCTGCCGGCGGGGTTTTGATATCCCGATTGGTTGTACCCGTTTGCATAAACTATTTTACCGGTAGTTGTACGGAATACAAATATAAGCGGAAATCCATCATTACCGAATTTATTCCATGAATACAGGGAGATTGAACATATCTGGTGATGCGGTAAGCCTTACACTGATCTTCGCTCTCGTGTAAATTTGGCAACTTATGCAACCAAACCTGAAAGAAGATTGTTTATTAAATAATAGATATATAGAATCTGTATTTCACTATTTAAAAAATAGGAAGCTGTCACCATTTTTTAAAGAGCTTCTGTTTTTATACTTTTATTATACTTTTAAATAGTATATATGAGATACAAATGAATAGGAAACCAATTTGTTGGATCATTCTATTGCTTATTATTTTACCACCCATTCAGGCCCAGGTGAGCGGAGAATTTACCGATGAGCGGGACGGTCATGTTTACCGTTGGATTGAGATAGGGGATCAGACGTGGATGGCGGAGAACCTGGCCTATCTGCCTGCAGTGAATCCGGTTTCCGATGCTCTTTTTGATGGTTCGTGCTTTTATGTATATGATTATAATGGTACCGACATTAATGAAGCAAAATCAACACCGTATTACGAAAAATACGGTGTGTTGTATAACTGGATTGCAGCAAATGCGGCCTGTCCGGACGGATGGCATTTGCCGGAAGACAAAGAATGGATAACGCTCGAGATGTACTTGGGTATGACGGATAGCGAATCAGGGAAAAGAGGATGGAGAGTTTCCGGTGAAGCCGGGACAAAAATGAAGTCATTAACAGGATGGTACACCGATACCGGTAGGAATAAAGTCGGGTTCAATACTTTACCGGGAGGATGCCGCGGGTATGGTGGTTATGAGAGCAAAGGTTATTGTGCTTACTTCTGGACTGCAACACC
>CAYMFM010000041.1:2381-33735 GCA_964389685.1 uncultured Rikenellaceae bacterium
GGTATGGTGGTTATGAGAGCAAAGGTTATTGTGCTTACTTCTGGACTGCAACACCAGCAGGTGGTGATAACGGATGGCGACGGGGGTTTTGTTGCGATGATGGCGGCTCTTGCCGTGCAGAAGACCGACGATATTTCGGTTGCTCGATCCGCTGCATTAAAGATTGACCCACCAAAATCAGGATCTAAAAAAACAGTGACAAAAAATTAGTGACAGCTTCCTATTAAAAATTTTTAATCAATTGTAAATAAATAAGTTAGAATAGGATGATAAATATTTATTTAGTTCATTAACGTTATAAATAGCAGAATAACAATTATATAAATATATTTTTCTAACAATTAAAAAAGGGGAAGCTGTCACCATTTTTTATTATTTTTTTAATATTTAAATCATTGGGTATGAAAAAGATCTTACTTGCTGTTGTTGTGGGGTGTCTTGCAATGTGTACTTTTTCCTGCAGGGACCGCACACCGGATGTTGTGGGTGGAGCTATCCTGTCCGATCTGATCCGGCCGATTGATGGCAGGAGCATGAGGAGTACCTCCACAAAGACTGACGAACAGGGCAAACCAATTCCACACAATGCGGATAATTCGCGGGTGCTACCAGGCGAAACCAAGATAGTCCTCGAAGCGGCAGGTCCCGGCGTGGTGACCCACATGTGGTTTACCTTTCTCGGACCGGGCCGTCACCCCTGGGCGACCAATGGCTCTGCAACACACCAGGAGATGTTGTTAAGGATCTTTTATGACGGAAGGGAAGAACCCGGTGTGGAGGTGCCCTTCGGTGATTTTTTTGCCAACTGCTTTGGAAAAAGAAGCGAAGTGATCAGCCTGCCGGTTATTGTTGAAGATGCCGATTCGTACAACTCATTCTGGCCAATGCCTTTTCAGGAATCCATCCGCATTGAAATAGTCAACCAGAGTCAGGAGAAGAACATTAACCTGCTTTACTACAACATTGACTGGATTAAAAAGGATAAACTTCCTGAGGAGACGCCCTATTTCTATGCCCTTTACCGGCAGGAGTATCCCTGTACCCCGGGTGAAGATTACCTGATACTGGAAACGGAAGGTAAGGGACATTACGTCGGTACCGTAATGGCTGTACGGACAAGAAGCCCTTCCTGGTTCGGTGAGGGTGATGAAAAAATTTATATCGATGGAGAAGCAGAACCATCCATCTGGGGCACAGGCACTGAGGACTATTTTTTATCTGCGTGGGGTTTGCAAAGTAACGTCAATACACCCTATTTCGGAACAGTCTATTTCGACCAGTGGGGTATCGTGGGAGGACACACCTCTGCCTTCCGCTGGCATTTAGCTGATCCCATTGTATTCGGGAAAAAGATCAGGGTGACCATAGAACATTACGGTTGGATATCACCGGATGAGAACAGGGAAAGACGAGCCCACAGCTGGAATGAACGGGAGGACGATTTTGCCTCGGTGGCATACTGGTACCAGACTGGCATTCCAACCTGTCAGATACAATCTCCTGTTGCGGAAGAAAGGATCCTTCCCAACCTGGATGAGATTATTCCTGCAAAGAATGTTGTTGCTGCTAAATCATACACCCAGGGAAGAGCAGAAGTCCAGGATAACCTGGATTTCTATATGGATGGTCAGCTTCTCTTTTTTCCCACAGGTGACCTGGCAACGGTTGATATTCCGTTTACAATAGAAGAAAAAAAACCCACACGGCTCCTGTTAAGCGTTACCCGGGCACCCGATTATGGAATATGGCAGGCTTACCTGAACGGCATTAAAGTGGGAGCTCCGATGAACCTGTACGATGAACGGGTGCGGGAATGGGAACACCACCTCCTGGATTTCTGGCCGGAGCCAGGAGAATATACAATACAGCTGAGGCTGGTGGGTAAGGATCAACGATCCACCGGCAAGCTATTGGGTGTTGAAGCTGTGCGTTTGCGGGAACGCAGACCACGTGTTACCGACTTTGCTTTTAACAGGGATAAAGACTGGCGGGAACAACCGGTGTTGTATGAATAGACTTTTTACTCACGGGGTGACTTCGAGTCACCCCGTGAGTAACGTTGATACCAGTGATCTTAGCTTCTCCAGATATACCGAATTATTTTGAAAATCCCCCATCCAACGGATACAGCGGTTGGCATCGAGGGGGGTACCAACCACGGGAAAATTTCCTCCTGCTTTTTGATAATGCCTGGAGATGAACCAGCAAATCATTATCATCAGGAATCAGTTTTTGTAGTGCCGACAAATGCTTATCAACGAGTTCATAAAAAAGGAGGGTCGATTCATGCTGTCCGAAGAGAGAATACGTTTTTCCCCGGACAGGAGCGTCCCGGACAGGTTTATTGTAATCAACGGACGAAGTCATGAGCAATAAGATAACAATTGTATGACTATCGCATGACAATTGTATGACTATTGCATGACAATCGAGTTACCATTGTCCAAAGCCCCGAAGGGATCCCTTATGGGAGACTTCTTAGGAGAGTTACAATTTAATTAGAATTCCCATTTCTGGATTTCGATGATGTTCCCTTCGGAATCGGTAGCATAAACAAAGTAAATAGTTCCTGCTCCGGGGATCTCTTTACTGACAATTTCACCGAGTGCTTTTCCACCGTTGGTGATGATCTTACGGAGTGTTTCATTCACATCAGCTACACTGAATGCGATGTGTGTGAAGCCTGGACGGTTTACTGCCGGACTGTTTCCAGGTTCATTTTCTTTATACTGGAAAATCTCCAGTGTGGGTCCGTTGTCACCGTATCCCGGTAGCCTTAAATGCACTCCTTCCAGATCGGCTCCTTTCAGCCCGGTTCCCTTTTCCAGCCATTCCCCCGACAGTTTGCGCTCGGGTGGAACAGGAATGCAATCGAAGACATCGATGTAAAATTTTGCCAGCTTTCGCCAGTCCCTGCTGATGATGTTGGTATGAACGTATTTCACACTATCTCAAATAAAGAATAACGTTGTCCAGTCCTCCCGTATCCTCGCCGACGACAAATTCACCACGGATATAAATTGCGGTGAGGTTTTTCAATACTTTGATAATATCTTCTTCATTAACCGCGCTTCCGGTAAGATCGTTTATTTGCCACCCTGCTTCCTCACTCAGGGTGACTGAATAATCGGTCCACTCAAGCGCCGGATTTTGTTCGGTGTTAAATACAATTCTCATATCCTCACTGACCAGAATGATGTCTTCGTCATCAAACTGACTGTCCAGGGAACTTTGTTTTAACGAGAAGCTGAATTCTTTGCCGTAAGCTTTTGATTTGTTCCCCAGGAATTTTTCCGGGGCACTCCAGTACCAGACTCCACCGGCAGCATCATCGTTTGCCGATATGTATCCACCGGGATTGCCCTCTTGATCGTGATAGTTTGGAGTGGCAACACCTTCCTGGGCATCACCAAGAATTTGCCATCCTTCATCATCCTGGTTGAAGTAACTGGCAACTGTCCTGTTTGCACAGCATCTTAACAGGAGAAGAATAACAACCACTATTGCGACGGCAACAGCGATATAGATTCCGGGCTTTTTCTTTGAATTTTGCATGATGTTCTGTTTTTGGTTTTGGAGTTAGTTTTATTTATCTTACTCTATAAAATTACGAATTATTTCCTTGCTTAGCTAAGAGTTAGCTGTTTACAGTAGATTAAGAGAACAGGGAATCAAAGTCTATTGTAAAGCAGGGTGTGATTTCAATATGAATGAATGTAGAACATAAGATGGTAAAAATGAAAAAACCGATACTTGCCTTGATAGTTGCATTTTTCGCTATAAACAGTACAATTGCCCAACCCAGGCAGCGCATCTTGCTTGATCATGATTGGAAATTCATCCACACCGGTTCGGTACAGGCTGAGCATTCCGATGTTGATGATAGCCAATGGAGAACATTGGATTTACCGCATGACTGGAGTATCGAATATCCATACGATCAGCATGCTCCGGCAGGAGGCAGCGGCGGATATGTCGAAACAGGAATTGCCTGGTACCGCAAACACCTGACTATTGATCAAAAAATAACCGGAAAAACCATCTGGCTTGAATTCGATGGCATATACATGAACAGCGATGTTTGGATCAACGGACACCATCTGGGCAACCATCCCTATGGGTACACAAGTTTTTACTATGATGTGTCGGCCTTTTTAACCGGTGGAGAAAATGTAATCGCCGTGCGGGTAGATAACTCGCAACAGCCGAATTCCCGCTGGTACTCAGGATCCGGAATTTACCGGCATGTCTGGCTGACAATTGCTGAGCCCTTACATATTGGACACTGGGGGACATATGTTACAACACCGGACGTCTACGATACTATTGCGGTTGTTACTATTACGACTACCATAGAAAACAATACCGGCTTAAAGGAAAAGAGCACGCTTTCCTCAATCCTTATCGATCCTTCGGATTTGCAGGTTGGAATAAGCAGAACAGCCTTTGAAGTGATGGCTGATAACCGGACAAATGTTTCCCAGCAAATAACGATTACGGATCCTCAATTGTGGTCGTTGGAGCAGCCATTGCTGTACACTGTAATTCAACAAGTTAAAGATAGTGAGGGGGTGATTGATCAAATGGAAACAACATTCGGTATCCGGTCGATCGATTACGATGTGGATCGTGGTTTTTTTCTTAACGGTGAGCACGTTAAAATGAACGGTGTGAATTTGCACCATGATGGTGGCTGTGTTGGGGCAGCAGTGCCCGAACAGGTGTGGGAACGCCGTCTCCATATCTTGAAATCAATGGGATGCAATGCCATTCGTACAGCACACAACCCACCGGCTCCGGAATTTCTGGATTTATGTGACCGGATGGGATTCCTGGTCATGGATGAAGCGTTTGATGAATGGCGGATTGGAAAGCGCGAGCATGCATATCATAAACATTTTGATGAATGGGGTGTGAAGGATTTGATCTCCATGGTACATCGCGACCGGAATCATCCATCAGTCATATTGTGGAGTGTCGGTAATGAAATACCGGAGCAGAAATCTGATGATGGGCATTTGTTACTGGTAACGCTGCAGGATATTTGTCACCGTGAAGATCCTACCCGGCCTGTGACACTCGGTTGCGACAATATTGCAGCCGATGGGGGTTCAACTACCTTACCCTTTTTAGAAGCACTGGACGTTGTCGGATACAATTATGTTGATCGGTGGCACGAACGGCGCGAACACTATTTCAGCATCGACCGCCACCTGCATCCCGACTGGAAAATGATTGGTACGGAGAGTGTTTCGTTAAGTGGCATTCGGGCAGAATATTACCTGGGGGACGATCCCAATTTCATTCGCTTGACGGTGCCCCGTAGCCTGATCCGCGGTCAGGAATTATGGAAAACGGTCAAACTGAACGATTATGTGATCGGTGATTTTATGTGGACTGGCATCGACTACCTGGGTGAAGCATTCTGGCCTTTTAAACATGCACCAGCCGGTGCCATTGACATTTGCGGTTTCCCAAAAGATGCTTATTATTTCTATAAAAGCCAATGGTGTGACGAACCGGTGATACACCTCTTCCCGCATTGGAACTGGCCTGAACGGATTGGACAGGTAATCCCCGTTTATTGTTATACCAATTGCACAGAAGTGGAGTTGTTTGTCAATGGGAAGTCTTTTGGTGCAAAGCGGATTGAATTCCCCCGCCAGGGCAATTCGGGCAGTTGGAATCAATATGAATACCCGAAGATCCAGGCAACAACAAGCGATCTTTTTCTTAATTGGGATGTCCCCTATAAACCGGGGATAGTGAGAGCAGTTGGCAAGCGGGACGGTAACATCGTTTGTACTCATGAAATCTGCACTACCGGTGAACCGGCTGCAATCCGGCTGGTTATTGATCGTGAAGTGATCAAACCGGACAAGCGGGACCTGGTACACGTGACGGTTGAAATTGTCGATAAAAACGGTAATGTGGTGCCTACGGCAAATAATCTTGTTCAGTTCTCCGTAACCGGCGCAGGACGGCTACTCGGTGTTGATAACGGTGATCCGCGTGATCATAACTCCTATAAGCTGGACAAACGTGCTGCTTTCAACGGTTTGTGCCTGGCTTTAGTAGGTTCGGACGGAGCCGAAGGGCCAATAATGGTTACGGCAAGATCGGATGGATTAAAAGAGGCAGTCGTGGAGTTGGAAGCAAAACAATAGCAGCCTCATCGGCTGCTTTCAACGAGGAACAGCGAACCACTCAAAATGCAAAAAAAATCAGTGGCCCCCTCTACCTCTTCTTGTTGTCGATACTTTCTCTCTGCACATAGTCTTGTGTCCAGGGACAAAAAATCAGACATTTCAAACAAGTAGTACATTGATAAACATCAACCAGTTCATCTCTTGAAGTGCTGATATCCCATTCTTTCCCTTTAATCGCTCTGGGTGAACAAATATCTACACAAATCCTGCATTCCCCACATAGTGATTTACCAGGTGTATGTAAGACTGTCCGGATTGGAGCATCTGTTAAAACGGTACACATTGAAATGGCGCTTCCGTATTCACGGGTTACCAGCAGATTGTGTTTTCCGATCCATCCCAGGCCTCCTAATCCTGCAATCGTTTTGTGGGGCAGCGGCGAGCTTTTTGTTTTTTCGTCATAAAAACCGGTCGAACAAAGATTGTCTTCCGACTGGGAATATGCGGAATATCCTTTTGCGGTGATATACCATGCAATATAATCAGCCATCCTGTCTGTAGCCATCTCTTTTTGATCAAACTCATCCTCACTGATCTGATTATTGCGAATCATATCCTGTACATAATCCGGGTTGCTGGTTATTTTTTCGATGTAACCGGGAGATAAAATAACCCCCATCAATATGGCAGTAGGATATTGTTTATTTTGTTCGTCGGACAGGTGTGATATATCAACGAAGTATACAAAGTCTGCACCCTGATCATTCAATTCTTTTATGAGTTCATGCTCAAGGGACATTGCTGCTTTATCATTTTGTTGCAGGAAATATAGGGAAAAGATTTTACATCATCAGGAATAACCGGCAAATGCGTAAGCAAGTTTTAATAAGCAGGGATAGGTACTTATAATTAGCTGAATATTTAAGTTAGTAGCTGTACCTATTAGACATCCCGCTAAACTGACCGGATCAATAAAAATTTATTAGATTTGAAAGTGATATCATCAATCCATAATTCAGGAGGGAATACACTATGGCAGATAAAAACCCAATTAAACGAAGGAGATTTTTACAATTATCATCCACTGCAGTTCTTGCCGGAATGACATCTAAACTCTTTGGTAGCCCCAGACCGGGTGGACAATCAATGCTGGAAGAGGTTGTGCAAAAAGTGGGGAAGTTGCCCCGCCGTAAACTGGGGTACAGCGGAAGGGAGGTCTCAGTCCTGATCGGAATGGGGGATATGGATTCGCTCCTCGCTGAAGCAGGAGCTCGATGCGGGATGAATTACTGGCATAAAGCAAACCAGTGGATGAGGACCGGAGTGCCCGAAATTATTCTAAAAAACAGGGAAGCTCATTATTGCCAGGTTACAGTCGATCGTGTAGGTTCAGATCATTACAGTGGACATTTCAATGAAGAGGAGCATTACCGGTATGTAAAGGAAGCTTTGAATGAAACCGGTCTAGGTTACTTTGATGACATGCAATTGCATTACGGTTATCACAATGTAGCAGAGCTCAAAAACGACAGAAGCTTTATCCGTGCCTTTGAACGGCTGAAAAAAGAGGGATTGGTAAAACACCTTTGCCTTTCACAGCACAGTTATGATGGCAGTCCAAGGGTGGAGAAAGGAGAGAGTGCCGCGGAGATACTGACAGCCATCGTGGAAGAGGGAATGTATGAGCATGCCCAGTTTATGTATTCTTTCGGTGGTGATCCGGAAATGGACAAATTCATTGAGTTCGCCCGGGAAAAGAATTTTGGTACCATTGCCATGAAGACTGCACGGGGAATCGGCCGCATGAAGCAGGATCAGGCATTCATGGACAGGTTGCCGGCGGGAACATCCCCACACAATGCACTCGTACGATGGCTTACCACACAGACAAAGCTTGATGCTGCTGTTATCCGTGTCAGGAACCTCGATGAGTTTGCCGAAACCTATTCAGGCGCCGGAAGGGAATTAAGTGCCCGGGATGCCCGGGTAATAGATATGATGACTGTCGAGGCAGACAGGACAACATGCCGTTTGTGTGGAAAATGCCAGTCACAATGTCCACAACAGATACCCATAACTGATATTCTCCGCTTCGAACGGTATGCCATGGACGATCACGATTGGAATAAGGCAAGCACTCTTTACAAAGGGCTCCCGACGAAGGGAGATGTTTGCACCAGCTGCGAAAGCTGTATTCAGTCATGCCCGCTGAATCTGCAGATCCCGAAAAAACTCGTAAAAGCTCATATTCTGCTGGGTTAAACTGCTTTTACAACAGCTCTGTTTAAGAACTGATTAAATGGATATTGTGCCCTGAAAACATCCATCAGCGTTTCAATTGTTTTTTCTCCAAACCAGAATGAATTCTTCACGTTACAGGTTACTGCATAATGTTTATTCTTCAACAAGTCAATATCCGGAAACTCTTTCGGAAAGCCTTTGGGTGCCATTTTTAATTTATCGCCATAGATTTCTGAGAAATATTTTCTGAAATTGTTATGCTTGATTATGCGTTTATACTCTCCTGTGTTATCATAAATTTCAGTCCGAATAGAATGAAGTATTTTTGGTTCGGGCATATAGATGCCACCACCAATAAAAGAATGGTCAGGTTCGATGTGAATGTAATATCCCGCATGGGGACTTTTCCTCCCGCCTTTTGCCAGAAATGCTCCGAAATTTGTTTTGTATGGTTCTTTATTTTTTGAGAACCTTACATCTCTGAAAATCCTGAAAATAGATTCTTTTGAAGATGTAATGTCAATGCTATTATCCAATTGTTTAAGTTTTGGAATAAGCACATCGATAAATTGCTCAAACTCCGCTTTTGCTTTGAGATACCTTTCATTGTTTTCTTTAAACCAGTTCCTGTTGTTATTAAACTGCAGGTCTATTAGAAATTCAATGATCACTTTAAAGTTCATATTCATCTTGTTTGCTATTCAACTTTTAACTTTTCAACGAATAACTATTAACTAACCTGCCGGAGGAATTGCCCTCCTCCGCCGATGGCGGATTCGGGCGGATCCTCCTTTTCAGAGCTGCAAATGAAAGCTGAAATTGCTAACGCAATTTAGCAGCGCATGTATCAACTTTTTAAGTAGGGACAGTTACCTATTTATAAGTTGAATATTTAAGTCAGTAACTGTCCTTACTTATTTAAGACAACACCTAATATAAAGGTAAGTTGTTGCTCAAAATTTATCATTTCAGTAAAAATAATTCGATGATTCATTTGAAAATCTGAAAATCAGAAGCCAAATAAATCCAATTTTGATGATACAATATCCTCTATCGCAGGTGTAGTACAAGGAAATACTTTGTAGATGTTATTACAATCAAGTGAATTGTAAAATTATCAATTTATTTTGGTTTGCTTTTCTATTGGAACATTAAAGCTGAAAGTAGCATCTTCCTTTATTATTTCAGTAATATTGACTGTGGGTAAAACATACTTATTAAAACCAGTTCCTTCTGTTTTTGCATGAAGTATTCCTCTTGTTGTTCCAACAGTCAAAACGGCTAGATGGCTTAAAAATCCCTTTGGGACTATAAGCATGTTTGATTCCAATTCTAACATATCGGACCAGGCATCTTCAGTTACTTTAAATTGGCATGAAGCCTCAACTATCATGAATGGTTTTTTATCAGATTCGAATGAAAATGATGAGAATACAGCTATAAGTTTGTTTTGTTCATCTGCCGCATATCTTAAAGAAGTTCCAACTCTTATAACTCCCTTTTCATTTAAACCCTCTTCAATTACTGCAAACTGTTCAGTAGTAATCTTCGAGAGGGCGAAGCCAATACCTTTAGTCTTATTAGTCATTTTTATGCTGCTAGGTGTTCTTCCTCGTTAGTATAATTACTCTCTGAACCGTAATCTAATTTATCTGTTCCAAGAGGGAGACTATTAGTTCGTGAAATTGTTTGTGGAAATATGATGAAACTATCAGCTATTACTTGAGTGCTTTGATACGAAGGAACAGATATTAACGTTATTGATAACGATTTTTCAATTTTACAAATTGTCGTCAAAGAAAGATTTTCTCGTCCTTTTGATACTTTATTAATATATTGGGGAGTCACCCCGATAGAATCAGCGAGGTCTTTCTGAGAAAGTGATTGATTTCTTAATGTTCTTAATATTTTAATCGCAATAAGGGCAGATTTATCCATCCAATCCTTGTTTGCATCGTAAAAATTTGCATCTCTTAACCAATTTGAAGGCTTTTCAGAAATTATCCCTCTAATTTTATTTGTTAAAGTTTTAGCGGTCATATATTTATATTTCAAGTAAATCAGTTATTCCATCTTCGTCTATTATACCCAAGCCTTTTAAATATTGTCTACAAGATTCGAGTTTTCTTAATTCACGCAAAGTATGAGGTCTATCTTCCATCTGGTCTGTTAATTTAATAGTACCTCCAGTAATAATATACATATCATTACCAACTTTGATCGCATAAAGTCTAAGCCAAGTTTTTTTCCGTCGTCCATATACTTTCTTCTTATTCAGATATGAAAGTTCTGTTTCATGATACACAAGTGGGTGAAAAAGTCTGGAGAATAATGATATTCTTTCATTTTGGGGTTTTGTTGACAATTTTATTAGAAGTTCCCTGAGTTTTAATGCTTCCCGTCTTGTTTCAATAATCGCCTGTTCAATAGATACACCCTCCCAAAAAGGTCGGTTCAAGTCGGACTCATTGTCGGAAAAGAAATTGTCAAGATGCTCAATATCAGTCCATTTATCGAAAATTTCTGTAAATTCGTCTTCACTTTGCCCATCATATTTTACAGTAAGTAAAATGTCTTCATTTTCAAATATACGAACAAATTCCATAAAATCAACCTATAGGTTTATTTTTTATACAAAATTAACATTTATAGAATTTTATTGGAAATTATTTGCTGAAACTTATTGACAAGTTATTGTCATTCCAACTCCCTAATAACCAAACATATCACATAGTATAGCGAAAAGATGTGATTAACCTATTATCACAGTTTTTCTTTTCTGACTAATGCGACTGACACAGGTTTACATCTAAAACACAAAAGGGAACTGACTTGAAATGAATAATGTTTGTTATTAGGTTCATGAAAATAATCATTTCATATGAAATGATTGATGATGCGCTATATACAATTTTAGACTAAATATAAATCCTTATACCAAATAATCCATCCATTAAGGCTATTGTCATTAATAGTTTCAGCAGCAGTGATAAAATCTCTTAAAGTATATGTACTGAATACATCTTTAAATTTGAGCATTTGGCTGTATTGTGTCATAGTCTTGTCAAGGTCATGATTGTCAGGATGATGCACGACTGAGAAATGAACATTTTTATAATGTCCTTTTTCCTGTACTGCATAAGCCAACATTTGATTCCTCCATAATTGATTTTCGCCACCTGAGAATGGACATATAGGTTTTTTCTGTAGCTCATCCCATTTATATATGTTTTATCGGTCTGTTATCTCCCAATATTTATAATCACGATGGTATGAATAGTAACATTTGGAATGATCATTTAAAATTATCTTTCCGTCCTGACAGTACTTTTTATACTTGTTTCCCTTTGACCTATATCCACCACAAGTTGTAAATTCATCTTCAGTAAGTTTATGCTCTATTAACCAGAGCGACAGATCACCAGATTCATTATAATATGCAATAGCCACATCAGAGTCAGTCCCTGCTGCAATGGAATGATCGTTTAAAGGATTAGTATTATCCCAATATTCAAATTGGAAACCTCCTTCTAACTCATGTACGGCAAGTTCATGAAACTTTGGATTTACTTTCTTTAATACTGTATCAGCAATTTTCTTTTCTCGTAAAATTGGAAGGAATAGATTAAAACAAGCTGCTTGAGAACTTGCCATATGACCAAAATGCTTATGAGCCTTGAAGTTATGTTTTGGTAACTCGTTAACAAGAGGTTGATATAATGGGTATTTGCTTTTTTTGAAGCTTTCAGGTAATATAGCTCCATATTTTTTCTGTTTGTATTCTCCTGCTTTAGTTGTGTAAATATTCAGCCTAATTTGGACAGATTGGTTTAAAAATTAAGAGAGAGATTTCTTAAATTACTAACCAATAAAAAGTTCAAAAATGAATTCAAAAAATCAGAGTGCAGAATTAAAGGTAAAAGAGATTAGGCGTCACACCCGCAAGAAGTATTCAGCGGAAGAAAAAATTAGGATTGTAATAGAGGGATTACGAGGAGAGAGTAGCATAGCCGAGCTATGTCGCAGGGAAGGCATCAATGCCAATTTGTATTACAACTGGAGCAAAGACTTCCTGGAGGCTGGAAAAAGCAGATTAGCAGGCAACATAAAACGAGAGGCCACAACAAGCGAAGTCCATGATCTGAAAAATGAGAATATGGATTTAAAGCAACTCGTAGCAGAGTTAAGCCTTGAAGTCCGTATGCTTAAAAAAAGTCTGACTGGTACCGAGTAAACTACAAGTACATGAGAAGAAGTGCCAGTGAAAAAATGGAGATCATTCGTATAGTTGAAAGCTCAGAACTGGGTGTAAAACGTACTCTTGGAGAGCTTGGTGTAAGGCGGAGCACTTTTTACGAATGGTACAGGCGTTATCTTGAGGAAGGATTTGAAGGTCTTAAACCCAAAGTGCCAGAGCGAAAATCATTTTGGAATAAAATACCTGAAAAAGAGCGACAAGAGGTTGTTGAGACTGCCCTTGACCTGACTGATTTATCTCCCAGAGAATTAGCATATCATATTACCGATAATCAAGGATGGTTTATCAGTGAATCCAGTGTTTACAGGATATTGAAAGAGCGAGGGCTGATCACAAGTCCGGCTTGGATCTTAATGGCAGCAGCAGATGAATTTAAGGACAAAACCACCTATATTCATCAGCAATGGCAAACCGATTTTACCTATTTCAAGATCATTGGTTGGGGCTGGTATTATCTGGCAACAGTGATGGATGATTTCTCCCGTTACATTATTACCTGGGAACTATGCAAGAACATGGAAACCGATGATGCAAAACGGGTTGTAGGTGTAGCCATTCATGAATCCGGTATTGATGAAGAGGCCCGTCCCAGGTTATTGACCGATAATGGTTCATGCTATATCAGTAATGAGTTTAAGAAGTTCATTGACGATGAGGATTTGGGACATGTACAGGGAGCTCCTTATCATCCTCAGACGCAAGGTAAAATTGAGCGCTATCACAGAACGATGAAGAATGTGGTGAAACTGGAAAACTACTTTTTCCCGGATGATTTAAGAGCAAGCATTGAATCGTTTGTAAATTACTATAACAATGAACGATATCACGAATCGCTTGGGAATCTTACACCTGCCGATGTTTACTTCGGCAGGGATCGACAGGTGAAAGCTCAAAGACATCAAATCAAAATGAAAACCCTGAAAGAAAGGAGGAAAATAAACAGAAAAATATCAGCTTAAAACTGTTAAAATATTGAGAACTCTGTCGAGTTCCCAACATTCCAACAGTTCATAATCATCATCATTTAATAATAATTTTAAATGTAAAAAGTATCTCTTAACTTTAAAGGTAAATCTGTCCAGTAGTATTTGAATTTAAACAGTCTTCTACGAAGTTCTCAATATCTCAAGCCTATCACCGGAACATATACTCCAGTTACGGCTATGTGGCCAGGGCCATAGCCAGCAAGGACTTCGGTTTTTCAGTCCGCTGCATCAAAGACCAATAAAACCATCACAATAACCTAAGTTAAGTACATCCCTATATACGTCTCCTCAAAATAGACACTTTCACCCCTGTCTGGTATCTTACCCAAAAGGAAAGGAGATCGTGCGTAAAATGGGGGTACCTTATAAGGACCCCTACCATGATTTAGCATGTCATATACCTAATTCTTATTCTCTTATTGTTAATGTCTATGTCTGGCGGATCAAAGACTAATAAAAATCTATCTATCCATTACCATTAGGGAAGTAGATAGATGGATTTATAGCATTCCGGTTTTTAATCCACAATAACATTCTGACTTTCTTGGATTTGTTCTTTTATTGCCATAATTTTATTTAGATAAACCAACACTGTAAGCGACTATTTTGAAAAAATCGGCAACGTCGTTATTTGCTCGTTTATCCAACATTAACAAAATGAAAAAAGAGATTACAATAATCCTAGAAGACAATAATTCGTTTAAAAAAGGAAATTGTTTTGAAAACCTTGTTAGAAATATCCTTGAAACACAAAGGTATGACGTTCATTCAGATATCAACTACACGGGCATGGAAATTGATTTGATCGCCAATCATAAAGATAGAAATGAGACAATATATGTTGAATGTAAAGCAAAAGAAAAAGTCTCATCCGATGAGATTTCAAAATTTGCATTTAATGTACAGCATAAAAAAGTAAATAATGGACTTTTCATTAGGACAAAGGAGTTAGCACATCAAGCAAGGGGGTTGGTTGAAGAAATGAAAACCGATTCTGATAAAAGATACGAAAATTTGACATTTTTTGAACCTGAAAAGATAATTAATCTACTTCAAGACTCTGGATTTATTCAAAAACAATCCACAATTGACGAATCTCAGATTGGAAAAGAAATATTAGCTGTTACCTACTTTGGTGATTTATATATTCTAATCCTAAAGGATAGTTTAGTCTCAATACCTACTAAAGCCGTAATAATAAATGCAGATGGAAAGGGAACAAGATTGAAACAGAAAGAAATTAATATTCTTAAAAAACAAGTTCTGGAGATTGCTGATTTAGAAATTGTTCAACATGATGATTTTATTAAAGAAGGAAATGATACTAAATTCAAACTAGAACAAAAAACTATAGATATAGAAAGCATTTCAGAAGTACAAGAAAGTGAAAATTGGTATGATTACTTACCAGCATCAACTCAGCATTTTGTAGGACGTGATGAAGTGAGAACAGAAATTCTTCATTTTTTTGATCGGGTCCAGAGTAATTCTTCGCAGAGACGAATTTTCTATCTCACTGGAAAATCAGGTTGGGGGAAGAGTTCACTAGTTGCAGAACTAAGAGGGAGAACTAGAAATAAATTTTATAAAAACAAATATTATGTAACTGCTATTGACTCTCGAAGCGCCCTTTCATCAAATTTTGTTGCACTCGCTTTCGAGCGACTAATTAGAAATGCAGTAAGAGATTTATTCATTGAAAAGGATTTATTTACTAAAAACATCTCGTTTAATTCTAGCTATGACATTCTTGAATCCGAAAGTATTAAAGCATTATTCAAAAATTTGAATGTACAAGGGAAGGTACTAATCCTGATTTTTGATCAGTTTGAGGATGTGTTTCGGAAAAAAGGACTGTTTAAAGCCTTCTATAAATTTCTTACGGATACAACTGATTCTGGCATTAATTTGATCGTTGGCTTTTCTTGGAAAACAGAAATTTTAATTCCAAGTGAGAATGAAGCTTATCATTATTGGCAGCAGTCTAAGGAACAAGCTGTACATTTTACAGTTCCAGAATTTGGATCAAAAGAAATCAATCAACTTATAAATCAGCTTGAAAACAGTATCGGAAAAATCGACAATAGCTTAAAAAGGAGAATAGTAGAAAGTTCACAGGGGTTTCCATGGTTAGTCAAAAAATTATGTATCCATGTTTATGATCAGGTCAAATCAGGGAAAAAGAAACAAGAGTTGTTAGATGAAAACCTGAATTTTCAGTTCTTATTCAGCAAAGACCTTGAGGCTTTAACTGATGAAGAAATAAAATACTTAAAATACATTGCACAACGTGCATTCGATGGTAACTTCTTTGAAGCAAGTGAAGTGAATGATATTATACCAGAAAACATTATAAATTCTTTGAGAGATGACAAAAGATTAATAATAAGATCGGGGCTTAACTATAACATTTATTGGGATGTGTTCAGAGACTATTTAGTAACTGGGAACGTTCCTGAAATAGGTGAAAGTTATATTATCAGATCATCTCCAAATTCTAGTCAAGAAATTTTTTTGCTTTTTTCTAAAAATACACAACTTACTTCTAAGGAGATACAAAAGTCTTTGAAAAAAAATGTCACCATACAAACCATTGAGAACTGTATTATTGATTTAAGAAGTTTAGGAGTGCTTAAGAAAACCGAAACAGAGGATTCATTCGAGTTAACATCTGCAATTACAAATATTAGTTATAAAGGATTTCGAGAATTTATTACGGAAAGACTTAAATCAAATACAGTTTATTTAAAAGCGAAAAAAATCAAGGGTGCCATTTCAAATGAGCAAATCATAAAAGTCCTAAAGGATATTTTCAAAGGTTATTCTTTTCAGGATAGAACATGGAAAACCTATTCTAACTATTTTTTAAATTGGTTTGATTTCTCTGACCTTGATATTTCTAATAAGGTTATTCTAATAGGTAAAGGGAAAAGTAAGAAAGTAACATTTTACAAAAATATTGAAAAAAAGAGAAAAGAGACTATACTTAGAAATTCGCCCGATCAAATAGTACAAGCAGTTAAAAGACTTGATGCTCAAAATTTAGATTCTTTGCCAGCATCAATATTAAGGGACTTAGCTCTTCTTGACCTTATAATATATGATAATGAGTATTTTTCACCAAAGCAGGACCTACTTAGAATATTAAACACTTCTGAAATAGTATGTGGAATTTTGGCAACAAATTGTTTGAATCTACTGAAGATTAAACTTGTTTATGATTATGTCTTAGTAACGAGAAAAAAAATAACGGCAAATGACATTATTAGTAATTGCTCAGAAGTTTTTGATAAATCACTTAAAAAATCTTCTAAGCAGATATATGCTACAGGAATTTTAAAATGGGCTCACTTCTGTAAAAAACACGTTGTACAAAAATAAATAACCTACATTAAAACGCAGTATAACCAAACCGTTTTGTGCCATTAATCGAAAGCTCATTAGCCCTTCAGGGTTTCGCTAAAACATATTAATCAATCTGAACGAATAAATTACAATATCCATCTATCTAATCTTCTTAGGAGGTAAGATAGATGGATTTTAAAATCTCCCCTATTCATTCATCAATAACAAACTGAAGTCCTTGGATTTGTTGCCCAATTGCCGTAATTTTATTGTAGAAAAAAAACCAACTGAACCGTAAAAGGAATTTTACCCAACACCCCTGTGTTTTATAGATTCATTATCTCAGTTAAATGGTGAATTTATAAGTAAGCTGGTCGTAATATCTGAGTCCTAATTAATATATAGTATGGATACTGAAAAAATAAAACATTTAGAGTTCATTCAGAACGTTATTACAAGGTTGAATACTAATTCTTATCAGATAAAAGGATGGGCAGTAACAATTGTTGCAGCTGCATTAGCCTTATTTGCTTCAACACAAAAATCTGATTTTATCCTCGTTGGTATTTTCTCTTCGGTTCTTTTTTGGCTAATGGATGGATATTGCTTAACTCAAGAAAGAAAATTTAGAGGATTATACAATGATGTCGCAGGTATTTCAGATGAACCTAAAAGCTTGAAACCTTTTGAGATGAATCCTAATTTATACAAAAAAGGTTATTATGCTTTCTGGAATGGTTTATGGGCAAAAACAATATGGATAGTTTATTTGTTCATAATTCTTTTATTGTTAGGTATTTATACTTATATTAAAACATAAAAAAATGGCAAAACGACAGGTATTTTATAGCTTTCATTATCAACCTGATAATTGGAGAGCATCACAAGTAAGAAATATAGGTATTGTTGAAGGTAACAAACCTGTTTCTGACAATGACTGGGAAGATGTCAAAAAAGGAGGAGACAAAGCAATTCAGAAATGGATTGATGATAACATGAAGTATCGTTCTTGTACAATTGTTCTTGTTGGAGAAAATACAGCAGGCAGAAAATGGATAAAATACGAAATTGAAAAGTCTTGGAATGATTATAAAGGAGTTGTTGGAATACATATTCATGGGCTGCAAGACAGTAATCAAAAGCAGTCAAAAAAAGGAAGAAATCCCTTTGATGATATTACAGTTGATAGTAAGAAATTATCAAACATTGTTAAGTGTTACGACACCCCTTACATTTCAAGTAATTATGTTTATGATCATATTAAAGAAAATCTTGAAAAATGGATTGAAGAAGCAATTCAGATCAGAAATAATTATTAAAACGCTACACGCAACACCACATATTAATCAATATGACCTGATTAAAATAACATATCCATCTATCCAGTCTTCTTAGGGAGATAGATGGATGGATAGCAATAAATATCTAAAAAGATGAGCGAATTTGGATACCCTGAATCGTGTATTTTATGTAAAAGCTTTGATAACTGCTTAGAAAAGAATATTAACCTTCATGTTAAACCGTACCATCAAGAAGGGAATCATTTTCGTTTGATGTTAATCGGTCAAGACCCTACAATTTTCTACAAGTCAGAAAGAGTCCATCAAGTACTGATGTTTGATAAGGAGACTGGACAACTTAAACGATGGTTAAAGAAGTTGTTTGAGCCAGAGGACCTTTCAAGTTTTACTATATATGCAACAAATATCGTAAAATGCACCTTCCCAAAACCACCATCTACATATAGAGGAAAGAATTTCTTGTTACCATATTTTGAGAATTGCAAACAATACTTAATAAAAGAAGTTACTCATTTTAAACCTACGCTTGTGCTTACATTAGGAGAACCTGCAAATAGATACTTTACTACTCTTTTTAACAATTCTGATATGATAGGTGATAAGATGCAAGAAGCATTCGGAATGAAAAGTGATTTCTTCGAAGCCATGATCGGTAATCTGAAATTTCTTTATTCACCTTGTCTACATATTAAAACTTTTCGTGTTGCCGAAGTATATGGGGAACGGGTGGAAAACTTTAAAACTGCATTGAAGAAAACACTTTTGGATTCACTTAGGTAGTTTATGAAAAGTGGTCTTTATACCTTGCATAATAGCATTCTACACAGTGGTAATTTGATAAATTGAAATAGTAAAGTTTTAGATTTCAAGAAAAAATACTTTAACCCAATAGATTCATTCATTATGATTTTTTTGAAGTCCGTTCTTTACCCTTTCAAGAAACAAATATCGAGAGCCATAAAGATCGTTCTTATAATGGTTAAACAAGTTTTTCATCGAATTATTAAAAAAAAAGGTGATGGATGATTCAACGAAAATTAGGCTATTAAGAATGATTTGTGATAATGACATAAATGTTCAAATTGAAAATTTGCAAAATGTGTTAGAAATATGTGAAACCATTCAATACTTGAGGGTTATGAAAAATGACTCGTTCAGTACAAGAATAATGCATGATAACAACTTATTATATCAAAAATCATATTTACACGGCCGCTCAATTCTAACACTTTCTAAAGGATTACTGATAAAGAACAAGGAGTTAAATATTAATCAAATCATTTCTGATCCACTTAGTATTAATGTACTTTTTCGGGCACTTCTTGAGACCTACTTAACTTTTTATCATATAAATTTTGCCTCAACTAAGGAAGAAATAGAAATAATACATCTAATTTGGGATATACATGGGTTATACCAAAGACAGAGAATTAAATTTGTTGATGAAGATAATCCTTTGTATGCAATGAACTTGAAAAAGTTGAAAGAGGACAAACTATATATTGATCGACTAATCCTTAAATTGAAGGAATCGTCTATTTATAGTAATCTAACAGAAGAAAAGCAAAATTCATTAATAGGATTGTTAAAAAGGGATTGGAAGATTTCTTTTCATGACTCCTCTTATAAGAGAAATTCTTATCATCAAATATTAGAATCACTTAAAATCCAAAATGAATTATTTAAGAATATCTATAATAATCTTTCCTGGTCTGCACATTCAACCAGTGTAATAATAGCTCAATTCAAAAACTTATGGGACCAAGATAGAAGTGACATTCTCTTTTTAAAAAATGCATTGCTACTATCTAACTCATTTCTTTCTTTCATGACAGTGGACATGATAAAAAACGATAATGACTATTATCCTTGTTATAAAAGGTTATCAAATAGTGATAAAGATTTGCTTAACTATTATAATTACTTCTTTAGAGGGGATGACCGCACAATCGAAAAGGTTGATAAATGAGATAATTAATTGTAAATGAATAAGGAAAGTTTATTAATATGGAACGTTTAACTATAAGAAGTGATGATTTTGTCTCTGATCATTTTAACAGATAGAAATCATTTTGAATCAGATTCCTTAATTTTATCATTGTAAACATTCTCAGGAGGATCATACAAATTTTCAAAAGCTGATTATATTGTCAAATACAACAAATACTGATACTTATCCAGTAGTTTTATTTCCAACAATAATGAGTGCTATGAAACTTGATGAAGGAGATTATTCGATGTTCTCAAATGATCTTGAGCTTCATTTTTGTTCTGAACTTTATCAAGTTCTTCCAAATAGAGTAAAATGTCATAATAGGATAAGTGGGAATGGAATGAAGTATTACCCCGATATTGCATACGTTGATTCTGAAAAAGATATTATGATTGATATTGAAATCGACGAGCCATACTCACATAGTGGAATTCCAACTCATTATTTTAATGTACCAGAAGATAAACGAAGGGACGAGTTTTTTATATCGCACGGTTGGCATGTAATAAGATTTTCTGAGCTGCAAATAATCAAATATCCAAACAAATGTATTGACATTGTTATAACTTTAATTCGCTTTATTAACAATCAGTCATCAGAAACGCTTCTTAAACAAAAGATTAAAGGAATAGAACACCAGAAATGGGATTTTGATGATTCCATTAGGTATATTAAAGAAGAAAAAAGAGATTATTATGATTTTGAAGAGGAAGAGATTACAACAAATAGCAAACAGGTCGTTGAGGTATATAAGGAACCTTTTAGTTATGCTGACCTCTTGATCCAAAGAAATTTTAAAACATTTAATGAATCTACTGAAATCATTTTTATTCCGTTCTTTATTAGTAATATAAAAATACATTTAGAGAATAATGAAAAAATGATCTACCTGAAATGTATTCATTCTATAGAAACTATTGATGTTGATGGAAGAATAGTAAGAGTGACAAGATTTAGTAGATTCCCTAAATATGAGATATTTGAGAAAAATGATTATGAATTATTTGAAAAGGTGAAAAATGTGAAAAAGGAAAATAAAAGAGTTGGATTTGAATCTGAAGTATATGACCAACTATCCTATTATGGTATAATATTGTATGGCGAAATGAAAGATTATCATAATCATACGCTTAAATGGAAAGAAATGCAGTAATCATTAGTTATTGATAAATGCCCGAAAAAGAAGCCAAAGCTCGGATTAAAATAAACAAGTTATAGAAACTTTCGAGCAAAAAATCAAAGATCGAATCGCAAAGGTTTGGGGGGAGTAGCAGTTGCACATAAAATACTGACAAATATTGTGTTGTATAAATGACCATTAGTCATGTTATTCTCACATCAAGATTTATGGGATCAACCAGATAAAATTCACTCCTGGATGCCATTTGAACAAGCGAAGGAAATAGCTCGGTCATATAAGTTTGAATATAAAGAAGAATGGGAACTGCTTGTAGCTGGAAAATGCCCCAATAAAAATCCTCTCCCGAAAAATATTCCAGATGAACCAGATAAAAGATATAGACATTATGGTTGGAAAGACTGGAAAGATTGGTTGATTCCACCCGAAAATCAGAAGACCTATTCACTCTTCTTTGATGCGAGAGAGTTTGTGAGGAGTCTTCGTATAAGAGATATAAAGCATTGGATAAGTTATATTGATGACCCAAATCCTATACATCATAAATATGATTTAATAATCCCATCAAAACCCAACCTTGAATATAAAAGCAAAGGGTGGAAAGACTGGAATGATTGGTTTGGAAAAGATATTGACTTTAAAGATTATAAAACCACAAAAAATTTCATTCGTAATCGAAAGTTGAAATCAATATCAGATTGGAAAAAGTTTTGTAAAGGTGAATTGTCCGATGGTTGCAAAAAAGCAGAAAATATTTACTCTTATCCAGAGATAGCTTATCAAAAAAGAGGATGGAATGGATGGGAAGACTGGCTTGGGATAACCTTATTCTCTGGTGAGAAGAATATGAAAATTGATGATTTACCTGAAGGAGCAATACCATGTAGATGTAAAGGGAGGCGTAAGAATTGTCTCGATTGTGATGGAAAAGGATATTACTTTCCATGACAGAGAAGGTCTCTCTAAGGAACTAAAAAGCACCTTAAACAGGCTATTTTATTTCAGTATAGTTACAGTAAGGATTAAATAAAACAAGCATAACAGACTATATATTAATCTACTATGCTTATTTCTTTTGTGAACCCGGAGGAATTGCCCTCATCCGCTGATGGCGGATTCGGGCGGATCCTCCTTTTCAGAGCTGCAAATGAAAGCAATGATTGCTTCGCAATCTACAATCCAACGCTCGCTGAAAAAAGAAAAGCGAGCTTTCCTTTTTCAGCTCGCTTTTGTCTTGTTTACTATTGCTTTCATTTGCTCGTGAACCCGGAGGAACTCGAATCCCCAACCTCCTGATCCGTAGTCAGGTGCTCTATCCAATTAAGCTACGGGTCCATTGTAAAGTATATACATTCGCATGTATCTGATCTGCAGCCTGAAAATCCAATCCCGAAAATCTTCCGCCCAATGGCGGATTAGATTTTCGAGGATCCTCGATTTTGATAAGAAATCGAAGATTTCTGCAAAATCGGGATTAAGCTACGGGTCCAGATACTCCGCAAAGATAGGAAAAAATTGATCTATGTTAGCAGAAATGGCTAAATTGCACATGGATAAGGACCAGCAGATTTTTTCAATTTTTATGTTCATGGGGATACCGACTCGTAAACCATTTAACATAGGAACTTTTGCCGATATGCTGTTCGGCACATCAGAAAAATTCTTCCTGGAACACCGGTTCCTGAATGGTTCATTAATCCTTGGAGGACTTACGGCATTCTCATCAATGGTTTTCAACATTGCCCTTCACCTGGGTCTCTATCTTCAACTGTTAACTGCCGTTACCACGGTTTTGCTGTTTGGTCTCTATTATTTTTCCCGTATCAGGCAGAAATTTTACCTGCCACTCTATATCCTGTCGCTTGCCGGACTGATCCTTCTCAGTTTACTCTGGCTGGCAAATGCCGGATCAAACGGCCCCGTGACCTATATCTATTTTGCCATCCTTGCCTTTTTCATCTTTGTTCATACCGGTAGTGCAAGGATTATCATGGTGAGTCTGCTGATCCTTAATTTGTTGGTACTTTATTTTCTTGAAAAATGGTTCCCGCATCTTGTTATTCCATATGATGATCCCTCCATCCGAGCCATTGACCATTACTCGGTTCTGTTACCCACCATTTTGATTATCTATTTTGTTGTCTCCTACGCCAGGTTAAACCTGCTTGAGGAGAAACGCAAAGCTGAGGTTTCCGACCAATTGAAATCTGCATTTCTCGCAAACATGTCGCATGAGATCCGAACCCCAATGAACAGTATCCTGGGATTTAGCCAGTTGCTCAAGGATGAGAGCATCGATAGGGAAACCATGACAAAATACCTGGGTTACATTCATTCCAGTGGCGAGTTATTGCTAAACCTGATCAACGACATCATAGACATCTCAAAAATTGAAGCCGGTGAACTGAAACTGGAGAAATCCTATTTCAACCTGTTTGAAATGATGCAGGAACTGTACGACACCTATTCAAGTGAACGGGAGAAAATGGATAAGACCGATGTGAAACTAAATCTTGACCTTCCCATATATGCCGAGTCTTTCCTCTATTATACGGACAGATTTCGGCTGAAGCAGATCCTGGCAAACCTGCTGAGCAATGCATTCAAGTATACGGATGAAGGTGTGGTTGCATTCGGTTTCAGGGAACAGAAAAAGCAGTTGGTTTTTTTTGTCAGGGATACAGGCATTGGTATGTCGGAAGAAGAAACAAAACTGGTATTTGACCGGTTCTGGAAAGTAAAGGAACACAAAGGGAAACTCAATAGCGGCACGGGACTTGGATTGGCAATAACTAAAAACCTGGTTGATCTGCTGGGGGGATCCATTGGTCTCGAATCTGAAAAAGATGTCGGTAGTGAATTTATCTTTACCATCCCCCTGAAAAAACAGAAGGAAAAGATCCATAAAGAAATCCAGGATCATACAAAAACAAAATACAACTGGAATAAATATGTTATTCTGATCGTTGAAGATGATCTATCGAATTATGCCTACCTGAAAGGGGTTCTATCCCCAACACGGGCAAAACTCAAATGGGTGAAAAATGGAAGAGAAGCCATTGATCTTTTTCATAAGGAACAGGTTGACCTGGTCCTGATGGATATCAAGCTGCCGGTTATGGATGGGATTGAAGCCCTCCGCACAATAAAACAGGAGAACAAAAACCTACTCATCATTGCGATTACAGCATACGCCATGGCTGGTGAAAAGGAGGAATACCTGCTGATGGGATTTGACGGATATTATTCAAAACCGGTGAATGCCAGTGAATTGCTTGATGGGATAAAGAAATTCCTTCCTGCATAACAGGCCATTTCTTCCCATGATAAACCGGGTCTGCATGATTGATCGTTTTGCGTCACCCTATTGCATTATTCTAGCTATCAATTACTCCCTTTACCGGATGACATTTCATTAAAGATGTTTACCTTTATACATCCGTTGCATTATAATTCCATGATCATGAAAAAGTTCATAAAAGTATTTCTAAAAACACTACTTATTATTGTCATTATACTGCTGGTATTAATAATTGTGCTGCCCATCATTTTTAAACCCCAGTTGATGGAGCTTGCTAAAAATGAGTTCAATAAAAATGTGAATGCAAAAGTTGAGTTTACGGATTTCAAGCTCAACCTTATCCGCACTTTTCCACGTTTGTATGTCGGTATGACTGACCTTTCCGTAGTCGGACTTGAAGAATTCGAAGGGGATACCCTGGTTGCATTCACCTCATTCGGCCTCTCGGTGAATCTTTTCAGCGTATTTGGGGATGAAGGAATTGAGGTTCGTTCAATTTTGCTCGATGAACCCCGCGTTATGGCTCTTGTACTTGAAGATGGGTCAGCAAACTGGGATATTGCCAAAGAGAGCGGTGTTGAAGAAGTAGCCGATACCACTGCCGGGGAGGCACCCTCTTTTCACATTCAACTGCAAAAGCTGGAGATCAGAAACGGATCGATCAGCTACCAGGATTCGAAAGCCGATATGCAGGCATCCCTGGATGGATTCAATTTCGTTTTACGTGGAGATATGACCCAGGACTATACCGATATGAAAATCTATTCACGAACCGAATCGCTTAATTTCATGCTGGGGGGTATCCGGTATTTGAAAGATGCCGTGTTAATCTTAAACATTGACATTGGAGCTGATCTGAAAAATATGAATTTCACCTTCCGTGAGAATGAGATTGCCTTGAATGAGCTGGTATTCGGTTTTGACGGGAACCTGAATATGCCCGGTGACGACATTGAGACGGATCTAACCTTTCAAACCGGGGAGACAAGCTTTAAAACCCTGCTTTCGCTTATCCCTGCTATCTATATGAACGATTTTCAGGATCTGGAAACATCAGGACAACTGGCACTGAATGGGTATGCCAGGGGCATCTACAGTGCTTCGGACAGTACACTTCCTGACATAGGACTTGAACTGAATGTTTCCGATGCCATGTTCAAATACCCTGATCTACCCAAATCAGTTGAAGATGTTGCGATCGACATGGTTCTTTCATTGGATGGAAATGATCTGGACGGGTCAACCGTCGACCTGAACCGGTTTCACCTGAGTATTGCTGAAAATCCTGTCGATGCTGAAATCCATCTTAAAACTCCGGTCAGCGATCCTGAAGTAGAGGGCAGGGTCACCGGGAAATTTAACCTTGCCAGTTTTTTGGATATTATTCCCCTGGAGGATATCAGCCTGAAAGGATTGGTGGATATGCACCTTGAACTGGGCGGCAGGATGTCAATGATCGAAAATGAACAATATGAAGATTTTAAAGCGGATGGACGGCTGGCTCTTTCGGGTTTTGAATACACGAGTCCTGACCTGCCCAAAGATCTGTTAATTAATGATGTAGTGCTTGATTTTTCACCCCGGTTTGTCAATCTCTCCTCTTTTGATGTCCAGATAGGTCAGAGTGATATTCATTTGAACGGACGACTGGAGAATTTTATACCCTTTATCTTCAAGGATGAAACCGTTTCAGGCAACCTTGAGTTTACATCATCGTTGCTGGATTTGAATGAGCTTATACCGGAAAGTGAAGAAAAGGTAGTGGTTGAGGAAGATACATCATCACTGTCTGTTATAGAAATACCCGACAATATCGATTTCAGGCTGACTTCTGCCCTGGACATGGTCAAATATGATAACATTGAGTTGTCGAACATTCGCGGAATTATATTCATAAAGGATGGAAAAGCTGTGATGGAAGGATTGACAATGAACCTGCTGGAAGGGACGATGGCTTTAAACGGTGAGTATAACACGCAGGATATGGCCAAACCGGAAGCTCATCTGGACCTCAGTATCTCTTCTATCGGAATACCCTCTGCATTCAACACCTTTAATACCGTGCAGTCACTGGTACCGGTTGCAAAAAACCTCAATGGTGATATGTCGATAGACCTGGAATTCAGCAGCCTGCTTGCATCAGATATGCTGCCTGTGATGGAAACCATCAATGGATATGGGAAACTTGCATCTGATTCGGTGCAGGTTGTCAGCTCGAAAACATTTGACCTGATAACCAGTGCATTAAAACTGAATGAGAAGCGTTCCAACACATTTAAAAATCTGAACATCAGTTTTAACATAAGGGACGGGAGGGTATTTGTTGATCCCTTTAAAGCCAGCATTGGGAATATTGACATGGTGATTGGCGGTGATCAGGGATTAGATCAAACCATGAACTACCTGGTTAAGATGAAAATTCCACGATCGGCGTTTGGGTCTGCAGCAAACCAGGTAATCGATGATCTGGCTGCTGAAGCCCGGGCGGTGGGATTGAACGTTCAGCCGGGTGAGTTTGTCAATGTGGATGTGAATGTTGGTGGTACGTTTACCGACCCGAAAATCAGCCTGGGTATGAAAGAATCGGGTGGAAGTGCGGTGGAACAGGTAAAAGAGCAATTGAAAGAGACCGTAAAACAGGAGGTTGAAGAAAAGAAAGAGGAGGTTATTGAAAAGATCGATGAAGGGGCTCAACGGATCATTCAACAAGCCGAAAAAGAAGCCGCGGATCTTATCGAGGCTGCGGAAAAAACAGCGGCGAAAGTGATAGAGGAAGCAGATGCCAGTGCAAAAAAACTGGAAAATGAAGCCAAAGGAAAAGGTCGCATTGCAGAATTAGCTGCACAACGAGCAGCAGATAAACTGCGAAATGAAGCCAGGGAAAAAGCCGATAAACTCATTAAGGCAGCCGAGGAACAAGGAGATAAGATTATTCAGGCAGCAAAAGATAAGGTGGAAGGGATAAAGAAGGATGAAGGATGAAGGATGAAGGATGAAGGATGCGCCATAGGCGTGCCTTCGGCAAAGGATGAAAGAGTACAGAGTGCAGAGTTCAGAGTTCATCCGTCTTTTCCGCCTGAGGCGAATACGGCGGACAAGGGAGGACAGAGTTGTAAAAGTGAGAGGTGAGTGGTGAGAGAAACAGGTGCTGGGTCCTGGGTGCTTGGTTCTCGGTTGAGAGATGAGATAAGTTCAGTGTTAAAATTAGAAGTCTACTGGCTGAGTCAGGAATTAGCAACAACTCCAGAGGAGTTGAAAAATTAATAACCCCGGGTGAGCGAACTTCAGTGAGCGTAACCCGGGGTCTTGTATAACGCTAACAATTGGTCCAACTGATCAGCTATTCAATAGGAAATCGCTACGTGGACCGCACTTCTCCAGGCGTAAAATAGAACAAAACTATCCTGAAGGCATTCCCATGGGATAAGTTATTAAACAATAACAAAGCATTATGCAAATTTGCTTCCTCGTTATTTGGGGAGAATTAGAAGGAATGGCAAGCAGATTTGAAAATTACATGAGTTAGTCGAAGCCTGGTGAATAGCTGCCTGCCGCCTCTCCTGCAGGCAGGGTTTACCCTGTGAAATAGCGATATTCCAATGCGAATTATTAAAGCGAAACATTTTTTTACTCCATAGATATAGCGTTAGAGCAAAGGGTTATTTGCTAAATGGTAATTGTGCCATATGCACGCCTGTCGGTAAAAAAATCTATGGTGGATGTTGAACGTTGAACGTTGATGTTGGATGTTGAAAAATTTCCACCTCCAGGTGGCGAAGTGAATTAAAGTTTCTTTTCTTTGATTCTTGCTTTTTTCCCGGTGCGCTCGCGGAGGTAAAAGATCCTGTTTCGCCGAACTTTACCTCGTTTATTCAACTCGATCTTTTCAATAAAGGGAGATGCTGCAGGGAAAATCCTTTCAACACCAATATTTCCCGACATTTTCCGTACGGTAAACGTTATGGTATGCCCTCTTCCTTTCCGTTGGAGGACCACTCCGCGAAATTGCTGAATTCGCTCCTTATTCCCTTCCTTGATCATATAGTGAACGGTTATGGTGTCTCCTGCGGTGAAGTGAGGAAAATCCTTTTGCAAAGCAAATTCTTTATCAACAACTTTCATTAATTCCATCCTACGCAGTATTATCGATTGAATAAAAGGGTTTTATAAAACGACCGCAATATTACGAATATTTTTTCATTTAATATAATTCCACAAGTAAAATAAGTTGCCAAATCGTATGATCCAGTGATGGTGAATGAATAAAATCCTACATCATCAGGTTCACCAGTGTTGTATGGTCTTTTTTTGAAAGCAGGTGATTCATTCCCGATACCTTGTTCTGGTTCATGATTTGCACGATCTCCGTTTTTTTGCCATTGTCGATTCCCACAGCGCCAAGATGAACCGGGCACTTCAGGGAAACGAAGAATTTTGTTAAATGGTCAATGGTTGCAGCTGCAGAATTGACCCCGAACAGATCTTTTCCTAATCCGGCGATCCTTTCTCCGATGCGCGAGGTTTGCAGTTTGAGCCAGGCAGGATAGGCTATTGAAAGGGTTGCTCCATGCGCCAGATCATATAAAAGGGAAAGCTGGTGGCCAATAGCATGGACACCCCAATCGCCTCTATCCCTTCCATAACTTGTAATTCCGTTCAGTGCACACATAGCATCGAGCATGATGTTAGCCCTGTACTCATAATTGTCAAGTTCCTTCAAAAGCAGCGGGCCGTAGTGCATCGCATCCTTGATTATTGAAACGATGAAACGATCGGTAAGGCTCACCTCCACTTTGCTAAAATAAGCTTCGAGAGCATGTGCAATCAGATCAACGATGCCGTAAGCAGTGTAATCACGGGGAACCGACAGGGTAAATTCAGGATCAAGAAAAGAGTGTTTTGGAAAAGAAAGTTCATTCACGTATCCGATCTTCTCATTGGTTGTATGATTTTGGATAACGGCTGCCCCATTCATTTCACTTCCGGTAGCTGCCAGTGTAAGAACGGTAATCAGCGGTACGGATTGATCCAGCTCAATTTTCCCTTTCATGATATCCCAGCCCGGGTACTTGCCCGGAATGCCCAGTGAGATAATTTTAGCCGAATCGATCACACTCCCTCCACCAAGTGCAACAATAGAATCCACCTGTTTCGCTGATCCTATCTTGATCCCCTGGTTTACAACCTCAATAATGGGATTCGGTTTTATCCCTGGAAATTCAATGATCTCCAATCCGGCGGATTGCAGCTGTTGCCTGATCAGGTCATAATAACCGTATTTCACAGCTGATCCCTTACCATAAATCAGCATTGTTCGGTCACCATAATCCCGGACCACTTCCCCGAGTTTTTCGGTTACCCGTTTTCCAAAATGAATTTTTGTGGGGTTATAGGCTTTAAAATTCTCCATGATCTGATCGATAGATAAATAAATGGCGAAGATAAAATTTTTCTGACAAAAGGGAAAAATCTGATTACGGTTTTCCGGCATAAACGGAACCAACAATGCTATCGCGTGAAGCCCCGGTTACGGAAGAGAAGCAATTGATCTCATTCCGGTCACGCAAAACGCCTAAAAATGCAAATACAACGGCCTCTTTATAGTCAATGATCGCTTTGTCAGGAATGATGAATTGCGTCGGTGAATTGGCTTCAATCCGTTCGATGAGGAATCCATTATGAGCACCTCCACCGGAAACCAGAACAGTTTGTTTTTCATTGCCCGTTATTGCTTTTCCGATTTGCATTGCAATGTGTTCGTATATGGTTCTCAATAGATCACTTAACGGAAGATCTCCTTTTTCAGTTATGGGAAGGAATGTCGATTCGAACCACTCTTTTCCAAGTGACCTGGGTCCTTTCAACTGATAGTAGTCAATTGCATTCAGCCTGATGAGCAGATCAGGAACGATTCTGCCTGATCTCCCCTTTTCTCCATTCAGGTCTATATCCAGGTTCACTTTTTCCATCAGGGAATTTATCGCCATATTTACCGGACAAACATCAAAAGCAATTCGTTTTCCATCGGAGTTGTATGAAAGATTTGCAATCCCCCCAAGGTTAAGGCAATAATCGTATTCAGGGAAGAGAAATTCATCACCCATGGGTACGAGCGGGGCGCCCTGTCCACCAAGTGCTATATCAACACTCCTGAAATCGGAAATGACCTTTATCCCGGTAACCGCTGTCAGGATTGCACCATTACCAATCTGAAGGGTAATTTGGTTTTCGGGCTGGTGGAATATAGTATGTCCGTGCGAAGCGATAAAATCCGGCTCTTCCGGGTTCTCTGCAAGAAAATCACAAACCATATGGCCGAGGAATGCTCCGTATTCCTGATCGAGTTTTACAAGGTTTGATCCGGTCAAGCAATCCGCATTCCCCAGTTTGGATTTCCATTCGCGCGAATAGGGTACTGTCTTGCTGCTGATTATCTTATACTTCCATTTCTCGGGTTGTTTGGTGAAATGGCAGAGTACGATATCAAGCCCGTCTAGCGAGGTTCCTGACATCAATCCGATTACTCTATGTTTCTTCATGGTAACCGTTTTTTATTGCTTTTAAGTGACCGGTTATCTATTCAATTAACCGATGAGTATAAAGATAATTGAATATTGCTTGGGAGGAGCACATAAAGCCAGT
>CAYMFM010000042.1:0-33671 GCA_964389685.1 uncultured Rikenellaceae bacterium
GGGAACTGCTGCTATCATTTCCCTTGGATTCATGCTCTTTGCAGTGATACAGCAGAGGGAAGCGGAAAAACAGTGGCTGAGGGCTGAAGAACAAACCATCGAAGCCAATACACAAAGAACATTGGCGGAGGAAAAAACACAGGAAGCGGTGGATAACCTCTCACTGGCACAGAAAAATGAGATAGAAGCAACCAAACAGAGAAATGCAGCCGATATCGCTTCCCAAGTAGCCATAGCAAATGAGCAGGAAGCACTCAGACAAAAAGAACTTGCTACAAGCAATGAGGCAAGAGCAGTTGAAGGCGAAAAACGGGCTACTTTAAATGCAGAGGAAGCCAGAAGACAGGAGTCCGAAGCCAGGCGACAGGAACAACTGGCCTATCAAAACAGGCTGCTCTCTATAGCACAGGCCATGTCTGTCAAGTCACTTCAGGTCGATCAGGATCTTGACCTGAAAAGCCTGCTGGCTTACCAGGCTTATCAGTTTAACCTGGAATATAAAGGAGCGGCCCATAATGCCGATATCTACCTTGGGCTTTATAATGCATTGAAGGTAAAAAACAAGTCATCGTATATCGAATTCCAGGGCCATGATGATAATGTGAATTCAATACAGTTTGTGCCGGGAAGTTCTGAATTCTATTCTGTTGACAGTGAGGGTAGATTATTGCATTTTGACCTGAATGATCCGAATAAAAGTTTTCCAGTACTCAGCGGCAGTGGAATAGTTGTTAAAGATCTTGCAATCAGTTCGGACGGAAAATGGCTGGCCTGCGCAACCTGGGCAGGTGTCAGGATATACGACCTTTCTGCCAGGGGTGCTCACATGAAGAGTTTCAACGGGCATGCTGGAGAAGTATTGGCGGTCTCTTTTTTACCGGACAACAGATTGATTTCATCAGGGAGTGATAGGAAATTGCTGCTCTGGAATGTGGCTGCTGAAACCAGTACAGCAATTCCCAACCAACAGACTACGGTACAGGATCTGGCTATATCCTCAGACGGAAGGATGATTGCTGCGGCAACCAAGGAAGGGAAACTCCTGCTTTGGAACCAGTGGGCCCGGGTCCCGGATGAACCAGTACTCATTTATCAAGAGGCCAGAAATCAGGTTTCTGCCGTATGTTTCAGCAACGATGGTTCAGTTCTTGTATCCGGTGACCAGAAGGGAAATGTAAAAATCTGGGATATGCGTAAAAGAACGTTGATACAGACCCTTCGTGGTCATGTCGCCCTGATTGAAGATGTTGAATATAGTCCGGATGATAGTAAACTGGCAAGCGTTGGACGGGACGGGACGATTCAGCTCTGGGAAACATCAAACCTGTTTGATCAACCCATTGTGATCAAAGATAGTGAAGGATGGGTTTATTGTGTTGCATTTAGTCCCGATGGCAAGTCGTTTGTTGCCGGTTCCAGCGGGAGCCTGATAGCTAGACCTACAAGATCCGAAGATATGGCAGTGAATATGTGTAGCCTGATCCAACGTAACTTCTCAACGATCGAATGGGAAAATTATGTCGGTGAAGATATCGACTATGTTGAAACCTGTAATATTACAACGGCAAGCCAAAGTGATAATAATGAATAATTCTATTTCTAATTTAGTATGGTAAAAAAGATACTTATCCTTTCAATCATTCTCTGTACTTTAGTTGCCTTTAAGGTAAACAGTCAATCAGAGGAATGTGTATTCAGGCTTCAGGAAGCCGAACGATTGTATTCCGTGGGACAGGTTGAAAACATCCCACAAATGCTCGAATCCTGTATTACAGAAGGATTTAACAAGGAGGAGCGTTTGCAGGCTTATAAGTTAATCATTTTAACCTTTCTGTCAGAGGACAACATGCAGAAAGCAGACTCTGCTATGGTTGATTTCCTGAAAAGATATCCTGAATATGAAATTACTCCTGCAGATCCGGCAGAATTTGTCTACCTGAAGAAATCCTACAAAACAATCCCTTCATTTTCCCTGGGAGTGATTGGAGGTGTAAACCTCTCTTTCCCCTATTCGGTAGAACCATTCGGCCCGCATAATCTGGAAAGTGCTTCCGGAACCTATAAAGCAACCGGACCCGGTTTCCAGGCAGGGGCAAGCGTGATCAAGTACCTTTCACCCCGGTTTGATCTGAACCTTGAGATCTTATACCAGCAATCTGTCTATTATTATTCACTGATACCTCAGCAACAGACCAGCGTTTTTAATCCCAACTATGAGATAGAGATTTATGAAACCATGTCCCTGCTTGCGTTCCCTTTGTCATGTACAGTCGACCTGACAAAGGGGAAATGGAGACCCTATTTGCGTGCGGGAATTGTCGGGACCTATAACCTTGGCTCTACCATCGATCCGAAGAGATACTATTCCGATGGTTCACTGGATATTGTATCGGGTGAGAATATCGCTACAAATGACTTGAATAACAGAACCCAACTAAATTTCTATGGCCAGGCAGGTGCCGGTCTGAAGTTTGACTACCGGGGCAAAGGGTATTTCCTGTTTGACATGCGATTTCTTGCCGGATTTACAAAAATTGTTAATGCAGAAAACAGACTTGATCCTCATAGTGAACTGATTTTCAGGTATAAACATATAGATGACGACATGTATATTAATATGTGGTATATCTCATTGGGTTGGATATACCCCATTTATGTTTCAGAAAAGCAACCAATTTTTAAATGATTTAGTCATAGTAAAAGAGTTCCTGCCATGAAAAGAAACAATTTGGCTATTATAACCCTACTGATTCTCTGTATTGGTTGCTCAGAGGAAGCAATCAAAAAGGGTCAGTCCGAAGCCTTCATCAAATTCTTCGGAAATTCAATGGTGGATGAAGGGAACCATGTAAAACAGTTGACCGATGGCGGATACATAGTAGTCGGAACCTCAACAACAGGATCCGGTGATACAGATATAGCACTGATCCGAACCGATCAATATGGAAACGAACAATGGTCACTATATTTCGGAGGACCTGGCAATGATGTTGGAAACAGTATCGAACTAACAGAGGATGGCGGATTTATCCTGGTTGGTTCATGGTTTGACAACCAGGCCGGCAAAACAGATCTTTACCTGCTAAAAACGGATAATCAGGGGAGCGTCCAGTGGGAAAAAAAGATCGTTAAAGCAGGGAACCAGGTTGGAAACTCCGTGCTTGAATTGAACAATGGATATATTATGACCGGTAAGAGCGATCAATACGGAAATGATGATATTATCGTTGTGCGGACTACAATCACCGGAGATATACTCGAGAATGATGGATCCTGGTATGCTACACGGGGATATGGAGTTTCAGATGTTGGAAACCAGATTATTAAAGTCCCCAATGAAAATGAATTTATCGTGATTGGCACGACCAGTTTGGAAGATCCGGGACAAGGATTGCTCAATTCAAATATCATTACCATCCACATCACCGGCAATGGGGTTGGGTGGTCAAATGTGATTTTTGGTGGCAGTGGTAATGATCTTGGCGAATCGATTCAACACATCCAGGATAATGAATACATCATGGCAGGCACCCTGGATGACGGGGCAAACTCAAAAATGTTCATTCACAAGCTAAAACTCACCATTGAAGACATTTCAAAATCCTGGAGTACTCCTGCTACTTTTATTGAAACGACAGGAAAAACTTCAGGAAAATCGGTGCAGGTGACACCGGATGGAGGATTTGCTGTCCTGGGTTCAATGATTGCTTCTCCTGGTAATTCTGATTTTTATCTGGTGTTAACAGATCCTTTAGGTGCAGTACTGGACGGTGAAACAATGACCTTCGGTGGAACAGGAAACGAATTCGGAACCTCCCTGCAACTGACTGCTGATGGTGGTTTCATAATGGTCGGATCAACCGGCATACCCGAGGATAATAATCGGGAGATTGCTCTCATAAAAACCAATAGTAGGGGTAAACTCTATTAAACAATGGAAACCTCCCTTTCGATGAACTGAATAATGAATAAGCTATGCGAAGAATTATACCTACAATGGTTATGTTCCTTTTTACCCTTTCAGGGTATCTCTCCGCCCAGTCCATTGCCTTGACATACGATGGAACAATAACCGAAGGAGCTGAAAATAACGAAGTGATAACCGTCACACTTACCGGTACAGGATTAACCTTTGAAGATCCTGTTACACCGGGTAATATTACCGTTAGCAATCTGCCGGGGGGTGTGAATCATACCATTACACGCCAAAGTGATACGGAACTTTCCATCACCCTGACCAGCGACCGGAGTGAAGATTATGACTCAGATATTGCTGATCTGACGGTTTCTATTCCTGATAGTGAGATTATCGGGTATACCGGCTCTGCGCTTGAAGCCACTTCAGGTGTTACCTTTACAGCAATAGATGATGATGAATCCTTATCCATGACCGATGATGGTGAGATCATGGAAGGTTCCGAAGATGGGGAAATCATTACAGTAACGCTTACCGGTGGCACCTTTGTTGAAACATTAACACCCGCAGACTGGACACTAACCAATCTTCCACATGGGGTATTGAAGGGAACCATTACCAGAACAGGATCCACATCCGCAACGATCGCCCTTTCCGGAAACAGGAACGTTGATTATAGTTCCGATATAGCTGACCTCACACTGATTATAGCTTCCAGTGAAATTGATGACACATCAGGAGGTTCCGGGCTAACGGTTAATACAGGTGTTACCTTTACAGCTCTAAATGAACCCACTGCAATATTGACTACCGAAACCGTGGATATCTGTGAAGGGGAGACATATGATCTGACTGTAACTGTCAGTGGAGGCACTTCACCATGGGATATCAAGTACCAGCAGCCGGATTTGTCCATCATCGAGCTTACTAATCAAACATCCCCTATTTCCATCACCGTTTCCGATGATGGAACCTATGTGCTGACCGAAGTAAAAGACAATGACGATGTACTGGGTACTTTTTCGGGAACCGCTACGGTAAACATTAATCCTTTACCAACGCCATCCATTACAGGACCGACCACTACATGTAATGGAGCCATCGATGTATATTATGCCGTCGGGACTTCAGGAAGCACCTACGAATGGGGCAGCTTTGATTACGGTACTCCGGTAGGTTCCACAACACTGGATTCATTGGTTATGCAGTGGACATGGGATAACGATGAGGATCAGGGTGAGCTTAGATTGACCGAGACTACGGATAAGGGTTGTTCCACTACAACAAGCACCTTCAATGTTACACTCAATAATCATCCGAGTAACCCTACCACCATCGACTCATATCCAACAGGAGGAGTAAGTGAATTTTGTGAAGGATCCACACTCACACTCAGGTGCCAGGAATATTCCACCGGATATTTGTGGAATAACGATATATCCTCCCGGAATAACACGGTTTCAGAAGCAGGCGATTACACCGTCAGGAGAATCGGCTACAATGGATGTTATAGCGAACCATCAAATCCCTACTCGGTGACAGAGAATCCTAAACCGATTGCTACCATTGCTGTGCAGGGAGACAATTCGATCTGCGTAGACGAAACCGGGACCTGGAGAGTCTCTTTGTTCCAGGGGACCAATCCCATTACGGTAACCTATACCGGATCAAAGCCCGGCATTGAAATCACCAGTTCAAGTTATTTTGATATAACGGACAGCAATAGTTATGCTACCACCATGACATACACTATTACAAATGTGGTAGATTTTAAAAGCTGTAGTGGACAGATACTCGCTCCCAGTGCCTCAATAACCGTGAATGACTTGCCTGATGTTACGTTCAATCCTCCGAAAACCGACTTCCTGAATACAGATGCTGATGTAGAACTAACCGGAGGCAGCCCTGCAGGGGGATCCTATTCCGGTTATGCAGTATGGAATGGATTCTTCCATCCTTCAGAGGCAAGTACATCCAGCCCGAACGATGTTACCTATACCTATACCGATGCAAATGGATGTACCGATAGTAAAACGGTCCAGTTTGATGTGGTTGAGGCTCTGGGGGATTTTACTGCAGAGCACGCATATGATAACGGAAGTGGAAACCTGATCTATTGCATCGATACACCTGTAGATACCCTCACCGGTACGGTGTTGTTTAACGGAGCGCCGTATGGATACTTTGTCGGCCCGGGGATCATCGAAGATTCTACCCCCGATCACGCATATTTCGACCCGGCTGCTGCCGGAGCAGGTGACCACCTGATCACATATTACTTTTACATTTATCTCGATCCCCCTATAAACTTTATTATTGGTCAGGCTTCCATTTCGAAAACCTTCAGGGTGGATTATGTGGGAAATGTAGTTCTTTCCGGATTGGATCCTGCGTACTGTGCGAATGATGATTCGGTTAAGATTGAACTCCTGGGCAGTGTTTACAATGAAGGAATTGTCGGTTTTGAAGGAGTGGAAGAGGTAACGGGTCTGGGTGTTACGAATCCTTTCCCCGATGTTTACTATTTTGACCCGAAGAAGGGTGTACCCGGTCAAAGAACCGTATCCTACACCTATACCCGTGATTTTTCACAGTGCATTCTTCATGATGAGAAAATAATTACCGTTAATTCTTTACCGGTATTGGACTTTGAAATACTCGATAGTTGTATTATTACTTCTGCGGGAACCGATTCCATACATTTTAACAATACCTCACCGGATGCACTAAGCGTTGTAACATGGGAATGGGATTTCGGTGACGGCAAAACCAGTGCAGAAGAGAGTCCATGGCATGACTACAATTCAGTTGGGACAAAACTAATTGTATTAAAAGCAACCAATAATTTTGGTTGTACCGATCAGGTTCAGCAGATCCAGGAGTTCCAGTCGATATCACGGGCACTGTTTGGATGGGAAAACGAATGCCTTGGAGATACCCTGCATTTCATGTTTAAATTTGCCGAAGTGGAGGGTAATGTTATTTCCTGGAATTGGGATTTTGATGATGGAACGGTATCTTCAGATACTACCCTGTCCGATCCATACCATAAGTATGACCTCTCCGATAATTATGATGTTGAACTGAAGGTTGAAAACGACTTTGGCTGCAGGGATACAGTTGTACAGATCGTTCCCGTAAGACCCACCTTCCTGGTAAATGCTGATAATCCCTATTTTGAAGATTTCGAAGGGGGAACGGGAGGATGGCTGAGCGATGCGGACCCGGGTTCACCGAATAGCTGGGAGTTTGGAAAACCATCAGGAACCATCATCGGTGATACTCTGAAAGGGGATGCCTGGGTGACCAGCCTTGGAGGACTTTACAGTGCGAATGAAAAGTCTTACGTTGAAAGCCCCTGCTTTGACTTTTCTGAAATTGTAAAACCCATGGTGCGCCTGGATGTCTGGGCACATACCGAAAATACACGGGATGGAGCTGCCATACAAACGTCCATTGACGATGGTAAAACCTGGACCATTCTTGGGTCTAACCAGGACGGGATCAACTGGTACAACTCTGCCCTGCTTACAGGCGAGCCCGGAGGACAAAGACTTGGATGGACAGGAACCTCCCAGTCGGCATGGAAAGAAGCAAGGAACATGATTGACCACCTGAAAGGAACCAAATTCAGAATGAGAGTTGCCTTTGGATCGGATGCTGTAGCCAGTAACTACGAAGGAGTTGCCTTTGATAACGTGTGGGTCGGAGAAAGAACCCGAATAGTAATCCTGGAACATTTTACCAATTCAACCAGTGCTCAAAGCCTCGATGCGGATGCCGATATAAATAACATCACAGAACAGAATCCTCGAGAGGTGATCGATATTCAATACCATACCAGCTTCCCGGGTACAGATCCCCGGAATAGCTATTTCCCATCCGGACCCAGTTCCAGAACACTCTACTACGGAGTTGCTTCCGTTCCCTATTCAGTCATGGACGGATTATACCCCTTCCAGGGTTTCGACGGTGAAACGGGAGAATATAACTGGAAGGAGAGTAATTTGCTGCGAAATATCCTGATAGACCCGCTGACCACGATCGATCTGAGTTCCTCTTACATTGTCGGTAACAACATCTATGTGGAAGCTGATGCTGCTCTGATTGATACAACACTGAAAGGGGAAAACATTACGCTGCATATTGCTATTGTGGAGAACGAATCAACGGCATATGAAAGTGTGTTGAAAAAGATGCTTCCCGATGCCGGCGGAACAAGCCTGGTCGACCAGTGGGATGAAACTAATTCGGTCACGGTATATCAGTCCTGGAGTTTTAATCCGGCAGATTTTGTTTCGTTGGATTCACTCGTACTGGTTGCATTTGTTCAGAATGAAGACACCAAAGATGTATACCAGGCAGCCTATGTCGGATTTAAAGATCTGCTGGGAACCCCTATTTTTGATACTCCGGCCAGAACCGGCGCACTCGATTACCTGGTTTATCCAAATCCAGCATCCGGTGAGATCTTCCTGAAGTTTGATCAGGTACTAAAAGGGAATATGCAGGTTCATGTGTTCAATGAAGTGGGAGCACTGGTTGAAATTAATGTTCTGCAGAAGGGTAATGACCTGTTCTCCTTGGATGTTACAAACTACCGGCAGGGTGTTTACCTGATTCATGTGTCCGATTCTGAGCATAATACTCAGGGATGGAATCGTTTCATTGTGATTCATTAAACCCAATTCTACCGGTGTGATCCGGATTCGGTAGAACAATCGTTCAAAGCGACCTGTTGCACGATAAAAACAGGTCGCTTTTTTTCTTTCCGTAAAAAGAATACTTTTGTAATTCAATTTTTATTGGAGACACGATTACACGTGTTGAGTGGTTGTGAAAAACAGCTACCTTTTACTGTACGTAACCAAATATACAGAGTGGAAAATGAGAAATAAAGTTTTACTGGTTATCCTCGATGGTTGGGGAATCGGAGATAAAACGGTCTCCGATGCGATCTACAATGGAGATACCCCGAACATGGATGAGTTTTTAGCTGCCTGGCCAAATGCAACCCTCAGAACCAGTGGTGAAAATGTCGGATTGCCTGAAGGACAGATGGGAAATTCAGAAGTGGGCCATCTGAATATTGGTGCCGGACGAGTGGTTTATCAGGACCTGGTAAAAATAAATAAAGCAGTGCAAGACAATTCCATTACTGAAAATCCCCACCTTGTTGATGCTTTCCATTATGCCCGGGATAACCATAAAAGTGTGCATTTTATCGGTCTGGTGTCTGATGGGGGTGTCCATTCACTGAATGAGCACCTGTATAAACTGTGTGATCTGACCGGTGACTATGGGCTGGATAAGGTGTTTATCCATGCCCTGACCGATGGCAGAGACACTGATCCGAGGAGTGGTCTCGGATTTATCAGGGAACTGGAAGAGTACCTGAAGCATTCGAATGGAACCATTGCAACCCTGGCTGGCAGGTATTATACCATGGACCGGGATAATCGCTGGGAACGGATTAAAACCGGATATGATGCCTTGGTAAAGGGAATTGGGAAAAAAACACGGTCCATCCAGGACGCCATGAAAGAGTCCTATGAGCAGGGTGTTACCGATGAATTCATAAAACCCATCGTCAAAACAGACGCCACGGGTATGCCGGTTGGACAAATAAAACCGGATGATGTTGTAATCTGCTTCAATTTCCGGACCGATCGACTCAGGGAAATTACCATAGCACTGACACAAAAAGATTTTCCGGAATTGGAGATGAAAACCATCCCGCTCCATTATCTAACCCTTACACGATATGATGATACATTTAAAAATGTACTGGTAGTCTACGATAAAGAGCATGTAGCGAATACACTGGGGGAGATCATGGCAAATACCGGGAAAAAACAGATCAGGATCGCTGAAACGGAAAAATATGCTCATGTGACCTTTTTCTTTTCGGGAGGAAGAGAGGATGAATTTGAAAACGAGAAAAGAATAATGATCCCCTCACCAAAAGTGGCTACCTATGACCTGAAACCGGAAATGAGTGCCTATGAGGTGAAGGATGCCATTCTGCCGGAACTGCAAAAACAAACAGCCGATTTCATTTGCCTTAATTTTGCCAATGGAGATATGGTAGGCCACACCGGCGATTATGAGGCGATCCTGAAAGCCGTACATGCGGTGGATGAATGTGCAGGGGAAGTGGTCAGGACAGCCAGGGCAAACAACTACTCCGTTTTGATTATTGCCGATCATGGGAACGCCGATAATGCCGTTAACCCGGATGGATCACCCAATACCGCCCATTCACTTAATCCTGTTCCTGTAATCCTTATTTCAGGTCTGAAGCGGGGGTTGAAAGACGGAATTTTAGCGGATGTCGCACCAACCATCCTGGAAATGATGGAAATAGAAATACCGGAAGAGATGACCGGCAAAAGCCTGCTCGTTTAACCCTGTTATCCATACTCGTTTGATACAGATAGGTAACGCCATAGTGAGTTTAGATATCATTGAAAAACAATTTGTGTGTGACCTTGCCAGTTGCAAGGGCGAATGCTGTCTCTATGGTGATTCGGGTGCTCCCCTTGAACCGGAAGAAGGAATCATACTGGAGCAGATCTACGAAAAGGTAAAACCCTTTTTGCGGCCTGAAGGAATTCAATCAATTGAAGAAATAGGTACAAGCATGACCGATGCAGACGGTGACCTGGTTACTCCCCTGATCATGAACAGGGAGTGCGCCTATACCCTGATCGAGGAGGGAATATATAAGTGTGCCATCGAAAGAGCTTATCAAAAAAAAAGGATAACATTCAGAAAACCAGCTTCCTGTCATCTATTCCCGGTGAAAGTTAAGAACCATTCCGGGTTTAACAGCGTGAATTATGAACCGTGGGAGATCTGTAAACCGGCCAGAATCCTCGGAGAAAAAATGGGAATACCCGTGTACAGGTTTCTGAAGGATCCGTTGATCCGGAAATTTGGAAAACAATGGTACAGGGAACTGGAAATAGCAGCACGAAGCATAACCCGGTAACAACTGTAAAATCCGGGTTAAATGAATGCGTAATATGCAGAACCCACATTGTAACAGTTAATCATATAATCTATCAATAAACAATGGAAAAAGTTACAAAATACATTGATGAGAACAGACAACGGTTCCTGGATGAATTGTTCGACTTCATCCGGATACCATCGGTCAGTGCAAAACCCGAGCATAAGAAAGATATGGCCAGGGCTACAGAATTTATTAAGGATAAACTCCTGGAAGCCGGCGCTGATAAAGCAGAGGTTTTTACAACACAGGGACATCCCATAGTGTATGGTGAAAAAATGGTGGACAAGGATGCCCCGACAGTCCTCGTCTATGGACATTATGATGTTCAACCAGCCGAACCGTTTGAGCTTTGGGATTCTCCGCCCTTTGAACCGGAAATCCGGGACGAAAAAATATATGCCCGGGGAGCAGATGACGATAAAGGGCAGCTGTTTATGCATGTGAAAGCATTTGAATACATGAATCGTACGGATGCCCTCACCTGTAACATCAAATTTATGATCGAAGGCGAAGAGGAGATCGGCTCACCCAGCCTGAAAAAGTTTTGTGTTGACCATAAAGAACTGCTCATGTCCGATGTCATCCTCGTCTCCGATACTACGATGATCGCACCGGATATCCCTTCCATTACCGTTGGATTGCGTGGTCTGAGTTATATGGAAGTGGAAGTGAGCGGACCAAACCGGGATTTACATTCTGGACTCTATGGCGGGGCGGTGGCAAATCCGGCTAATGTTCTTGCTAAAATGATTGCATCACTTACCGATGAAAACAACCGGATTACCATACCGGGCTTTTACGAAGATGTGCTGGAAGTAAGCAGGGAAGAGAGAGATGAAATGGCAAAAAGGCCATTTAACCTGGATGAATTTAAAAAATCGATCAATATCGACCACGAGTCAGGTGAAGAAGGATTTACAACACTCGAGAGAACAGGGATAAGGCCTTCTCTCGATGTGAATGGAATTTGGGGAGGATTTACCGGTGAAGGAGCAAAAACAATCCTTCCTTCCAAAGCTTCCGCTAAAATATCCATGCGACTCGTACCAAACCAGAAATCAAAGAAGATCGATAAACTGTTTGAAGATTATTTTAAATCCATTGCTCCCGATGGCGTGAAAGTTAAGGTTAAAAGCCTTCACGGAGGTGAAGGGTATGTCTCACCCATCGATACAATTGCTTACCAGGCAGCAAGCAAAGCCTGTGAGGTTACCTTCGGGAAAAACCCCATACCGGTCAGAAGTGGAGGAAGTATCCCCATCATCTCCGATTTCGAACAGGTGCTGGGAGTGAAATCCATCTTGCTGGGCTTCGGACTCGATTCGGATGCTATCCATAGCCCGAACGAAAATTATCCCCTGTTTAACTTTTTCAAAGGAATAGAAACCATTCCGGCATTCTTTCGCTATTTCGCAGAGATGATGAAATGAAAAATGTACCGTTCAAAAAGATTGACCTTTCAAAAGCAAAAAATACCAAATTACGAAGTACAAATCACAAATAAATTCCAGTCATCAATAAATCAAATTCCAATAATTTGTGTTGATTATTGGAATTTTTTTTCGGTTTATTCTTCGATTTATGGTTGGTTGAAATTTTTCTTTTTTTTTTGATGGCTGCCATCAAAAAAAAAAGGGGTATGTTGAGAAAATGTTCATAAAATAATGCTTAGGGTATAAAAAAGGGGGGGTAATCAGAAAAATATAGTCTATTTTTGGCCATACCTGAAAAAAATAAATAAAATGGCTGAATTACGATTTAAAGCATTACAGGAAGTCTTTTCCCGTCAACCCAGAGAGGTTCTGTTTCCATCCAACAAGATCTCAGATTATTTTGGCATTCGGGTCTTTGACCAGCAGAAAATGCAGAAGTACTTATCCAAAGAGGCTTACGAAAGCATTAAGAAGGCGACTAATAAAGGGACCACAATTGACCGGAAACTGGCTGACCAGGTGGCCGCCGGAATGCGTGATTGGGCAATCAGCATGGGCGTGACCCATTATACACACTGGTTCCATCCCTTAACTGACGGGACAGCTGAGAAACACGATAGTTTCATTGAATTTGGAGATTACGGAGGACTGATAGAGAACTTCTCAGGGGAGTTGCTGGTTCAACAGGAACCGGATGCATCCAGTTTTCCCAGTGGAGGGTTGCGAAATACCTTCGAAGCACGGGGGTATACCGCATGGGATATCTCCTCTCCAGCCTTTCTTGTTGATACTACGCTGTGCATACCGACGGTTTTTGTTGCATACACCGGGGAGGCACTCGATTATAAAACCCCTTTGTTGAAAGCGTTGAGTCTGATCGATAAGGCCGCCGTAGACGTTTGCCAGTACTTCGATAAAAATGTGAACAAAATAATGGCTACCCTGGGATGGGAACAGGAGTATTTCCTGATCGATTCAGCCCTTTATAATGCACGCCCTGACCTGATCCTGACAGAGCGAACCCTGATGGGGCATCAGTCTTCCAAAGACCAGCAGCTTAATGATCACTATTTTAGTTCGATCCCGGAACGGGTAAAAGCCTTTATGCAGGATTTTGAGATCGAAGCATTTAAGCTGGGCATTCCCATTAAAACAAGGCATAATGAAGTGGCTCCCAACCAGTTTGAATGTGCCCCAATATTTGAAGAAGCAAACCTCTCCACGGACCATAACCAGATGACCATGGATATTATGAAGAAGGTTGCCATGAAACATAATTTCAGGATATTGCTCCATGAAAAACCATTTGCAGGAATCAATGGATCAGGCAAACACATCAACTGGTCATTGTTGACCGATACCGGGGTAAATCTCCTATCTCCGGGAAAAAATCCAAAACAGAACCTCCTCTTTCTTACCTTTCTCGTCAATGTGATAAAAGCCGTTCATGATAACCAGGATTTGCTTCGTGCAAGTATACTAACTGCCAGCAATTCCCATCGCCTGGGGGCAAATGAGGCTCCTCCCGCTATTATCTCCGTTTTTTTGGGTTCACAGCTTACATCAACTTTAGATGATATCGTGGAAAAAGTGACGGATAAAAAAATGAGTCCTGACCTGAAAACTGAATTGAAACTGGGTATTGGTAAAATACCTGAGATCTTGCTGGACAATACCGACAGAAACAGGACCTCCCCATTCGCCTTTACCGGTAACCGGTTTGAATTTCGGGCTGTTGGAGCTTCTGCCAATTGTGCCTGTGCCATGATCGCATTGAATGCCTCTGTAGCAAATCAGCTAATTAAGTTCAAGAAGGATGTGGATCTGTTTATTAACAAAGGCAGAAAAAAAGATGAAGCCATCTTCCAGGTGTTGAAAAAATACATTGTCGATTCGGAGAAAATACGGTTTGAAGGGGATGGGTATAGTGAGGAGTGGAAAAAAGACGCAGAAAAAAGAGGGTTGACCAACATAATCTCTGTTCCTGAATCCCTGACTAAATATCTGACTGACAAGGCAAGAGAAGTTTTGATCGGAAACAGGATATTTGATGAAAAGGAACTGGAGGGACGGGTTGATGTGGAGTTTGAAAAATTTACAAAAAAAATCCAGATCGAAGCTCGTGTACTGGGAGACCTGGCAATAAACCATATTGTTCCAACCGCGATTGAGTATCAGAACACCCTGATAGCCAATGTTAAAGGATTGCTGGAAATCTATGAAGAAAAGGATTTTGAAGCACTTGCCGGTGCAAGAAAGGAGATGATAAAGGAGATATCAAACCACATTTCAAACATCAAGAAAAAGGTCCACGATATGATTGAAGAACGCAAAATAGCAAACAAAATATCCGATGTGAGAGAGCAGGCTTTTGCGTATGACCAAAATGTGAGACCTTATCTGGCTGATATCAGGAGACATGTTGACAAACTTGAACTGGCCGTTGACAACGAAATCTGGCCCCTGCCCAAATACCGGGAATTATTATTTACCCGGTAATCGCCGATTTTTTATTTGATAGAAAAATAATTATTTTTATCAACCGTTGTAACAGAAAAAAGGATATGGGTAAACGTTGCTTTTTCCTCGCAGTAATCTTTCTTTTAACGATCTCACTGGACAGTTCTGCCCAAAAGAAAAGAACTGAAAAGGCTGATGAAGCCTATGATGCAGGTGAGTATTACGAGGCGATCGACCTGTATAAAGATGCCTACTCCGTCATCCAGGATAAGGTTGAAAGAAACAGGGTCGTGTTCATGATTGCTGAGTGTTACCGTAAAACAAACGATCCGCGAAGGGCTGAATTGTGGTACAAGAAAGCCATCGGCAGGGATTTCCCCGATCCCATTGCTCAGCTTCGCTATGCCGATGCCATGAAGATGAACATGAAATATGAAGATGCTATCGATGAATATAAACGGTATAAAGAACTTGTTCCGGCTGACCCCAGAGCAGATAACGGAATCCTTTCCTGCGAACTTGCCCTGCAATGGATGGAGAATCCTATCGGCTATGAAGTCCAGGATATGAAGTATTTTAACTCCAAGGGAATTGATTTTAGTCCGGCATTCGCCAGGGACGATTACCAGGTGGTCTATTTTACCTCCTCCAGAGATGAAGCACTCGGGAATAAGACACATGGTGCCACTGGCGAGGATTTTACCGATATATTTGAATCAAAACTCGACCGTAAGGGAAAATGGAGCGTTCCGGTACCGGTCGAAGGACCGGTAAATTCCGAATTTGAAGACGGTACACCTTCTTTTACAGAGGATTATGAAACCATGTACTTCTCAAGGTGCGAGATCAGCAAAAGAAAAACCCTGGGATGTAAAATCTTTGTCGCTAACCGTACAGGAGAAAACTGGGGTACACCAAAACCCCTGGAAATCCTATCCGATAGCCTGGTTACAGCTCATCCATCCATCTCTGCTGATGAATTAACACTCTATTTTGTCTCCGATATTGAAGGAGGTTTCGGGGGTAAGGACCTATGGAAGATTACCAGAGAATCCAAAGGATCCGATTGGGGTAAACCCGTCAATATGGGCCCTGAAATAAATACTCAGGGAGACGAGGTTTTTCCGTATATCCATCCCGACGGTACACTTTACTTCTCGTCAAACGGACACATTGGAATGGGAGGGCTCGATATTTTCAGAGCTACACTCGGAGAGGATAACCACTGGAAAATTGAAAATATGCAGCACCCGATAAACTCATTTGCTGATGACTTCGGGATCGTTTTTGAAACAGGGATGGAACGGGGATTCTTCAGCTCTGCCAGAAAGGGCAGAGGAAATGATGATATCTATTCATTCGTCCTTCCTCCATTGAAATTTAACCTCATCGGTGTGGTCCGGGATGAGAAGACCGAAGATGTTATCCCGGGTTCAACCGTAAAACTGATTGGAAGTGATGGACTGAATATTCAGACAGAAACAGGAGATGATGGAACATTTAGATTCATGCTGCAACCAAATACCGACTATGTGTTCCTTGCCTCCAAAGAGGGCTATCTGAATGGCAAAGGAAGGGAAACAACCAAAGGACAGGATCAAAGCAGGGATTTCAGGGCAACCATCTACATCGCATCCATAGCGAAGCCCATCGAACTATCCAATAGCAATGTCTTTTACGACTTTGCAAAATGGGACCTCCGGCCGGAAGCCATGGTCTCCCTCGATAAACTGGTTGAAACGTTAAATGACAATCCCAATGTAACCATCGAATTGATGTCTCATACCGATTCAAGAGATACGGAAGAGTTTAACCTGGATCTTTCTCAGAAAAGAGCACAGTCCGTAGTCGAGTACCTCATTGAAAAAGGAATCGACCCGGACAGGCTCTCAGCCAAAGGATATGGTGAGTCGACACCCAAAGTGGTGACCAAACGAATGGCTGAAGAGTATGATTTTCTGAATGAAAATGATGTCTTGTCCGTAGAGTATATCGATCGCCTGGCTACTATTGAACAAAAGGAAATAGCCCACCAGATGAACCGCAGAACTGAATTCAGGGTCCTTACAACCGACTACGAATTGGACGACCAATAAATTAAGGTATTGCCTGATGGAACAGACTTCCAGGTATCAACAACGGGGTGTTTCTTCAACCAAAAAGGAGGTTCACCAGGCTATTAAAGATGTGGACAAGGGGATCTTTCCCTCGGCATTTTGCAAGGTGATCCCGGACATACTTGCCGGTGATCCCGCCTGGTGCAACATCATGCATGCCGATGGGGCAGGAACAAAATCTTCCCTGGCCTATCTCTATTGGAAAGAGACGGGTGACCTGTCCGTCTGGAAGGGAATTGCCCAGGATGCCATCGTCATGAACCTGGATGACCTGTTGTGTGTTGGAGCAACAGAGAATATCCTGGCTTCTTCTACCATCGGAAGAAATAAAAACAGAATTCCTTCTGATGTGATTTCTGCTATCATTAACGGAACAGAAGAGCTGCTCTCGGAATTGCGAGACCTTGGAATAACTATTTTTTCAACCGGTGGTGAAACTGCCGATCTGGGAGACCTCGTGCGGACAATTATTGTCGATCAAACCGTTGCTTGCAGGATGAAACGAGAGGATGTTATCAGTAACCACAAGATTGCTGCAAACGATCTGATTATCGGATTGTCTTCAACTGGCAAAGCAAGCTATGAACAGCAATACAATAGCGGTATGGGAAGCAATGGCCTTACCTCAGCCAGACACGACCTGTTTGCTAAATACCTTGCTAAAAAATACCCGGAAAGTTATGATCCGGAAATGCCTGATGAACTGGTTTATTCGGGAAAACTTAACCTTACCTCCACCATTGAATCACTTGGCCTGGATGCCGGTAAACTTGTTCTCTCCCCAACCCGAACCTATGCACCGGTGGTAAAAAAAATACTGGAAAACCACCGCGATAGCATCCATGGAATGATCCATTGCTCAGGAGGAGCTCAAACAAAAATACTGCACTTTATCAATGATTTACACGTGGTGAAGGATAACCTGTTCCCCATTCCTCCCCTTTTCCGTATGATCAGGGAACAATCCGGAACCAGCATGAAAGAGATGTACCAGGTCTTTAATATGGGACACCGGTTTGAAATATATGTCCCACCATCCGTTGCTGAAGAGATAATAGAAATATCAGAATCCTTAAACATCGAAGCACGGGTCGTTGGATATTGCGAAAAAGGAGAAGGAAAAAAATTGACTATCCGAAGTGAACACGGTACCTTCTGCTATTGACCCTGCATCTTTTTAACTCCTCTTACGGAAAAGACCTATTGCTCCCAACCATTGAAATAGTTACCTTTGCCTACTAATGTAAAGGACCAACAGCATGAGCAGGAATATCATTTTAGAAAAGCTTGAAGGTGTTAAAAACCGGTTTGAAGAAGTTTCGCAACTCATCGCGGAGCCTGAGATCATTGCGGATATGAAAAGATATATCAAGCTGAATAAGGAGTATAAAGATCTTGAACCGGTCATTTTAGCCTACAAAGAATATAAGAATACCCTGAGCAACATTGACTCGGCAAAAAAAATGTTAGCCAGTGAAAAAGATGAAGAGATTAGAGAAATGGCAAAGCAGGAACTGGAGGAGTTGACCGAAAATCTTCCGGCAATGGAAGAGAAAATCAAAATGTTGCTCCTGCCTGCCGATTCAGAAGATGGCAAAAATGCAATCGTGGAGATAAGAGCAGGGACCGGAGGTGATGAAGCCAGCATCTTTGCCGGTGACTTGTTTAGAATGTATACCAAGTTTTGTGAAAGAATGAAATGGAAGATTGAAGTCAATCGCTTCACGGAAGGAACTGTAGGAGGCTATAAGGAAATCGTATTTATAGTTTCGGGTGAAGGAGTCTATGGTATCATGAAATATGAATCAGGCGTTCACCGAGTGCAGAGAGTACCCCAAACGGAAACCCAGGGCAGGGTTCATACATCAGCAGCATCTGTGGCTGTTCTGCCTGAAGCCGAAGAATTTGATGTACAGATCAAACCGGACGACATTCGGAGAGATACCTACTGCTCTTCAGGACCCGGAGGCCAATCGGTGAACACAACCTATTCGGCAATACGACTGACACACATTCCTACCGGGATCGTAGTGACCTGCCAGGATCAGAAATCCCAGTTGAAAAACCTTGACAAGGCAATGAAAGAACTCAGAACAAGATTATACAGCCTTGAGTATGAGAAATACCTCTCGGATATTGCTTCAAAACGAAAAACCATGGTCTCAACTGGTGACCGGTCGGCAAAAATCAGAACCTATAATTATCCACAGGGACGGATGACCGATCATCGGATAAACCTTACCCTCTATAATCTTACCTCCATTATGGATGGTGATATCCTTGAGATCATTGAAAAGCTCCAAATGGCTGAAAATGCAGAACGTTTGAAAATGAGCGTATTATAAAACAAAGAATCGTAACTTATGCGCATGAACTACAACCAGATCGTTGAAAACATCAAAAGGAAAAAGAGCTTCCTCTGCGTTGGGCTCGATTCGGATATGCGTAAAATCCCTCATTTCCTGCTCCGTAAGAAAGACCCGGTGTTTGATTTTAATAAACAGATCATTAATGAAACGAGCCAGTTTGCAGTGGCTTATAAACCCAATCTGGCATTCTATGAAAGCCGTGGTGCGGAAGGATGGAACACCCTTCTGCAAACCGTCCGGTATATCCGCTCAGAATACCCGGATATTTTCCTGATTGCCGATGCCAAAAGGGGAGATATAGGAAATACATCCGGTTTGTATGCCAGAGCATTCTTCGAAGAGATGGATTTTGATGCCGTTACTGTGGCTCCCTATATGGGTTACGATTCAGTCTCTCCCTTTTTAGACTACCCTCACCGGTGGATCATATTGCTGGCCCTGACATCAAATGAGGGTGCTGCTGATTTCCAGTTCATCAGAAACAGTGAAACAGGAGATCAGCTGTTCGAGTCTGTTCTCCGAAAAGCACAACAATGGGGATCAAAAGAGAACATGATGTTTGTTGTTGGAGCAACAAAAGCAGAAATGTTGAAAAATATCCGCGACATTGTTCCCGATCATTTCCTTCTTGTTCCCGGTGTGGGAGCCCAGGGAGGAAGCCTGGCCGAGGTAGCAGAGAACGGACTGAATAACCAGTGTGGACTTCTTGTTAATTCATCAAGAGGAATTATCTATGCAAGTAATAATCAGGACTTTGCAGAAGTTGCCGGGGAAAAAGCCAGGGCAATTCAGGAGGAGATGGCTGTTATCTTAAACCAGCATAACCTGGTTTAATCTCGTAAACCAATGAAAGAGGATTTTTTACACTTCATCTGGAAACAAAGCCTTTATGATAAAAGCAACCTGATCGCCGATAATGGTGAAAACATAGAAGTCCTCAATCCCGGTGAACAGAACCACGATGCAGGTCCTGATTTCTTCAATGCAAAAATTAAAAGTGACAACACCATATGGGTTGGAAATGTTGAGATACATGTCAGATCCTCTGACTGGATGAGGCATAAGCACGATACTGACAAAGCGTATGATAATGTTATCCTTCAGGTGGTAGCCGATCATGATACACCGGTTTATCGAACCAATGGACAGCAAATTCCAACCGTTGAACTAACCTTTAATCCGAAGATCTATACCAATTATCTCTACCTCCTGAAGAACCAGGAGTGGATCCCCTGCGAATCCAGCATCTTTAAGGTTGATCCGTTTCATTTGAAGCACTGGCTGCAAAGCGTACTTGTGGAACGACTGGAGGAAAAATCCCGGGAGATCAGCTCCATGCTTCAACATCAGAAACATGACTGGGATGAAACATTTTATCAGCAACTGGCCAGAAATTTCGGATTTAAAAAAAATGCACAGCCCTTTGAGTTGTTGGCAAAATCTCTTCCCTATAAATACCTTGCAAAGCACCGGAATAACCTGTTACAGGTGGAAGCGATGTTGTTCGGACAGGCAGGAATGCTCAATGACCTCATTTCAGAGGATGAGTATTACAGTTCACTGAAAAAGGAATACACCTTTCTGAAAGAGAAATTCTCGCTGAAACCCCTCGGCGGACACCTCTGGAAATTCCTTCGGATAAGACCATCCAATTTTCCGACCCTGCGGATTGCCCAGTTCGGAATGCTGATCCATCAGTCAGAACGTTTGTTCTCCAGGTTAATCCACTGTAAAAATCTGGAAGGGATACATGCACTCTTTGCTGTTTCCGCCTCGTCCTACTGGGATGACCATTATCTCTTCCATAAAAGAACGAAGAAAAAGAAGAAACTGCTGGGGGAAGATGCCGTGGATGTGCTTATCATCAATACAATTGTCCCATTCCTTTTTCTCTATGGTGTGGAAAAGAACCTGCCTGAATACAAGGAACGGGCACTGGAATTCCTGGATCAGATACCGCCAGAGAAAAATTCAATCGTTTCAAAATGGGATGCCCTGGGAGTAAAAGCAGACAATGCATTTTACTCTCAAGCCCTCTTACAATTAAAGGGTAAATATTGTAAATTTAAACGCTGTTTGGATTGCACTGTTGGTAGAAAAATCATAACCGGAAACCAAACATGAAAAGAGACGGATTCGGTTCGGTCATTTTTCCAATAGCCTTGCTATTTGGGGTTATCATAACAGGGGTGATAGGATTTTCGATCATTGAGGATTTTACCCTGTCAGAATCCTTCTTTATGACCATCATTACAATCTCCACTGTCGGTTTTCAGGAGGTGCATCCACTTTCAGAAGCCGGCAGATTATTCACGGCTCTACTGATCATCTTCAGCCTGGGGATCTTTGGTTATGTGGTAACAACCATTACCCGGTTTATTGCCGATGGAATCTTCAAAAATTATTATAAAGATAATAAGGTGAAAAAACGAATTAACAAATTATCAAACCACGTGGTATTGTGTGGTTATGGCAGGAATGGAAAACAGGCAGCCATTGAACTGTCTGAAAATGATGAGGCTTTTGTGATTATTGAAAACGATGAAACCTTGATTAATAAGGTCAGGGAGGACACCAAACTGCTCTATATACATGGCGATGCAATGCATGAGGATGTGCTGGCAGAATCAAGGATTGATAAAGCAAAGGCTATGATCACTACCCTGCCCAATGATGCCGATAACCTCTTCATGGTGATTACCGCCCGTCAGATTAATCCTAATCTGGCAATCATCAGCCGGGCTTCGGATGATAAGTCGGATATCAAGTTAAAACGGGCCGGTGCAAATAATGTGATCATGTCCGATAAAATCGGGGGACAACGGATGGCTAAACTGGTGACGCAACCGGATGTGGTGGAGTTTATTGAGCACATCATGCTGCAGAGAAAGAAAGATGTTAGCCTGGAAGAAGTATCATGTAAAAACCTATCCTCCTGCTTTGCCGGTAATTCCATCCGTGAGCTGGATGTTCGCAATGTTTCCGGTGCTAATATCATCGGACTGAAACGAAAGGATAAAAGTTATCTCATTAATCCCGAACCCAATGTTATGCTAACTACCGAGGACCAGCTGTTTGTACTGGGAACAGTGGAGCAGATTAATAAACTGAAAGAAATTATTGATTTCGGATGATTTCTAAACTTTCTCTCAATTGTTATTGAATTATAAAAAAAAATGGATATTTTTGCACTTCTTAAAAATAGAGGTAAATAATTATAGAATAGATAGGTATGTACTTAACTGCTGAAAAGAAGAAAGAATTCTTTAAAAAGTACGGGAAATCGGAATCCGATACCGGATCAACGGAAGGACAGATTGCACTTTTTTCCTACCGGATTGCACATTTGACAGAACACCTGAAGAAAAACAAAAAAGATTTCAGTACGCAGATGGCTCTGGTAAAACTGGTAGGGAAAAGAAGGAGGCTGCTGGATTATATGAAACACCGGGATATCGAACGGTACCGTGCTGTTATTAAAGCTTTGAAGTTACGAAAGTAGTGAAAGGGGCAATTTTAGATTGCCTTTTTTCATACCTGATTCATTAGAATGATCAAAATTAAGGAAGGATAATAAATGATGTACCAAGCGTTTGAAAAGACCATAGACCTGGGTGATGGAAGGAGCATCTCAATTGAAACGGGAAAACTGGCAAAGCAGGCTGATGGCTCTGTAGTGGTAAAAATGGGAAGGACCATGCTTCTGGCAACGGTTGTTTCAGCAAAAGAGGCGCGGGAAGATTTGGATTTCATGCCACTCTCTGTCGAATACAAAGAAAAATTTGCATCCCTGGGACGATTTCCCGGTGGGTTTATGAAACGGGAAACCAGGCCATCGGATTACGAAGTGCTCATTGCACGACTGGTCGACAGGGCACTACGACCCTTATTCCCCGATGACTATCATGCGGAAACGTTCGTTACCGTTAACCTTATTTCAGCCGATAAGGATATCACGCCCGATTCCCTTGCCGGACTGGCCGCTTCGGCAGCCCTTACACTGTCTGATATACCGTTTAATGGACCAATATCTGAAGTGCGGGTAGGAAGAATTGATGGTAAATTCAAGATCAATCCTACCTTCACCGACCTGGAAGAATCCGATATAGATATTGTTGTTGGAGCTACCGAAAAGAATATATTGATGGTAGAGGGTGAAATGAATGAGGTTTCAGAAGAAGATATGTTGGAAGCCATGAAATTTGCACACCAGGCTATCAAGGTGCAGTGTAAAGCACAACTTGAGCTGGCAGAAATGAAAGGTAAACCCGAAACCAGAAGTTACGACCATGGAGAGAACAATGAAGAACTCAAGAAGAAGCTGTATGACGAGACCTATGATAAAATTCATGCCGTTGCTGCCAGCAAAATCGCGAACAAACATGAGCGGTCGGCTGCTTTCGATGAGGTGAAGGAGGCATTCCTTTCTCAGTTTAGCGAAGAGGATGAAATTGACGAAAAGCTGGTATCACGCTATTTTCATGAAGTGGAGAAGGAAGCTGTACGTAATTTGATACTCAAGGAAGGGGGTCGGCTGGATGGCAGAAAACACGATGAAATCCGGCCCATATGGTGCGAGGTGGATTATTTGCCTGCCGCTCACGGATCAGCCCTTTTTACACGCGGAGAAACACAGTCCTTAACAACCGTTACCCTTGGAACAAAACTGGATGAGAAAGTAATTGATGAAGTGCTGTTGCAGGGGACTCAGAAATTTGTGCTGCATTATAACTTTCCTCCTTTTTCTACCGGCGATGCAAGACCCGTGAGGGGCCTAAGCAGAAGAGAGATCGGACATGGAAACCTGGCACACAGAGCCCTGAAAAGAATGGTGCCTGCAAATTCCGATAATCCCTATGCCATCAGGGTCGTGTCAGATATCCTCGAATCCAACGGATCTTCCTCCATGGCAACCGTTTGTGCCGGAACTCTTGCACTCATGGACGCCGGAATAAAAATTAAAAAACCGGTTTCCGGAATCGCCATGGGAATGATTTCGGATGAAAAAACCGGGGAATATGCCATCCTTTCCGACATCCTGGGCGATGAAGATCACCTTGGAGATATGGATTTTAAAGTTACCGGAACAAAAGATGGTGTGACAGCTACACAAATGGATATCAAAATTGAGGGGCTATCCTTTGAAGTACTGGCAAAAGCACTTGACCAGGCAAAAAAGGGAAGACTCTATATCCTTGATAAAATGGTTGAAACCATTCCCGAACCAAGAGAAAACCTTAAACCGCATGCTCCGAGAATTGTCCAGATTACCATTCCAAAGGATATGATTGGTCCACTCATCGGACCGGGAGGCAAAGTGATACAGGAAATACAGAACGATACAGGATCAACCATCGTTATTGAAGAAATTGATAATAAGGGAGTCGTTGATGTATTCGCAGATAATAAGGAATCCATTGAAGCAGCCCTGAAACGCATCAACCGCATCGTAGAAGTTCCTGAAATAGGGAAAATCTATAAGGGGAAAGTGAAATCAATCGTTCCCTTCGGAGCTTTTGTTGAGATCCTCCCCGGAAAAGATGGATTGCTGCATATTTCAGAGATTGAATGGCGCCGCCTGGAAACCGTCGACTCCGTACTGAAAGAAGGCCAGGAAATCGAAGTGAAATTGATCGATATCGATGAGCGAACCGGTAAATTTAAACTTTCCCGTAAAGTACTGTTGCCTAAACCGGAAAGATCTCATGAGAGAAGACCGGATGAAAAACAACACAGGCACAATTAAACTGACGGTTGAGGTGATGCTTACCAAAAGAACAAATCCCTGTTTATTTGTTCCCTGAAAATGGATAAAAATTCAGAATGGTTTACCACCTTTCATCATGAGTTGAGTCAGTTCCCCTTTACCAGACGAGAGTATAAACTATTTAACATAGTCCGGTTTATAAAATCGGCAAGATGGACGGACCATTTCTCAGATCAATGCCCTGTATGTAAGAAAAACAGGTCCGATATGCTTCATGCAGCAAGAGAAATAGAAAGCATGATAAGACCATCGGGTGGGGGAGCAGCCGAATTCGAAGCATTACATGATACCATCTATCATCACCTGAGAAAGGACCATGAACTTACTCCACGATCCTATTTTATTGCACTCTATTCCTTCTTTGGAATGATTGCCGGAGTAATATTCGGAGGCGTGGTGGGTGTTGTGACAGATCTCATCCTCGATGCAGAGAAGGGCCAATGGCTGAAAAATGGCCTCTTGATCGGATGGTTCCTGGGACTGGTGGCAGGTCAGATTTTAGGAAAACGGAAAGACAACCGGATCAAAAAACTCGGCAGGCAATTTTAGTGATTTCATCAGGATATTCCTATTTTTGTTTTAATAGGAATAGTGATCGGAATTCCGATTAGTCCCGTTTTGATAACAAGCCTGATCATTACCCGTTGAAATAGCTGCCCAGGTTATGGAACTGAATTATATTGTAATTGAAGGGAATATTGGTGCCGGAAAAACATCCCTTGCCAAACGCATATCGCAGGATTTCAATGGTAAACTGATCCTTGAACGATTCGCTGATAATCCCTTTCTTCCCAAATTCTACCAGGATCCGGAACGATACTCTTTCCTCCTTGAACTTTCATTTCTCGCCGATCGGTATAATCAGCTTAAAAAAGAACTCAGTAACCGTGACTTGTTTAAGAGCTTTACGATTGCCGATTATTACTTCATGAAATCCTTGATTTTCGCCAAAGCTACCCTGTCAAACGATGAATATAATCTCTTCCGGCAGATTTTTGACATCATCTATAGTACACTTCCCAAACCCGATCTGTTTGTCTACCTTCATGTGAATCCCGATAACCTCCTGATAAATATCAGAAAACGAGGCAGGGATTATGAAAAAAACATCACCAGGGAGTACCTTGAAAATATCCAGGCGGGTTATTTTGAATTTTTCAAACAACATCCTGAACTGATTTTTCTCATCATTGATACCAATAATATTGACTTCATAAGCAATCCTGAAGATTATCGGGAGGTGGTGCAAACCGTTTTTCAAGAAGAGTATGCTTCCGGTCTGAACCGTGTTATTTTATAGCCATGTACGAATAAAATTGCCATTGATAATTTTTTTTTAATGAAAACATTATTAGTTTTGTATTAATTACAAGAAATTATTGATTGTTAAACAAATAACCAAGCAACCATGAAGACGATTAACTATTTAGCATCCCTGATTTTGGCAGTATTGGTTTTGAGTAGTTGTGGTGGACTGAATAAGATGCAGCAGAATGCAAGTGACATCTCCTATAAAGTTGTGCCTGAAATACTTGAAACACATGCTGGCGAAGTTGGAGTCACCATTACAGGGACTTTCCCGGAGAAATACTTCAACAAAAAAGCTACGGTTGAAGCAACTCCTGTCCTGGTATATGATGGAGGCGAAACCGCTTTTGAATCAGTAACTCTCCAGGGAGAAAGTGTTGAAGAAAACAATGAGGTGATTAATTATGCGGGTGATAAGTTCACCTATACCTCTAAAGTCCCGTTTGTTGAGGAGATGAGAGTATCTGAATTGATGTTGAGAGCTACAGCCTCTATGAAGGACAAGTCAGTTGATTTTGACCCTGTTAAACTGGCAGATGGCGTGATCACCACTCCGACCTATGTCCAGAAAAAAGGTGTCCCGATCATGATGAAGGATAACTTCAAGCGGGTTATCCCCAAATCACAAATGGCGGATATCCACTACCTGATCAACGTGGCAAATGTTCGTGGATCTGAATTGCGTGCCGAAGATATTGAAGCCCTGAAGGATTTCATTAAGAAAGCGAACGAAGCGGAAAATGTAGAATTTTCCGGAACAGCAATTTCAGCCTATGCATCGCCCGATGGTGAGTATGATTTTAACGATAAATTATCACAGAAACGATCGGTTTCAGCAGAGACCTTCCTTTCACGGGAGCTGAAAAGAGCACAGGTTGAGAAAGTACAGGAAGAAGGATTCATTGCAAAGAAAGCCACCCCGGAAGACTGGGACGGATTCAAAGAATTGATGGAAAAATCCACCATTGAGGATAAAGACCTTATCCTTAGGGTTCTCTCGATGCACTCCGATCCCGTTGTTCGTGAAAGAGAAATTAAAAATATTTCAGCAGCATATAAAATTATTGCAGATGACATCCTTCCCCAACTGAGACGATCAAAAATTTCAGTAGATGTCGAGATCGTTGGCTTTTCCGATGAGGAGATCCTCGAATACCTTGCATCAAATCCCGATACCCTTGGATTGGAAGAATGCCTCTATGGCGCAACACTGGTCGGTAAAGACCTGGATAAAATGCTCGCTTTCTACCAGCTGGCAGTTGAAAAGAATCCCGATTGTATCCGGGCTCATAATAATGTAGGCTTCACCTATATGCATATGGGGAAAGTTGCCGAAGCAAAAGCCGCTTTCGAAAAGGCAAAAGCCATTAAAGATATCGATCTGGTGAAAAATAACCTGGGTTATGTTGCACTCCTGGAAGGTGATCTCGATGGTGCTAAAACACTCTTCACATCCCTTGAAAAACCAACGGAGGAATCTAACTTTGGATTGGGTATCATCAGCGTTGTGGAAGGGAAATACCAGGAAGCAGTTAATTATATGGGTACCAAACCCACCTTTAACCTGGCATTGGCAAAATTGCTCAATGGTGATGCCGCAGGAGCAAAAACAACCATCGATGCGGTTGATTCTGATAATGAATGGGTCTATTACCTGAGAGCCATCGTGGGAGCAAGAACACAGGCTGAAGATTATATGTTCAATAACCTGCGTTCATCCGTTGGCAAGAATGCTGATATGAAAGAAATGGCTAAAACAGATCTCGAATTCTTCAAGTATTTTGAGAACGATACCTTTAAGTCGATTGTTGAATAGTTAATGTTCTTATAAAAAAAAAAGAGCGATTCAATACCGAATCGCTCTTTTTTTTATCTCCTCAATCTGGCAGTAAAACTCCCACAGTACAATTCCTGCACTCACCGAAATATTGAATGAATGCTTGGTGCCGAATTGAGGTATCTCGATGCATGCATCACTCATGTTGATGATTGACTGCTGCACCCCATGGATCTCGTGACCAAAAACGAGCGCATAGATACTCCCGGCATCCATCCGGAAATCCTGAAGGGATACTGAACCTTCGACCTGCTCAACAGAAATGATCTTAATCCCCTTATTTTTCAAATGGCCAATAACCTGCTCTGTCTCTTTAACATATTTCCATGCAACCGATTCGGTCGCTCCCAGGGCAGTTTTCTGAATTTCCCGGTGAGGAGGCTTTGCCGTAATTCCACACAAATAGATCGATTCAACCAGAAATGCATCAGCAGTCCGGAAAACCGACCCGATGTTATTCAGGCTTCTTACATTATCCAGGACAAGAGTCAGGGGTAGCTTGCCTGATTCTTTGAACTCCCTGACACTTTTCCTTCCTAACTCGCTGTTCTTACGCTTTCTCATGAGTAAAACCGATCGTAGTACAAGGTATAAAAATACAGAAAATACCGAAAAGAGAAAACGGGATACGGGATCTCAAAGTTCTCTGCTCACTGAGACAATTATTTCTTTGAAAAAGTTACGAAAAAAACTACATTTGAAATTCATAAATTAAACCCGTTTCATATGAATATCCATGAATACCAGGCCAAATCAATTCTCAGGCAGTTTGGCGTTGCCGTTCCCGAAGGAATTGTGATTGAATCTCCGGACAAGGCATTGGATGCTGCAAAAGAGATACAGCAAAAAACAGGAACCGAAAGCTGGGCAGTGAAAGCCCAGATCCATGCCGGTGGAAGGGGGAAAGGCGGTGGTGTGAAGATTGCAAAGACACTCCGGGAGGTTGAACAGTATGCAAAAGAAATACTTGGAATGACCCTGGTAACTCATCAAACCGGACCGGAAGGGAAAGTGGTCAATCGCGTCCTCATTGAACAGAGCATTTATTACCCGGGACCCGGAGAAATCCAGGAATTCTATATGAGTGTGCTGTTAAACAGGGACACCGGAAGAAACATCATCATGTATTCAACCGAAGGAGGAATGGATATCGAGACCGTTGCAGAAAAAACACCCCACCTGATATTTAAGGAAGAGGTGGATCCGAGGGTTGGGATCCAGGCTTTCCAGGCCAGACGAATTGCGTTTAACCTCGGATTATCAGGTACAGCCTTCAAGGAGATGAACCGGTTCGTTACCGCACTTTATAAAGCGTATGAAATGTCTGATGCTTCCCTGTTTGAGATTAACCCTGTCTTTAAAACATCCGATGATAAGATACTGGCGGCTGATGCAAAAGTAAACCTGGATGATAATGCACTCTTCAGGCATAAGGATTTTGCTGAGATGCGGGATATCACCGAGGAGGATCCGGCAGAGGTTGAAGCAACAAAGCACGACCTGAACTTTGTAAAACTGGATGGCAATGTCGGCTGTATGGTCAATGGTGCCGGACTGGCGATGGCAACCATGGATATCATTAAACTGTCCGGTGGTGACCCGGCGAATTTTCTCGATGTCGGCGGAACAGCGAATGCCGAAACGGTCGAAGCCGGGTTCAGGATTATCCTCAAAGACCCCAATGTTAAGGCGATACTGATCAATATATTTGGAGGTATTGTACGCTGCGACAGGGTTGCCCAGGGCGTTGTGGATGCTTATAAATCTTTTGGCCATATTGATGTGCCGGTGATCGTACGACTCCAGGGAACCAACGCCGAAGAAGGGAAAAAACTGATTGACGACTCCGGACTGAAAGTCTTCTCTGCCATTACACTCGAAGAGGCCGCAGGAAAGGTTAAGGAAGTGGTGAAATGAACGAAAAGTTAAAAGTTGAAAAGTTATTTGTTAATTGTATAGGACTCTTTTTAACTTATAACATTTAACCCGGGATTTTTAATCCCGCACTCCAATCTTCCTGTGCGTACCGTCACAAAACGGTTTTTTCTCCGAACCGCCGCAGCGGCAGAGAAAAATATCGCCTTTAGTATTAATGATTTCCTGATCCGTTCCGGTTATGATAAAATCACCGGAGATTTTTATCGGTCCGTGGCTGATGACTGTGATCTCGGTCAGGTCTTTCCGTTCGTCTGGTTTCATATCCTGTTGATTTATCCGGTAAAGCCGATCTTCCGGTGCGTGCCGTCACAGAAGGGCAGGGTATTGGATGAGCCACACCGGCAAAAGGAGGAGATCCCCTTCATGGTAATTTTTGATCCGTCATGTTGTGTAAGAAGGTAACTCCCCTCTACCAGGATGGGTCCATCTTTCATGACCTGGATCTTTAGCGGATTATCCTGGTCAACCTGGAGAACCTGGTTCTCTTTCACTGACTCACCTATTTCGGGTCGTTTGAACTTGATGTGGTTGGTATCTGCCTCAGTAACACCCTGGTTTTTCTTTTCATCGTCCCACTTCCAGGTGAGGGCCTCGGTCGGACACTCGTTCACCACCTCGATGATCTTCTCTGTCGGAGCACCCTGCATGTTTACCCACGGCCTTTTCCTGGGGTTGAATACATCCAGGAGTTTCATGTAACAGGTGGATGCATGGATGCATGCATTGGGCTTCCAGTACACGGTGATCTCCCCGTTGGAATATTTCCTGTTTCTTTGATACATACTGTTCCTTTGGCCGTAAAAATAATAAAATCCCACAAAACCACGGAGTGGCTTAAGCCCAATAGCCCCGGCTTTCAAGCCGGGGTGGGGAAAAGTAGTGAAAAAACCTCCGTGCAATTAACCTAATTGGAATTCCATACTTTTCCGTCGGAGAATTGCAGGAGCCAGGTTCTGGGGGTCTTCTGAAATCGTTGGGGAACGCAAATCCCTGGCATTCTCACATAGTGATCCCTAACGGGACTATGGAAAAAAAGGCTGTGCGTGAGCTAATGTTAATTATTCTTTGATTGGGCATAAAGGATTTGCCCGTTTAATATTACATCTGGTGCATTCCGGTCCATTGTGGGCCTTCCCTCTGAAGATCGAAGCAGTTGGACCGGGATTGATTGATAGATATTATTTCTAAAGACATGTCACCCCTCGGGGTTGATCAATGCAGTTCAAATGATATTCCTGTATATCCATTCATTCGTTAGACGAGGTGCAATCGTCTGACAATTAGAATCCAAATCCCAGGTACAGATTGAGTGTCTGAAAAGTCCGGTGTAAAATTTAAAAACTTAATCCGATCAATACATAAATGGTTTTCGAATGTAACGTTAAATAGCTAATATCCGGGGTATTTGCATCTCCTGGGAATCCATCTGATTTTCCTTGCTGGTATCGTACTTCGAAATGAATATCTGCAAATTTCAGCAACTCATAGTTCATCCCGATACCAGCCTCTAATCCATTGTGCCTGCTTTTAAATACAATATTCGGTTCTGATTTATAAGTAGTAATATTTCCATCGGTATAATAGATTTTACTAATTTGTTTCATTTTATTTTTTGGAATTATGGAATAGGAATATCCTGCCATAACAAATGGTTTAAATTTGTTTAAGCTAAATCTATATCCTACCATAACAGGAATTGTAATAATTGAATAATTGTAGGCGTATATTACTTGTTGCAAATCCCAAGGTGGATCGTATTCTTGCTCATATATGGCATCATACTCCCACTTCCCGTACATTACGCCCAAACTTGCCGAAGCACCCTTTAATTTTTGTACATTTACACAAAAATTTACACCAAATGAGATGTATGATTTAGCCTCAACTGTAGTCTCTTCAAGATATATATACGGCTTGTCTTTGTCATTTTTTGTAATTTTGAATCCCGGAAAGTTATATCCAAGCAGAACCTCAAAATCGAACATATTTTCTCCTTTCATTTTCCTCTCGAAGTAAACACCCTCCGGGTCTATACAATTATTATAGTTTTCAACAATTTTTTTTAAACCAGGCATCCCAAAGGATGTGGAAGGGATTTGCTCCTGTATTTCTTCGCAATCGTTGAACAGGATTCTTAAAACTCCCAGATACTCCTGGTAAACCACCTCCTGCCCCTGGTCATTCACCCTTCTACCCATTTTCAACTCCCTGATCTGGTCATCTCCTTTTTGAATAAAATACCTGATTTCCTGATTTTCTGCTGTATAGGTAAGCAGACTGGTATGCCCTTTAATAATACATTCCAGGAATACAGCTTTTCCCTCCTCATCCTCAATAATTGTCCTTGAAGCAAATACCCGTTTATCCTCAATGCCCCAGGCGTTTATTTGTTCAGGGGCATACCGTACCAGTGTTTTACCGTCATTAAAATTTACATACTGCGCATTAAAAATATCGCCCAATATTTCAACTTCTCCCTCGATTCTTTCCATGTTGTTTTTTATTATGTATCCGGGAGCGTAATGTTTCTGTGCCATGCATACAAAGGGAATTACAAATACACCGATGCCAATGAGAAGAGATTTGATTCCAGTCCTTTTCATGATTTTCAGGTTTAGGTTATGTTCAAATTTACTAAATCCCCCCCCCCAAAAAAAAATTGAGGAAAAATGTTAATGGTATAATGGTATTTGGTTTTGTTTTGGAAGAATCCAGGTTGAATTGGGTAGATATTATTCGTCAGACGAACTTTAGTCGTCTGACGAAGGAGACAAATAACAAATAACAATTAACAAATAATACACAAATCCCAATATTCAAAGAATTTATTTATGTTTTGTACTTTGAACAATTTCTCACAGTCGCAAAGTCTCACAGTCTCATCGTCCGACTGCTCACTGCTCATCCCGAAACGACGAGAATCTTCGATTCTCTTACCGTTTCTGCCGAAAGCATTCCTTCGGAAGAGGATCCTCTGCCAAAGGCATTCCTACGGAAGAAAATCAATCCCCATTGGGGTGATTTTCGGGACTGTTCACAGTTCACTACTCCCTTCTCACTACTCCATCACTCAGTCACAAAGTCTCACCGTCACTTAGTCTCTTCGTCTCTGAGTCACTCAGTCCCACAGTCACTTTGTCTCTAATTCCTGATCACCAAACAATCGGCAATCAGGTCATGCAATGCCTGCTTCTTTTCGGTAAGTCCTGCGAGGATGTAGCCGATCATGAAGATCATACCGGAGATGATTTTACCGAAATAGCGGCCCGTAGCCCGTCCAAACGAGATCCGGTTTCCATCCATATCAGTAACCTTTAAGCTAAGAGCCATCTTACCCAGGGTGCCCTGACTCTTCGAGGTTTCCATCAATGCAAAATAGAGCCATCCGACAATAATCGATGCAATGATCCAGAGAAGTATTGCTCCGATAATGCCGGCAACTCCAAAAAAAATCTTTTCATCATGCCTCCCGGCATCAGCAATCTGGAATGCATTAAAAATGATGGAT
>CAYMFM010000043.1:0-25876 GCA_964389685.1 uncultured Rikenellaceae bacterium
TTAAATCACTCTTCAGAATGCTTTTGAAGCACTTTCCGGTAAGCAGAAAAGATTCTTGATTTCGAGATAAAACCGATGTATTTATCTCCATCAAGAACGGGCAGGTTCCATGCATTGCTCTCATTGAACTTCTCCATAACGGTTTCCATCGTATCCTCCAGCAGGACATAGGTTGGTGGGGAAACCATAAGGTCACGGACATAGGTATCATTGTACATCTCCCGGTTAAACATGATGTCTCTGACGTGATCAAGAAGCACAACTCCAATCAAATGATTTTCTTCATCAATTACCGGAAAAAGGTTTCTTTTCGATTTTGATATTCGTTTTACCAGCTCACCCAGTGTGTCATCCTGGTGAACGGTCTTCAGGTCTTTCTCAATCTCTCTGTCCCATTTCATCAGTGTCAAAATAGCCCTGTCTTTGTGGTGTGTAATCAGTTCGCCTCTTCTTGCAAGCCGCTTGGTATAGATGGAATGTGGTTCAAAATACATGATGGTCATAAACGAAACGGTTGATGTTATGATCAGGGGTACAAGCAAACCATATCCACCGGTGATCTCTGCAATCAGGAATATGGCAGTCAGTGGTGCATGCATTACGCCCGCCATAAGACCTGCCATTCCTGCAAGCGTAAAGTTGCTTTCGGTAAGGCGTACTGTCTCCAAACCGTTTACGAGCCGGGCGAAAAAGAATCCTGTAACGCCCCCCATGAACAGCGTGGGAGCAAAAATACCACCCACACCCCCTCCCCCGGTTGTTACTGACATGGCCAAAACCTTACATACCATGATCATGGCAAGGTAACCCAGCAATAACCAGTAATTATCACGAAAAACATAGAAAAAGCTGTTCTCCACCACACTGGCTGTATCTCCATTCAGCAGGGCTGTTATGGTTGTATAACCCTCTCCATACAGGGGAGGAAAAAGAAAAATCAGAATGCCCAGTGACACTCCTCCGAGAAGTAGTCTGATGTACTGGTTTTTCAGTTTCCCGAACGAAGATTCGACGAACATGGTCATGCGGGTAAAATAGAGGGAAAGCAACCCGGCAAAGATCCCCAGGAGGATATAAAAGGGAATATTGTTCAGGATAAACGGTTCGGTCAGGTGGTGGGAAAAAAGAACCTCTTTGCCCATCAGAAAGAAAGCGATGGTGGCTCCGGTAACAGAGGAGATCAAAAGGGGAACAATGGATGAGATAGTAAGATCAAGCATCAGTACTTCAAGCGTGAAAACGATTCCGGCAATGGGAGCTTTGAAAATTCCCGCAATAGCTCCTGCCGCTCCACAACCTACCAGCAGGGTTATCGATTTGTAATTGAGCCGCAAAAGCCTTCCAATGGTAGATCCGATGGACGCACCGGTCAGGACAATCGGAGCCTCTGAACCTACAGACCCCCCAAACCCAATCGTAACCGTAGTAGCAAGAATAGACGAATAGTTGTTGTGTGGTTTCAGAATACTGTTCTTTTTTGAGATGGCATAGAGAATTCTCGCAACCCCGTGAGCAATGTTGTCTTTAACCACATAGCGGACAAACAGTACCGTAATCAGAATGCCAAACAACGGATAGGCCAGGTAGAGGTAGCTTTCTGATTCGACATCAAATCCACGGGTTAGCAGGACTTGGGTATAATGTATCGTGTTTTTGAGCAGAACAGCTGCCAATCCACTGATGATCCCGACAACGAAACTCAGGATGTAGATCAATTGGCGCTGACTGATATGCTTTATACGCCAGATAAGGAACCGTGCCAGTAAACTCTTTTTTTCCATACCAGCCGCAAAAGTAACAATTTTAGCAGCGTAAAATGATCAAATAATGGGAATTTCATTTTGTGCGGGCTTTTCCCGTAGGTAGCATAGCCATACCCATGGTAGATCCCTTTGGGAGCGTTATTTTATTTCACGCAAAGAACGCAAAGGACTCGCAGAGAACACAAAGAGAGTAAACTAAATGTCGATTACAGGTTGTTTACAATTCTATGGATATTATCTTTCAAGATTTTGCAGTTGAAATTAATCAATAAGCCCAGTTTCAAACCTGAAAGTTTCAGGTAGGTTAGGGTTTGTGCAAAATGAACAGGTGCTAATGCCTCCAGAGATTTTACTTCCACGATTACTTTCTCCTCAACCAATAAGTCAATTCGATACCCAACTTCTTGTTTTACATCTTTGTATATGAACGGCATCGGGACCTGTTGCCTGACTTTTAATCCAATCTGAGTTAAATCATAGGCAAGAGCATGTTCGTAGACTGATTCAAGCAAACCTGGACCAGTATTTTTGTGCATATCAATTGCCACACCGATGATCTTATATGATATCTCATTTTCTGTCATATTTTGGTTATTTCTTTATGGGCTTTGCATGTTTTTATTCTTTGCGGACTTTGTGTGTGTTTTTTCTTAGCGTGCTTTGCGTGATTGTTTTCTTTTATTCCTCTGAAAAATCGCGGATGATCGAGCGGTAGGTAGAAAAAACATTTGCCCGGGAGACAAATCCAACATACTTCCCATCTTTCAGCACCGGTAAGTTATAATGGGTAGATGTCTGGAATTTTTGAGCTACCTCTTCCATCGATTCATCCGGGGAAACCGACGGTTCGGGCATGAACATCAGGTCCCTGACCAATGTTTTGTTATACAACTCCTGTTTAAAAACAATGTGTCGGATATCGTTAACCCACACCACACCCAGCAGTATTCCATCTTCATCAACAACCGGAAAGATATTTCGTACCGATTTAGAGATCACATTTACCAGCTCCCCCAGGGTTGCATCAGGACCGATCGTATTGAAGTTTCGTTCAATCAGTTTATCAACCTTCATGAGCGAAAGAGCAGCTTTATCCCTGTCGTGTGTCATCAGTTCCCCTCTTTTAGCCAGCTGTATGGTATAGACAGAATTGGTTTCAAAGATCCGGATGGTGGCATAGGATACCGTAGCAGTGATCATTAGCGGCATAAACAGTCCATATCCTCCTGTCACTTCAGCAATCAGGAATATAGCGGTCAGGGGTGCATGGATCACTCCGGCAAGCAATCCGGCCATACCCACCAGGGCAAAATTACTTTCCGGAATATCAAATCCCAGTTGATTGCACACTTTTGCAAAAAATAATCCGGAATTGGCACCGAGAAAAAGAGTAGGGGCAAATATTCCACCCACGCCCCCGCTGCCGAACGTGACAGAAGTAGCCACCACTTTGAATAAGATAATAACCACCAGGATAATAAACATGGCAACAATATTATCCCGCTGACCATAATATAAGGAATAATCGAACAGGTAGGAGAAGTCTCCGTTCAGGCAGTTGTTTATAGCCTGGTATCCCTCCCCATACAGGGATGGTACAAAAAAGATCAGGACACCCAGTATCACACCACCCAGTAAGAGTTTATTATGCCAGGAATGTATTTTATCAAACAATCCTGTAACAAACATGTACATCCGTGTAAAATAGACCGATACCAATCCACAAAATACACCGATAACGATGTAAAAGGGAATATTTCCCATCTGGAAAGTATGCTCCAGTTCGAACGAATACAAGACATCCTGACCCAGAAAGAAATAGGAAGTCAATGCACCCGTTGCCGAAGAGATCAATAAGGGGACTAAGGATGACATGGAGAGGTTCAACATGATCACCTCAAGGGCAAACACAATAGCAGCAATAGGGGCTTTAAAAATGGCTGACATGGCACCTGCGGAAGCACATCCCAGCATCAGGATGATTTGCCTGTAATTCAAACGCAGCAGCCTCCCAAGGTTTGATCCTAAGGCAGCCCCGGTGGCAACAGTAGGCCCCTCCAGCCCAACAGAACCTCCAAATCCCACGGTCAATGCACTCGTAATAATGGATGAAAACAGGTTGTGAGGTTTTACCTTCCCGTTGGTTCGCGAAATAGCATACAGAACACCGGGGATCCCATGACCCACTGGCTGCCTGAGGATGAATTTAACAAACAGAACCGTGAGCAAAATACCAACCGTTGGAAAAAGAAAATAAAAATAGTTATTGGCTTCCCTGTCAAAACCGCTGGTTAATAAGGATTGTATCAGGTGAACCGAGTTTTTTATGATCACAGCCCCAAAACCCGCAGAGAAACCAATAATAACACTCAGAATAAGAACAAATTGCCTGTCATTAATGTGTTTTGTTCTCCAACGGAAAAGCTTGATCAGTAACCTGTTAATATGCATAAGTTAACAAAGATAATACTTCCCTGATAATTCAGAAACGATGAGAAAGACTTATTTTTTTTAAGTTTGTAATGGGTGAATTGGAAATAGGACAGGCATCTGCCATGATACGTGAGATCCTGCCGGTAGCTGATATCATGCAAAACCTGCTGTCCGAATTCCACCAGGCAAAACGGGAGCTGCTCTCAATCTGATCTGTTCTGCAAAATCCATCAATACAATCCGCCATGGTAGAACTGGAAAAATTCGAACTCGATAATGGACTGAAAGTAATCATCCATCCTGATCCATCGACTCCCCTTGTTGCTCTAAATCTGCTTTATAATGTCGGGGCACGGGATGAACATCCTGAAAAAACCGGTTTTGCCCATCTGTTCGAACACCTTATGTTTGGTGGTTCAATCCATATCCCAAACTACGACCAGCCCCTGCAGAATGCCGGCGGTGAAAATAATGCTTTTACCACCAACGACATCACCAATTACTATCTAACCCTGCCAAAAGAGAATATTGAAACAGGATTCTGGCTCGAATCAGATCGGATGCTCTGTCTTGACTTCTCGCAGCACAACCTCGATCTCCAGAGACACGTTGTAATCGAAGAGTATAAACAGCGTTACCTGAACCAACCCTATGGTGATGTCTGGCTATTGATGAGCCCCCTGGCATACAAACTCCATCCCTACCGGTGGCCAACCATCGGTAAGAATATCCAACATATCGAAGAAGCGGCATTGGATGATGTAAAAAATTTCTTCTTTAACCATTATGCACCAAACAATGCAATCCTGGTCATTGCAGGAAATATTGAAAGGAAGAAAGCACAGACCCTGACAAAACGATGGTTTTCCGGTATTGAAAAGAGAACAGTCCCTGAAAGAAACCTTCCCGAAGAACCGGTGCAGCGATCCGAAAGAAGAAAAACCGTTCAGCGTGATGTGCCTTACAATGCCATATACAAAGCTTTTCATATATGCCGGAGAAGCGATGCAGATTTTTACGCTTCAGATATCATTTCCGACATCCTTGCAAGTGGAAAATCATCAAGATTATACCAGCACCTTGTACAGGAACAAAGACTATTCAGTGAACTGAATGCTTACCTCACTGGAAATATTGATCCCGGATTATTTATTGTAGCAGGAAAACTGATAAAAGGAGTGGAAATGGAACGGGCAGAAACAGAGATCATAAAAGAACTGGAAAAACTGAAACATGATCCTGTACCTGAAAGAGAACTGAAAAAGGTGAAAAACAGAATTGAATTCACGCTGGTCCTTGAAGAGACCAACATACTGAGTAAAGCGATAAGCCTTGCATTCCATGAATTGCTTGGAGATGCCGCGAATATCAATTCGGAAGTGCAAAAATACCGGAGTGTAAAAGGGGAACAAATTGCTAGCGTTGCCAGTGAACTGTTCGCTACGACCAATTGCTCAACATTATATTATAAAGCCAAAACCGGTTAAGAAATTTTGGATAACCTGGAGAAATATGATTCATGATAAATTAATAAAATCCGTAAGGGTCTGAGAAATGATGCAAGCACCAAACCGGCAGAAAATTCCGCGGGTCGAACCGGTTGAAAAGATCGACTATGTCCGTGCAGAAAAAATGGTTCTCTCAAACGGTATCCCGCTCTATTTGATAACTGCAGGAACACAGGAAGTTGTAAGAATTGAGCTGCTGTTCAGAGCGGGAAGTTGCGTTGAACCTGCTCCATTAATTGCCTCCGCCTCCAATGCCATGCTGAACGAGGGTACTGAAAACAGGACAGCTGAAAGCATTGCCGAATCATTTGAATACTATGGTGCCTATTTTCAATTAAATGCCGACAAAGACAACGGGACCATAGTGCTTTATACACTTTCAAAATACCTGGAACAGACACTTGAGATTGTCGCGGATATCCTTTTTCATTCCACATTCCCTGACAAAGAATTTCAAACCTATATCAGGAAGACAGAACAACAATTCATCGAGGATCATGGGAAAGTCAAAATCATGGCGCGAACAGATTTCTTAAAGGCGATTTTCGGAAATGATCATCCCTATGGAAGGGAAATCGTCGTTGAGGATTTTCACAGGGTCACATCCCCCATGCTGGCTGACTTTTACCACCTGCATTACCGTAATCGTCCGTTCTGCATTATTGTTTCCGGTAAACTTTGGACCGGACTGGAGCGCCTCATCGATGATCATTTTGGGAAAAACAGGATAGAAGAGTACCACCTGTTCGAAAACAGAGCTGCATACGTACCGGAAAAGAATCCTGAAAAGCTGCTTATTGAAAAGGAAAAGGTGTTCCAGTCTGCAATCCGGATCGGAAAAAGGCTCTTTAACAAGCACCATCCCGACTTTACAGCAATGCAAATTTTAAACACCATACTGGGAGGATACTTCGGATCACGACTGATGAAAAACATACGGGAAAACAAAGGGTACACCTACGGTATCGGGTCCATGATCCTTTCCATGCACCATGCCGGCTATTTTGTGATCGCATCAGAAGTAGGTAAAGATGTATGCAAAGCTGCCCTTAAAGAGATCTATAAGGAAATTAAAATCCTGCGAGACACCATCATCCCGGAAGATGAACTGACAATTGTAAAACATTATCTTATGGGGGAATTGATCAGGATGTTTGACGGGCCGTTTGCCCTGGCGGAAAGTTTAAAAGCAGTCATTGAATACGGATTGGATTATGACTATTATGACAAAACAATTGATACGATAAAAAATACCACAGCAAAACAGCTGCTCGATCTGGCAAACCAATATTTTGCACCCGGAACATTTACTGAGATCGTTGCCGGGAAATACTAAACGATTGAAAACGGAGTTTCTATGATGTATCCCGGGAAAATGATACTGCATAACATACAGCAAATTCTTTTACCGATCCTGCTCGGTTATCTGCTAACCGGTCCCGCTTATGGTCAGGACACGGAGAGACCGATTAGTCCGGATTTACAGATCGTTAGTGTTAATCCACTTACCGGTAATGCCTCGTTGGAGTGGGAATTAAGTCCCTCACTTGATGTTGAGGCGTACATCATCTACATCGATAGAAACAGCAGCTGGATCTCCATCGATACCCTCTGGAACCCTTTTGCCACATCCTATGTCAATGCCTCTTCCAATGCCGATTTCTTCCCCGAATCGTATGTCATCGCAGCGTACGATACAGCCGGTAATCCAAGTCCGCTAACGGAACCCCATACAACCATGTTTACTGCACTCTTTTTTGACTCCTGCCTGATCCGTGTGAACCTGGACTGGACTCCCTACCTTGGATGGGATGAGGAGCTTGAGAATTATGAGGTCATCGTGAACATTGACGGTAACCCGGACAGCCTGTTACAAACCATTGAATCCGGCACAACAAATTATATTCACCAGGGGATAGAATCCTATACTAACTATTGCTACCATATCCAGGCAAACCATAGCAACGGCAGGGTATCAACATCAAACAGGGTCTGTACCTATACCCAGATGCCCAAAATCCCGGAGTACATTAATGCAGATTACGCAAGTGTGGAGAACGGGAACGAAATACATCTCTCATTTACCATCGACTCTCAATCTGAGATTTACACATTTCGGCTCTTTAAAGGAAATGATACCACGAACATCACAGAAATTGTTACCGAATTCAATAATCCGTCTACATGGAATATCAAGTATGTTGATACGATTGATAATCCTGCCCAACGATACTATTACCGGTTAAAAGCAATCAATGCCTGCGATAGTGTGGTTGCAGAATCGAATGTGGCAAGCAATATTGTACTGACGGTTAAAAACCAGGAAATAGTCAATGAATTAACCTGGCAATCTTACTATGACTGGTTGGATGAAGTTGAAACCTGTACTATTTATCGTTTGATCGGAGACTTCCTGCCAGAACTGGTTGCTTCTCTTCCCGGAACAGATACTACCTATCTCGATGATATTTCGGCTTTCCAGTATACAGCACCTTCTGGCAGGTTTTGTTATTATGTTGAAGCTCTGGAAGGGAGTCAAAATCCATTCGGTATTACCGGATCATCCAAATCAAACATTTCCTGCGGTGAGGTGCCGGTAAAAGTATTTGTCCCTAACGCATTTACACCCAATGCAGACAATAGAAATGATGTTTTCAAACCCATTCTGTCATTTACTCCAAACCAGTATCTGTTAACCATACAGAATCGTTGGGGTAACCTCCTTTTTGAGTCTGTTGATCCCCTGAGAGGATGGGATGGGACAATAAACGGGGACAAACCGGCACCGGAGGGTATTTATATCTATTTTCTCCACGTTGTAAGTGCTGAAGGTGAAATCATAGAGAAAAACGGGCATATAACCCTGATCTATCCAAAATAAATATTACATCCTGTGCGATCGGGAAGTCAATTGCGTTTCAAAATTCATTAAATTTGTGCATGGTTTTTCCATTAACCATTACCTTATAGTTGTAGATGTCCATACTCACCCCGAAAGAGAAGAAACTGATAAAAGAGAAGTTCGAGGATCTTCTCCAGCATTGTGTTCGTTGTAATTCTGAGGCAGACCGAGCGCTCATAAAAAAAGCGTTTGACCTGGCAAATGAAGCGCACAAGAACATGCGGAGGAACTCAGGTGACCCCTATATTCTCCATCCCATTGCGGTGGCAAAAATCGTTACACATGAGATCGGGCTGGGTGCAAAATCGGTTGCCTGTGCTTTAATGCACGATGTTGTTGAAGATACGGATTATACACTGGAAGATATCGAAAATCATTTTGGGAAAAAGATTGCATCCATCATAGATGGCCTTACCAAGATCGCAGGCGTATTTGACAACAAGTCCTCACTCCAGGCTGAGAATTTCCGCAAAATGCTCCTTACCCTTTCGGATGATGTTCGTGTAATCCTCATCAAGCTGGCCGACCGATTGCATAACATGCGGACACTTGATTCCATGCCTCCGAACAAACAAATGAAAGTAGCAGGCGAAACAGTATACCTGTATGCCCCCCTTGCACATCGGTTAGGCCTGTATGCCATTAAAACGGAATTGGAGGATCTGAGTTTAAAATACCAGCATCCGGAAGTATATACCGAAATCCAAAACAAGATCAGGGACAATGAGAAGAGAAGGGTTACCATGATCAGCCGCTTCTCTCTGCCCATCATTGAAAAACTCGAATCGAACAAGTACAAGTTCGATATCAATGGAAGACCCAAATCAATCGCCTCAATCTGGAATAAAATGCAGCGGAAGGGGGTTCTTTTTGAAGAAGTATATGACCTCATGGCAATCCGTATCATTTTTGAGCCGAAGAAAAATGTTCCCGAAAAAACACAATGCTGGAGCATCTACTCCATGATCACGGATATTTATATGCCAAAACCGGACAGGATCCGCGACTGGGTAAGTACACCAAAAGCCAATGGATATGAAGCCCTTCATGTTACCGTTATGGGCCCTCACGGGAAATGGGTGGAAGTCCAGATCCGAACAAACCGAATGGAAGAGATTGCTGAACGGGGTTATGCCGCCCATTGGAAATATAAAAACAGCGGATCGGGAGAAGGAGAACTGGATAAATGGATCAAAAAAATACGGGAATTGCTCGAGGATCCCCTCTCCAACGCCCTCGAATTCCTGGATGAGTTTAAATTGAATCTATTTGCTTCCGAAATCCTTGTATTTACTCCAAAAGGACAGATAAAAAGCCTGCCTAAGAACGCATCAGCTCTTGATTTTGCCTATGAGATCCATACCGAAATAGGAAATAAAGCCATTGGGGCTAAAGTAAATTACAAGCTCGTTGCCCTAAGCCACAATTTGAATAGCGGCGATCAGGTGGAGATACTGACATCCGACAAGCAACAACCACATCGCGAATGGCTCGATTATGTGATAACCGCTAAAGCTAAATCCAGCATTAAAAATTCCTTGAAATCTGAAACCAAAAACCGCATCGAAAAGGGGAAAAAGATCCTGGAAGAAAAATTAAAGGAATTTAACCTGATGCCCAGCTCCCGTGTGTTTAAAAAACTGATCCCGGAATACGAGGTGATCAGTAAAGATGAACTGTACAGTAAAATTGGACTCGGTCTTATTACCCTCGATGATCTTAAAAAAGTGCTGCGGAAAAAAACCAAAAACAAATGGATCAGGTATTGGAAACTGCAGTTTGGAAAATCTTCAACGGAGGAAGAAGAACCCGTTGAAGAAATACCGCCGAAAGAGCAAAAATTCGATTATAAAACACCCCTTATCCTGCGCGAAAACATCGACGACGCAGAAACCACCTATACCCTGGCTACATGCTGCAACCCCATCCCCGGTGATGATGTGGTCGGGTACAGAGACCTGAATGATAAAATCATCATTCACCGATCAAAATGCCCCAATGCCATCAAATTAATGTCCAGAGAAGGCAATCGAATAGTGACGGCAAAGTGGACAACCCATAAAATTCTCTCTTTCCTGGCAAGTATCCGGATTATGGGAATCGACAGAATTGGCATGATCAACGAAATTACCAATGTCATTTCCAAAGAACTTAGTGTAAATATGAGAACCGTTAATATTGAAGTTCATGACGGCATCTTTGATGGCACACTCGATCTCTACGTCCATAGCACAAAGGACTTGAATAACCTGATAATGAACCTGATAAAAATCAAAGGAGTGGATTCTGTTAAACGAATCGAGTCCATTGAAGAGTCCTGATCAGCTTCCGGAATGCCCCTGCTCCTGCCACTTCCACCATCCCACCCGGTGTGATGCATTGATTTGATCTAAATAAAGTGTTGTATTTCACAAAAAAATCCATAATTTTAAACCACTATTTTAAATTAGACTATATATGGTTAGTGATGATACGAAACAAACTGTAAAGCAAATATTTACAGAATACCTGGAGAAGAAGGGGCACAGAAAAACCCCCGAACGGTACGCCATTCTTGATGAGATTTATTCCAGAAGCGGACATTTTGATATTGAATCGTTGTACATCTTCATGAAGAATAAGAACTACCGGGTTAGCAGGGCAACCCTCTATAATACCATCGAGTTGCTGCTTGATTGCAACCTGGTAATCAAGCATCAGTTCGGCAAAAATATTGCACAGTTTGAACGTTCATACCAATGCAGCCAACACGACCATTTGATTGATACCGAAACCGGTAAAGTGATTGAATTCTGCGATCCCAGGATCCACGAAATCATCAAGACTGCCTGTGAACTCAATAATTTTAAGCCACTGTACCACTCTCTCTATATTTACGGGGTTGCTGAAAAGAAAGATAAATAAAATGAAAATTGATATCTTACTGGGGCTTCAGTGGGGTGATGAAGGGAAAGGGAAAATTGTTGACGTCCTAACACCAGAATACGATGTTATTGCCCGGTTCCAGGGAGGTCCAAATGCCGGTCATTCCCTGGAATTCAATCGGATCAAACACATTCTGCACTCTATTCCCTCCGGAGTATTCCGAAAGGACAAGATCAACATCATTGGGAATGGAGTAGTGATTGATCCATCGGTATTTAAGAAAGAGGTTGAAGCACTGCATGATCTGGGAGTTCAATTAACGAACCAGCTATTTATTTCAAAAAAGGCACATCTGATCTTACCCTCTCACCGGATACTGGATGCTGCTTCAGAAGTTGCCAAGGGAAAATCCAAGATTGGATCAACCCTGAAAGGCATTGGTCCTGCTTATATGGATAAAACGGGTCGTAATGGATTGCGCGTTGGAGACATCCTTGGTGAAGGTTTCACGGATAAATATAATTTCCTGGTAAACAAGCACAGAGAGATCCTTCAGATGTATGACTTCCCCTACGATATCAGTGAACATGAAAAGGACTGGTTTGAGGGGATTGAGTTGATCAGGTCTTTCCCCATTGTTGACAGTGAATACCTGATGAATGACCTGCTTGCTGGCGGAAAATCCTTACTCGCCGAAGGGGCACAGGGTACCCTGCTTGATATTGATTTTGGATCCTACCCCTTTGTTACATCATCGAATACGGTTTGTGCCGGGGCATGTATCGGATTAGGGATCTCCCCGGCTGCCGTTGGCAACGTCTTCGGAACCGTTAAAGCTTACTGTACCCGTGTGGGGGGTGGTCCCTTCCCTACCGAACTCGTTGATAATACAGGTAAAAAGATGCGGGAACAGGGCGCTGAATTTGGAGCGACAACCGGCCGTCCAAGACGATGTGGCTGGCTGGATCTACCGGCGCTGAAATATGCTATCATGCTGAATGGTGTAAACCAGCTCTTCATAACAAAAATTGATGTACTCACTGGTTTCCCGGAGCTAAAGGTATGCACCCATTATAGCATCAATGGAGAACGGGTGGATCGTATCCCCTTTGACCTGTCTGGCGAAATTGAACCGGTCTATAAAAAGTTTCAGGGATGGAATGAAGATATTTCTTCCTGTACCGAATTCATGTCATTACCCGATGAACTGAAACAGTACATTCGTTTCATTGAGAATGAGGTTAAAGTGCCCATCACCATGATCTCTATCGGCCCCGACAGGAGCCAGATTATAAGGCGGCACCCCAGCCAGTTGTGAAACCATATTCTTCATCCTTGCAAAGTCCCCTGTTGATCCGGTTGATACCCAGTATAAAGTACCTCAACTTTTTTGTAAAAAAAAGGTTTTTTAGTAATTTAACAGATTACTAAACCGTTGTCATTGTTTTGCTTTTTCTCACATTTTACAATTTGATTTGCAATGAAAATAGATCTTTCAAAATATGCATTGGACAGGGTTAGAGAAAAGGAACAAAAAGTAAGTTGTGCCGGCCCTGTGGTGACCATTTCAAGAGAGTTTGGTTGTCCTTCCAAGATCATTGCCAGAAAGCTGGTTAGTACCATCAACCGGATCACCGGAAAGGATCGTTGGGATTGGATTAGCAAGGAAATCCTGGAACGATCGGCTAAAGAGCTTGATGTCAAGCCTGAGGAGATCAAATATGTTTTTGAATATGAAGAAAAAGGAATATTCGATGAGATCCTGGCCGCCCAATCAAAAAAATACCACCGCAGCGATAAAAAGATCAGGAAATCCATTGCCAATGTGATAAAAGCAATCGCCTATGATGGCAATGTGATCATTGTGGGACGAGGGGGTGTGGCAATAACCAAAGATTGTCCCAACAGTTTTCATATCAAATTGCAGGCCCCGCTAGAATGGAGAGTAAAAGGTGTGATCGCCAGAAGGGAAAACATAAGCTATGAAGAAGGGATTAAATACACTGTTGAATACGATCGAAAAAGAAAGCGGTTTCTGGATTATTACTGGGGAGGCGAATCGGACCATTCTATTTTTGACGCTATCTACAACTGTGCAACCATGTCAGTGGATGAGATTGTTGAATCCATCATCCTCATCCTGAAGATGAGAAACCTGATCGAGGTAAAATAAGGTTCGGGTTTTGGTTTACACTCTCCTGGAGTTTCCAAAGAATAAACTCAAGTTATACCCTTAGATCTGGTTCATTCTGTAAAACCAGGAACCAAATCACAAATCCCAAAAAACAAATAGCAAATAAGTTCCAAAAACCAAATTGCAATTACCAAACCAAAATCGAACTCAATGAATATTGTGATTTTGGTATTATTTGTATTTTGTTATTTGTGAATTGTTTTTTGCTGTTCAATAACTTAATAAGGCGTAAAACATTACTGCCCTATGGATGAAAGACTATTCCTGTATCATGGTTACAGGTACAAATATGCTTTCTGCCTGGTAAATCCCTACTGATTAATATACAACCACGCTTCCAGCTCCACAGTATCCCTGAAATGTTCCAGTTGAACAAGCGCTTCACCGATGTTATCAAACGCCCTGGCAGAGACCACATTGAAATCATATTCGTTAAACAGGATCTCCGTTTCATATCCCATTTTCCTGTAGTATTCAGAATAGAGATCGGCATATTCCGGGGTTTTAAAACTACCGACAATGATATGGTATTTAAATCGGGCAAGACGTTCTCTTTCCACTTCCTCGATTGCCCTGATGGAATCCAGCCTCGTTTGCTCGATCATCCTTTCTGCCTCAAGCACTTTGTTGATCGAATCGGCTACGCGGACGCTGTCCATCCTTGCCTGGTAAACTGCAAGAGTATCAGCGTCCTTTTTAAACCAACCCTTTTCTTTAATGAATTTGCACGATGTAACTGCAATGATTAGAATAAGCAATGGTACTAACTTTTTCATTTTTGAATAAATCATTTTATTAGAATTAGTTATGCAAAAGTAATCATTTATTTATTCATTCTCCTGAATCATAATTTTTGTATATTCGGGTATCATAAACAAAATCCTTTCTTACATGAAAACAATCATCACTTTTTTTGAAGAGAGTGTAAAACAATTCGGGGACAATATCTATATGTGGGAAAAGCGGGATGGTGAGTACCGGGGTTCAACCTATAAGGAGATTCAGGAGCTGTCACAACAATTCGGAGCTGGTCTGATCTCGATGGGGATCAACAAGGAAGACCGGATAGGTTTGATTTCTGAAGGCTGCAATAATTGGATTATCAGCGAATTAGGCATCCTGTATGCTGGTGCAATAAATGTCCCCTTGTCGGTCAAACTGGAGGAACCCTCCGATGTACAATTCAGGCTTGACCATTCCGGATCAAGAATGGTTATCGCTTCACGAAGTCAGATGAAAAAGATCCGGGCTATAAAGTCAAGCCTAAAGGCACTGGAACTGGTCATTCTCCTTAACCCGGAAAGCGAGTATCAGGAAAAAGAGATCTATTTCGATGAAGTCATTGAAAAAGGAAAGGCATTTCTTGAAAAAGAGCGGGAGACATTTGAGAAACGCAGGAACTCGATCGGGGAAAATGACCTGGCAAACATCTGCTATACTTCCGGTACCACTGCCGATCCGAAAGGTGTTATGCTTTCCCACCTCAATTACGTTGCCAATGTCGAACAGGGTTATTCACGAATGCACATCCCCTCCTATTACAGGACATTGCTTGTCCTCGCCTGGGACCATTCCTATGGCCATACTGCCGGCTTGTATGCCTTTATGGGCAAAGGGGCAAGCGTAGCATCGGTTGAGGTCGGAAAAAGCCCCATGGAAACATTGAAAAATATTCCAATAAACATTAAGGAGATCAGACCCCATATTTTCATGAGTGTGCCGACCATGGCAAAAAGTTTTCGCAAAGCCATTGAAAAGGCAATCCGGGCTAAAGGATCATTTACTGAGAAACTGTTTCAGCAGGCTTTGAAACTGGCGTACAACTATAATCAAGAAGGGTATAACCGTGGAAAGGGAATCCAGGCATTGAAAAAACCACTCTATATGCTTTACGATAAGATACTGTTCAAAAAGATCAGGGAGGGAATTGGACTGGACAGGATTGAGTTTATTCTCGGGGGCGGAGCTCTTCTCGATATTGATTTGCAACGCTTCTTTTATGCTATCGGAACACCCATGCTTCAGGGATATGGCCTCACGGAAGCTGCACCCATCATCTCGGCAAACGCCATGGACAGACATAAACTGGGATCATCCGGTATCGTGGTGGACAACCTTGATCTGAAAATATGCGATAATGAGGGAAATGCATTACCGGCAGGGGAAAAGGGTGAAATCGTAGTGAAAGGACAAAATGTGATGCCAGGGTACTGGAAAAATAAAACTGCCACTGAAGAAACAATAAAAAACGGGTGGTTGCATACCGGCGACATGGGTTACCTCGATGAGGATGGATTTCTTTATGTACTGGGACGCTTTAAAAGCCTGCTAATTGCCGACGACGGGGAGAAATACAGCCCGGAAGGGATTGAAGAAGCATTCACCGAACAATCACCCTACATCGAGCAGTGCATGCTCTATAATAACCAGAGCCCCTATACCATTGCACTGGTCGTTACCAATAAGGAAGCGTTGAACCGGTATTTGGCAGAACAAAAATTATCCGGTGACACCGAAGAAGGGAAATTGGCTCTTCTTCAGCTTATCCAGGCAGAATTGAACGAATACCGCACAGGAGGTAAGTTCGGCACAATGTTTCCACAACGATGGTTGCCGGCAGCCATCGGTGTTCTTGAGGAAGGATTTACGGAAGAGAACCAGTTGATGAACTCAACCCTGAAAATTGTCAGGGGCAAAATAGCGGAACGGTATGCGGATCTGATTGATTTTCTGTATACACCCGAAGCGAAAAACATAACCAACAACCGTAACCTGGAGGCAATAACTGCAATTACAAAATAATCGGGTAGAGTATATTTTACCTTTCCGCCGAAAAATGATAATTTTGATGATAGGAAAACAGGATTCCTGTAGTTGATTATACAGTTTACACCAAATTTAAAAACAGTTATCTCCATGATGACTAAACCAATTGCCAGGTTTGTTTCAGTGATTGCTGCTCTGCTCATAGCGAACCAGACAATCATTGCACAGCCAAAAAGTGAACGGATCGTCCATTATACCATGAAGGTTGCCCTGGATACGAAAGAAAAAATCGTGGATGGAAAAATGGATCTGGTGTGGAAAAATCCCTCGAACGACACGATCAATGAGCTGCAGTTCCACATGTATCTGAATGCATTTAAGAATACGGAATCCACTTTTATGAAAGAATCCGGTGGCCAGCTAAGGGGTGTTAGTTTCAGGGCTTCGGATCCCCTGATCTGGGGTTGGGTCGATGTTGTTGAAATGCAGACGGCCAGTGGTATTGACCTTACTCAGAACATGAGATATATCCAGCCTGATGATGACAATGAAGAGGATCAATCGGTTATCTCGGTAGCTCTTGAGGAGCCGGTAATGCCCGGGCAATCAATCAAACTGAAGATCAACTTCAAATCGAAATTACCCAGGGTATTTGCCAGGTCGGGCTATATGGATGATTTCTTCCTGGTTGCACAATGGTTCCCAAAAATCGGAGTATACGAACCGGAAGGGGTGCGGTACGCGGAAGAGGGACAGTGGAATTGTCACCAGTTCCATGCCAACTCGGAATTTTACGCCGATTTCGGAGTGTATGAAGTGGAAATCACCTTGCCAAAGGAATTTGTTGTCGGTGCTACGGGGGAACTGAAAAGCCAGCACGATAATACGGATGAAACAAAGACACTCACCTACATCGCCGAAGATGTGGTTGATTTTGCATGGACTGCCTCGCCCGATTACCGGGTGGTGGAGGACCAATGGAAAGACGTTAAGATCATGGTCTTCCTTCAGCCGGACCACCTCCCCCAGGCAGGCAGGCATACGGAATCCGTAAAAGCAGCCCTGGACTATTTTGAAAAACACCTTGGGAAATATCCCTATTCCACAATCTCTATTGTTGATCCGCCACTGAAGGGTATGGGCGCATCCGGAATGGAATATCCCACCTTCATAACAGCCGGATGCATCTGGGGTATCCCCGATTGGATGCGATTTACGGAAATGGTAACAATCCACGAATTCGGTCATAACTATTTCATGGGAATCCTGGCATCCAACGAATTCGAGGAGGCATGGATCGATGAAGGATTCAACTCCTACTTTGAAATGCGGATCATGGACGAAACATACGGGGAGAGGTATTCCTTCATGGGACATGAAAAATTTCATTACGGGGACTGGGAATACCAGCGTCTTGGTTATACACAATCGGGCAACCCCAAAATCGCAGAACCATTTAGAAATTCCTGGGAATTCAAGCATGGCGGGTACGGGACCATGAGTTACAACAAGACAGCCATCTGGATGGCTACACTGGAAAGAATTGTAGGCCGGCTGACCATGGACGAGATCATGAAAACATTTTACGATCGATGGAAATTTAAACACCCCTGCGGACAGGATTTTATCGATGTGGTAAATGAAGTGGTCACTAAAAATCATGGGACAAAATTCGGCGGGGACATGAACTGGTTTTTCGATCAAGTACTCTACGGATCTGAAGTCTGTGACTATAAACTCGCCAGAATAAGCAACAGCAAAACAAGACCACCGGAAGGGATCCATGAAGAAGGAGGGAACAAAAGGACCTATAAAAACATTGAGTATGAAAGCACCATTTATACATCCTCCGTTCGGATTCACCGGATTGGAGAAGTGATCATGCCGGTTGAAGTGCTTATCCATTTTGAAGATGGAGAAGAGATCCTTGAACGATGGAATGGAAAAGAAAGATCATATGAATTTAGCTATGAAAAACCGGTAAAGGTACTGTGGGCTAAAATCGATCCGGAAAATAAGATCCTTCTGGATGTGAACCTGATGAACAATAGCCTTACAGCCAAACCCAAAAGGGCTGCTCTGTGGAAGATGACATTGAAATTTCTCTTCTGGCTCCAAAACACCATGCAGTTTTTCTCAATATTTTCATAATGTAATTCTTCCCGATCATGAATATCTTCAGAGCATATATCAGCGGATTTAAATCAACCGGCAGGACCTGGGCAATGCCCACGTTTATCTATGTTGTCAACCTGATCCTGGGCATACTATTCGCCATTCCTTTCCTCGGAACATTAAAACAGAAAGCAGGATTTACAATGTCAATCCAGGATGTGCTATCGGGTTATGACCATACGGTTTTTCAGGAGCTCTTCAATGAAGCAACTGTATATATCGGACAGTTTATCCGGCAGGGATTATGGATCGCTGTTCTGTTTTTCATCATCAGCATATTCCTCACGGGTGGGATCCTGCACATCTTTTCTGATAAATCCTATCCCTTTACCTTTGAGCGGTTCTTTTCCGGCAGCCTGAAATTTTTTCTCCGGTTTCTCAAATTAAGTATGTATATGCTGGTCATATATCTGTTGTTAACAGCACTTATCTTTCTCATTGTTTTCCTGATCTCGGCCGGAGTATTCAGTGGTACAGGGTCAGAAAAAACATTTTTTTTCATTGTTTTTCCCGGATTCTGTTTCTGGCTGCTGGTTATAATCTTTTTTCTGATCATAGCTGATTATGCCCGGTTCTCCATTGTAAGGAATGATTCCAGGAACGTTTTTATTACCATTTTCAGATCCCTGAAGTTTGTCTCGAGGAAATTCCCATTCACCTATGGTCTCTACCTGATGTTACTCGTCGCCCCGGTGGCATTGATTTATAGCTATACCCTGCTCTCAAATGTTATTGGGATGACATCCGGTATTACCATCCTGGTGATGTTTCTCATTCAACAGCTGTTCATCTGGGCAAAAGTATTCACACGGGTCTGGACATTTGCCAGCCAGTTTGATTATTTTCTGGGAAGAGCATTTTAACGATCATAATAGATCTCCTTGCGGGTTGTGAAAAGTAGATTTTCATATAAGAAATTAATGGTAAAGCACTTGGTACGGGTGATTGTGGGGCTTCTGGTATGTTATTCGATGACTGCCTTTGCACAGACAGGAAATCCGTTCATCACCAATTTCAAGCTTCCCGAGGGGGTTGACAACCAGAACTGGGCCATCGTGCAGGATAACTCGGGAGTGATGTTTTTTGCCAACCGGAAGGGAATCATGGCTTTTGACGGACTGGAATGGGATTTTGTCAATCGAAAAGATATTCCCTATTCCCTGATTTATGAGCCGGTTACTGAGCGGGTTTTTGCAGGATGTTACAACAGTTACGGGTACCTGGAGAAGAACAACTTTGGCAATTTTGACTACCACGTTATCTCTTCAGAATTTTCAGAGGTGGGCGTGATAACAAAGATCATTTTTGACGAATCGGATCTTTACTTTTATAGTGACCGGACCATCTCAAGGCTTTCCATTCACAATTTTGATGATAAGGAGATCTGGCGTTCGGAAAATGATCATCCGTTTACCGGTATGGCACTGTTGCAGGGAATGGTCTATGTCAACATCAATGGGAAGGGGCTTCATGCGATCGGCGGTAATTCATTCAGACCTGTACCCGGCGGTGATCTGATCGACCGAAATGAAATCATATTCTCACTTCCGTTTAACCAGGAGCAGACCCTGATCGCAACCGATAACAGCTTTCTGTACCTCTTTAATGGTGATGAACTGATTGACTATATCATTGATGATGAAGATTACATTATGGAGAGTGTCCTGTGTGGTGGGGTCGCAATCCATGAGGAGGAAATTGCGCTGGCGACACTTACCGGAGGCTGCCTGATCATCGAGAAGGAGTCGGGAGAAACAAAATTTACCCTGAACTACCAGACCGGTCTTCCGGACGATGAGATCTATGCCATCGGAAAAGACCAGTCCAACGGACTCTGGTTATCGCACGAATTTGGCGCTTCACGGATCGATTTTTCAGTTCCGGTATGGAGCTACAGCTCCTACCCCGGTCTTGAAGGAAACCTGATTGCTGTTTTAGATTTTAACAATACCATCTATGTTGCTACCAGTGAGGGTGTTTACTTCCTGAATGAAGTGACAGATTATAAGGAAATAGAAGTCCTGGTAAAGAAAAGAGAGCCTCTGGAACCGCTTGATGTACGCAAAACAAGGCAACCTGCGATACAACGATATACTCCATCAGTGGTAGAGCGGGAAACACAACAGGCTGAAGCTGAGCAGGAACAGGAAGAGGAATCCAAAAAGGGATTTTTCTCACGATTGTTCGGGAAAAAAGGAGAAGAGGAACAGGAAACAGAAGATTCGGTGATGAGTCAATCCCCGGATATCCTGCCCGCTGTCGAAGAACCTGAGAAAGAACCAACACCGGGTACCACATCCACCATACAAAATGAATCCATTCCGGTCTATACAACAAAGCGGACCTATGCCATTCAGTCGATCAGTCATAAGTTTACAAAAATTGATAACCTGGATGATAAATGCAGACAACTGGTCAGATTCCGGGACCAGATCCTGGTGGCTACAAATACCGGATTGTATCGCATACAAAATAATGAGGTGAAATTTATTGCCACCTATACCTATATTCATTACATCCATCCATCCCGGCACATCCCGGGACTCTTTTACGTGGGAACACCGGAAGGGGCTTTTACGGTAAAATTCATACAGGGTGAGTGGGAAGTGAACAGGAATTTCTTTCGCGGGGATGAACCGGTCTATTCCATCTTTGAAACCACTGAGGGGATCTGGTTAGGATCTGAAACGAAAGTGTTCAGGCTCTCCTACCCTCCTGTCCAGCAACAGAGTGAAGTAAAAACCTACTTCTTCCCCGATGAGTATTCTGAACGCGTTATGATCCGCGGGATAAGCCAGAAACCCGTCTTTCTGCTTTCAACTGGAAGCTATTTGTATGATCCGGAAAATGATGAACTGGTCAGGGCCAATACCATCCTTCCGGGTGACATGGAAACCTATCACTACATCTTCTCAGAAGATGGATCTACCTGGGTAAAAAGCGAGCGAGAATGGATCCCAATCCAGGATTCAACCAGGAAAGCTGAGTTCCTGACTAACTACCTGAGACTTTTCGATGGAATACAATATATCTGTACCGATGCCAGTAACAACACCTGGGTGGTCGATGGAAATAACCTCCTGAGTAAGATCGGATATTCAGAAGATTTCGATAAAGAGGAGCTGTTCAATGTATTCTTTAAAAGCATCAGCTCTACATCAGGATGGAACTTCACCGTTACCCGGTCTCAATTTACAGGGGGTGATTTCCCCCTGGAATTCAGGATCACCGCCCCATACTTCATCCGGTCCGAGCTTACACAATATCAATATTTGCTGGAAGGACTTAACCAGGATTGGTCGAAATGGAAACAGGACCCGGTAATCGATTTCGAATTTCTGCCCCCAAATGATTATCAATTGCACGTCCGTGCCAAAAACATTCTGGGTTCGGTCAGCAGTGAAAAAACCATTGCGTTTACCATCGAACCGCCATTTACCAACTCAGTATGGTTTATGATTCTGATCGGTATCGGCCTTATCTTAGCCGTATATGCATTGATTGCTATTCGTGAACGGAAGTTACGCCATGATAAAAAAATCCTGGAACAAAAGGTAACAGAGAGAACAGCAGAAATTGAGGAACAAAAGGAGGAGATCAAAGCGCAACGGGATGAAATTGAGAAACAGAGGGACGAAATCTCACTGCAAAAGCAGGAAATAACCGATAGCATTCACTATGCCCAGCGTATACAGGATGCTATCCTTCCTCCTGAAGAATTTCTGAAAACACTGCTCCCCGAACATTTTATCCTCTTTAAACCAAGGGATATTGTTAGCGGTGATTTCTACTGGGTTGCAAACAAAGACGAAAAAATCTACATCGCTGCTGCGGATTGTACCGGACACGGGGTTTCCGGTGCTTTTATGAGCATGCTGGGACATTCCTTCCTGAACGAGATCGTAAACAATTATAAGATCTCAAAACCCGGTCAGATGCTGAACAGACTTCGTACGACCATTATTAAAGCACTGCACCAAACCGGAAAAATGGATGAAGCAAAAGATGGATTGGACATAGCACTTTGTATTCTCCACCTCAAGGATAAAAAATTGCTGTTTTCCGGAGCTTTCAACCCCCTCATCATGATCAGAAATAAGAAACTCACGGAGATACGGGGTGACCGGATGCCCATCGGTATTTACTTTGATGAAAAGAGATCGTTTAACAGCCATGAATTGAAACTGAAGAAAGGAGACTCGATCTATCTCTTTTCAGATGGCTATATCGATCAGTTCGGTGGCCCCAAAGGAACGAAGTTCAAACTGGATCCCTTCAAAAAGCTCCTGATGAGTATCCAGGACAGATCGATGGAGGAACAGAAAAGAATGCTCGACAAGCGGCTCGAAAAATGGAGGGGTAAATTCCAACAGGTGGATGATATCCTGGTGATCGGGTTTAAAGTTTAAAAAATGGTTATTAGGTTATTGGTTAATAAGTCGATATTCAGATTGAACTGGTACTCGGTTCTCGTTACTCGGTCCTCGGTTTAAGGTTTTTTTCTATACCTGTTTGTCTTTCTTCACCCATTAAGAAATAACAATTATCAATTAACCTCTGTCTGAGGACTTAGGACTGGAGACTGTGGGCTTTATCAACCCGTCTCATACATTATATCTTTTTTGGAACAATCTGAAACAATATGTCCCGTAAGGATGCCTAAGGCAAAACCATTTGAAACCTACTCACCCCTCTTGACTCACTTCCCTCATATCAACATATCCCATAGGGATGCCTGCCCGTCCCTGCCTGCCGGCAGGCGAGTCTATGGCATAACTTGTCAACTTATTTCCTGTCTCTCAGTCTCTTCGTCTCTTAGTCACTTTGTCACAACGTCTTTCAGTCTCTCCCTCTCACAGTCTCATCGTCTCCTCCTCTCACCTCTCACCTCTCACCTCTATCTTCTACCGACCACCGTTAACCGAACCTACCTAAACCATCCCATGCTCCGTTCTGCGGATGATTTCGTTCTGCAGTTCCTCCCCCAGGTCATTAAAATAATCGCTATACCCTGCAACCCTCACGATCAGGTCCCTGTATTTTTCCGGGTTTTTCTGGGCTTTCCGCAATGTTTCCGCACTCACCACATTAAACTGGATGTGATGGCCATCCATCCTGAAATAGCTCCGGATAAGCTGTGACAGCTTGATTATGCTCTCTTCATCCTTAAAAAACACCGGTGAAAATTTCTGGTTCAGCAGGGTGCCTCCGGTACGCAGGTGGTCAATTTTCGCCGCTGATTTAAGGACGGCAGTCGGTCCGTTACGGTCTGCTCCCTGAACCGGTGAGATCCCTTCCGAGAGGGGTTCATGTGCTTTCCTTCCGTCGGGTGTTGCTCCGATCACCTCTCCGAAATAGATATGGCTGGTGGTCGGCAGCATGTTGATCCGGAAGGTTCCACCCCGTGCCGTGGGTCTGCCATTCACCGAATCATGGAAAATCTCAAACACCCGTTTCGCCTGGTTATCTGCATAGTCATCATCATTTCCGTATTTGGGTGTATCATAGACCAGTTCCTTCCGGAGCGGCTCATACCCTTTGAAGTTTGCCTTCATGGCTCCGATCATTTCATCCATGGTGTGGGTTTTCTCATCGAAAAGGTGGTATTTCAAAGCGGTCAGGTTATCGGTGATGCTTCCCAACCCCACTCCCTGAACATAACTGGTATTATACCTTGCTCCTCCTGCGTTGTAATCTTTTCCATTCGTGATACAATCGTCGATCAGAAGGGACAGGAAGGGAACGGGCATGTACCCGGCATAAATTTTTTCGATGATATTGTTCCCTTTGATCTTGATATCGGCAAAGTAGTTTTCCTGTTTTTTATAGGCATCCATCAACTCGTCAAAAGTTTTGAACTTCGCGGGATCTCCTGTTTTTAGTCCGATTTGCTTTTTTGTAATGGGGTCATACCCGTTATGCAGCACCAGTTCCAGGATCTTGTTTAGGTTAAAATAGCCGGTGAGGAAGTAGCATTCCGTTCCGAAAGCCCCGCTTTCAACGCATCCGCTGGCACCTCCGTTCCGGGCATCTTCAATCGATTTGCCCTGCCGGACCAGTTCCTGCACAATGGCATCGGTATTAAAGATGGATGGTTGTCCGAATCCTGTCTTTGTGATGTTCAGGGCACGGTGGATAAACCGGTCAGGATTTTTCTTGCTGAGCTGAACCATGGAGCTGGGTTGTAAGATTCTCATCTCTTCCACCACATCGAGAATCATATAGCTTAATTCGTTGACTGCATCCGAACCGTCTTCTTTCACACCCCCCAGATTGATGAGTGAAAAATCGGTGTATGTATTGCTCTCCTTTGCGGTAACTCCCATTTTGGGGGGAGCCGGATGGTTATTGAACTTAATCCAGAACGATTGCAGCAGTTCAACAGCCTCTTCTCCGGTCAGGCTTCCATCAGCGGTTTCCCGTTTGTAAAACGGATAGAGGTGCTGGTCAAGCCGCCCCGGGTTGAATGAATCCCAGGGATTCAGTTCGGTGATCACACCCAGATGCATGAACCAGTAATACTGCAGTGCTTCGTGAAAGGTGCGGGGAGCATGAGCCGGAACGTGCCTGCAAATTGCTGCCATCTGTTCCAGTTCTTTCTTCCGCAGGCTATTTTTCTCATTCTTTCCAAGTTTCTCCAGGGTGTCTGCATGCCGGTTGGCAAAGAGGATAATGGCATCTACTGCCACATCCATTGCTTTCAGTTCCTCCCGTTTATCGAGCGCTTCCGGATCGGTAAAAAAGTCAAGGTTTTCTATTGCCTGCCGGATCTCCTCTTTCAGGTCGAGCATCCCCTTGTGGTAGATCTTGCTGCCACATACTGTATGTCCCGGTGCACGTTGTTCCTGGAACTCCGTGAAAACACCCGCATTGTATGCATCGATCCATTCCGGTGACATCTGCTTCATCAGCCTGTCCCTGTTGCTTTTCCCTTTCCAGAAGGGAATGATCACATCCCGGTAGACGGTTTTGGTCTTCTCATCCACTTTGAAGGATACTTTCGGGCGTGCATCAAGGATCTCCAGGTCTTTGAGTGAATGCAGGCAGATCTCCGGATAGGTGGGTGTGGCTTTTGGTTCAGGTCCCCGCTCGCCAACAACCAGTTCACCCTCATTGATCCATATCTTTTTGTTTTCCAGGATGTACTTGAAAGCCAGGGCACGCTGCATGGGTATAGATACCTCCCTGGCTATATCACTCTTGTAAAATTCCGTAACCAGGATCGCCCGTTCGGGTGACAGCCTGTTCACCGCATTCAGGCTCTGTTCCC
>CAYMFM010000043.1:25976-33402 GCA_964389685.1 uncultured Rikenellaceae bacterium
ACCAGGATCGCCCGTTCGGGTGACAGCCTGTTCACCGCATTCAGGCTCTGTTCCCGCAGTTTTTTTATTCGTTCATTCATAGGTTATATAGTTTTCGGTTTTCGGTTCTCAGTTTTCAGTTCAGAATCAACAGCCATTAAAATGGCTGCCTATTACCTTACAGTCCTTCCAGGGCGTTTCACAGACTAGTGACAATCACTATTTACCATTAACGTTTAATATACTTCGACATTCATTATTCCCTGTTCATTATTCGATATTCCTACTGCTTGCATACTGCCTACTCTTCTATCCTCCCCCCTTCTCTTCCTCTCCTAGTCCCTTCGTCATTTCGTCCCTCAGTCTCTTCATCTCAAAGTCTCGCAGTCTCATTGTCTCAACGTCTCACCACTCACTTCTCTTCCTCTCACCTCTCACCTCTCCTGCCTGCCGGCAGGCAAGGCATCACTCATAACTCACCTCTCACCTCTCATCACTCATCACTCAACCCTCATCCTCCAATTTTCACCTCATAACCAATCGCTTCAAATTCCTTCTTTAATTCCGTCAGGTCGTTTATATTCAATGAGCCCACACCATTCATCCGGTCCGGGATACTGAACCGCTCGTATTTCCCTTTACCTGTATTGTGATAGGGCAAAAGATGGATCTCATGTATACCGGGTTTCAACGCATGGATATAGTTTTTCAGGGCATCGACATTCTTCCTGGTGTGTGTGATATCGGGTACAACGGGGAACCTGATGATCACCTCCGCTCCTTCTTCGGATAGGAGTTTCAGGTTATTCAGGATTATCCGGTTGGAGACACCTGCATATTTCTTATGCAGGTTTTCGTCCATCAGTTTCAGGTCATACAGAAACAGGTCCACCTCCCCTATTAGTTTTTCAAACTTATCCTCCTTACAATAACCGGATGTATCGAGTGTGGTATGGATATCTTTCTCCCGGCATGCTTTCAGGAGAGCCATGAGAAAATCGAACTGCTGAAGTGGTTCGCCTCCCGAGAAGGTAACCCCTCCCCCCGATTCGTCGAAAAACACAATCTCCTTTTCAATTTCATGCATCACCTCTTCCGGGGTTACCCACTGCCCGATCGTTTTTTCATCGGTAAACACCATGCCATCCAGCGGTTTCTTTTCGTTGATTATCTCCTGCGAGCAGAGCCTGCTTTCCGGGTTATGGCACCACCAGCAGTTCAGGGGGCAACCCTTGAAAAAGATGGTCTGCCGGATCCCAGGTCCGTCGTGAACAGCAAATCGCTTAATATCGAAGATCAGTCCCTTCATGAATAAAAAGGATTAAAAAAATGGGTAAAGAGGTATAAAAAAAGGGAAGTCCGTCCCTGTTCAGGGACGGCAGAAGGATTCAATAAAAGATCCAGCACTCGAACAAGCGTCGTGCATGAAACTTCTTGTACTTCTTGATATAAATATCGTTCCGGTACATGGGTTGGTCCTTCTATACAAAGGTACACATCTTTTTTAATATTTGTTATCCGTTTACAAACGTTTATAAACGACTACAAACGTTTAATCACCGACTAATTGGCTTTTGATTATTTAATTTTAATCAAAAACTGTAATCATGAAAACAATTTATGTTGAATCCGTCATTCACAAAAACGAGAAAAGGATCAAACTGGTTTTCAAATTTGATCCGGAATTGGTAAAACAGATCAAGCAACTATCGGGAGCTCGTTGGAGTCAGACCCTATTCTGCTGGCACATTCCTTTCAGGGAGGATTATCTAACTTATCTAGCTGAACAGTCAGGAAATTTTGAGATAGTATATAAAGAACCTCCTGTACAATTGAGAGGTGGATTAAAAGCATCAAACATTGAACGAAGAAAAATCAATGTTATCTACAATAAACGTGAAGGATTGTATTACATTAAGATCCCTTTTTACAAAAAGGATGAAATCAAGAAACTTGAAGGAGCATGGTGGCATCCGGGAGCAAAAGTATGGTCGGTATACGCAAACCAGGAAAACCGGCACCAGCTTAAGGAAATATTTGAGCAGAGTAATTATATATTATCTTTTATTAAAGATGAAGCGGATACACCGAAAAAAACAATAAGTAAAAAGAAACCTATCCCGGAACTGGTTGAAAAAAAGTTTGAAGACGAAATGATTATAAGGAATAAAAGCCACAGGACTATTTCAACGTACAAGAGTTTGATCAATTCGTTTCTGAACTATTTTCAGGGATCGAAAATAAAAATACTGCCGGCAGAAAAAATCAGGGAATACATTCTGGAAAGATTAGATGTTGATCACTATTCCAGATCTTATCAAAACCAATTGATCAATGCATTAAAGAGGTATTATGAATATGTTCATGACAGAGAATTTGAGGATTTTGATTTACCGAGACCAAAAAAAAGGCAAAGATTACCAAATGTTATTTCACGGGAAGACATACAAAAGATGCTTGACATTACAAGGAATCAGAAACACAAAACGATATTAAGTATTTTATATGGATGTGGTTTAAGGCGTAATGAAATTATCGAATTAAAATTACAGGATATTGATTTAAACGCAAAAACGATTACGGTACATGGCAAAGGAGATAAATACAGAATTGTACCCATAGGGAAAAAGCTGGAGCAACAAATCATTAAATTTATAAAAAGCTATTTACCAAAACAATATCTTTTTAACGGACAAAATGGTCTTCAATATACCGGGAGCAGCATTGGTAAACTTGTAAAAGAAAAAGGGAGAATATCAGGTATTAAAAAAACAGTAACACCTCATGCATTACGACATTCGTTCGCTACTCATTTATTGGAAGCAGGCGTTGATTTACGAATTATACAAAAATTACTTGGACACAGCAGCAGTAAGACAACAGAAATATACACACATGTAAGCCGAACAAGTATTTTAAGCATAAATAGTCCTTTGGAGGACATGGATTTTTGATTACATTTGTAATATAAGGGGAACAAACTTCCTTTTACCCGGAAATATTGTAGTATTAATGTGAAGTTTATTCCCATTATAAACAAGTTCAGGCACATTCAGCTAAAGCTGAACTTTTGTCTGCCCGTCCCGCCAGGGCGGGACTCCTGCATCCAAAAGAAATGTGCCTGAACGCCGCGCTAAACCAAATTGCTTTGTAACTTTATACATATAATCAGCTTTAGCTGGATATCGAATCAAAACGTGCCCGAACAAAGTCGCTAAACGCAATTTGGTCCCGCCCTTGCGGGCTTTACAGTCTGCTCGAGCAAGCTCGGCAGCCCTCGCCCTCAGTGCGGAACTTCGTTTAGCGCGGCGTTAGAAAGCATAGCCCCTCGCAAATAAATGTAAAGTTCTTAATAAGGTTCCGGAGTAAATTTCAACGATCCCTGCCTCGCCTACAAACATGACGTCCTGTCCGCATTATCATTGACACGTTTTGAGAGATGCTAAGGTATAGTGGTTACAAGGTGGGTTCCTGCAATTCAATGTTTTCAATGGTCATTACCACGCGGCAGGTCTGACACTGTTTGTTTGCACTCGGCGAGGCTAATGATTTTTGCAATGATGGAATCCAGGGTAATTTTGATTAGCCAACTGCCAGTTTTTGATGGTAAAATGCTCAGATCAGAGCCTGATAAGGGGCAAAAATCAATTCCATCGCCCTCGTTAGCGCCCGCCGGTCGGGGCAACGCTTTCTAACAAGACGGTATAGGTAATGCCGCTTTTAACGTTCAGCAGGAAAATTACCGTTAAAATTTGTAACTTTATATCTAATAATAACCAACAGCTGATATGCGGCACTACCCATACCGCTGAACGTTATGTGGCATTATTAAAAGAACACTGCGATGAAAAATAACAAGATTTCATTAGATAAAGAAAAGGAAACATTACTTATTCCTTTGTACGGAAAAGCAATAGAAAGTAAAAAAAAATCACCAATTCTTCTTGACAAAAAAGCAATTGAGATTGTTGAAAAGATAGATTATGATTTTAAATCCTTAAAAATTCCAAGTAAAACAAATATAATGATGTGTTTAAGGGCGAAGCTTTTTGATAATTATGTGAGAGATTATTTAAATCAGAAGGATAAAAGCATTGTCCTACATCTTGGTTGCGGACTTGATAGTAGATTTGATAGGATTAATAACTCAAACGTCGAATGGTACGATTTAGACTTTAAAGAAGTAATTGATATTCGTCAAAATTTCTATCATGAATCCGAAAAATATCATTTAATTGCTTCGTCTGTTACAGAACTTGAATGGATTAATAAAATACCCGTTGGAGAAGAAAATTATTTAGTAATTGCCGAAGGATTAATGATGTATTTAAAAGAAAATGAAATCAGAACATTACTAAATTCAATTAAGAAAAAGATTGGTAGTTATACCCTGATTTTTGATACTTATAGCGTTTATACTGCTAAAAAAGTAAAAAATCATCCATCAATTAAAAAAACAGGTGCAAAAATCTATTGGGGGATTGATAATCCAAATGAGCTTTGCAGCTGGGACTCAAATATTAGATTTATTAAAGATATTGTTTTTACTTCGAACGAAGAAATTGAAAAAATGGATTTGGGAACAAAATTAATTTACAAAATAGCCAATCTTTTTCCAATAGCCAGAAAAGCTCAAAGAATCCTAATTTATACTATAGATTGATAATTAAAACTATAATAACGCCACATAACAGCGTATAAATATAATTGCCTGCGGGCTGGTGCGCTGACACTAAAAAAAATCGTAAATTCGTAGGCATGGACAAGGCAGAAAATAAGCAACGCCAACTATATTTATACGCGAACCGTTGTGGGTAATGCATCCTTAAAAAAATGAAAATCAAGTCAATCATACTTCTTTTTATGTCCTTGCCAATATTAAATGCCCAATCACCTGATTTAATATTAACTAAAAGTCAGAATGAAAGTTGGTTTGAGGTTCTTCAATCCAAGGATCTAAAAATTAGAGTGGCAATGGTAAGGGAAAGAATGATTGCTGACACTAATGTTTTCCTAATGCAGAACTTCCCTGATGGTGCCACATTTGATGATTTTCCAAAATTAGTAGAAGTAAAAAATAGAAGAGTTCAGGGATATTGTAAACCTTTATATCTATTCATATTTAAATCTCAAAATGAAAGACTGTACTTTGGGAATCTATGTTCAAACAATGAAGTTGAATCTTTAGCTAATTTGATGACTATTAATAGTATAAAGAGAATAGATATTCTTTTGGGAGAAGATGCAAGTACAGTCCCATTATATGGTAGCCAAGCATCTTGTGGAGTTATAGTAATTGAGCTCTCCCAAAGAAAAGTATGGAACCAAGTGCGCAACTTTAAGTATGAGGATTATTGGTTATAAATTAAGTTAAATGCACATACCCACAACAACGTGCAAAAGCCATCCCTGCCTGCCGTAGGCAGGTGAACGGCTTTTGCACCTGAACGTTAGAAAGCATCGCCCCTCGCAAATAAATGTAAAGTTCTTAGTAAGGTTCCGGTAGAAATTCGCAATGATCCTGCCTCGCCTACCAACATGACGTCCTGTCCGCATTATCATTGACAATTTTTAAGAGATGCTTAGTTATGGAGGTTACAAGGTGGGTTCCTGCAATTCAATGTATTCGTTGGTCATTACCACGCGGCAGGTCTGACACTGTTTGTTTGTACTCGGCGAGGCTAATGATTTTTGCAGTGATGGAATCCAGGGTAAGTTGGATCAGCCAATTGCAAATTGTTGATGGTAAAAAGTTCAAATCAAGGCCGGATAAGATGCAAAAATCAATTCCATCGCACTCGTTTAAGCCCGCTGTTCGGGGCAACGCTGTCTAACAAGACGGTATAGGTAATGCCGCTTTTAACGGTCAGCAGGAATAATACCGTGAAAATTTGTAACTTTATATCTAGTAATAACCAACAGCTGATATGCGGCACTACCCATACCGCTGATCGTTAGAAGTAAAGGCTATGAGAACAAGACTAATAATATTAATGGTCTTTACTATTTCATTTGCACCTGGTAGTAGTCAGGACAAATGGGAGTGGTTTTATGTTCAAGAAGACTTTATAAATCATCTTGATTCAAATGGCATTGATACAGTTGGATATTCTGTGAATTATTATCCTGGATGGTATATTGCGAATGAAGAAGATGATTGTAATTGGGAAGGGACTTATTATGATCTATACATATTCTGGATAGAAAATGGAATTAACCACCTAAAGAATTTCAACAGCTGTAATGAATATCAAACTCTAATAATTGATAGTTCCGTTTTCTTCCAATATTTCCTAATTTGGAGGGAAGACATATTAAATGAAGAAATCATGCCAGCAGTTGAAAGCATCGAAATCAATAATAATGGAGACACAATCTTCACAGATTTAGCCATTACTGACGAAAGTATAAATGATATATTCGTTAAGGTTAATAAGATTTCAAAGAAATTCCGTTTTACCGAATCTTATCTCAGTAAGGAGTATAATAAGATATATTATGATAATAATATAAACTCAAAAGCATACCACTGGAAAACGGAAATCGATGACTTTATAAGTCAAATTGAACTTAGAAAAGAATTTAAAAAGAAATGATCATAGCCCAACTTCTAACAAATATGCAAAATCCAATGAATCGGCTTTTGCATTAGACGTTGTAAAGCATTGAAGGAAACCGCAAACTAACAATGAAACAAATAATAGGATTAGCAATATTGACTCTTTTATTTTCAAGCTGTTCTAATATGATTATTGGAAAATATAGAATGAGTATTATGCCACCATATTCAGACTATACATTTGGAATTAATAGATTCTCACATTATGTAAATGGAGATGTTTATGGAGAATTTGGAAAAGGTACATATTCAATAAAAAATGATACTTTGGTGTTAAATTTTATCGATTTGAAAAACAATGAGGCAATTGTTTCTATTCAGGTTGATTCTGCAAAACAAGATAAATTTCATTATAATTTTAGGATAGTTGATAAGGATTCAAAAGACACCTTTATTGGAGCGAATGTAGTCATATATAATAAAGATTCCGTTATAAATAAAGGAATGACAAACTATGATGGAGAACTGGGTTTGACAGGAGAACAACGAGCCGATAAAATAATAGTATCATATATCGGATACGATGAAATATCAATAGCGGATAATTTCGGATATATTAATGACATTTATATTGAATGGAGTAGTGATTGGTTAAGGAAAATTGGAGAATCAACAAAAAAATATAAGGTATTAGAAAAAAACAGAAATATTATAAGATTAAGAAACTTTAATAATGATACAATTAGTTTGATTCGCAAGAGATTAAGTGGCAAATTAGATAAAGGAAAAATATCACGAGAAAAATTCATTAAAAAGATTGAATAACAACGCTTTACAATAAATAGGACTTCATGTGGCCGGAACGGCCAAGCATGAAGTCCCGGTTGA
>CAYMFM010000044.1:0-5331 GCA_964389685.1 uncultured Rikenellaceae bacterium
AACCTTCATTTTTTCACCATCTTCACTGCCGTACCGTATGCCAGCAATTCGGCTGCTGCTTTCATCACGGTTGAGGTGGTGAATCGAAGACAGACTATGCCATCGGCTCCCATTGTCTCTGCCTCAGCTATCATCCGGTCGATGGCTTGTTCTCTTGATTCCGCCAGCATTTTGGTATATTCAGTTATTTCACCACCAACAAGGGTTCTGAGCCCGGCAACAATATCTTTACCAATATGTCTTGCCCGGATGGTGTTCCCTCTAACTATACCCAATGTCTTAGTGATTGTATAATCAGCAAATTCATCTTGTGTGGTAATAAGCATTTCTCTGAGATTTGGTAGCTAAAAATTGATTTTTATTTGTCAACATTCTTTGAATAGTGATCATCTTCTTTATTCTGCAGGCGGTCAGTGATCACCTTGATCAGAAGGAGACCCAGACCCAGTATTGCCACCAGGCCTATCAATCCAAACGGAAAGGCAATGATCAGACCAACAATCATGGCAATGATCCATATGATGACAACAATTGCCAGCAGGAAATATCCAATGTATTCCATCATGTTAAGGTTATTAGTTTAGTATTCCTTATATAATTGTATTTACCCCTGAAGTTCATGAACAAACCGGATAACCCAATAACCGATCCATCCGATAACAGCAAGGATCAGGGTCAGTTTTTTCATCCTGGAACTCAGGTTTACGTTAATCTTCCTCCCGGTGATCGTTTCAAAAATCAATGTTAGAAGAAGGATCAGCAATACCGCATAGAGGATGGGCCCGAAAAAATGATGCGAAAAAGAGTTTCTCAGATCGAAATGGGCAACTTCATAAAAAGAGTGAGTCAGTCCGCATGTAGGACAGCTATATCCGGTAAGGCTTTTGAAATAACAATCCGGTAAAGGAAGCCGGTCCGGATTCACCACGGCTGGTGCAACCAGGATGAAAAACAGGAAGACAATTGCCAATAGCCTGCCCGGAATATATAGCAATCGATTATTCCGCACCTTAATCCGTATGGTCAGCAGGTCGGTTGAGATCATTTCGGTAGCTTCAGTCGGTTTTATTTTATCACCCTGTTGTCAGGCTTTTTTAACTTCTCCTTCTGTTTCCGATGCCGGAAAAACATTGAACTCGGGTCCGAATTGACTGAGAAATTCCACACTGAATGCCCTGAAGGTGTAAGAAACCGGCAGGAAAACAACGGATCCGATGTAGGGAATAATCAGCAACAGTATACCGATGCAACAGGTCATTAATCCAAAAACAATAACACAACAGATCACAACAAGGATCAGAAAGAAGATGATGATCCCATAGAGGAGAAAATAGCCGAAATACCGGCTCATTAGGGGGAGAAACTGTCCCCACGCCTTTGTAGCAGAGATCCTGTGCTTGAACATGACTGGTACAACAAAGTCTTTCAGAAACAGGGATATATAGCTGGTAATGATAAAAAAGGTTAAGAAAAGCAGGACCATCCCCATGATGGTATAGACTTTCTGTGCGCCGGTTATATCCCCCTGAATCATTCGGGCGATCAGTCCGAAGAAAAACAGCACGATCAGGATGACAGCCGCAAACACAATGATTCCGTAGACCAGGCGCCAGAGAAAGAGGGAATCCCCTTCCCTGCGGTATTCATGCCATGGTTTGGTGACTTCCGCCTTATCATGCACTACATTGTAAAGGAACATGAATCTTCCGCGTGATGAGAGCCAGGCAAACACCACAACGACTACGATAGCAAAGAGAATCCCAAACAGGATCAATCCAGCCCATGCCGGGTGTGCCATTAACCAATCCCATGCGATAGAAGGGAAATCAACAATGTCCTTAAAATCGTGATGGTGGTCCCATTTGTTGCTTCCTCCTCCACTTCCTCCAGGTCCGTCTAGCAACATAGCAAGGAATGCAGTGAATCCGACTACAAACCATTTTCCGAGATCGAAAGGCTGAAAGAGTGCTTTTTTCATGCGGTCCCAGCCCCGTGAAAGTGCGTCAAAATAGGTTATATTCATAACGATAAAATGTTTGGTTAGTTGTTTGATGGTTTTAATGGATGATTTTCTCTCTATAAAAGCAAAGGATCATTTTTTTGAAAGCTCAACAACGGAGTTGATCTTCAGATTCATCGGAAACGTAAACGTTTGTGCTCCCGATGTTGAGACCGTGCTCGGGGTAGTGCTATCCATGGTAGATTTTACATAGAACCCTTCTTTGTAGGCGAAATACCAGGTCATTACTCCCTCTACATCCCCTTCTGAGGTAAGTGTTATCCCCTGTGCACTTTGAGTCCCGTCCCGGGAGCCACTGATCTGGGAGACGATCTTGACACATTCATACCCGTCTACGGTTTCTATCCCTTCAAATGTGTTATCACTTTTAAGGATCATGACCACCTCTTCATTTTCGGAAGTCTCATTGATGGTATCGGTTTCAGACCAGGTATCTCCTATCTTGATCCTCTGATCGGGAAGATCGGGAAAGAACTGTTGGAAATGGAGTGCAATGCTGCGGCTTCCTGCCTGGGCAATGGAATATTTGATCGGTTCAGCCCCGGAAAGATCAAGCTCTTCGCCTTTATCCGACAGGTCCATCTTGAACCGTTTCCCCAGTGTTTCGCTTACATCCGCTGAAATGTTCATCATGGGACTTCTGACAAACATTCCCAGAGTATCGAGGGTGATATCCAGTGTAAGCTTCCCCTCTGAAACGGATACCGGCTTCATATCAAACGCCAGAATTTGTTCAATATCAGCACCAATTGATTGACCCTGGATTTCCATTGTCTGGTTTATATCACTCTCTGACCGGTAAAAGAGTCCTGTTTCCGGTGGTAATTTATAAGATAGGGTTAACCCCGTTTCCGGGCTCTCAGCCAGCGGTTTTTTAGCCGCACAACCAGCCAGAAAAAAGACTACAGGCAAAAAGAAAATTGCCATAGTCATTGCATTTCTGATTCGTTTACTATTCATCATGGTATTAGATTAGAAAATTGCATAATTATTTTAAAATGAATTTTACCTGTAGATTTCCTCAACAAAATATGAATTTTACCTGAGATAATCAAGGATCACACTCGATCACTTTCAAATCTGTTAACAGATTCACAATATCAAAAATTTCGCACTCATGAATGGCTTCAATTCCAGCACTCTCCATAATTGCACCTATGGTCTTCGGCCTTGCACTAGGGAAAGGCAGATTGAACATAAACCTGCCCTGTGGTTCAGTAAGGTTAATTTTTCGCTCTTTCCCGTCACGCCCCTCTCCTATCCAGATTACGACACTGCTGATAAATTGGCCGTAGCGAGCAGTGATAAAACGTACCCTCGCATTCTGTTTTTCTCTGACCTTTACAGATAATCTCTCCTTATGCGATACATCTGATTTTAACAGTCCAAGATCAATTTCCAGAGAAATTTTCTCCTCCGTAAGGGAATATCTGAAATAGGGTCGCTTCTTTTCATAAACCTCCTCTTTCATTACAATATGGAGTGAAGCCATTGCTTCAAGAAAATCCTGGACTGTCTTAACATGAAGGTTTAGCCGGGAAGCTGCCTCCGAGGCAGATACATTATGGTAAGTTTGAAGTAGCCGGAAGATATCTTTTGCATACTCTTTCGATATATAATGACCAAATATAGCTGCACTTTCAAAGTTCATTCCGTTATCGCGAGATTGGATGTATTTGCATAGTATTTATTCTCTCAATGATCCTGTTCGAATCCCCTGTACTAAAGTGCTCAAAAAATTCAATAAATAGCTTTCCCAGAGAAGCACAGAGCTGATCAAAAGATAAGGCATCTTTATACTTTAAATAGTCGGTTCTGGAAATGTATACAGATACGTTACCATCCCTGTCAAACCTGACCCATGTCGTATCCAGATAATCTGTCAATATTCCAACCTGCCTGGTTAATTTTGAATTGACAGAAATCACAATACTGCCGTTCTCAAAATACGGGATAGCAATCAGGTGTTTGTGTAAAAACCGGGCAAATTCCTGGATTTTAGTTCCGGAACTTGAAACCTTACCCGCAGGAAGAGGCCTTTCAGTAAAACCTGCCTTTGTTTCATCCACCGGGAGGGCAGCAAGCTCAAGTATCTCACGGGAGCGCCATGTGAGCTTTCGGGAAAATAGCAAAACAAGCACCCAAATTCCAAACACGATGAAGAGAATACCCAAAATGCTATTAAATGAATAGATCGGATGAAATCCAAACAATAAAACGGAGACAGAGAGTGCAGAACAGGTGAAGAGAAATAAGGTGAATACCAGAAAGCCAAAATTCTTTGTCCTGATGAATATTAAAAAGATAAGAAAACCATAGGAAAATGTGATCAATGCTACCAATGCAAAAACAAGAAACAGTCCCATGGCAAGCATAAGAAGAAGTGCATAAAGACTGATTGTAATTCCAATTATTGATCCAATCCCAAGTGTTGCAGGTTTTAACTTATGAAAAATTTGCATGGTTCGCGCTATTTAGGTTACCGGTCAACTTCTAAAAACATATTACTGACGGAAGAAGTAAACCTGTTCATGACTTGCATATTGTATCATAGGTTTTGAATTAGACTAGAACAATCCCAATGCAATTGGAATGAAGGTCAGAATTACTAGAAAAATAAAAACAGTCAGAACTGCAACCACAATTAAAAGAGCGGTTTCAGGTTTGGTTGGTTTGTTTTCTTCATTTATTCCCATCTGGTCAGTATTTTATATTATTATTCAAATATTTTATAATTTATATACTTTACGTTTTATAAACTATACAAATGTATAATATGACGATTAAAAATCCAAATATTTTCAAAGAAAAAAGTCGTCAGACGAATCCAAATCGCCTGACGACACATATTTACTCGAAATATACCTTCAGTTTATTAGCTTCTTTGCTGTCTATGATCCAACCTTAATAGTTATCTTTTTTGAATGTTTTCCTCCCATTTTTGATTCAACAAATGGTTCAATCCACCCGTTTGATCCATTCATTTTGACCAGTCCCCGGAATTTCAATGTTTCTTTACCTTTTAGCCGGAATTCTGTATCCTTTCCTGTAATGGATTGATAGGTTGAGCTGTTATCGAGTGGATCAAAGATCGTAACATCTTCCATCAGGTTAATGATTTCAATGTTATCCGATGAATGGATGGTCAGTTTATCTTTTACTGCTCTTTCGAGCTTCACGGACCGATCTGAGGCGGTTGGATATACCCGGTCATTCTTCACCCACACTTCAAGCCAGTAAAGATCGTCTGTTTCCGGTTTAATGAGCACCTTATCTATCTCTATTTTAGGAAACTGGCTGGCACAGTAGAG
>CAYMFM010000044.1:5431-19826 GCA_964389685.1 uncultured Rikenellaceae bacterium
CGTCTGAACATCCATATCGTGCTGGTAATCAGCAGTTACCTGCCGGTTGAACAGTTGGGCATACTTATTCGTTTTGCGCATTTGTTCCAGTCTCTGCTCAATTTGTTCATCTGCTTCCTGGCGTTGCTCCCGGGAAAGATCTCTCCGGCTTTCCGGCGGTGCCTGAAACATGATCAATCTGCCGGTATTATGATAATGGAAAGAGGCGAAAATATTTGGATGCGCGAGTTGAAACTCAAACACATTTCGGGTTTCTGACTCAGACATGGGGTATGGGTTACCTGCCTGCAGGTTCCATCCATAGGGAAAATTCCTGTTCGGATCGGGACCACCGAGATCATCTTCATTGATCATCCCATCCCCATCGTTATCAAAACCTTCAGAGCCGATTCTTCGAAACCTCATACACTCCTCTTCAGGATCAGCTACCAGTAAAAATCTCCGCTTGTCCGGTGAAAGTTTAAACATACCATCCGGATCTTCAATATACATGTCTGACAATTCACAATCACCATCCACATCCTCTGTTTGATCTTCATCATATAAACCATCCCCATCATTATCTTCAGGACGGTAGGTCTCCCTTGGGTTATTTGCTGTATTCGGCTGCGTCACATAGGAATCATTGGCATCTACATTCAATCCCGGAAGGATATAAAATGTTGTACTATTAACCAGTTCATAGACATAGGGATCGTAATCATAGCGGGTAAGGAGGTACCACATCAGGTAGAGTGAACAGGTTATACCGTTCACTTCATTCCCGTGAATTGCACCGTCGACCCACATGGCTGGTTTCGAAGGATGATCACCGGTGGATTTTGCAGTGATGGTAATCAGGTACTGATCCCTTCCCATCCTGCTTTTTCCAATACTTTCAATGTCAGAAAGATGTGGATATTTCTTCTGGATATCATGCATTATCCCGGTCCATTCATCAAAGGAATAGTATCGTTTCCAGCTGATCGGAAAATCAAGCTCCCCGTGATAGCCGCCCGGACTTTCCTGCTTTTTATCCTGCGCGAAGAGGGGCATACTCATCAGAAAGGCAAGAACGATCAGCACGTTATAAACAACCTTTTTTTGAAAATATGTTCGTTTTTTCATGGTTTGCCCTCCTGTTAATAGATTATTGATTTAACCTTTGTACCGCCTTTCTGGGATGACAGGATCACCTGTAAAGGAACATCCCCTTCAACGGCAATTACCCATTTCACCACCCGTCCGGGTCCGGTCTGTTTCTCTCCGGGCTGGTCATAACTTACACGTTGTCTCATGTACCGGTACATCATGGGTGAGTAGGGTGTAATGCTTCTTTGTCGGGCTTGACTGGTGGAGGGTTGCTCCCTCCTGGGTCTGTATCCCGGGATTCTCATTTTCCCTTCCAGCACTCCCAATTTCTGATAAGGTGTACCCTGAAGAAAGGTTATTTTATCACGATCGCCCGCCAGCCAGATCACATCAGGCCGGTTGCCTGCCAGCTCCGCTCCCTGGCCAATATGTGTTGCCAGTTTACCCTGGTTCTCAACATTAACCGTAACCTCAACCACCTTATATTTACCAGTTCCACTACCTTTCTTTACAACAACATTATCTTCATTACCTGAAGCGGTAGCCATCTGAGCTTTATTGGTAGTGTAAAGGATTTTCGCTGTTGCATCCGTAATCTCTACCTCCGGGAGCAGAGTAGCCCGGAATAATTCGAACTGCCAGTGTTTTTCACATACATTGATCAAGGGTGTTCCCGGAAAGGCATTGTTCGTTCCAACGGGTGATTTCCATCCGCCAATCTCTCCCTCACCCAATTCGGGATGATTAAAAGGTTTCCAATCGATAAAATAATCTCCTCCGTAATGTTCGTCCTGATAGTTCAGCAGTTCTCTGTTCCGGTTCAAATAAGCATCGTCCCCTTCAAATTGAGGAAAACCATCGATATCATTCATGGGATTCCATAGTTCAGTAGTCACGGAATAAAGGCCATATTGCATATACATCCAGTCGGATGCCATTCCGTAGTTGTATCGCTGATCCCTCTCCTCATTATAGCTTACTCTCCATCCACGAGGCAATTCATATCCCCGCTGTTTTGCATATTTATTAGCTGAAGTCTTTTGCAGCTCTTCCTTATAATGAGCCAGTGAATCCGGATACAACCAGGCTTTGGGCACTTCCTCCCCAAGGATTTCCAGGTACTTTTTCCCCATGATCATGTCCATTACAGCCACATCTTTGGGATGCAGATTTTGGTGGGGTGAGGTACCCAGAGGCCTGTAAGTAAAGCCACCGGATGTATGATAATACTGTCCTATAAGGATGTTGGTGTGGTTTGTAAAAAATTCCGCGATTGCATGTGCTTCAGGTGATGAGGTTGGGTATTTGCCGCTACCACCCTGCATACCATCCTCCCTGAACCACACTTCCGGGAAATTCCGGTTTACATCGATACCCCTCTCTGAATCTTCTCCCCGCTTACCATCCTTATCGTTGTCCTTATCTTCGGTTATCACGGAATACCTTTCTAACGTTGTTTTTTCATTATTACCGAGTCTTACCATTAACCTCGGATCCATGTCATCTTTCACATACCTGCCGTTGGGGTCTTTATAACGGAATTGTGTGTAATAACCATCACCGTTCAGGTCATCCGGGCCATCCTCATTGATCTTTCCATCCCCATCATTGTCTACTTTCTCGCTGTTTTGCCGCTGGGCAATTCCCACTTCCACACTATTATAGACACCATCCGGATTAACGACCGGGCAGATGTAGAACACTTTCCTGTCAATAAGCTCCTTTATTTGAGGGTCTGTTTCATAACCGGCAACCAGTTTATCAATGATGTAGAGACAAACTTCAGTTCCTGTATATTCATTTCCATGCATGCTGGCACAGATCCATTGTCCTGGTTTCCCCTGGTGCGATTTCATAGCTGGCACATTTTTAATCCCCTCCTTTCTTATATTCCGCAAATCAATATGCCCGTCGAGGGTGGTTCCTGTCTGCAAATTGGTAATCACCAGCACATAAATCGTCCGGTCAAAATTGCTTTTACCAATTTCAATTAATTCCGTAATGGAAGGATACGCCTTTGCAATATCCTTCAGGTACTTCACAGTGCCCGTATATCCGTGGTACTTATCAAAGGATATGGGTACTTTTTGACCTGAGCAAACATTGAACTGGACTGTACCATACAGAAGGAACAGTCCAATGAGCATTAAAAGCTTCAAATGACGATTTCCCATAATTAAACTCTCCCTGAATTTTAAAAGTTAGAAATGACTTTGAGTTGTTGAATGTAAAGAATTAAAAGTAACAATTATATAACAGTTGTACTATGATGAAAAACATATTTGTCATAATTCGCAACCCGATTTCAATTCGGGTTGCGAATTACTCTCACAAAACATATATATTTGTTCTATGGAAAGAAACAGTGAGATCTACTGCACAAACCGATCTGAGTGGCGCAAGTGGCTTACAAAAAATCATAATAAAGAGAAAGAGGTCTGGTTAATCTATTATAAGAAACACACCGGCAAACCAAGAGTTTCCTACGACGATGCTGTTGAAGAAGCCATCTGCTTCGGATGGATTGACAGCACCATCCAGCGAATGGATGACGAGAGATACAGGCAAAGATTCACACCCAGGAACAGGGATAGTAAATGGTCAGCACACAATGTCAGAAGGGCAAACAAGATGATACGTGAAGGAAAAATTATGAAAGAAGGTCTGGCGCTCTTCGAAGAATGGAAAGCAACCGGTAAAGCGCCGGTATCAAGAGAGAACATGCGGGAAGAACCCATTCCGCCGCACCAACTGATTCAGGCCCTGAAAAAGAATCGAGAAGCGTTGGATCATTTCAATCAACTTGCTCCCTCGCACAAAAGGAACTATATCCTGTGGATCAACGATGCAAAAAAAGTGGAAACAAGAAACCGTAGAATTGACAAAGCAGTTGTGATGCTTGAAAAGAACATTAAATCGTTTATGTAACTTAATCCGTGATGCTATTCACATAGAGTATGATGAAGAAACAATGGTATGAGGAACTTTTTCAGAACTACGCTGAAAATTATGATAAGGAACCGTATACAAAAGGGACAACCGGTGAGGTGGACTTTATTGAAAAAGAGATAACCTTCAACAAAACAGTGAAAATCCTGGATATTGGTTGTGGAACCGGCAGGCATGCTATCGAGCTGGCAAAAAGGGGCTATGCAGTTACGGGAGTGGATCTGGCAGAATCACAGTTAGCCAGGGCAAGGGAGAAAGCTGAAATGGAAAACGTACGTGTGAATTTTCAGCAGGCTGATGCAAGGAACCTTGCCTTTTCGGATGAGTTTGACCTGGTAATCATAATCTGTGAAGGGGGCTTCTCCCTCATGGAGACGGATGAAATGAACTATGCCATCCTGAAGAACGCATACACCGCTCTCAAAAAAGGAGGGAAACTGATTTTTACCTGCCTGAATGCCCTGTTCCCTCTCTTCCATTCAATAAAGGAGTTCATGGAGAAGAACGACCAGAAATCAGGGAATAATACCTTTGATCTGATGACCCTGCGTGATGCTTCAACCGTTGAATTCACCGATGATGCAGGCATTGTAAGAAAATTGAAATGCAACGAACGATATTTTGTCCCTTCAGAAATAACCTGGTACCTCAAATCCCTGCATTTTAAAAAAATCGGAATTTTTGGATGCAAACTGGGGAATTTCAGCAGAGAAGAGGCCCTTACAACGAAAGATTTCGAGATGCTTGTTGTGGTGGAGAAAAGTTGACAGGAAGGGAATTGGTGAGTGTAATGAGGAGAGAAGTGAGTGGTGAGGTGGAACAGTTATATGTTATGCCAAATGAAATTTAGAACCTGGTTATCAAAAATGAAAAAAGTACTCCTCTGGAGTTTAGTAATTGTTGCTTTATGGTTGCTATACATGGTTATAAACCTCAAACCAGGTAATAAACCTTTATCTCCACAAATAACTTTTTTGCAAAATCAGCCGGTGGTCGATGGTCTTCTGGACGAGAGCCTGAAAGAAATGTTGCCCAGACGAAAATATAACTTCAGATTTAATATTAACTTTCTAAAAGGATCGGCAGGTTCAAATTACCGCATTGCATATGGAACCAATTTTATTTATCTCTACCTTGAAGCCAGCGCAGATAGCCTTATTTGCCGTGACAGGGGCTATCAGAATGGCGACGGTTTCATTCTTACCATTTCGAATAGGATACCGGGTAAGAATAAAACGGATGAACATTATGTGATGGGATTTTCATCTCAATACGAACCGAATCAGGAGTGGGCAAAAAAAGTTCTATGGAACTACAATGGAAATGTTATGCTCTACAGACTGCCTGAGGATGTTCTTTTTGAATACCAGGCAAAAGATGGCAGGATTGGATTTGAAGTTGTTATCCCATGGCCGATTATTTACCCCTATCACCCATTTTTATCAGCGGATATTGGTTTTAACCTCTGGTTTGTAAAAGCACATCCTGGTAAACGTTTCCCGAATGTACAGGGTGTTGCCTTTGAGTTCCCCTCCGAAACCGGGGCAAGAAGGTATAGAAAAGTTGTTTTTGAACAGCCAAAAATTGATCAAGATTGTCAATCTTACCTGATACTTGATAAAAATCACTGTTTCCATGGTGAAAATATACAATTCAATGCAACTGTTTTATCTGCCCAACCATTGAAAGAAAAGTTTCAAGTAGTTGTTTTTGATGAAAGTAAGGAGTTGGTTGCAAAAACGATATTCACAATAGATACGGAGGTTGGAATATCAAATAACCGGTTTTTTTTCGATGCTCACGAAATATCACCGGGCAACTATAGTATTGAATGGTTGGGTACTGCAAGCAACTCATCGGGGAAATTGAACCTTACTGTTTTTCCTGAATTTGATTACACAACACTTGTTGAAAGACTGGAAAAGCTAAAAACAAATATCAAGGAAGGAAGTTACACCACTTTCAGGTTTTATATTGAAGAAATTGATCGAAAACTGAATAGGCTGAAAGATTATGAGAATTACCCTGAAGGTTTGACTGATATAACCGATTTACTGGATTACCTTAAATTCATGGAGTCAGGTAAGGACACCATCTCGGCACAGACCGGTATCTTCAGAAGAGCATTCTGTTCTGAACTGGACAGTACCCTGCGACCCTATAAAATAAAGATTCCTGAGAACTACAACAAATCCGAAAAATATCCACTGCTGGTTTTTTTACACGGAAGCGGGAGAACTGATGAAGACATGTTCGACAAGTACCATCGTTACCTCAGTCAGGACAATCTAATTCAAATTGCACCCAATGCAAGAGGAGTATCTCACTATTATGGAACACCAGAAGCTCAATTCGACATCAAAGAGGCAATTCAGGATGCTATCCAAAATTATAGTGTAGATACAGCAAATATCTTTCTTACAGGCTTCTCAATGGGTGGTTATGGTGTTTACCGTACATACTTTGAAAATCCAGGATTGTTTAAAGGATTGGCAATATTTTCAGGGATGCCTAAAGTTGGTCTGTTAAGAAAATCCAGAAAAGGGGAATACCCGAATTTCCTCAAAAAGAAGAACTATGAAAAACTGACCGGTGTGCCGATCTTTATTTACCATGGAAAGAATGACCTGAATTGTCCCTTTGAACTAACCAGGAAATTTGTTGATAAACTATTGGATTCAGATGCAAGTGTTCAAATGGCTTTCAATGAAGGTACCGGCCATTCTTCACCTGATAAAAGGGAAATATTAATCCAGTATTACAGCTGGTTAAACAGGTTGATAGCATTAAATGAGTGACAGGTGCCAGGGTAACATTGTTCAACGTTCCATCCTGACAATCATAAAATTCGGTCAGGATTTCTAAGAAACGATACAACAAAAGAAAATAAATTCGACGAAAATGAGCTTACAGGAATACCTTCTTCCCTACATCATGTCAAATGCTGTAGGGCTGCTATTAATCTATATCTGTTACCGGTGGTTCAGAGCAGGACGGATCCTATTTGGTCTGATATTTCTTGCTGCAGGCGTTTTCAATTTTTATATTACCTGTAAATCGCCCGAAATTTATGTTGACGTGTATGGAGCATCTGCAGTGTTTTCGTTTTATAAAAACTTCATCTACGGTTTTTTCAACCAACATGTAGCGTTATTTGTCCGGTTGATAGCGATTGGACAGGTAACCGTGGGAATCCTGCTGTTCACGCGTAAGGTGTACTTTAAGATCGGAATTGCCGGTGGGGTACTTTTTCTTTTGGCCATTTCTCCCCTGGGGATTGGATCAGCGTTCCCCTGTACGGTATTCATGGCGATTGGTCTTTATCTGCTTTACCGGAATAAAATGAAAAATGAAACGTAACTTTACAGTCATTCACGTTCAAAAGATTAATTTCCATTGATGGAGAAAGATGCAATAGCTGATTTTATTCTGAAAAACTACGGTCTGCAAGGAGACATTACCCCCCTGGGTAGTTACATTGACACGAATTTCATGCTTGTAACGGATCAGGGGAATAAGTACATCTTCAAACTCTCATCTCCAACCGACTCAATAGAATTTCTTAAGGAGCAAAGCAGGATCCTGGTTGCCCTTGCCAGCAAACTGGGTCCGGGCAGGCATGTCCCCTGTGTGGTTCCATCCCGGGATAACCTGGAAATTGTGCCTTATAAGGCATCCGATGGAAAAACGGTAAATGGCCGGTTACTCAGTTTCATCGAAGGGGAATTTTTTGCAAACGTGGCTCACTCATCCAAAATCCTGTTTGATCTCGGTGTATTTCTTGGAGAAATGGATCAGATCCTTCAAAAAGCAACAACATCCCACATTGCAGATCGCAAGCTTTTCTGGGACCTTCAGAACTTTCCCGATATCGAAGAGTATATCATTTGCGTTGAAGAGGTTTCTATTCGCCGGTTAGTCCGTTATTTCCTTCTTCAATTTCGTAGCATTGTGCAACCGGTTTTACGGGATTTAAGAAAACAGGTCATTCATAATGATGCAAACGACTGGAACCTGCTGATCAGGGAAGGCATGGTTACCGGCATCATTGATTTTGGAGACATGGTTCTCTCTCAGACCGTCAATGAATTGGCGATTGCTCTGACTTATGCAATCATGGGCACGAAAGACCTCATAGGCACGGCTATTGAGGTAATCAGGGGATATCATTCCGTTTTACCACTCGAGGAAAGAGAAATCCGGTTGCTCTATTATCTCATTGCAACCAGGTTGTCAATCAGTCTCTGCATGTCAGCCCGGACAAAAAAAGCAGATCCATCCAATAAATACGCTTCCATCAGTGGAAAACCTGCTACTGATCTCTTAACCCGGTGGATTGAGATCAGCCCACTACATGCAACGAACAGGTTCATGGAAGCGTGCGGACATTCCCTGCCCGGGGAAGGAGATCACACCTTGCATTTGAAAAAACGTCAAACGTTTATAAGTTCCGCTCTCAGCCTGAGCTATGACGAACCAATCCGGATGGTGAAAGCAGCATTTCAATACATGTACGATGACCGGGGAAACACCTACCTCGATTGTGTTAATAACATTTGTCATGTTGGACATTGCCATCCACGGGTGGTTGAAGCGGGACAGAAGCAGATGGCAAACCTGAACACAAACACGCGGTATCTTTTTGATGAATTGAGCCACTATTCAGAAAAACTGTGTGCTACATTCCCTGGTGAACTGAACAAAGTTTTCTTTGTAAACTCAGGAAGCGCAGCAACTGACCTGGCATTGCGATTAGCCAGGACCCACACGAACCGGGAGAGAATCATTGTGGTGGATCATGCGTACCACGGAAATATCTCCTCTGCGATAGAGATCAGCCCGTACAAGTTTGATGGGAAGGGTGGCATGGGTTGTGTTCCCACAACTCTTAAAACGATGATACCAGACACCTTCCGGGGGAGGTACCGGAAGGAAGATCCCGATGCCGGGTATAAATATGCTGCTGATGTTGAAGCTATCATCGGGAGATCAGAACAGCAGGGAAAGCATGTAGCTGCTTTTATCTGCGAATCCATCATTGGTTGCGGGGGCCAGGTAATGTTACCTCCGGGTTACCTTCAGGAAGTATACCGAATGACAAGAGAAAAAGGAGGAATTTGTATTGCAGATGAAGTGCAGGTAGGATTTGGCCGGGTGGGTTCAGCTTTCTGGGGATTTGAACTTCAGGATGTTGTGCCGGATATTGTTATCCTGGGCAAACCGATGGGCAATGGACATCCCCTGTCTGCTGTGATAACAACCAAAACCATAGCCCGTTCGTTCGAAAATGGAATGGAATTCTTCAGCTCTTTTGGTGGAAACCCGGTTTCATGTGCCATAGGAGAGGCTGTTCTGGATGTGATCATAGAAGAAGGGCTCCGGGAAAATGCGCTGGAAACAGGAAATTTTTTGCAATCCGGATTGATTGAAATGCAAAAAAAATATCCAATAATTGGAGATGTCAGGGGATCCGGACTCTTTATTGGTATCGAATTTGTGTTGAATAGAGAAAGCCTTAAACCGGCTACAAGGGAGACCAAAAGAATTGTTGAGGAGATGAAAAAAAGGAAAATTCTGGTAAGTACAGATGGCCCTTACCAGAATGTGATTAAATTTAAGCCCCCAATGGTTTTTTCCCTCGGGAATGCAGGCTGTTTTTTAAATAACCTTGCTGATGTCCTCAAGAAATTTTAAATGTTGTTATTCATGAAGCTATTTCGTATTTCATTCCCGGCTTTTGTATTGCTTTTTTTTATGGTTTCAGCTGATTTGGCAGAGACTACCGTTGTTATTCAATTCCATAATATCAGGGGTGAGGAGGGAAACATGTTGATCTCGATGTATGACGCTCCGAACCAATTCCCATACCAGCCGAAGTGGAAGTATATGATATCAAAATCCAGGTTAATGGAGCAGGGTAACCGGTTTCACATCAAAGAAGTTATATCCGGAAAGTACGCCATTGCTATTTTCGATGATGAAAACTGTGATACGGTAATGCAAAAGAATTTCCTGGGTATTCCAAAAGAGGGCTACGGGTTTTCAAACAATCCCAAACCGTCCATCAAAGGAGCTCCAGCTTTTGAGGACTGTACATTTGCTGTAAGTGAAGGGGCAGAGAACCTCGTTGAGATTGAGCTGCAATATCTATTCAGAAAGCCGGATGAAGAGATTCATTAGACCGGGTCAGTAATACTCAAAACAAAATAGGATCAGCAATGAAAAAAAATCATTTATTCAAAACAGGATTCAGTAGTATGCTGCCATTGATCTTCATGGCACTCATACTCTTCTCCTGTACCAGGCAGGAGGATAATCGGTTGCCCAACGTAGTCATCATTTTCATTGATGATATGGGGTATGGGGATATTGGATCATTTGGCGCAACGGAGTATGCTACACCGCACCTTGACAGGTTAGCATCGGAGGGGATGCGGTTCACCAATTTTTATGCAGCACAGGCTGTTTGCAGTGCCTCACGGGCTGCTCTGCTTACCGGGTGCTACCCGAATCGCATTGGAATTTCCGGTGCATTGGGACCAAATGCCAGGGTGGGTATCCACGAGGATGAGGAGACAATCGCAGAACTCTTAAAGAGCAAAGGGTACGCAACCGGTATCTTTGGAAAATGGCACCTGGGGCACCATGACCAATTCCTGCCGCTTCAACATGGATTTGATGAATACCTGGGACTGCCCTACTCCAATGACATGTGGCCGGTTTACTACGATGGGGGAGCAATCAGCGATAGTTCCATCAATCCCCATCGCAGAAATTACCCGGTTCTTCCCCTGATTGAAGGAAACGAAAAGCTTGAAGAGATCAGGACGCTCGATGACCAGGCAAAACTGACGACTCTCTATACGGAACGTGCGGTTGATTTTATCCAGCGGCACCAGGGTGAACCATTCTTCCTCTATCTTCCCCATACCATGGTTCATGTTCCACTGGGCGTATCGGAAAAATTCAAAGGAAAAAGCGAACAGGGATTGTTCGGTGATGTGGTAATGGAAGTAGACTGGTCCGTCGGACAAATGATGAATACATTAAAAGAACTGGGGCTCGATAAGAACACACTGGTCCTGTTCACCAGCGACAATGGTCCCTGGCTCAACTACGGGAATCACGCAGGTTCAACCGGTGGACTCAGAGAAGGCAAAGGAACCAGTTTTGAGGGGGGGCAGCGTGTTCCCTGCATTGTACGCTGGCCCGGCGTAACAGAAGCCGGAACAATAAGCAATAAAATGGCTTCAACCATTGACATCCTGCCGACACTGGCTGAAATAGCCGGAGCACAATTGCCTGATCATATCATTGATGGTGTAAGCATACTACCCTTGCTCCGGGGAGATGAAACGGCAAATCCACGGGACCACTTTTACTATTACTACCAGCGCAACTCACTGGAGGCTGTAAGGAAAGATCATTGGAAACTGGTATTGCCTCACACCCATCGAACCTACGAAGGTGTATTACCGGGGAATGATGGATTTCCCGGTCCCTATGCATGGAAGGAGGCAGAATATGCACTGTATGACCTGAGAAGGGATCCGGGAGAACGGTACGATGTGAAGGAGCTTTATCCGGAAATCGTTGCAGAACTGGAAACCCTGGTCGAAAAAGCCCGGCAAGACCTGGGCGATGACCTGACCGAACGGACCGGAAAGAATGTGCGGGAAATTGGCAGGCTGAAGGATGATGGAGAATAGAAAAAGGGATTGAATTTATCCAAAGTATCACTATGCTCAAACCATCCAAAGCCGGGTCTCTTTTTATCTGTTTCGTGAGTTATCTCATCACGCTTGTTTTTTGTGTCCTTATCCTGCGGCATACGGACAGGGGTAATCCATTGGTTAACGCTGCAATCCTGGATCTTTTTGCCACACTCCTGATTGTTGCTGTGAGCTATACATTTAACAATTCCAGCCTCTATGATCCATACTGGAGTGTAGCTCCCTTCCCCATTCTCCTGTATTGGAGCCTTTCAACAGGAAGTGACATACTCACCTTGCGGCAAATGATCATACTGGTCCTCGTGTTATTCTGGGGAAGCCGCTTAACGTACAACTGGATCAGGCGCTGGAAAGGGTTGCAGGATGAAGACTGGCGCTATGCCAATTTTCGAAAAAAGTATCCACGCTCTTACTGGATCGTAAGTCTTTTTGGGATCCATCTATTGCCCACGATTGTGGTTTTTTTAGCCTGCCTCTCCATCTACCCGGCAATTGTTATCAAACCCGCATCATTGGATCTATTCGATCTGGTTGCCATTGGGGTAACCCTCTGTGCCATATTGATCGAAACCATTGCTGACGAGCAGTTAAGGAAATTCCTGCACAGGCCAACAGGTCAATCCTTTTTATCTTCCGGGTTGTGGAAGTACTCCAGGCACCCGAACTATTTTGGTGAAGTCCTGTTCTGGATCGGGTTGTTCCTCTTTTCTTGCGAATCAGGTTCCTTCTACTGGTGGACACTGCCAGGACCTATTGGTATGATCACCCTCTTTCTTTTTATCAGTGTCCCCATGATCGATCAGAGGATGCTGCAAAGAAAAAAGGGATATGCAACGTATATGAGAAATACCTCGGGATTGGTTTTATGGTTTGTAAAGAAGATTGAGTAATGAGAAGTGAGTGGTGAGTAGTGAGTTATTAGAAATAGGTACTCAGACCTAGGTCCTGGGTGCTCGGTAAAAGATTGGAATACATTTTTAGCTCCGTAGACCGTGCCTGCCCTCCTGCGGCGGGTAAACCCTGCCAGTCCGGCAGGCTGGCGGCAGGCAGGAGCGAAATATTGGTAGACGTCAAACAACAATTCCGATATTGTATCGGACATTTTTGCATGTAGAGGCTGTCTCAAGAGTAAATATAAAAAGTTTCACGCAGAGAACGCAGAGAACCGCAAAGTACGCAAAAGTCTAATTATTAGGCATATAATCTTTGCGATCTTTGCGAATTTCTTTGCGAACTTAGCGTGAAATCATCTCTTTGTGTATTTTTGAGACAGCCCCTACTTCCCAAACGGAAAGCCAATCTGCAGTTCCACTAAAAGATAAAAACGGGCAGCCGGTGTTTTCGGGCTGTGCCAGGGTTGCCCGAGTTCATCTTCCAGATAATAACCAAGCTTCGTTGGATAAGCAACTCCAGCCACACCGCCTAAATTCAGTGACCGGCGTGACTTGAAAAGCCATTTGTGACCAAAAGTCCCGCCAACCATGATATCGGTCTCACGGTTTAATTGATCTCCAAATGCTCCTGCATCTTTCTCATCATAACCACCAAAACCATACTCAAAATACCCTCCCCAGTAAAACCTGCCAGGGCTCTGGATGTTACCAAGCAGGGACTTAATGCTGACTCCCAACCCCATGCTTGCGGGAATAACCCGTACATCGGAAGATTTCCAGAAATCGGTGTAACGGGCATGATATAACAATCCGCCATAATAGTATCTAAAATGTGGAGTAATAAATGTATTTTGAAAGATGCGTAACTCCAATGATATAGCAGGTCCATATTCAATTAGTCCGAGGGGATCAACCTGCCATATGATCCGCTCAACCCGGTCATCAACTATGTGGTTTGGCAAATGTGAATTGTATCCAGTTGAAAAACATTTGCCCAATGGTACCATGAAAAGAAAGGCAATGATGCAACAATACCTGATCCGTCTGTTTTTGTTTATGTTTGCAAAAAACATATTACCTTTAGTTATTTCAGTAAACTTACAAATCTTTATCCTTACTGCATTCTTAAGACGGCATATAAACTTCCAAAAAACAGTAATACATTGATAAAAACTTCTACAGACAAACTTTTGAAATACAGCCTCGGACACATGTTACCACCCGTTGCGGTCTACATGGGATATTTTTTTATGCTGGTTGGTATTCCAAGTATCATTTTCGGGAATCCCTTCCTTGGGGGAGGTATAATTCTGTTGGGATTGTTTATCAGTTTTACTTTTCGGGGAGTGATCATTGATGTGCAGAAAAGGGAAGTGTTAACCTATACCAGCATTATCTGGATAAAAAGAGACAAACAGGTAAAGAACCTGGATGATTACAGGATCATTACGGTGAACCGATCCTCCATGAGCTACCGTTCCTATAGCTGGTCGAACAGGTCGGCTGTCTTTACCAATTACTATTATACCCTCTTCCTGTCAAAAGACACAAACAAAAAAGGCATTCCGGTAGCTACGTTTAAAAAGAGGGAAACAGCCCAGGAGGAGGCACAAAAACTGGAGAAATTGTTTGATCTGAGACTGCAGGCAACGAGAATGTAACTTCCCTGTGGGTAGAATTTGCAGATCGATTTTTTTCTAATTGGGTATTCGGTTTTCGCCTGCCATACGGCAGGTAAAGTTACGAAAC
>CAYMFM010000044.1:19926-32570 GCA_964389685.1 uncultured Rikenellaceae bacterium
TTTCTAATTGGGTATTCGGTTTTCGCCTGCCATACGGCAGGTAAAGTTACGAAACCCGATTGAAAAAAATAACTTTGATCCTTTGGATAGTTGTATAATGAGTTTATTTAATTATAGTATGTTTGTTTATAAAACCTGTGATCATGCACCGGGTCCCAACTAACCTCATTCGTACCGGCATCCTCCTGATTTGTACCGGTTTATTGTATTTCTCCTGCAGCCGTGAAGAAAAATCAGCACCACCGGCAGACAGGGCCTACCTTCTTGTTTTGGGAACAAGCCAGGACGGTGGATTCCCACAGGCTGGGTGCACAAAAGAATGCTGCAGAAACGCCTGGGAAAATCCGAAAATAAGAAGGCTGGTTGCCTGCATCGCTATTGTCGATCCGCTGGATGGGAAGCAATGGATCATCGATGCAACACCTGACTTCAGGGAACAATTTTTCAAGCTGGGACAGATTTCAGGAAATTACGGCAGGCAGTCGATAACAGGTATCATTCTCACCCATGCCCATATCGGACACTATACCGGTCTGATACAACTGGGCAGGGAGGTGATGGGAACAGAGAATATCCCGGTGTATGCCATGCCAAGAATGAAACAATTCCTGATGGAAAATGGTCCCTGGAACCAGCTGGTAACCCTGAAAAATATTGAGATTCAAACCATGAAGAGTGATTCCTCCATTCAACTGAACGAAAGGATCTCAATTACTCCAATCCTGGTCCCCCACAGGGATGAATATTCTGAAACCGTGGGGATCCTGATTGAAAGTGATCAGAAAAAGGTCCTCTATATTCCTGATATCGACAAATGGGCAGACTGGGAAAGGGATATATGCACAATGATTTCATCAGTTGATATAGCTTTCCTGGATGGCACCTTTTACCGGAATGGGGAGATTCCCGGCAGGGATATGAGCGAAATCCCCCACCCTTTTATTGAAGAGAGTTTTGAGCGATTCAAAGAGCTTTCTCCAGAAAACAAATCAAAAGTTCATTTTATCCATTTTAACCACACCAATCCCGTTGTTATTGAGGGGAGCGAACCCTATAATGAAGTGTATAAAAAAGGATTTAACATTACCAGGGAAGGACAAATAATAATCTTTTAATTACATATTTCAATGAAAGCACTCACCTTTCAGGATATCCGGGATATTCGTTATCGGGAAGTTCCTGATCCGCTTATTGTGTCCCCTACCGATGTCATCGTAAAAATCAGTCATTCAGCCGTTTGCGGATCAGATCTTCATGTATATCACGGGCGGGAAACTGGAATTGATACCGGTACGGTGATGGGGCATGAATTTGTCGGTGAGATCATTGAAACGGGATCAGGTGTAAGAAACTTCGGAAGAGGGGATCAAGTCATCAGTCCGTTTACAACCAGTTGTGGTGAATGCTATTTCTGCAGGAACGGATTGACAGCCCGGTGTATTCATGGACAACTATTCGGATGGGTAGAGAATGGCAACGGCCTGCAGGGTGTGCAGGCTGAGTATGTCAGGGTACCGCTTGCCGATTCAACACTTGTAAAGTATCCCGGCCACATCTCACCGGAAAAAGCCATGCTGGCGGGTGATATTCTCTCCACGGGATATTATTGTGCAGATATGGCAGAGGTAAACCGGGATGGAAGCTATGCCGTACTGGGTTGCGGTCCCGTGGGGTTACTGGCGATCATGAGTGCGATTGAAATGGGAGCGGTGAAGATATGGGCAATTGATTCCATTCCCTATCGCCTGGAAGCAGCCGGCTCTCTTGGTGCCGAACCGGTTAATCTCAAAAACGGATCGCCATTGGAAGAGATCATGAACAGCACAAAGGGTGTTGGAGTGGATGCGGTGATGGAAGCCGTGGGTAGCCACGAAGCTACGAAACTTGCCTACGATCTGGTGCGGCCAGGAGGCATTATCTCCACTGTTGGTGTTCATACCGATCACCAGTTTGCTTTCTCTCCTGTTCAGGCATATGATAAAAACATTACCTTTAAAATTGGTCGCTGCCCGGCACGGTTCTATATGGAGAAGCTCTTGAAGAAAATGGAAGAAGGTAAGTTTGACCTGGAGAGAATTCTTACTCACAGGTATCCCCTTTCAGCGGGTAAAAAAGCATACAAGGTTTTTGACAGGAAGGAAGATGATTGTTTGAAAATAATTCTCGAGACATGATACCTCTTTTCGAAAAATACCCAACGCTACAAGAAAAACTTGCTTACGTCAGCTTATGCGAGTTACCCACACCGGTTCTTCGTCTGACCAGGCTCGGTGAACAACTGGGCACCAAGCACCTGTACCTTAAACAGGACGGATTGACCAGCAAGCACTATGGCGGGAATAAGATCCGGAAACTGGAATTTCTGCTGGGTGAGGCAAAGCAGAAGGGATTTAAAAAAGTCATGACCTTTGGATATTCAGGTTCCAATCACGCTACAGCCACTGCTATTCATGCAAACGTTCTTGGAATGAAGAGCATCTCCATGCTTGTTTCCCAGAAAAATGCAGATTACGTGAGAAAAAACCTGCTGCTGAGTTATGCCGGAAATGCCGAGATCCATCATTACAAAAACCGGGAAGAGAGAGCAAGGGGTGAAAAACTGCAAAAGCTTAAACACCTGATCCTGGATCGAAAACCGGTATACACCATCCCGTTGGGCGGGTCATCACCCCCGGGCATTACCGGGTTTGTAAATGCCGCTTTTGAACTAAAGTCACAGGTAGACAACAACCTGGTGCCTGAGCCGGACCTGATTTATGTTGCATTAGGAAGCGCAGGAACTGCAGTTGGTTTGTTCCTGGGTGTCAAACTGCTTGGACTGAAAACAGAAATTGTTCCTGTTCGTGTAATCGAGCCTGAAATTACAGGAGAGGAGCGTATCCGTTCAGCATTTGATGATACCATTGCATTTCTTCATGCGCATGATCCATCTATGCCTCTTTTAGAATTCTGCATGGATGACTTTCCTGTGCGGAATGAATTTTTAGGTGACGGCTACGGGAAATTCACCGAAGAGGGGATACATGCCATGCGTTTACTTGAAGAAACGGAAGAAATACAGCTTGACGGAACCTATACAGGGAAAGCCATGGCAGCCCTGATGCAGGATGCGTTATCCGGGCTACTGAAGGATAAAACCGTTTTGTTCTGGAATACCCTCAATGCGCATGACTTTTCAGAGGAAATAAAAGATATCGACTACAGGAGGTTACCCAAAAAAGTGCATTGGTTTTTCGAATCGGAAGTACAGGATCCATCCGTCAGATAATTAACCCGGGTCAACCCTGATAAAAGTCAAATTCAATACCCTCTATTTGGTTAAAAGATACGGTTGAGAAGTAAAGTATACGGTTGTTTCAGTCCCGGGATTTAGGGATTGATCTGAATCCACCCAAACTAGCCGATACCAGGTAAAACAGGAGGTAGATGCCTTCTTTCATGTCCAGGCTTCCACCAAAAATTTTGTTTTCCAGGAAACTGAAAATGGCGATTACAATCCCTACCAGGATCCCATGCAGGAGAAACTGTCCGCCTGCTTTTCTTGCAACCAACATGCCACCAAAGAAAGCAAGAATAATGGTTAGCAGGGGGCTAAGCCACATGCCCAGCCATTCGGCGAACTGCCCGATCATTTCGGCGTCAGGTGCTCCCCGCTCCCTGAATGCCAGGATAAATGCATAAACGGTTGCCACCAGCATCAGGACCAGAAAAGCGATAACAACAGCAGCTATTCCGGTGAGGACAGCCCGAAGCCAGAGAATTTTGCTTGATGTTTCAGACATGGTTCAGTGATTTTTTTATGGGTAATTTCTTATGAGTAATAAGGTTGTTCACCCTGGTGCTTTTCCTTCTCTGTCTCAGGATTTTTTCCTGCTCTTCCTCCTCAGGTATGCAGCAAGCCTCTTATTGTTTCCTTCCGTGGCATAATCCATTGCGGTTTTTCCATGGTTGTCCTTCAGGTGTATCTCCGCGCCATACTTCTTCAACAGCAAAAAGGTCCGCCGGTTGTCTGATGGACTGCCAGCCCGGTAAAACAGTGCTGTTTTCCCATCTTTGTCCTGTATGTTGACATCCGTGTAGGTTAACAAAACTTCCAATGCATGAAGGTGTCCCATTTTAAATGGATTCTTCAACGTATAGAAACCCAGTGCGGTTTTTCCTGTATCATCCTGAATGTTCGGGTCCGCTCCTGCTCCAAGCAAGAACAGGACCAGCCGGTGCTTCCTGTTCATCAACCCGGTGGTCAGATGAAGGGATGTCATTCCTTCATCATCTTTTGAGTTCACATCGGCACCCTGCTCAAGCAGTGCAGAGATGAAACTAAAGTCCGGGGTTCTTTCGCTGCAGGCTGATCGAAATTCCCGGTTGAGTTTCTTCTGTCCCTTTTCATCGGGTTTCCTGTGTTTCAGAATGATCTCGCGGCTTACTTTAGTCTCCCTCAATTTCTTATCCAGTTTCCTGAATTTCAGGGTGGGAGTACCGGCCCTCTTCCCGGCTCCTATCCTTCTCCTGAAAGAGCCTAACCTGATCCGGTAGAAAAAGAAAAACAGCAGGGGCTCAACCATCAGGATAGCAACGGGAATACCGACCTTCAAATACCAGAAATCCGTGATGGATTCAATGGGTTCAATATTCAGGTTATCCAGAATGAAGTACAAGGCAACAGCAAACCAGGGAAGTCCAAAAAGCAAAACCACAAATTTTACCATCCCATCTTTCATCGAAACGATGAAAGTCACGAGAATAAAAATAACAATCAAAAGAACCATGTGAACCCATGAGTTCTCTATGATCGATTCAATGTATGTTTGTTCCATAATCCATTACATAAATAGACCGATTAAATCCAGATTTTGTATTTTAGCCCGTAATCTAACTTAGGATTTCCAGACAACAAATCGATTGAAAAATTAGGAAAAAAAAAGGGAAAAAACAACCCATAACAATCATCAGCCATGAAAGGTTATTATTTTGCCCCACTCTATGATCTGTTCATCAATCCATTCCTGAAGAACCTGCACAAAAAAATCCTGAAAGTCATTGTTGAATTAGAACCTGAACACATCATGGATGTATGTTGTGGTACCGGATACCAGGTAAAATTACTTAACCGGAGCGGATTTTCAGCTGTGGGCATTGATCTTTCCAGTGAAATGCTTGCTGTTTCAAAAAGGGGAAAATGGAAGGCACCCTGTTTCAAGCAGGATGCAACCGCTATCGATTATCCGGATGAAAGTTTTGATCTGGTATTGATCACCATGGCACTGCATGAAAAGGATACTGCTGCAAGGCAAAAAATCGTAGCAGAAATGGGCCGGATACTCCAGCCAGACGGACATCTTTTAATTGCTGACTATTGGATGGTTTCAGACACTCCCTGGTTTGCAGGAAAAGTAATTGGTTTTATTGAATTTCTTGCAGGAGGTGAGCATTATAAAAATTTCCGGGATTTTAAAAATTCCGGAGGTTTAAAAAACACAATAACGGACACCCGATTCACCCATGTCAGGGATTACTTTTTTGGCAAAGGGGCCATCATCCTGCGGATTTTTCAAAAGAAGTTCTAACGTTCAAATACCACCTTCCCCCCGACAATGGTATAATCAACCCGGGTTTTCATGATCTCCTCTTCGGGTATGGTCATCAGATCCTGGTTCACGATTACCACATCGCCAAGGAATCCTTTTTTAATCATCCCCTTTCTGTCCTCCATGAATTGAGCATAAGCAGAACCGAGTGTATAGAGTTCAATGGCTTCCTCCATGGTCAGTTTCTGTTCCGGGAACCAGCCATCTCCCTCCTCTCCCATTCGATCTTTGCGGGTAACTGCTGCATACAATCCTTCCATCGGGTTAAGGGGTTCCACCGAATAGTCCGTACCGAAAGCAATTTTTGCGCCGGAATCCAGCAAACTCCTCCATGCATAGGCATATTTACTTCTCTCCTTTCCTATCCTTTTTTCACAAAACCGTTTATCGGTTATGCAGTGTGTTGGTTGCATGGAAGCGACAACGCCCAGTTCCGCAAATCTGGGAATATCCTTTTCAATGAGGATCTGGGCGTGTTCACTGCGGTGCCTGCTATCCCTGCTTCCATTCACTTCAGCAGCTTTTTCATAAGCATTCAAGATCCAGGTATTGGCTTTGGGGCCAATGGCATGTATTCCGATCTGGAATCCCATCCGGTCACACGCGAGTACTTTTTGTTCCAGTTCTTCATACGACATCTGGGGTAAACCCGTTTTGTCCGGCTCATCGAGAAACGGCTCATAAACCATCATGGTTGCTGACCCCAATGTTCCATCCATGAATCCTTTCAGGTATCCGAACCGTATCCAGTTTCCTTCCTGCGGATAATTTATTCTCAATTCATCGTATTTTGCCAGTTCCTCTTCATCGGCAGTTAGCCGGCCTGCAACATCCATCCGGCATGTCAGTTCTCCTTTGTCCTTCAGTTCACTGTACAATTCAGCATCGCCTCCTCCCGGATGTTGAATAGAGGTAACACCCAGTTCAGCAGCCATTTTGAATGCAGCCTGCCAACCTTCCATTGTACGCTGCTTCTTCTCCTCTTCTGTTCTCTGCACCGGCATTGCCCCGGTTTTGATCAACTGCTGTGCTGATTCCTTGAATATCCCGGTCGGTTCTCCGGTTGCCGGATCTCTTTGGATCTCCCCACCATACGGATCGGGTGTATCTTTTGTTATTCCCGAGTTCTTGAGAACATAACTATTGACCAGTACTGAATGGCCATCTGCCCTGCTCAGGACAACAGGATTATCAGGAGAAACAGGGTCTATTAACTCCTTTGTTGGCCATTGTTTATCCGTAAACATCTCATGCTCCCAGTGTCCTCCGCGAATCAATTCACCGGGCCGGGATTGTTCCACCTTCTCCCTAACCTTTTCTGTGATTATTGTTGGATCGGTGATATACCGCAGTTCGACATAATCGAGATTCACAGGTGCGAAATGGGCATGGGCATCATTAAAACCGGGAACAACCAACCTTCCACCAGCATCGATCACCTTTGTTTTACCCTCTTCAATGTATTTTTCTATTGCTTTATTGGTGGTTACATCAACAATAGATTCACCAATAAAGGCAACGGCTTCTGCCCTGGGATTTTCTTTGTCAATTGTGACAATCTTGGCGTTTTTAATGACCAGGTCAGCCGTATCCCCTTCATCGGGTGTTCCACATCCAGAAATTATTAAAACCATAATTGCTAACATATTAAGTAAAAATACAGACCGGTACTTTTTCATGGTATGAGTATTTTGGTTTATGATCATTGTATCCAAATGATGGCATGATGGATCTGCAGGAAATAAAAAACAGATCTGCCAGCATGTAAATATAACCACTATAATGGTATTTTCCTTCCGAAAGGAGTTGGATCATTGAATTACAATTGTATAACCAAGCCGATTAGTCGACTCAGAGAGTCGACCTACATAGTTACTTGTTTAACAAAGACTGATCGGAATAACCGATAGATCCAGTTATACTATATATAATGTAGGGCGACCCTGCCTGCGGCAGGCAGGTTTCCAAGTCGCCTTAAAGACATTCGGTAAATGTATATCACCTGAATCAATTACCTGCTAAAAAGTGTGAAACCGGCTTATAGATTTTTGAAAACAGTCCTTCGATATCGGTTCTGAAATAGGATTTGGGATTCAGACTTGAATTGATCACGTATTGATCATCCGGAAGCATGAAAGCCTGGATTGATACCGGTGAGAAATTATTGCCTTCAATGGTCAGTTGAAAATCGGGATTTATCAGTGGTTTAAAATCATCTGCAAAGTCCGAATGGTTCATATAGGAGAGTGAGGAAAGAAATTGATCCATGGCTAGCGAATCCACAGCATAATCGTTAATCATCCAGAGGGTATCTTTTTTAATTGCAATAAAACCGGAATCAGCAGGATAGGTAAATATCAGTTTGGTGACATCCTTTTTTCGGGTGTTTACTACCCGCTGGTCACGCCAGGTATTAAATTCCCGGTTTATACTCATTGAGAGGAATCCATCAACCGCATACACCTCTTCTTCATCCCATAATCTCACGTAGGTGGTTCCCATTACGTTACCCCGTCCCCCATAGGGATTATTACTTTGCTGATAAGTAAATTTACCGATCATTAAATCAATTGTTTCTTTGCCCCCTTTTTCGATCACTTTAATTCGCGTAGCCAATGAATCAGTCAGCTGGAACTCTTCCCATTTATCCTTACTTCTTGCTGCCAGTCTTTTCGGTTTAACCTCCATTAGTTGAGCCAGCAGGCTTTTTACGGAGTTTTCTCCCGCATCGGATGTTATTTCACCTTTTGTCACTGTCCAGTTAATACCATCGCGTGAAAAACGGATCTCTTCAAGATTTTCAGCTTTCGGATAGATCAAAATGGTCAAAATATCAGCTGTATCAAGGGTAAACAGTTCGGTCTTAAAACTCTTTTCAGTTTTTCTGGTTTTCAAAAACCTGGCAACCAGGAAAACAGCTACAAGCAAAACCAGAACGCTGAACAGGATTCTATTATCGAATTTCTTAGACATAATTTTCCTCCAGTCGTTTAATTCTTATAGTACGGTTGCGTTGCATCCTGAATATTCCATACAGGATAACCAGAACAAGGGGCAAGAGGAAATTCAGGAGCTTCAGGAAGGTTTTGGTATCATCTTCCAGTTGATCGATAGGACGGTAAACAATTCCCTTGGTACGAAGTTCTATTAAACCGGTATCATCCGATAACCAGTCGATACTGTTTACCATCAGGCTCACATTGTCCGGTTGAAGCTGCTGGCTCTGTCCCCTGGGGCCATTCACTACAAAATCACCATCAGAGACAACAACCATTTTTGTGGGTTCACCACCACCAAAATCTCCCTCAAGTGAAGCGGCAATGACCTGGTGGCTTAACGGAAAATCATTTTCTGTCCACTCTTTCTGGATATCAAAATATAACGGAGTACGAAAGCTGCCCGATTTTTCAGAGGTCATAGCCAGGGGTGTGAATAATTTTGTGGAATCGCCAATGTAGCGAATAGAACTGGCAAATTGAAGGATTACCGCCTCCAATCCTTCTGTTATCGGATGTTCTCTAAAATTATTTATTACTGGCAGGTAGGGAAACTGAATGTTTCGGCTAATGGTAAAATACCCCTGTTGCTGCTGAACGGTTACGGACCCGCAATTGACATCTGTTATAAAATTATCCTCTACCTCAATGCCTTTGTTCCTTAACCAGGTTTCGAGACCGGTGGTAACAGCAGTACCATAAGCAGTTGAAAAATCGCCTTTCACCCGGTTCAAGGCAACAAACAGTCTGCCTCCTTTAGCCAGGAATTCGTCAATCTTCTGAAAATGTGAAAGTGGGATGGAATCGGTTGGTCTGACCAGTGCTACCGTTCTGAAATGGTCCGGGATAGAGGTGGTGTCTGTTAGTGTCAGGGGTTCAAACGAATACAATACATCCAGATTGGCATACACCTGTTGCATCTCAAAGATACCCGGCTCACCATGCCCCTGAATCAGGGCAATTGCCGGTTTTTCGGTTACCGATATCTTTTTAATGGCAGTTGAGAGGGCATATTCCATAGCTGCCCCGGGCTGAAGGAATGGAATGCTCTCCTTCTGTTCTCCCAGTTGGATCAGGGCACCCAGAAATGCTTTTTGCTGCTTCATCTGATCTTTTTCGCGAATGTTGATCATGACAGGCTGGATTCCATTTTGCACGGCTTCCATCTCCGTTTCATCATCCTCATTTGGATTCAGAAATTCATACACCACCATTCCATCGGAGATGTTCTCATATTCAATTAACATCTCCTGGAAATCCCGTTTAACTTTTGAAATATCCGGTGGGAGATCTTCTGAGAAAAATGCCCTGACGGTGACCGGTTCCTGAAGTTCTTTCAGTATGTTTTTCGTTGCTTTACTCAGGGTGTATTGATGGTCTTCGGTAAAATCAAGTCTGAGGAAAAACTGATTGGAAAACAGGTTTATTACAATTACGATTCCAACAATTAAGAATATGGTCAGATATACATTACTGGTTTTCATCATCGTTGATTTATTCAATTAGCAATATTACGGCGCGACAGGGAGATTTCTGCAAAAAACAATCCCATGAAGATCAAGGAGATGAAATAGATGATATCTTTTGTGTCCATCACACCACGCGATATGCTCTCAAAGTGGACAGACAGGCTCAGATAATGAAAGACCTCCCCGAAAAATCCGTGGAATGTCGAGGCCAAAACATCAAAAATGATGTGAAAGAAAATCCCGATGAACAGTGCAATAAGAAAAGCAACAATCTGATTGGTTGTGATACTGCTTGCAAACAGTCCAATACTGAGGTATACGGCACTCATCAGGAACAGTCCCAGGTAACCGCAAATTACACCCCCATTGTCCAGGTTCCCAATATTTGCAACCGTTATAACATAAGGCAATGTTAAAGCAAGAGCGATGGCAACCAGGATCAGGGTTGAGAGAAATTTCCCCATAACTACCTGCCGGTCACTCACAGCCTTTGTTAGCAGCAGCTCAAGAGTTCCTGATCGTTTCTCCTCTGCCAGTAAGCGCATGGTTAATGCAGGTGCAAAAAAGAAAAGTGTCCAGTAGGCAATCCCAAAAAATGAACGGAGGCTTGCCTGACCAACTAAAAATATATCGGATCCGACCAGCCAGGTAAATAACCCGCTGAATCCGAGAAACAATAGCAACATGACATAAGCGATCAGGGAATCAAAAAAAGATCCCAGTTCACGTCGTGTAATAATCCATACCGATTTCATATATCAAGTCGTTTAATTCATGGTTAGTTCCCTGAAAATATCTTCCAGTTTTGTCTCCAGGGGGATCATTTCGGTGATGACCCAGTTTTTCTTAACGCAAAGGTTAAAAACATCTCTTTTGGAGGAGCGTTCAGGATGGCTCTGCACCTGGAAGAAGTTCTGGGTTCTCTCCAGGAAATCCACCACCGATACAGAGGGTAGCTTTTGCAATTCCGAAAAGATCGTGTTGGCATCACCATCTTCAATCCTGACCTTTAACATCTCCTGTCCCTGTGCTTGTTTACGCAGGTTATCGGATGATCCATCGGCAACGATTTTACCATTGTGTATGATCAGGATACGATCACAGGTGGCTTCAACCTCAGGAAGAATATGCGTACTGAGAATAACCGTCTTTTCACTGCCCAGTTCCCGGATCAGTTTCCTGATCTCAACAATCTGGTTCGGATCAAGTCCTGAAGTTGGTTCATCAAGGATTAGAATATCCGGATCATGAATCATCGCCTGTGCCAGGCCTACCCGTTGTTTATAACCCTTCGACAGCTCACCGATTTTCTTGTGCTTCTCGGCAGTCACACCACAGATGTGAATCATTTCACGGACCCTGTCATCCAGGTTCTTCTTTTCAATGCCCTGCAGCGCTCCGCAGAATCGCAGGTAATTGATCACTGTCATCTCCTGGTACAGGGGATTGTTCTCCGGCAAATAGCCAATGTGCTTCTTCAATTCATCTGCATGATCCGTCAACAATTTGCCACCAATGGTTATTGCTCCTTCACCAGGGGTAATATAATTGGTGATCATTTTCATCGTAGTGGTTTTGCCCGCACCATTCGGCCCCAGGAATCCGAGAATCTCACCTGTCCTCACCTCAAATGAGATGTTATCAACAGCTCGCTGAACACCAAACTTTTTTGTAAGGTTTTCAATTTTTATGTCCATAAGTAACCCGTTTTGCTGGAATTATCCCGGGCAGCAATATGAAAAATCCGGAAAAGGTTCCCGAATGCCTCCTGTTTCCGGGAAATGTTGTGCAAAAATAAAAAAAAATGCCAATGGTAAAACCGCAACGTTTTCATTTAACATTATTTAACAAAGAAAAAATGTTATTGGGTTATTGGGTTATTATGGTGCCTGATTGAAAATCATAAGAGTCGGTGCAGGGTAATAAAGAATTCAAATAATATCAAATCTATATCTTTTAATCAAAGGTTTACACCACTGTACTCAATAACTTACTAACTACGAATAACTTAATAACTTTTTTTAGAAGGGGAATGTTGAACGTTGAATTTTTATAGTTCCTGGTCATTCAAAAAGCCCTTCATCCCGGATCAGGAGAAGGATGGCAGAATGGGGAACAATGACATACTTCTCATTCTTGAATTCTATCTCGAATCCACTGCTCTGGATATACACCGCCACATCCCCTTCCTTGGACTGCAGGGGAACATATTTTAATTCATTGCTTTTGTCTTTCCACGGCTCATCCTCATCACTGATGGCAGGAATAGGATAGCCCGGGCCAACTTTCAGCACATAACCCGATTGTATCTTCTCTTTTTCCTGAACTCCCGGAGGCAGGTATAAGCCTGACTTGGTCTTTTGTTGCGGTGATTTGGGCTTGATCAGTACCCGGTCGCCAACAACAATGAATTTTTTCAGATCCTTTTCATCAATATTCAGCGACATCATTCTATAATAATAGTGCCGTAAATATAGTACTTTTATACTCTACTATTATAAAAACAAGATGATAATGAATTTGAGAAAATTCAATGTAATCCGTTTATTTTTATCATATTGGGGAAATTTGTAATTAGATAAAAATCATGA
>CAYMFM010000045.1:0-31131 GCA_964389685.1 uncultured Rikenellaceae bacterium
AATGAACGACTACTTTATCTCTATAAAAGTTGACCGCGAGGAGAGACCGGATATTGACCAGGTTTACATGACCGCCGTACAGCTCATGACTGGTAGCGGCGGGTGGCCATTGAATTGCATTGCATTACCCGATGGCAGTCCGGTTTTCGGGGGAACCTATTTTACACCGGATAAATGGCTGGAAATAATGAATGGAATATCGACCCTCTATACCAGGGAACCCGGAAAAGTACTGGATTATGCCAGGAACCTGAAACAGGGTATCCTAAACGCAGAACTTGTTCAGGAAAAACAGGAACATGTTCCGCTGCAGAAAGAGGACCTGGAATCGTTTGTCTCATCCTGGAAAAAACGTTTCGATATCGAGAATGGAGGCACCAAAGGTTTTCCCAAATTTCCGCTGCCGGTTACCCTGCAATCCCTGCTATCCTATCACTATCATTCAAACGATCAGGAGGTTTATGACTACGTGATGCTTACACTGGATAAAATGACAGCTGGGGGAATATTCGACCATGTCGGTGGAGGATTTGCCAGGTATTCCACCGATACCCTTTGGAAAGTCCCTCATTTTGAAAAAATGCTTTACGATAACAGCCAGCTTGTTTCCATTTACAGTAAAGCATTCCAGGTTTCAAAGAAAGAGGAGTATAAAACCGTTATCTATAAAATCCTCGAATTCATTGAACGCGAACTGACTTCCCGGGAGGGTGGTTTCTATTCCTCACTGGATGCGGACAGTGAGGGAATCGAAGGGAAATTCTATGTTTGGGATCACCAGGAGATTGAAACCCTGTTGGGGGAAGAAGCAGCACTGTTTTGCGACTTCTACAATATTCTTCCCGAAGGCAACTGGCAAGGGACCAATGTTTTGCACCGTACACGGGAACCTGAAGCGTTTTTAAAGAATAGTCCAGCAATTAACAAGGATTTCATGAAGCAGCTGGATAAAAACCTCAACATCCTGCTGAAAGACCGAAACGAACGAACCCGACCCGCAATGGACAATAAGATCCTTACTTCCTGGAATGCCCTGATGCAAAAAGGCTATCTTGATGCCTACCGGGTGTTCGGTGAATCCCGGTTTCTTGAATCGGCTGAACGAAATGCCCACTTTATCAGAAAGAACCTCCTCGCAGAAGATTTTCGCCTGGATCGGAACTATAAAAACAACAAGTCCTCCATCAACGGTTTCCTCGATGATTATGCCCACCTGATTGAAGCCTGGATCTCGCTGTATGAAGCCACGTTTGATGAGCAATGGCTAACCCTGGCATTCAACCTGATGACTTATGCAATAACACATTTCTACGATGAGCAATCCGGTATGTTTTTCTATACTTCAAACCTTGACCCATCACTGGTTGCGCGTAAAATGGAACTTGACGATAACGTGATCCCGTCATCCAACTCCACCCTTGCCCATGGATTGTTCAGCCTCGGAAAACTCTTTGATAAGAAGGAATTTATGGCAATTTCAGAACAGATGGCCATCAATATAAAATCAACCATTGGTCAGAATCCCGGTTTTTATTCCAATTGGATACGCTTGCTCATCCGGTTCATCTACAACCCCTATGAACTGGCTATTACCGGTCCTGAGTCGATGTGGTTTCGTCAGCAATTGGATGAACATTACCTGCCCGATATTATTCTTGCAGGAGGTAAAACAGAATCGCATATTCCGTTGCTCAGGAACAGGCTGAAAAAGGGAAAGACCATGATCTATGTTTGCAGGGACAAGGTGTGTAAAATGCCGGTTGATAATGTGAGGAACGCCATCAAAATGATGGAATGACCTGTTTTTATACCATAATGCGCTGATAATTTAAACCAAAAATCAAAATTATCCCAACTAATTTTTTCAATTTTGCTAAATGAATAAATGAGTTCTCAAACGTAACAGGAAATGAAAACAAAAATGACAGGGATGTTTATCAGTATCCTTCTGGTGATGTTGATTGGATGGGGCATTGGGTGCAGTACCGTTCCCATAACAGGACGGAGACAGGTGAATCTGCTGCCCGAATCAGAAATGGTCGCCATGAGCCTGACAAGCTATCAGGAATTCCTGAGTACCCATTCGCTTTCGACCAGCGCGGTCCAGACGGATATGGTTAGAACCGTAGGGAGGGATATCTCTTCAGCAGTTGAGGAGTTCATGCGGAATAACAAAATGGCAGACCGGGTTGAAGGATTTGACTGGGAATTCAACCTCGTTCAGGATGATATTCCCAATGCATGGTGCATGCCCGGTGGAAAGGTGGTTGTATATACCGGCATCCTGCCACTAACTGTCTCAAAATCAGGACTTGCAGTTGTTGTTGGACACGAGATAGGCCATGCGGTTGCAAGGCACGGTAATGAGCGAATGAGCCAGGCCCTGCTGATTCAACTTGGTGGCGTGGCGCTGGATGTTGCACTGAAGGATGAGCCGGAAAAGACCAAGAACCTTTATCTGGCGGCATATGGATTGGGAACAAATGTTGGAATTGCCTTACCCTATTCACGGGCGCATGAAAACGAAGCAGATAGACTGGGACTGATCTTTATGGCAATGGCAGGATATGATCCGAATGAAGCCATTGAATTCTGGGGCAGGATGGCTGCATTGGGCGGAGCAAAACCGCCCGAATTTCTCAGCACACACCCCAGCGATGAAACGCGGGTCAATAACCTGAAGGCATTGGTGCCGGAAGCAATGAAATACTATAATGCCCGGTAATCACGTTTATACAAAAAAATCTTTACCGTGGAATGAAACCCTTTAGGTGAAATTCAGTATAAGAACCTAACCGGTGCATTGTAAGGTCATGTTCAGGTAGTAAAAAAAATAAATGTGGCGAACCGGCACGCCAATTTTATATGAATTTTTTTTTTCTTAAATTATTTTAATACATTTATGTCAATAAATTTGACCCTGTCATAACGTTCTTTTGATTGATCCATCGGATTTTTTTTGTACCGATATTTTCGGTTTCATTAAAAACAAACAAACGTTTTCGTATAATGAAAAAGCTGCTTATAGTAACCATTGTCATTCTGATTATCCTGCTAATTGTCCCTGCTATCAGTTTCTTTAAATGGAGTTTTCAAACAAAGAGACCGCTGGAGGTAATGATCCTTAACAAAACAGTGCCAACGCTGGAGCGGGATAAACACCGGTCTCTGAGCTGGATACTTACTCACAATAAGTATGTGAAACTGAACAAAAGAAAATACTCCTATACAAAAGACTATTTTGGTTTCTTTCCATTAAAACCGTTACGCAACAAAGAATGGGACACGGATCCGATCAGGCTGGGAGATATCCTGAACATGGCAGATTCGTTCGATGTTGCCTATTTTGCCGATACCTATGGCGTCTATTTTAATGACTGGTATGTTGGAGTGAACACCACTAACCGGTCAAGGTTGATATATGGGGGATTGAGCAATAGTGATTACCTGTTTATGAAGGAGATGCATGACCGGAATAAACTGGTCATTGCAGAATACAATATCCTGGCATACCCCACCGACCCGCTTTACAGACTCAGGACCGAGGAACTGCTGGATATCCGTTGGACAGAATGGACGGGGTGCTATTTTCAAACCCTGGATACGATCGCAGACCCTTCCTTTCCGAAATGGATTGTCAGACAATACCGGACACAGTACCGTAAAGATTGGAATTTTACCAAATCAGGAATCATTTTATTCAAGAGCAACAATCAAATTGTGGTTCTTGAAAATGAAACTCACCTGGAATTTGAAACTCCATTTATTTATACAACCAGTCATGGAGAAGAGAATTTCGACCTGCCCTATAAGGTTCCCTATCCCTACTGGTTTGAAATCATTGAAACAAAAAACAATGATGTAGTTGCAAATTTTAAGATACAAACCAATGAAGTGGGAGATTCCATTCTCCAGAACTATTTCCTTCCGGAAACATTCCCCGCTGTTCTTCAAGGTCCCGGCCAATCACCCTATTTTTACTTTGCTGGCGATTTTGCAGATAATCCGGTGCCTATAAAAACAGCTTATTTTAAAGGAATAGAAAAATTGAAATGGCTGTTTATCAGAGAAAAGCCCGGATCAAGAACCAGGTTCTACTGGGATTATTACAGACCGTTAATGTCACAGATCCTGGATCAATATTATTCGGCGAAGAACCCGGAATAAAATTATATTATTGAGTACAAAACCAGGCTGTCTCTAAGTATAGGACAGCCTTTTTTTTTCATAAAGATAGAATTCATGAATAATTTAACCGTTGCCCTGATACAAACCTCACTTTATTGGGAAAGGATTGAAGAAAACCTGGAACATTTCGGGAAATTATTGAAGCCATTGAAAGACAGAACGGATGTAATCCTCTTACCGGAGATGTTTACCACAGGATTCTCGATGGAGCCTGCTAAACTGGCAGAGGAGATGGATGGAACCTCTGTTTCCTGGTTAAAACAAGAGGCAGCAGAACTGGGTTGTGTTGTTGCAGGAAGCATCATCATTAAAGGGAACAATCAATATTTTAACCGGTTCATCTGGATGCAACCATCCGGGGATTTCAGCCTGTATGATAAACGACACTTGTTCCGTCTGGGAAATGAACATTTTATATATACTGCAGGAAAAGAACGACTCATTCAGGAGATCGGAGAGTGGAGGGTAAGACCGTTGATATGCTATGACCTCCGTTTTCCGGTTTGGAGCAGGAACAGGAATGATTATGATCTGCTGGTATACGTTGCAAACTGGCCGGAATCCAGACAGGAGATTTGGAAAACCCTGCTGAAAGCCAGGGCTATTGAGAATCAGGCATATGTCATCGGTGTTAACCGGATTGGAAGGGATGGAAATGGAATTGACTATTCCGGCGATTCTGCCGCTATTAATCCGAAAGGAGAGATCATCAGTACCATTCAGCCCCATGAAGAGAAGGTAGAGATCATTACCCTCTCCATGAATGAATTAATTGAATTCCGGGATAAATTCCCGGTTTTACCGGACAGGGACGAGTTTATTATTACCCAGTAAACCGGGTTGAATCCAACTTCTCCGGCACCTGGCTGCCTGCACGCAGGCGCAAATGTTGTTTGCTTAAACTCTCCACTACAGCTGGGGCGACGAGCTATAGGAAACAGAAAAGTACGACAATCGGTTCACCGGTAGACGTTTTTCGGTAACGAAGCCCGCCCTGTGAAATAATGCTTCGCATTAGTGGCCTTGCCACTATTTCACAGGGCCCGTATCGTCAGTCGGTTATCGGTTGGGTTCCGGGTATTTATCGGGCGGTTTGGGATTTATATCAGTGCATCATACAGGATCTCCACCGGGTGATGGGCATGTTCTCCTGTTCCCTCCCTGATTTGCTGTCTGCAGCTTGTTCCCGAGGCAGATAATAGCGTTCCTTCCGGCTTTTTTCGTATTTCAGGGAAAAGAACCAATTCACCTACCTTCATGGAGAGATCATAATGTTCCTTTTCGAATCCGAAAGATCCTGCCATCCCGCAGCATCCTGAAGGCACTTCCGTAACCGAGTAGTTTTCAGGCAAGGATAACATCCTGAGGGTCGGACCGGTTGACGCGATCGCTTTCTGCTGACAGTGTCCGTGGTAAAGGATCCGTTTTGTGTCAGTCGTAAACTGTTCCTTTGTAATATTACCCTTGTCCAGCTCAAGAGAAAGAAATTCTTCCAGCAGAAAGGAATGCTCGGCAATCCGGCAGGCTGCGGGTTTGAGGTCATTGCCAACCAGCTCCGGATATTCGTCTCTGAAACTGAGTATTGCAGAAGGCTCAATGCCGATGAGCGGGGCGTTATCATGAACCAGATCTTTTAGCAATTCAACATTCTTTCGTGCATTATTTCTTGCAGTACGGAGTAACCCTTTTGAGATGAATGTCCTGCCACTGACCTTACTGTCAGGGCAATTTACACTGTATCCCAGGCGGGTCAGGAGTTTAATCGCTTTTATCCCGATTGCTGTGTCATTGTAATTGGTAAATTCATCGATGAAGAAGTGGACGGTCCCTTTCGCAGTGTGATCCGGATTTAGCGATTTCAACTGTTTTTTTGCCCATCGCTTCAATGTTGTTTTATAAAGTGTCGGAATTTGCCGTTTTTGGGCGAATCCAAGGACTTTTTTCACCAAGCTTGAGAATAGTCCGGTTTGAACCAAAAAGTTGAACAGGGAAGGGAAAACAGCCCCCAGGCGGTTGATTCGATGAATGTATGCAATAACTCTTGTCCGGAGTGGGATTCCATTCAAATCGTAGTATTTTTGGAGAAATTCCGCTTTCACCTTGGCAATATCGACATTGGATGGGCATTCCGATTTGCATCCTTTGCATGACAGGCAAAGATCAAGGATCTCGTAAAGTGTTTTCGAATCAAACGGATTGGGGGCATGAGTTAGCATCTCCCTCAGGAGATTAGCCCTTGCCCGGGTTGATTTGTTTTCATCCCGGGATGCCATGTAACTTGGGCACATGGTTCCTCCGATGCGTTCACTTTTACGGCAATCTCCCGACCCGTTGCATCGTTCCACTGCCTGGAGCAATCCACCCGACTCAGAAAAATCAAAAATGGTCTCTATCGCTCTGGTTTTTTGTTCCGGTTCATACCTGAGAAACGTGTTCATTTTTGGTGTATCGGTAATTTTTCCGGGATTAAAAATAGAAAACGGGTCCCATGTTTTTTTAATCTCCTTCAGGAGATTATAGTTCTGCTCGCCAACTATAATGGGAATGAATTCTCCCCTCAGCCGGCCGTCGCCATGTTCACCGCTAAGTGAACCCCGGTATTTCTTAACCAGGTGTGCCATTTCCCACCCAATGGTATGAAACAACTCGATGTCTTTTGGATCTTTAAGGTTGAGGATGGGACGGATATGCAATTCACCGGATCCGATATGGGCATAATAAACGCACTCTTTCCTGTGCTTCGACAAGATATCCCTGAAATCCTTCATGTAAGAAGGAAGCTCGTTTACTCCAACAGCAGTATCCTCGCAAAGGGGAACCGGTTTTGCATCGCCTTTCATGTTGGATAAAACACCCAGCCCGGCTTTTCGGAGGTCCCAGATCCGGGAGATGTCATCACCAAAAACAATGGGGAAGTGGTTGCCATATCCCGCCTTTCTCATATCCCGTTCCAGTGCTGCTGAAATCTCCAGTATCTCTTCGCGGCTATCCCGCTGAAATTCAACAAAGAGAATGGCTGCCGGATCCCCTTTCAGGAAGAAACGGTTCTTTTTCTGCTGAATGTTATCCTTTGTCAGATCAAGGATGGTTTTATCAAGCATTTCTACAGCACCCGGATGGTGGTCCAGAGCAATTAGGTTGGCTTCGAATGCCTCTTCGAGTTTGTTGAGATGGATGCATACCAATCCGGTTTCAACGGGTGAAAGTGGAACAAGATTGAGTTTTATTTCGGTTGTAAAAGCCAGTGTTCCTTCAGAACCTGCCAGGAGTTTGCACATATTGAACGGTTCACCGGTATCGGTAAAGGGTTCTGTTTCCAGCAATATGTCAATAGCGTACCCTGTATTCCTTCTGTGGATGGATTTGTCGGGATACTCCTTCCGGATCTCTTTCTGGTTGATGGGATCACTCAATATCTCTCTGGTTTTCCGGTAAATCTGGTTTTCCAGGCTCTGTCCCTGACATTTTGTGTCAAACTCCTCTCCGGAGAGGGAAGTAAAAAGGGCCTCTGAGCCGTCACTGAGAATGGCCTTTATCTCCAGCGTATGGTCACGGGTACTTCCGTATATGAGAGAATGGGCTCCACATGAATTGTTGCCAACCATCCCTCCAAGCATACAGCGGTTTGATGTTGCAGTCTCCGGACCGAAAAATAATCCGAATGGTTTCAGGAAGGCATTCAACTCATCAGGCACCACTCCCGGTTCCACCCTTACCCACGATTCTTCCTGATTCAACTCCAGGATCCTGTTCATGTATTTGGAAACATCCAGAATGATCCCATTACCTACCACCTGTCCGGCAAGTGAAGTCCCTGCAGTCCTGGGAATAAGTGCTAAATTATGCTTTCGTGCAAAAGCGATGAGACGCCGGATGTCTTCTGCATGGGCAGGCCTTGACACAGCAATGGGTTTTTCCCTGTATGACGAAGCATCCGTTGCATAGATCAGCCGTGTGGTCTCATCCTGGAAAAGATCCCCGGTCAGCTCAGTTGTAAGCAGATCCATCTCACGGACTATGGTATCATGATCGATCATCTCGTTTACCGGATGCAAAATTTGCAATAAATTGCCGAATTGCCAAAACCCTGAACATTGGAATTAACCATTCATTCTCGGGGAATGAGCCGGAAAGTCAATCATTGTAAGGAAACTTGTTGTTAAACACATTCATTCAATGACAATAATCAGTATAAACTAATGAAAAAACGAGCATTTTTAAGTACTTTTGGAAAAAAATAGCAAATCATTATAAATTATTGATTACCAATGGAATTACTTGATCAAATCAAGGGAAATGCCCGGAAGTTAAATAAACGCATTGTATTGCCGGAGGCTTTTGATGAGAGGATGCTGAAAGCGGCCGATATCCTGGTAAGGGAGAAAATTGCCCGGATTTACCTGCTGGGTGATCCGGAAAAAATTCTTTCTGATGCATCTGCACTTGGATTGCGTTCCCTGTCCGGTGCAACGATTATTAATCCCCTGAATCATGCCAATAAAGAGACGTATGCTGACCTCATGGTTGAGTTGAGAAAGCACAAGGGAATGAATAAGGATGCAGCCCTTCAGTTGATTGAAGATCCACTCTATCTTGGTACCTTGATGATTAAGAATGGAGATGCTGATGGAGAGGTGGCCGGTGCAGCAAACGCTACCGGAGATGTATTACGTCCCGCTTTTCAATATGTAAAAACCATACCGGGCATTTCGGTTGTTTCAGGAGCCTTTATCATGATCCTGAAAGACAAGGAGTTTGGTGAAAACGGCATGCTGATATTTGCTGATTGCGCAGTACATCCGGATCCCAACGAAAATGAGCTGGCCGAAATCGCTGTTGCAACGGCAAAAACTACCCGGGCAATTGCCGGATTTGAGCCAAGATTGGCCATGCTTAGTTTCAGCACCATGGGGAGCGCATCACACGATCTGGTTGACAAAGTAACCAATGCCACCCGGATAGCCCGCGAAATGGATCCGGACCTGCAGATTGATGGAGAGCTGCAGGCTGATGCCGCGATCATAAAGGCAATCGGTGAAAAGAAAGCCCGTGGAAGCAAAATAGCAGGGAATGCCAACGTGCTGATCTTTCCCTCCCTGGATGCCGGAAACATCGCCTATAAGCTGGTCCAGAGACTGGCACATGCAGAAGCCATTGGCCCTATCCTCCAGGGAATGGCAGCTCCTATAAATGACCTCTCCAGGGGTTGCTCGGTAAGTGATATCGTGAATCTTGTTGCCATCACAGCTAACCAGGCAGAAGGGATGTAATACTCAGAAAAACATAAAAACAAATAGAAAAAATGGCAGAGAGTCTTGAAGATTATGCTTTAAGCAAAAAAGAACCGAAGAAAGGAACTCTGAAAAAGATCGGTTTGGTTGGCTGCGGTTCAATGGGACAGGAAATCGCCAGGGTCATCAGTCAACATGGAATTGAGGTACAGTTTATTGACATGACAACGGAGCGGGTGGAAGAGGTATTCGTGGAGATCAGCCGGGATCTCGATGAAGTGATCGGTAAATGGGGATTGACAAAAAGTGACAAAAGAGCCATCCTCTCAAGGATCAAAGGATCAACGGATTATGATGACATAAAAGATTGCAACCTGGTGATTGAAACCATCAACTCAAAAAAACCCGGTACCAGTATTGAGCTCAGAAAAGATGTGTTCAAACGAGTGGAAGCAGTGGTTTCAAGGGATACGGTCATTACTTCCAATACATCTACCCTCAACATAACTGACCTTGCCTCTGCTCTTGAATACCCGGACCGGGCAGTGGGATTACACTTCCTTTCACCAGCAGCTACCGTGAAGCTGGTGGAAGTTGTGAGAGGATTAAAAACCAGTGAAGAAGCCTACCAGTTTGTCATCCGGTTTGCCAAGATGATCGATAAGAAGGTTATCGAACTGGTTGAATCTCCAGGAAATATCAGTACGCGTCTCATTGTATCCCTGATCAATGAAGCGTGTGAAACCCTCATGGAAGGAGTAGCATCTACAGTATGCATCGACGAAACCATGAAGCAAGGCTTTGGATTACAGTTTGGCCCCCTGGAAATGGCGGATCGAATCGGCCTGGATAAAGTGATAAAATGGATGGATAACCTCTACAGTGAGTTCGGCGAGTTTAAATTCAAACCCAATCCGATTTTAAAAAGACTTTACCGTGCCGGCCATACCGGGAGAAAATCGGGTATGGGCTTTTATAAATATAAGGATGGAAAAGTGATCGGCGAAACGATCGCCTGTCCCGAGATCCAAGGATGAATTGTTTATTGAGAAATTGAAGGATATGAAAATAATTGTTTTAAACTGTGGCAGCTCTTCGATCAAATACCAGTTGTTCGACATGACTAAACAGGAAGTGCTTGCTAAAGGAGTGGTGGAAAAAGTTGGATTGCATGGTTCGTTTATTAAACATGAAAGGAACGATGGAGATCAGGTAACCCTCGAAGGTGAGATTATAGATCATCAACAGGGAATTGAATATATTCTCGGCATTTTGATAAGCAAAAAGCGGGGTTCACTCAAGGGATTTGAGGAGATTGATGCTGTCGGTCACCGGGTGGTTCATGGTGGTGAAAAATTCAACTCCAGTGTTCTGATTACCGATGAGGTAATCAGCAAAGTGGAAGAGTGCATTGATCTGGCACCACTCCATAATCCCCCGAACCTCAAAGGGATCTATGCCATGAAAGAGTACCTGCCCAACGTACCCCAGGTCGGGGTGTTTGATACCGCCTTCCACCAGGGGATGCCAGCGCATGTATTCATGTATGCCATACCCTTCCCGCTATATATCAAATACGGTATCCGGAGGTATGGATTTCACGGAACCAGCCACAGGTATGTGTCTCAGAGAGCCTGTGAACTCCTGAAAGTCAATATGTCAGATAAAAAGATCATCACCTGCCACCTGGGAAATGGTGCATCGATGGCAGCCATTAAGGATGGAAAATCGATGGATACATCCATGGGATTAACACCCGTTGAAGGGTTGATCATGGGAACCAGGTCAGGCGACCTGGATCTCGGGGTGTTGACCTATATCATGAGAAAAGAGGAAATCGGCATTTCAACCGCTAATACACTGATCAACAAGCACAGTGGTATGCTGGGTATTACCGGAGTCTCCTCCGATATGCGCGAGATTGAATCGGCTTCAACCGAAGGAAATAAACGGGCAACACTCGGCCTTGATATGTATAACTACCGGGTTAAGAAATACATCGGCGCTTACTCTGCCGCTATGGGAGGCCTCGATATCCTGATCTTTACCGGTGGGATAGGTGAGAACGCAAACAAGACAAGAAGCGAGATCTGCAAGGAGATGAATTACCTGGGCCTGATGCTCGATGAAAAGAAAAATAAAGAGATTAAAGGAGAAGAAGAGGTGATCAGCTCTCAGAAATCCCGGGTTACCGTCATGGTGGTCCCAACCAATGAGGAACTGGTTATTGCACAAGACACCCTCGAAATCGTGAAAAACCCCGACGAGAACTAAACCCCGTAATGATTCGTTACACATCAATTGATCCAGGATGATACGTAAACTGAACCAGATGTTTGACCTCCTGAAGAACCAGGATTTAAAACGTGTTGTTGTAGCCTATGCAAACGATACCCATACCATCGAAGCGGTACATGAAGCCGTAAAACTCCATTTGATCAGGGGTATTCTGGTCGGTGATGCTGAAATGATAAAGGGAGCCTGTGAGAACCTTCAGGTTGATCCGGCTGATTTTCAAATTGTGCATGAGCCTGACGAAATGACTGCCGCAAAAACAGCGGTTTCCCTCATTAATAAAGGAGAAGGGGATCTGATCATGAAAGGACTGGTCAGTACGGATAAATACATGAGGGCACTGCTGGATAAAGAGGATGGACTGATGGAACCGGGAGCCATCCTCAGCCATGTCTCCATCATTGAATCGGAAAATTATCACAAGCTGCTGATCGTTGGTGATGTGGCAATTATTCCAAATCCGGAATTGATGGAGAAAGTCGCTATCATTAACTACCTGATGGAGACAGCCCGGGTACTGGGAATAGAACAACCCAAAGTTGCACTCCTGGCTGCAACAGAACAGGTATTGCCTAAAATGACCGCCTGTGTGGATGCAGCATTGCTGGCAAAAATGGCTGAGCGGGGACATTTCAAAGGAGCACTGGTGGATGGACCGCTTGCACTGGACGTGATCATCGACAAGCAATCTGCGAAAATAAAAAACCTGCAATCTCCAGTTGCCGGCGATGCAGACTGCATTCTCTTTCCGAATATTGAATCAGGAAATGTATTTTATAAATTTCATACAAAGTTATCCGGAGGAGAAATCGCCGCCGTGGTCGTTGGCGCAAGAGTCCCAGCTATACTCTCCTCCAGGGGAGATAGTGTAAAAACCAAACTCTACTCCATTGCACTGGGAGCATTGCTGGCATGAATGGTATAACAGCTTGATTATCCCCGACGAAAACATAGAACCCCAACAAGCATCATTTGTTTAACTGAATGATATGGAAATTCACAGGATACTGGTAATAAATCCGGGATCAACCTCAACCAAGATCGGGGTTTTCCGGAATGAAAAATCCAGGTTCCTGAAATCCATTGTCCATTCCGCTGAGGATATGAAAGCCTTTCAGAAAATCTCCGAGCAATATGAATACAGAAAGAATATCATTCTGGATGAACTGCGTAAAGCAGAGGTCAAACTGAATGAGATTACTGCTGTGATTGGCAGGGGAGGGCTGGTTAAACCCATTGAATCCGGTGTCTATGAAATCACTGAACGATTGAAAGAAGATCTGAAACAAGGGTTACTGGGTGAACATGCCAGCAACCTGGGTGGATTGATTGCAGATGAGATTGCTAAAACCTTGCCGGCAGCCCGTGCATTCATTGCAGATCCTATAGTGGTTGATGAATTGCAGCCCATTGCAAGAGTCTCCGGCCACCCCAAATTCGAACGGATCTCCATCTTTCATGCATTGAACCACAAAGCAGTAGCAAAAGCATATGCTAAATTCCTGGAAAAAGAGTATGAAGATTTGAACCTTATTGTGGCTCATATGGGGGGAGGAGTAACGGTTGCAGCTCACCGGAATGGCAGGGTAATCGATGTCAACCAGGGATTGGACGGAGAGGGCCCTTTCTCACCTGAACGCAGCGGAACACTGCCCGTAGGAGCCCTGGCAACTTTATGCTTCAGCGGGGAATATTCACTGGATGACGTGAAAAAGATGATCACTGGAAACGGCGGTTATGTCGCTTACCTGGGAACCAATGATGCCTATGCCGTTGAGATCATGGCTGCAAAGGGCAACAAGAAAGCACAATTGATCCAGGAGGCTATGGCATACCAGGTTGGAAAAGAGATCGGGGCAATGAGTGCTGTATTGAAAGGAAACGTGGATGCCATTATCCTGACCGGCGGAGTGGCACATAATACATGGATCGTGGACTATATAAAAACCATGGTTGCTCATGTAGCAAAAGTTGTCGTCTATCCCGGTGAAGATGAAATGAAAACATTGGCTATGAATGCATTGAAGGTTATGAGAGGAGACCTGGAGTGCAAAGTATATCAGTAGTTAATGTTGCAAATGGTTTCAGGGAGAATTTAGATAAGTTATTGTTGAATTAGGTTTTCTGAACTCTGTACTCTGCCTTTCTTACGGTGTACTTACCGAAACCGGAAGGATCTTACCGTTGAAGAATTTGTAACCCTCAATGGCAAAATCAACAATAAAATGAGCTGCTTCCTTTACTGTGAGGGGCGCTTTATACCCGGGAAATGCTTCGGATAACATCTCTGTTTGCACTGCCCCAAAAGCGAGACAGTTGAAAAAAACGGACGCTTCCTTGAATTCTTCAGCCAGGCACTCGGTTAGGGTGGCAAGGGCTGATTTACAGGCGCTGTAATAAGCCATTCCGCTGAATTTAACACTCCCCTGTACCCCACCCATGCTACTTATATTGACTACATGACTGGGCCCTTTTTTCCCCATATAGGGAATCAACTTTCTGATGAGTTCTGCAGCAGCAGCAAAATTGACCGAAAGCATTTGTTCCGCATCCTTTGGAACAGTCTCTTTAAAAGAGGATTTTTTCAGGTACCCTGCATTGTTGATCAGGATATCAACGTGATCAAATTGTGGCAGGATAGTGCTTCTGACAAAGTCATCATCAAAGGGTAACCGGGTAAGATCATAGGCTGCAGGGAAAAGGCATGCCGATGGATTCGTTGCCGCGCACTCCTCTTTCAATTCGCCCAGCCGCTCCCTGTTTCGGGAGATTGCCAGGGTATGAGCGTTCTTTTCCAATGCAAATAACCTTGCCGTTTCTCTGCCAATTCCTCTGCTGGCTCCCGTAACGATGACATTCATATTGGTGCAGTTTTTGCGGGGACACATTTGGAAAAAAATATTTATCTTCCCACCCGGATGCTAAAGATACTAATCTTTATCAGATATCCGGAAGACAAGAGAGGATTACCCTGTTTCGTTAAGCTAATTTTTGATCATGAGCAAAAAAATAACGGCGTGCTGCCTGCTTTTTCTTTTCATTGTGTCATATGCCGTTGCACAGTATGAAAAAGAGGAATTCCAGCAGTTCAGCTGGCAGGAGCGGTTCTTTTACGGTGGAAGTTTTGGCCTGATGTTCGGAACCATTACGGATATCGAGGTTTCTCCCATCGTCGGTTACAGGCTTACCCGCAACCTCTCACTGGCAATCGGGCCAAAATACAGGTATTACAGGGACTCCAGGGTGTATTCCACCTCCTCAGGTAATTACACGCTCGAAGGCCACATTTACGGCGGGAGAAGCTATTTGCAGTTTCATATTGTTGGGGATATCCATGATTTTATACCGATCGGGTTGCACGCCGGTATTTTTGCACATACAGAATACGAAGCTTTAAGTCTTGAGTATGAAGATTTTAATCCCTTTGAACAGACCAGTGGGCGCTATACACTCCATTCGTTTTTTGTTGGAGGCGGCTTGAGATTCCCGGCCGGACGGAGAGCGGCCCTAAACCTAATGGTCTTGTGGAACTTGAATGAATCATCCGATTCATTCTATACCAGTCCTGTTTTTCGATTCGGATTTACCTTTTGATGCCCCTGATTCCCTGAAATTCTAAGCTCAGTGAAAAAAAAAAGCCCGGATGGGCTTTTCATCAACTCGGTTAAATTTTACCCCTTTACTTTTCAACAATAGTAACCTCAGATGCTTGTGGACCCCGGTCAGTTTCGACTATTTCAAATGTTACTTCCTGACCTTTAAGTAGCCTTTTGAAACCTTCGGTTTTGATTCCGGAATAATGAACGAATACATCATTTCCGTCTTCCGTTTGAATGAAACCATATCCCTTGGAGGAATCAAACCACTTGACGATACCTTTCATTTCATGAAAATTTATGGATATTTTGATTCTTCTTATACAAATATCAACAAATTATTAAGCATTTAAAAATAAATCCGGGGTTTTTTACTCCCGTTACTGGTTAATCAAGTGTCACTTTGAAAGAATTTTATCCGGTTTTGCGAAGGAAAATCCAGGTCGGTTAAAATGGATTTTAACCACCCCCTGGCAGGTACCAACCTGTTCTTTTCGGGAGAAGTGGTTGAAATTCGTGAAGCCAGTGAGGATGAATTGAAACATCAGCATGCACACAATCCGGATGCGTGCAGGGGGTGTAAACAGGACGATTGCAGCCACCAGGAGTAGCAACCCTTAAACAGCAAGATCTACGCTCCTGTTGAACCTTTGTAATCATTCAGGTTACATTCAACGCTTCCCCTTCTGACCGTGCGATGACTACCGCCCCGGTAGTATCGCTCCAGACGTTTGTGGCTGTTCGAAACATGTCAAGTATCCGGTCAACGGCAACGATTAAACCCACTCCTTCCAGTGGCAAACCAATAGCTGATAAAATGATGGAAATCATGAATAATCCGGCCATAGGGACTGCTGCTGCCCCGATTGATGCGATCAAAGCGGTTATTACAACAATCGCCTGTTGCCCAAATCCGAGATCCAGGCCATAAGCCTGGGCTATGAAAAAAACAGCAACACATTCATAGAGTGCTGTACCATCCATGTTAATGGTTGCACCCAGGGGCAAGGTGAAACTGGAAATTTTATTTGAAACACCATCTTCATGCTCGACAGCTTCCAGCGTGAGTGGGAGGGTGGCCAAGGCAGAAGAGGTTGAGAATGCAGTTAATAAAGGTGTGGTTACTGCCCTGAAATGCTTCAGTGGTTTGATCCCACCGACGAATAACTGTATCGATGGCAGGGTAATCAATGCATGGATGAGCAGGCCTGCGAATACGGTAATCATGTATAACCCCAAACGGCTTCCCAGCTCCAAAAGAGCCGACATACCGCCTCCCTGTTCCAGGAGAATATTTGACACATTTCCAGTAATAATACCAAAAACCCCAAAAGGAGTGAAACGAATGATCAACAGGGTGATTTTCATGATCACCTGAAATCCGGCCTGGAAGAAATCCACCAGAACAACCGCTCTTGCCTGTTTGATCCGGGTAATGAAAAAACCGAAAAGGAGGGCAAAAAAAATCACCGAAAGCATCCTGCCTTCAGAAAACGCTTCGAAAACATTCGTAGGGATAATCTCGATCATTGTCTCACCAAACGATTTCGATTCGGTGGAAAATCCTTCAACCTGTTGCGAAAAACCAAGGTCGGCTCCAATCCCAGGACCTATCAAATTAACCAGGACCAGACCTGTAAGGATGGCTAAAATACTGGTGGAAATATAATAGAACAGGGTTTTTATTCCAAGCCTTCCAAGATTCTTTCCCGATCCGATCTGGGTTATGCCGGAAATAATGGAGGTTAGAATTAATGGGATGATTACCATTTGTAAAGCACGAAGGAACAGTGTTCCCAGCCATTCCACCCAGGAAGCATATTCGGTTAGATAAAGACCATAAAGAATTCCCAGAAACAGGGCAATTAATATCTGCCAGTGAAGCTTGATGCGAAATAATTTAATCATCATACGAGATAATCATTACGGGGGTCCGGTGAAGACCGTAAAAATAACAATTTTATCTGGAGCATAAAATAGATTGATAATCAATCTATTAAATCTTGTTCAGATGCTGTCTCTCTCCTTCAAACGCTTGTTGAACCTTCGTTTTTGTAACAACATGGATACCCCGGCAAGGGAATGCAAGGAGTGGTTAAAAAACATGTAAAATAGAAAGGTACATATCAATTATTTTCGTTTTTTTTTACCATTTTTGGCTTTTTAATCCTTAATTCTTGTTGTATCATGTGGAAGAAACTACCCCTTATCTGGAAAATATTGATCGGAATGGTAATCGGAATCATATGGGGTATGCTTGCTGTAACCATTGGGTTGGAAAAATTCACCATCAATTGGATTAAACCCTGGGGAACAATTTTTATTAACCTGTTGAAATTGATCGCAGTACCACTGATTTTTGTCTCCCTGGTCAATGGAATATCGAGCCTCTCCGATATTTCGAAATTATCCAGAATCGGACTGAAAACCATTACAATCTACCTGGCAACTACTGCTTTTGCTGTCTTTGTCGGGTTAACGCTGGTCAACCTGATTAAACCGGGCAATACCTTCAGCGAAGAGAAAAGAATAGCCTTTAATGAACAGTTTCAGAATGATGTGAATGAGAAAGAATTATTGGCTGAGGAACGAAAGGGAGAATCACCGCTACAATACGTGGTTGATATAGTTCCGGATAACATCGTCAGTGCTGCTTCTGATAACGGCAGGATGTTGCAGGTAATATTCTTTGCGATCATTTTCGGAGTAGGTCTTGTTCTTGTTCCCTTTAAGAAAGTTGAAGTAGTGAAAGGCTTTTTTAGCGGACTTAATGATGTGATCATGAAAATTGTCGATATTATCATGATCGTTGCCCCCTATGGTGTTCTTGCCCTGATGGCCGCACTGGTTGTGGATTTTTCAGGTGATATTGACCTCTTTATTGCCCTCGGGCTCTATTCCATTACCGTGGTGATCGGATTATTCCTGTTGATTCTCTTTTTCTACCCGTCCATCATATCACTCTTTACCAAAATCAGGTATTTTGAGTTCCTCCGCGGGATCCTTCCGGCACAATTGGTTGCTTTCTCAACCAGTTCAAGCGCAGCCACCCTGCCGGTTACCAAAGAACAGGTTGAAAACGAACTGGGAGTGTCGCAGAAGATCTCCGGGTTTGTCCTGCCCATCGGAGTGACCATCAACATGGATGGGACAAGCTGTTATCAAGCCATTGCAGCTGTTTTTATCGCTCAGGTTTTTGGTATACCACTTGATGTGGGCGACCAGCTTACCATTGTTCTTATGGCTATACTTGCTTCCATTGGTGCCCCGGGAATACCAAGCGGAAGTATTGTTATGCTGGTTGCTGTTTTGTCTTCAGTCGGTCTGCCTGCCGCCGGTCTTGCATTGATACTGGGAATTGACCGCCCGCTCGATATGCTTCGTACTGTCGTAAATATCACCGGTGATTCCACCGTTTCCGCACTGGTTGCTAAAACAGAAGGGGAACTAACCTATCCACCGGTCAGGCAAAATAACAATGCGAATGGAGACGCAATGGTTGCCAACTGAATCGTGGAGAATGGATCATTCTGACAGATCCCCTGCTTCTTCCCTGGGTTAACCCCTCCCTTTTGCACTTTCCGGATAATCCATCCTAAGTCTGGTTGATACAGAAGAGTCCGGAAAAAACCGGATTTTCATCAACAGACCAACCCGTTGTTTTTCTCATCTGTATATGACTTTTATTCATTTTTTATATATTTGTATAAAATATGACTAAAAGTCATTTACTAAAAACTCATATTATGGGAATTGCAGAAAGAAAAGAACGGGAAAAAGAACAACGGCGACAGGCGATAATCGCTGCAGCTGAACAGGTATTTTTCTCCAGGGGATTTGACGAGTCCACCATGGATGATGTGGCTGTTCAGGCAGAATTGAGCAAAGGCACACTCTATCTTTACTTCAACAGCAAGATTGAGCTTCACTGGGAAATCATGAAAAAGGGGATGGCGATCTTATCTGAGATGATTTTGAAGTCCATTTCCACTGATGCTAACGCTCTTGATAATCTGAGGAAGATGGGAGAGGTTTTTTACCGTTTTTCTTCCGAAGAGCCAATGTATTTCAACTCCATGATGTTCTTTGAGGGCAAAGATCTTGAGCTGCTCCATTTTGAGAAGAAAGAGCTGGATAGCAGTTTTCAGACTTCCCCGATCAAGATCCTTTATGAGGTCATTGAATCGGGCATCGTTGATGGTTCAGTCCGCAATGACTTTTCGGTACCGGCCATGGCGAATACCCTCTGGGCGCAAACCCTGGGCGTTCTTCAGGTGATCAGGAACAAGAGGGAGGTATTCGAACTGTTTCAACTCTCTGGCCAGGAAGTGATGCAGTGTCATTATGAGCTGGTGTTGAATGGAGTAAAGAATAAAACCGCAGGATCATGAAAACACGAACACTCATCTGTTGTTTAGGGATACTGGTCTCTTCACCGCTTTTTGCACAGCTCGATACCTTGAACTACTACCTGAAGACAGGTCTTGAAAAAAATCTCGCACTGAAGCAGAAGCAGGCTTCCTTTGAAAAGAGCATGTTAGCGGTTAAAGAGGCCCGTCGGATGTTTTACCCGGGGATCTCTTTCAACGCACGATACTCCATTGCAGACGGAGGCAGGGTGATCGAGTTTCCGGTTGGAGATCTAATGAATCCGGTCTATTCGACACTGAATGCCCTGACCATGTCTGACCTTTTCCCCCAGATTGAAAACCAGGAGTTTACATTCCTTCGCTCCAGGGAGCACGAAACAAAGGTACAACTGGTACAACCCATTTTTAATACTGGCCTTCATTATAATTATAAGATCAGGAGTGAATTGCTACAAGCCAGTCGGGTTGATGTTGACCGGTATAAACGCTACCTGGTGGCAGAGATCAAAAAAGCCTATTTTAACTATTTGGAGACCCTCAGGATGGAGGAGCTGGTACATGAGACCCGTGGACTCCTGGAGGAGAACCTGCGTGTGAGCAATAAATTATTTGAGAATCATAAAGTTACATCAGATGTTGTGTACAGGTCACAGGCAGAAATAAGCAACATAGACCAGTTCATTGCGGAGGTTGAAAAAAACAGAAATGTAGCCCGGTCGTATTTGAATTTTTTACTGAACAGGCCCCTTGAAACGCCCCTTTACGATCCTCAGGAAGCACAGGATACAGTGATCGTATCCGACCTGGAGCATGCGAAAGATCATGCAATCCACTGGAGAGAAGAACTGAACCTGCTGGATCACTACCTGGATGCTTCGGCATACAACCTGAAAATCATTCGATCCCAAAACCATCCCATGCTCCTGGCTGCTGTGGATTATGGATTTCAAGGGGAAAAGTACCGGTTTACGGCAGAAGATGATTTTGTGATCGCTTCATTTGTCCTGAGGTGGGATATCTTCTCGGGTTTTCAAAATCGGGCGCGGATTAAACAGGCTGTGGTTGAGACAGAGCTGTTGAAACAACAAAAAGAGGAAGTAGAACAACAGATCAGATTGGAAGTGACGAAAGCCTATTACGACCTGAAAGCTGCCGTTCAATCCGTCCGGTCCGCTGAAACGGAATGCATTCATGCACAGAAAGCATTCAGGCTGGTTGACCGGAAATACGGGGAGGGCATGGCTTCCCTGATCGAATATATGGATGCCAGAACAGCCATGACCAAAGCGAAAACAAACCGGATCATTGCCCGGTTTGACCTCCAGGTAAAACTGGCAGAATATGAACGAACAACGGCTTCCTTTGACTTTTCGGTATTGAATTAGAGAACGGTTATCTTCAAATGAAGCAATTGTGTAGATAAAAATATCTAAATCATTATAAAACAAAAATATGTATAAAAAAAGATTGTGTCAATTCCTGCTTCTTACCGGGATCATTTTTCTGCCGGGATGTGGTGAAAACGGAGACCGGTCAGCAGGGAACAGAGAACCCACTATGGTGGGTATAAGCCAGGTTGAAGTCAACGATATCGCCTTCCCGATCCATTGTGCTGGAAAATTGTCTGCCCGGTCGGAAGTTAAGCTCAGTTTCAAAACCGGGGGGATCATTTCTGAGATCTATGTCGAAGAGGGTGAAACGGTGACAAAGGGGACAAAAATGGCTCAGCTGAACCTGTCAGAGATCCAGGCAACGGCAAACCAGGCTACCCTTGCACTGGAAAAAACAGAAAGAGACCTGGAACGGATCCGGAACCTCTACCGTGATAGTGTGGCTACGCGTGAACAGTATGATAATGCCCAGACCTCCTGTAACCTGGCTGCAAACCAGGCAAGAATTGCCCGGTTTAACCTGCAATATTCCACCATTACTGCCCCATCATCGGGTCAGGTTCTGAAACGGATTGCAGAGGAGGATGAGATCATTGCCGCCGGACACCCGGTCTTCTTGTTTGCTGCATCAGAAAACGATTGGGTGCTGAAAGTGAACCTGACCGATAAGGAGATCGTTCAGGTAAACCTGCTGGACTCAGCTTTGATCTCCTTCGATGCTTATCCCGGCACCCCTTTTCCCGCATGGGTTTCTGAGGTGGGAAGCTTTTCTGATCCCTATACCGGGACCTATGAGGTGGAACTTACCCTGCAGAAACCGGTTGAAAAGCTTGTATCGGGATTTATTGGCAGGGCGGATATCATCCCATCACAGCGATACCGGGTCTTGACGATCCCGGTTGATGCCTTGCTGGAAGCCAATGAGATGAGTGGTTTTGTCTATGTCGTTGAAAACAAGAAAGCAGTGCGGAAACGGATCGAGATTGGTGGGATCAGGGGAGAAAAAATACTGGTTCTGCAGGGCCTCGATTCGGGTGCAACGGTGATTAGCGAGGGGGCTGCTTTTGTCGGTCCCGATTCCGATATCCGGATAAAATAAGTACGCCACAAGAAAAATGCAGATATGAAACTACCCGGCTTTGCCATACGAAATTATCAGTTCACACTACTGGTCTCCATCATTCTCATGTTCATGGGTATCCGCTCGTTCTTGACGATGCCCCAGGCGGAGAATCCAACAATCTATGTTCCGGGAGGCACAATCTATATCATTTTTCCCGGAGCCAACCCGCAGGATCTTGAACAGCTTGTTGCTTTTCCTATTGAAGAGGCGCTGAATGAGCTCGATGACATCAAGATGATCCAGACGGAATTGAAAGATGGAATTGCAGTGATAAGCGTTGAATTCAACTACGATACCGATGCAGAAGAGAAGTTCGACGAGGTGGTGCAACAGGTGAATGGGGTAAGAAACAACCTGCCGGATGGTATTGTCTATTTTGATGTCATGCAATGGACCAGCGGTGACATTGCGATGCTCCAGCTTGCATTCATTTCCCAATCACTTCCCTATAAAGAGATGGAGGATCAGGCAAAACGGCTCAAAAGAGAGCTGGAAAAGATCGGTGGAGTAAAAAAAGTGGAGATTGTCGCCGTTCCCGAACAGGAGATACGAATATCGCTGGATATGGAAAAGATGGCAGAAATGAACATCTCGATAAACCAGGTAGAACAGGCGATACAGAGTAATAATGCCAACATTCCAGGGGGTGCAATCAAACTGGAAGGAAAATCGTTTGGCATCAAAACGAGCGGATCCTATAAAAACCTGGATGAAATCGGAAATACCGTCGTCCAGTCCTATATGGGGAAAATGATCTCCCTGAAACAGATAGCAAGCATCGATTACGATTACAAGGATATCAACTATTATGCCCGCTTTAATCGTGAACGGTGCATCTTCTTAACGGTTCACCAGAAAGAAGATTTGAATGTCATTGACCTGGTTGATGAGATAAAACCCGAGGTAGAACGATACAGGCAATCGTTGCCGGAAGAGATGCACATTGATTATGTCTTTGACCAGTCGGAGGTGATCAAAACCCGGATCAATGGATTCATGAAGAACCTCCTGCAGGGGATCTTTCTGGTGGGTGTGATCATCCTGGTCTCCCTTGGGCTTCGTTCCGCAATCATTGTTATCCTGGCTATTCCCCTCTCCATCATTATCGGGCTGTCATTCGTGGATATGGCTGGATTTGGTTTACAGCAGATTACGATAGCGGCACTGGTTGTCGCCCTGGGTCTTCTGGTGGATAACTCCATTGTGGTGATTGAAAACATTAGCCGCTTTATACGACTCGGGTATTCCGTCAGGGAAGCAGCAGAAAAAGGAGCGGCACAAATTGGCTGGCCCATCTTCAGTGCGACGTTGACAACCCTCCTGGCATTTGTTCCCATCATCATGATGCCGGACAAAGCAGGCGATTTTATCAAGAGCCTGCCGGTTACATTAATTGCCGTCCTTTCCGTTTCCCTCTTCCTGGCATTAACCCTTAATCCATTGATCGCCAGCTGGGTCTATAAAAAAACCAGGCGCAATGAACATAAAGTCAGCATTTTCCAGAAGGGTTTGACTTGGTTTATAACGGGTCCTTACAGGAAAAGCCTGCAATTTGCATTGCGCCGGAGAGGGATCATCCTTTCCCTCTCCTTCCTGATTCTGGCCGGATCACTTGCCCTGTTTTTCCGGATTGGTGTAAGCTTCTTTCCTCCCGCTGAAACCCCGGAATTCATGGTCAGGGCATCACTCCCGGAAGGATCTAACATCGATAAGACAGACCAGGTTGCCCGGTATATTGAATCGGTACTCGACAGCATGGATCGGGTAAACCATTTCGCGACCAACGTTGGACATGGGAATCCCAGGGTGTACTACAACATTTTTTCAAGGAATTATGCGCTGAATTATGCTGAAATATATGTGAAATTGAACGATTATCAGCTGGACATGTATAACAATACCGTCTCGGAATTACGGCGTAAATTCAGCACTTATCCCGGAGCCAAAATTACCATCAAAGAGTACATGCAGGGTGTGCCCAGTGAAGCACCCATCATGGTTTATGTTCATGGGGAAGAGGCTGGAGTGCTGACGAACCTGGCACGCTCCGTTGAACAAATTCTGAAAGATATCCCAGGCACAATCAATATTGATAATCAACTCGATGTGGCAAGAACAGACCTCCATTGTAAGATCAACAGGGAAAAAGCCGGGCTGTTCGGTGTTCCGGTTTATGAGATCGATAAGGCGATCCGGACAGCCGTGAGCGGAATTACCGTCAGTAAATTCCGGGATGCTGAAGGAGAGGAGTTTGATATCGTGATCCGGCTTCCGGTGGATGAGAAAATCAAACTGGAAGATTTCGATAAGATCTATGTGCAGTCACTTTCGGGCAAATTTATTCCCGTTTACCAGCTGGTAAGCCTTGAATTTCAGAAAGCCTCAGGAATCATCAGCCATTATAATCTGGAACGGTCCGGCCTGATCAAAGCCGATATTGCCCCGGAAGTTAACCTGGATGTGGTCCTGGATCAACTGGTACAACAACTTGATCAGATCCGGTTTCCAGATGGCTACGACTATTGGATTGCGGGAGAAATTGAAAACCGGAAAGAATCATTCGGTGGCATGCGCCATGCTGTATTGCTTGCCCTTATTGCTATCTTTTCAGTACTGGTTCTCCAGTTCAGGTCCTTTTTACAACCCCTCATCATCTTTGTTGCCATTCCCCTCGCTATCATTGGCTCCATCTGGGCTCTGTTTATTACCGGCTATACCTTCTCCTTTACCGCATTCATTGGTGGTGCAAGCCTGGTTGGAATTGTTGTGAACAATTCCATTATCCTCGTTGACTATACCAATACCCTTCGTAAAGAGGGGATTGCAGTCGGTGAAGCCCTGAAAAAAGCGGGTGAAACACGGTTTACTCCAATACTGCTGACCACCTTGACCACCATCGGAGGCTTGCTTCCACTCACTCTCCGGGGAGGAGAACTGTGGGCTCCAATGGGGTGGACAATCATCGGCGGTCTGCTGGTATCTACCATCCTGACCCTGATCGTGGTACCAGTGCTGTACGATTTGTTTATCAGGGACCGGAAGGCATAGAGCGTGGGGTGTAATGATTCAAATGGAACCATCTGAAACCACCTGAAACCATTAATCCTGTAAGATTGCCTCTGGCATAATCCAATACATTACTTCAGGTATTTCAAGAACCAATCCACAGCGACAGGAGCATGTTCGGCCGGTAATGCATGCCCGCTATGATAAAAGATTAACTCTTTATGATCACCTTCTATCAGATCATACAGTTGTTTTGCTTCCGCTTCAGTACAGTTAAAAGTATCGTTTTCAGGCTGTAACATCAAAAGCGGTCTTCCATTCATGGAACGAATAAATGTCACAACACTTCCCAGACTGTATCCGATGGCCCCAATCCGTTCTGAGTCAATTTCCTTCCTTGTTTCAAGGTAATCCAGGGCTCTCCGGTATTCCAGGGTACTCTGAACAACCATGTCACGCAGACGATATCCCCAGCCTTTGTTAAAAAACGTATTGAAGGTGGTTCTGTGTTTTTGGGAGTGGCCAGATAACCCACAACACGGCTGCTCATCCTGAGCGATTAATAAGAGGGTGTTATTGCATAGTAACAACAAGAGCAGACAATAATGTACTGGCTTTTTCATAATAGGGGTTGGTTTTTATGTACAAGTCTTTAAATTACAAAAATTTAGGGACGTAAACAAACCTCGCGAGCAGCAAGTGTCGTTACTTTGCGGGGGCGAGTAAACCATCTGGAACAGTATGAAACAAATCTTAAATAAACAACTGGTTAAATACAGCCCATATTCCAGGGTAGGGCAGACCTGATACCTAAATATCACCCTCAGATGATAAAATAACCATAAATCAGGTGCTGATCCATTCAATTGCAAAATTCCTGGTTCCATCCTGTTTACAGAAAAAAATCATTTTCAGGAAAAGAATCAACGCAACAGCTGCTACAAAAATACAATGATTACATATGTCATCAGAAACATGACAAAATTACTTGATTATATAAACATATGTATACATTTCTAATCAATATGTACCCCATTTGTAAACATTTGTAAATTATTCTGGAATGGTATTTATAAATAATATTAATACATTATATTATATTATAATCCAGTACTTTACAAGCATTAATTGAATGCATACTTTAGAATTAATTTCAATATTGAGTCGTTATCCTTCAAATTAGATGATTTATGATTTATATTACATTGTTTACCAATTAAATATATGGTTTATATAAAATTTAAGTTCAAAAAAGGGAAGAGATCTGGCTATGTGACGTAATCATCTGCAATAAGTTGATATAGTTACGATTCAGAAGATGGGACAGTGCACCAATCATCAAAGAACTATAAGAAAAAATGCAATACGAGATTTGAATAGATTAAATCCTTCTTTTACAATGAAATAGATACAGAAAGATTACATATGTGAATAGTTGCACTGAAATTTGTGAAAAATAATTACATATGTTATTTAACTATTTATTACATTTGTGAATACAAATTTCAGGGTTATGAAAGAGCGCATTTTACAGTTCATACAGAGTGAGCAGCTAAGCTCAACTCAATTTGCTGATACTATTGGTGTTCAGCGGTCGAGTGTTTCGCATATTTTATCCGGAAGGAATAATCCAAGTTTTGATTTTATCCGGAAAATTTTGCTTACCTACCATCAGATCAGGGCTGAATGGTTGATCCTGGGCGAGGGAGTGATGTATAAGTCGGATGAAAGCAGGGAGTTATTTGATGAAAATGCTCCTGTTTACGGGGATACAAAAAGCGAAGAAACACGGGAAACAGTGAAGAAAGAAACAGTGGATAAGCGCGTTGACAGTGAACAAGAAAAGCATGAAACGGCAGGCATTGAGCGGGTTGTAATATTTTATAGAAACAATACCTTTACTGAGTACCATCCCCATTAACCGGGCGGGATCTGACCTGCAAGCGGGAAATCAGACACCGGTTGAATATTTCTTACTCTCTTCCTTTCAGATACCATGAAAAAATGTAATTTTGTGCAATTGCGATAGAACCGTGTATACGATTGTTACACGGAACCACTTGAAAATCAGGACAGCAGTGATTATTCTTTAGGATTTCATTCGATGAAAAAACAGATTCAGGATCTCCATGTCGTTGAGAACAAAAAGCTGAATTCCGAGTATTTCGAACTGGTTCTTTCGCACGATACACCCTTGCCGGAAATTTTACCCGGACAATTTGCTGAGTTCAGGGTTGATCATTCACCGGGCACCTTCCTGCGCCGCCCAATATCGATATATGATATTGATTATCAGGAAAACAGGCTTCATTTTCTAATCCAGATCGTTGGAAAGGGTACGTTTCAGTTATCGCTTCTTCAACCGGGAGAAACCTTGAATATCATCTACCCTCTGGGCAACTCGTTTGATACGGAGGGTGTGGAGCGTGCACTGTTGGTTGGTGGGGGTGTAGGGATCGCCCCGTTGTTGTTTCTTGGACACCGGCTGCATGAGATGGGGAAAGTCCCCCTGTTCCTGCTGGGATTCAGAAGCGATGCACTGTTCGTTGATTTTTCTCCGTTTGAAAAATACGGGAAACTGTGGCTCTCCACCGATGATGGATCCGCCGGGGAGAAAGGGCTGGTGACTGACCATCCCGTTTTACAGCAGGAGCTGGATGTTGACCGGATCTATACCTGCGGACCGGAGGTGATGATGAAAGCGGTTTCAGAGCTGGCTGCCAGGCGGGGAGTGGATGCCCAGGCATCGCTGGAAAACACGATGGCCTGCGGATTCGGAGCCTGTCTCTGTTGTGTCCAGAAAACCCTGCACGGGAATAAAATGGTATGCATCGATGGTCCGGTATTTAATACTCAGGAATTGATATGGCAAAGCTGACGGTTGATATTGGCAACATGACATGGAAGAATCCGGTCAGTGCCGCTTCCGGTTGCTTCGGATACGGTACTGAATTTGACGACTTCCTGGATGTGAATCAGCTTGCCGCGGTCTTTGTGAAGGGTACCACCGGAACAAGCCGTGAAGGGAATCCCTATCCCAGGATGGCTGAAACTCCCGCAGGCATGCTGAATTCCGTGGGATTGCAGAACAAGGGGGTGGATTACTTCATCTCGGATATTTACCCGGTGATCCGGGAGTACGATGCCCATATGATTGTCAATGTATCCGGCTCAACAGTCGGGGAGTACGAAGAAGTGGCTGAAAAGGTGAACGACCTGGAGAAGATCCCGGCCATTGAGCTTAACATCTCCTGTCCCAACGTGAAGGAAGGAGGAATGGTCTTCGGAACACACTGCCCTTCCGCCATCCGGGTGACCGAGGCAGTCCGCAAAGCATACCACAAAACACTCATTGTGAAGCTCTCACCCAACGTGACATCCATCCCTGAATTTGCCAGGGCGGTGGAAGGTGCCGGAGCGGATTCCATCTCATTGATCAATACCCTCCTGGGGATGGCGATCGATGCGGAGAAAAGAAAACCGGTGCTGGCAACCGTTACGGGTGGATTATCAGGTCCTGCTGTGAAACCCGTGGCGTTGCGGATGGTCTGGGAAGCCTATCGCGCGGTGAAAATACCCATCATCGGAATGGGTGGGATCATGAACGCCACCGATGCCATCGAATTCATCCTTGCTGGAGCTACTGCAATCCAGATCGGAACCGCCAATTTTATTGATCCAACGGTTTCTGTAAACGTCCTGAATGGTATCTCAGACTATATGAAACAGCACGGTATTGAGGATATCCGGTCGCTGATCGGTGCCCTGGAACTGCCGGAAGGGTATGCCAACTACCGGCCAGACATCCATACATAGGCTTTTTTTTCGATCTGAAGCACGATAATTCACATTTGTATCCTACTACTTATTCCTGGAGATCTTTGATTAGAGGGGCTTAAAATGGTCTTATTCGAAATGTTACGGGACTGTTTACTGATGTATACTGTGTGGATAGAAATGTTTAAATAAGAGTGCTCTGGTGAGCGCAAGCGACTCTTCCAAAGGAATGCCTTTGGCAAGAGTGTCGCTCTCCATGAAACGCTCTGGCGACTCCTCAGTTTTTAGCTGAACCGGTTATCGGATCTCGGCCGGTGGGTCCTGCCGGAGTGTTTCGTAATCCACCCCGTTTTTTCTACTTCATAAACATCAAAATCGGGAATATAGGGCTTGATATCCAGCAGGGGTGTTCCGTCCAGGATATCGACATTTTCCACGTGCAGGATATTCCCATCCACGCGGTTTAGCTTTACAACCGAGATACCGATCCCGTTGGGCCTGCTGGGTGCCCTGGTGCAGAAGACACCATGGGGTTTGTCATCCAGAAAGGGAGTGACCACCAGGGAGTACTCACTGGTGAGGTGAAAATGGTAGACGAGAAGGATGTGGGAAAAGCCGTCCAGATCCCGCAATCCCTCCTGAAATTTCCGTTTGACTTCAACTGTTCCCTTTGCACCTTCCTCCGCTGAGGGCTGGATGGGCATGCCCTCCCTCTCTTTGTAGGGGGTTCTGATCGTTCCGATGGAGTGGTATGTAATGGTCATTGTTTTTGTAGATTATGTTAAATCGTTACAGGATCTTAATGCAGGGACGTTGCATGCAAGGCCCATCCATTCAGTTTACAGATAACGCCTCAATATTCCGGTCAGAATGATTATGATGGCTGCTGCACCCAGGCCAAATATGGGGACCAGTTTATTCGTATAACCGGTTCCCTGGAGTGCTTTTGCGGTTGCAAAGATCATCAGCATCCATACGATGGCAATACCAAAAAAGGATGCACGCCAGATCTTCTTGAACTTCTCCGGGTATCTCTCGTTGTTGTCCATAAGGTGAATGGTTTTGCGATTAAATATACAACAGAGTTACCGGAATGACAATCTTTTTAACGGAACATGAGCAGGATGAGCCTGAAGTTTTTTTGGTTTCGTTATATTTTTGTACTTTAACATGGATAAACAAACCTCGTATTATGTCATTACGCATATCTCCATTTTGGTGGCCGTTTCTGGCGGTTGCATCTCCTGTGATGGTTCCTTTTCTGATGGTAAGAAACGGACGTTTCAGAAACAATATTCAGCTGGCAGATGAACTGAACCGGCGGCGCATTGGCCAGGCACGGCCGTTCGATCTGCCGGAACTCAGTTTTCTGGAAATGACTGTCCTGGTTGAAGAGAAGGCTGAGGATGGTTTTTTGGGTGATGCCGGCGTCTCCTGTCTTTTCCGGTCGGATCGGGGTTCCTTGCTCTTTGATGTTGGTTTTGGCCCGGAACGTCCTGCACTGGCTCACAACGCTGCCAGGCTGGGAATAACACTGGATGGGATCGATGCGTTGTGCATTTCACACCTTCATCCGGATCACATGGGTGGGATGAAGGCAAGCCGGACAAAACGCGTGATCCTTCCCGTAGCGTTGGGAACACCGAATGGACAACCCTGTTTTCTTCCTGATAACGCGGATGCAACAGGATTTCGGAGCGAACGGATTGATAAACCCCGGTTGCTGACCGGTGGAATCGCTACGACCGGTCCGCTGGCCAGAAGCCTGTTTTTCTTTGGTCTGACAGAGGAGCAAGCGCTGTTCGCCCGGCTTAAGGATAAGGGCCTGGTTATCTTCACCGGGTGCGGTCATCCTACCATTGAACGGATTGTGCAGATGGTCAGACAGATCTCAACCGAACCGATCCATGCGATCGGAGGCGGACTTCATTTTCCGGTGACGCGTGGGAGAGGAAACCGTGCCGGCATTCAATTTCAAACGATCCTGGGTACAGGCAAACCGGCCTGGAAACGGATCACCGATGACGATCTGACACGCACTATCGCTGAAATGAACACAGTTAACCCCACCCGGGTTTTCCTGTCGGGCCATGATAGTTGCGATCATTCACTCACCCGCATGAAACAGGAACTCAATGCCGATACCGAGGTGCT
>CAYMFM010000046.1:0-30961 GCA_964389685.1 uncultured Rikenellaceae bacterium
CCGGGAAAAAAAATCCGGATAAAACACCGATAACCATCGCCAGGAAAATCCAGAGCGTTAAATACCGGTCTAAGAATGACAGTCGCTTGCCTACGTATTTCATCATTTTATTTTCTCATCAATATCTCCAGAATTCAAAGAATTTGTTTATTACAATATACAGGTACAATATAAAATTATCCGACAACAGAACCATAGATTAAACCAGACAGGGTAGCCATGATGGAGACCAGGATTATATAAATAATTGTTTTTTGAGTTCCGATAACGCTCCGGATGACCAGCATATTGGGCAGGGAAAGAGCTGGTCCGGCCAATAACAATGCCAGGGCGGGGCCCTGACCCATTCCATTTTTGAGTAATCCTTCAATAATTGGTACTTCAGTAAGCGTTGCAAAGTACATAAATGCTCCAAAAACAGATGCAAAAAAGTTGGAAAAAAGCGAATTTCCACCAACAAGAGAGGAAACCCAATGATTTGGTATGAGGCCTTCTCCATCAGCTGTCCCAAGCAAAATTCCTGCAATTAATACACCGGCTCCCAATAATGGCAGGATTTGTTTCGTAAAACCCCAGCTTTCATAAAGCCATTCCTTCGGTTCACCTTCTGTCAGTAAAGTCATACCTATCAGGGCGATTGTTGCAGTTACAAATGGAATTGTAGGTTGCCCCCTGAACACCAGTCCGGAAATGGCTACAAGAAGAACAGAAATCAAGACATAATAAACATTAATTTTTAGGATCTTAATCAGGGAATAGGCTAACAGCAAACCAAATCCAGCAGTGATATACCATTTGTTTACCCACAACCAGAAGAAAAACCCTTCACCGGAATCGGGTCTGCCCCAATTGGCAAATAGTAAAATCAGAACTAATACAAAAAAATGGAAAGAAGTTTGCCACAATGGCCTTTCAGCAGGCATTTCCGGAAAACCCATTTGCTGGTCAGCTCTTTCTTTTTCTTCTTTTTTGTATATCAGAGACATAATCAAGCCTATCAATATGCTAAAGACAACTGCTCCGATGATGCGTGCAATCCCAAGTCCAAATCCAAGAATTCTTGCAGTAAGAATAATCGCCAGTATATTTATAGCAGGGCCTGAATAAAGAAAAGTAATGGCAGGCCCCAGTCCTGCTCCCCGTTTATGAATACTGGAGAATAGAGGAAGAATAGTACAACTGCATACAGCAAGGATTGTCCCTGAGACCGATGCAACAAGGGAAGCCATCCATTTTTTTGCTTTGGCCCCAAAATATTTTATGACTGAATCCTGGCTTACAAAAACGGCTATGACACCTGCAATAAAAAATGCAGGAACAAGGCAAAGTAATACATGTTCCTGTGCATACCATTTCGTTAATTCCAGGGCTTCGAATACTGCATTCCTGAACCGGTCCGTTTCAACAGGCAGGAAATAGGCTAATAAAAAGAAACCCAGCAACCAGATAAAAATCCTTATTTCCTTTTTCCACTCCATAATAAAAGCAAAAAATCCCTTTTCATGATGACTGATTTTTAGCTATTAATTCTTTTAATTCTTTTCCTGAAGGAACCCTGCCACTCAAAACAACTTCGCCATTGATCACCAATGCAGGTGTCCTTATTATCCCATATTCCATCATATCGTTGATATCTTCAATCTTACTTACGTCTGCCGGGATATCTAATTCGGCCAGGCAGTTAATGACTGCTTTTTCAAGTGCCCTGCATCTGGGGCACCCCATTCCCAATACTTTGATTTTCATTTTCTGCATATTTGTTCGTTGTTCGTAAAAATACGAACAATGATAGTAAAAATTTTTACACCCGGAGCATTTTTTTAAACAGTTTTTGTGCTATTTCCCAGTTTTCCCTGTTCAGGCAATATTTAATCTTCGGTTGTTCTATTTCACCCTGGATAAGGCCGGCATTTTTCAATTCTTTCAAATGCTGGGAAAGGGTTGATTTTGCGATGGGAAGTACTTCGGAGAGGTCTCCGCTATAACAGCAGGTTTGATTGGAGAGCAGTTCCAGGATATACATTCGTACGGGGTGGCTCATTGCTTTTGCAAAGCGAGCGGCCTGTTTCTGTTCTTCTGTTATCTCAACCATAGGTACAGATTTAGCATTAAAATTATGATGTAAAGATAAGGACGTTTACCTTTCAGTCTACCAAAGGTATGCCTATGGCTCCTCCAAGACGTTCTATCTATTTCCTGCTTGTTCCAGCCACTGAAGTGGCCGGCTATTTTCTGACCCGTCAGGGTCTTTCAGACCTGACGGTGTCTTTTAACAATGATCAAATAACCATTAACCAAGTAAAACCTGACCAGGTTTTACTTTACTCTTCCTCAATCTTCAGGGTATAGAGAATGCTTTCCACCTGGCGGAGGAATTCCCGTTTTTCCAGGCCGGCAGCGAACACAAATCCCTCCACGGTGATCACACGGTTTCTCTCTTCATCCACGGTGGAAAGACTGACAAACGGTCCCCCCATGGCGCCGTTCTCCAGCTTCCACAACCCGCGCAGCTCGGCAACATACCGGCCATCCAGTGTGAACTCTTTCATGATGGGTGGCAGAAGATCTTCCGTAGCCATGTAGGATCCGGGATTCGGTCCGGGAATGTGCTTTTTCACCTGTTCATTTCGTTTATTCACCAGATAATCGATAGTGAAGGTATTAGTATCTACATAATCGTAGTAATAAATCAGGATACTCTGTTGTGAATACCATGCATAACCCGACTCACCGGGCTGTGCTGATTCGGTAGTGATCCAGACAAAGTCGGTTGTATCGACCGCAATTTCATATCCTTTCGGGATGGAGAGGGTCAGGTGATGTTTATCCTTCAGTCTTTTATAGATGGCAGCCACCTGGTAACTCCGGTAATAGTCCATCAGCCGCTCCCGTTCACTCCGGTTGATCCGTTCAACGATCTGGTCACCACTCTCTTCGAGCAGACTGATGCATTCGGAATCGTTCGGAGCCTGAATAGTAATGACCAGCTGAGGCGTTGCCCACTGGTTCGTCTGAACAGTGATTCTCGATTCCTGAAATTCCGACCCGATCTTCGCGAAGATGATGTTGCGATGAACCCTGAATATGTTGGTAAAACCTGAAGGTGAGGTGTGTATCAGTCTGAAGACCGGCTCGGGCTGTGGAAGCGCCGGTTGTACCTGTGTTAACATCTCGTTGAATTTTTCCCCGACAGGACTCTCCCATTTCTGGTTATCAATGATCAGTAAAACCTCCCCTGCCGCTCCCGAAATTTTGGGCAGGATGCTCCGTTCATCGGGCTTGCAGGAGAAAACGACCGAAAAAACAAAAAGATACAGTAGATAGCGGGTGATTCTTGTCATCATGATCTGAAGGTTTTTAATGGAGTTTTACCATACAAAGGTATTATTTATCTTCGTTTTTTCACACCCCATGGATGGGGATATAACTTTTGCGCCCTGTTGAAAAGATTTCATGTACTAAGTCCCCAATCGCCCGAAGTGCGAAAAACCGGCCTTTTGCCACAGGCCCGCCTAAAGGACGGGCAGGCATCTACCCTAAGCATGGCTATGCCACCTCTGGGAAAAAATTTTAGTGCAAAACCAAGCAAAGAAGACTCCGGTCTTTTCCTGTGATATAGTGACATTCCCTTAAAGAAGTCCAACGCACAATATTACTTCTTAAGGCGGGCTCTCCAAAATTGCAATTCATTTGATTAGCAGATACCCATATCGTCCGTCAGGACGACTTTTGCCCTCAGATCATTTTCGGAAAAAGTGCCGGTTGATGCAGGTTGCGAAGCGCGAGTCCCAGTAAGCGTTACTGTTTGAGAACCGACATCGTTTTGTCGGGGCGAGTTGTAACGCGTGGGCAACCGAAGAGATCGGTACCCGAAAATGATCTGCGGCCGCCCTTCTTTTGGTACTTTTCTTTGGCGTAAAGAAAAGTACGAAAAAAACATCTATATTTTGTAATGAAATGATTGTCAACAGAGGTTAGCCATATGAAATAGCGGTAGACCTGGACGTAGTGCTAATAAGGAAGATTATTTCACAGGGCTGGCCATCCCAGCAACCTTGTCCGAGAGGGTGTATCATGAATTCTTAATAAAATAGAACCACTGAAAATATGAAATTGGCACCTTCATTTTTGGTTGCATATGCTTTTCGAGCCGCCCGCCTAAAGGACGGGCAGGGAGTTTTGCCATAAAATTTTTAGCAGCCTTTGCCGTAGGCATCCTCCATAAGGAGTCCTTTGGACCTATGGGAGATTCTTTTGTTTACTTTTCTCCTTAATGAGAAAAGTAAATGGGATTTAAGGGGCAAAGCCCCTTATATCGCATGTAACGCTGTACACCAAGCGTTTAGATCTTACTACCCCCACTTATTACACCCGGGTTCCTCTCCGAAACCGCCTTTCCTGCCTGTCCGGTTTTGCTTTACCGAAGCGGCTAGGCGAAGGCGCAGAAGGTGAGGTGATGTTTACTCACGGTGTGACTTAGCGTCACGCCGTGAGATTTTATTACCGAAATTGTGAAGTGCTACATGGCAGGCAGGTGGGATACGCATGGTTCAACCTTACGCTCGTCCCCCTTTCTAAAGGGGGTGCCCCGCCACGGCGGGGCGGGGGATTTTAAAAAAAACGCCTGTCATACAGGTTTCTTCTGTACAACAGGCGCAAAGGCATATATCGAATTTTCAGGGTTATTCAGCCTCCAGCTTATCCGGTTCCTTCTTATCGTTGGATTTGCTATCATCCTCCTTCGTGGCTTTCCTGAACTCCTTCATCCCCTGACCCAGTCCTTTCATCAGCTCGGGAATTTTTCTTCCACCAAAAAGCAAAACGACAAGTAATACGATAATGATTATTTCGGTAGGCCCTAAAAAACCGGCTTGATTAAACAGATTCATCGTCTGAAATTTTAAGTTGTTACTACAAAATTAACATTATTTCTTTAATAAGCGGATAATATCGTTTCCATTCGCAAACAGCAGCAGAGCAAGCAGAAGGATCATGCCGGTTATCTGGGCATATTCGAGAAACTTATCACTCGGTTTCCTGCCTGAAACAACCTCATAGAGGAGGAACATGACGTGTCCCCCGTCCAGAGCCGGAATGGGCAGTACATTCATGATAGCAAGGATGATCGACAGGAATGCCGTAAGGTTCCAGAAGGAGTACCAATCCCACTCTCCCGGGAAGATGCTTCCGATGGTGATGAAACCACCCAGTGATTCATACGCTTTCGTATCACGGGAAAAGAGCAGCTTGAACTGTTTCAGGTAATCCACCATGGTTTTTACTCCCTTGGCAATTCCGGCAGGAATCGACTCAAAAAAACCATATTTCACCGATTTGAACTCAAAGAACTGGCTCAGATCATGCGTAATGCCGATCAATCCCTCGTCGGATACGGTTACCGGAATATCCAGCTCCTCCATCCCCCTCCGGACATTAATGATCACCTCTTTCCCATTGTGTTCCCTGATCTTTTTCGAGTACTCATCATAGTATTTGAATCGCATGCCGTTAAAACCCACGATCTCATCGCCTGGTTCAATTCCTGCCGTGCGGGCGGCGGAATGCTTCATATACCCGTCTACGATCAGCGGGGAAAACGGCATCCGTGCATCGATAATGGACTTCCCTTTAATGATGGCCGGGATAACCGACCTGGGGATCTCCAGTTCCATGCGCCTTCCATCCCGCTCGATCTGCATCGTTTTGCGTTCATTCAAAACAATATCGGGAATGATGCTATAAAACTTCTCTATTTCCTGGTTATCGACCGAGATGATCTTGTCACCATCTTGCAGCCCCATCTCCCTGCCAATGGAATCGACCACGATTCCGTAGGTCACATTATGTGTCGGCAGGTAGCTCTCCCCCCACACATAGAGAATGGCAACATAAAGGATCAGGGCAAGCAGGAAATTAACCGTTACCCCACCAAGCATGATGACCAGACGCTGCCAGGCTGGTTTTGACCTGAACTCATAGGGCTGGGGGGGCTTTTTCAACTGCTCCTTGTCCATCGACTCATCGATCATCCCGGATATCTTTACATAACCGCCCAAAGGAAGCCACCCGATACCATACTCGGTTTCTCCCTTCTTATATTTGAACAGGGAAAACCACGGATCGAAAAAGAGGTAAAACTTCTCCACCCGGGTTTTGAACACCTTCGCAAAGATGAAATGACCCGATTCATGAAGGATCACCAGAATGGAGAGGCTCAGTAGAAACTGTGCTATTTTAATGAATACTTCCATACGATCTTCTTTGCCCCATGATCATGCTGTGGAGAAGGGAGTACAAAGTAAACTATTTTATCATTGATTTTGCAAACATCCGGCTCTTCTGGTCGGTATTTTTATAATCCTCAAGAGACGGCCTGGATATGAAATCACACTGTTTCATGGTTTTTTCAATGATTTCCGGCATGGTCATGAAACCGATCCGTCCGGCGAGGAATGCTTCAACCGCCACTTCATTTGCCGCATTCAGGGCACAGGGCCAGTTTCCGCCCTTTTTCATCGCCTCGAACGAAAGTGCAAGGTTACGAAATTTTTTTGGATCTGCCGCTTCAAAAGAAAGCGTCGGATAATCGGTAAAGATAAATCTCCGGGAGGCTGTTCTTTTTCGTTCCGGAAAGGAAAGTGCATAAAGAATGGGCATTTTCATATCGGGCAATCCCATCTGGGCTTTCATCGAACCGTCGACAAACTGAACGATCGAATGAATGATGGATTGCGGATGGACAATGACTTCAATCTGTTCGGGCCGCAGGTTGAACAGCCATTGTGCCTCGATGGCTTCAAGACCTTTGTTCATGAGGGAAGCCGAATCAATGGTGATCTTATCCCCCATATTCCAGTTCGGGTGTTTGAGTGCTTCTTCCCGGGTCACCCGTTCCAGAGACTCCACGGACAGCTTCCGAAACGGCCCGCCGGAAGCGGTCAGGTAAATCTTTTCCAGGCTGCCGGGATCTTCCCCGAGAAGGCATTGAAATATCGCGGAATGTTCAGAATCAACCGGTAGGATCAGGGTGTTCATTTCTGCCGCCAGGCGGGTAATGTAATCCCCTGCCACAACAAGGGTCTCCTTGTTCGCCAGTGCGATCTGTTTTCCCGCCCGCATGGCACTTACCGTAGGAAACAATCCGCTGAATCCCACCAGGGCTGTCAGGACCATATCGATCGATTCCATTTCAACTACCTGGCTCAACGACTCCTCACCGGCAAAAACCTTTATGGGTAAGTGGGAGAGCGAATCCCTGACAACAGAGTATTTGGATTCGTTGGCGATTACCACGACATTCGGTGAATGGTCTTTTGCCTGTCGGATCAGCAATTCGGCATTCTCATTGGCCGTGATCACCTCCAGCTCAAACTGCTCCTTCTGTTCCTCAAGTACCTGCAGTGCCTGGCAACCGATTGATCCGGTAGATCCTAAAATGGCAATTCGCTTTTTCATGAATGGTCTCCGGGAGTATGATTTTGATACGGGTGAGGTGCTGTATTCGGTCAGGCACTTCTCCCCGCAGCTTGTTTAGAAAACAACATATTTTTCAGGATCCAGCGCCTTCCCATGGTGCCATAACTCAAAGTGCAGATGCGGTCCGGAAGTGAACAGCTCTCCAGAGTTGCCAATAATGGCAATGCTCTCACCGGCTCTCACAAAGCTGCCAACCGCTTTTAGCAGTTCGGCATTGTGCTTATAAACGGATACCAGGTCATTCTCGTGCTGGATCTGCATGACATAACCCGTCTCGATCGTCCAGGTTGCCAGGATAACGGTGCCATCCAGGGTAGCTGAAACAACACTGTTTGGCGAACCGACCACATCCGTGCCGAAATGGCTCTCAACGGCATTGAAGGAATTGGTAACCATCCCTTTCATGGGTGTAAAGAAATGAACGCTGGAAATCTGATCCCGGGTAACGTCTTCCGTATTGACAGAAAGATTGTACTGTTCCTCCACCTCGATCTGGTGCCTGAGCAGTGAATCTTCGAGCGATTTGGTAAAGCTGATCTCTCCCAGCTCGATGTTGGTATCCTGCTCGATGGTGTAATTGTGTGGCTCTTCGCCGGAAATGATACTGGAAATGTTTTCAAAATACTGGTCCCTGATCCTGAGTTCATTCTCGAGCGAATCGAGCAGGTAAGCATTCATGATGATATTCCGCCTCATGTTCCCGTCCGGATATCCTGGAATGAATTCCCTGAGGTTGGTAAAGGAGATCAGTACCGTGGTGGCTATAATCAGGAAGAGGATGAGAAATCCAACAAGGATAAAGACACTCAATTTTGAAAACCGCACCTGCCAGACCTCCTTTAAGGTATGGTCATTTAAAATGGTAAACCGGTACCGGTATTTCCATTTGCTGACTTTTTTTGCCGGTTTTGCCATGCTTCGTTCTCTTTTTTCCGAATGGTGCAAAGATAGTAGAAAAAAAGGTTATTGGTGTATTGGGTTAGTGGGTTATTGAGGTGTCTCTTTGGAAAAATTAACAATTGAAGTAATAATAACCTGGTCCTGGGTGCCCGGTGCCCGGTGCTGGATAAAATAGTGACCAGTGACGCGTGACGAGAAATGAGAGTGAAAAACGGTGATAGGTGAAGGTATTGCGAATTGCGGATTGTGAATTTTAAAAATTGCCTTTTAGAAATATTGAAAAAGGGAAAGCGTTAACTCATATCTTTAGAGTACAGAGTTACACTGTTTCGAGCTCTGAAAGCCTGCCGGCCGGAGCGAAATATAATACTATTCATTTTTTTGCTCCAGCGGAGCAAAATATTGGTAGTCAAGGGTTGATAACCCAAATCAACCGGTCCAACTGCAACTGACATTCCCGGGAAAACGGATCATGGACCGGAGGGTGCCGAGCCCTCCCCGGAAGAAATGCCGTAAATGAATGCCTTAATAATAATTAGTAACAGCTATCAGTTTATTTTTTAAATAGGTTGCTGTCCCTATTTGCTCAGTCTATACGGATTTTCCAGATAATCCAAGGAGTAGAAATAATAATGTAGTAGTATTATTTAGAATTACAATAAATAACGCTATAGAAAGTCAATTAACGCTCTAAATAGTTGGATAACGTATCGAGACGTTGTATATTTATACTATGGAAAAATTAGCTGTTAAAGAAGAGGAAGTCATGCAAATTCTATGGGAAATAGAAAAAGGATTAGTAAGTAACATAATTACTATGTTGCCTGATCCCAAACCCCCACATTCCACAATATCTTCAGTTGTGAGGAGATTGGAAAGAAAAGGATTTGTTGGGCATAAAGCCTATGGAAAAACTCATGAATATTTCCCTCTTGTTTCTAAAGGGGATTATAAGAAAAGGACCTTTCGGGAACTTCTTCATAACTATTTCGATAATTCTTTTGGGAAAGTTGTTTCATTTATTGCAAAAGAAGAAAAGCTGAGTCAGGAAGATATTAAAGAATTGGAAAAATTGATTCAACAGAGTTCATTACAAAAAAAACCAAAGGATGAAGAACTGGATACTTAGTTATCTAATCGAATCAGGTATAAGTTTGATTGTACTTTACTTCTTCTATTGGATTTTGTTAAGAAAAATAACTTTCTTTTCTCTTAACCGACTAATCTTATTGGGTGCTGTAATATTTTCTTTTTTACTCCCACTAATCAATATCTCAATCCAAGGTTCAAATAATACTGAAACAACTCTATTTGATATCACCTCGAGAATTGGCAGTATTACAAATCTTCCAGCAGCGACAATAAATGCGAATGAAAATCAATCACTCTTTCAATCATTTACCTGGAGAGAAATGCTCCTTTTAGGTTACTTATTGGGTGTTATTATCCTGGTATTAAACCTTCTCATCGGAATTCTGAAAGTCTACTTGATGTCAAGAACGAGGAATGTCAAGCTGTACCCGAAATATTCTTTAGTATTTACGAATAAAGCTTTTGCACCTTTTTCCTTCTTGAATAAAATATTTTTAAATAAATCGCTAATTCAAGAAAACCAGCTTGATGAAATAATCGCTCATGAGCGTGCCCATATAGAACAGAAACATACTATTGATGTTCTAATCATAGAGTTTTTTCTAACGATACAGTGGTTCAACCCAGTAATGTGGCTTTACAGAAGATCGTTAAAAGAAACCCATGAATACCTGGCAGATAACACTGTCATTAACCAAGGATATAATCAAACCAGTTATCAGACCTTGTTGTTAAAATATATCAAAGGACTTAAAGCGATTGAATTAACAAACAATTTTAATAGATCATTAATAAAAAAACGAATAGCCATGATGACAAAGAAGCAATCAACCAAATTGACACTTTTGAGGATTTTGATTTTGCTGCCAATGATTTTTTTATTGATTCTGGTTTTAGCTTGTTCAAAATCAGAAAATCCACAAGAAGAGTTAGATAATACAGCTAAAGAGGAGATTATAGCTGTTGAACCAACCACAGTCGAGACAGACAATACTACTGGGGATGTGCCGGAAGGGGAAAAAATATTTTTTATTGTGGAAGAAATGCCAAGCTTTCAAGGGAAAGGACAGGAAGTATTCAGGGAGTGGGTTGCAAAGAATCTGAGGTATCCTGAAAATGCAGCTGAAAATGGAATTAGTGGTCGAGTATTTGTTCAATTCATCGTTCGACCAGATGGTAGTGTAGACGAAGTAAAGGTTTTAAAAGGAGTGTCTCCTGAGCTAGATGCTGAAGCAATTAGAGTTATACAACTAAGTCCCAAATGGGAACCAGGTGTCCAGAAAGGACATAAAGTAAGTGTTGCTTATGTATTTCCCATTGTATTTGTACTACAATGATTATTTCTGTGAATTGATCAAGTGCAAATTCCGGTGTTCATGAGCACCCTATTCCGGTTTATACCGGAGGTATCCCTATGGGAAAGTGAGCAGTCAGTTTGCTCCGGAATGAAGTGCTCAGTCTGTCCGGATTTTGCACCCAGGCACCCGATACGGTTCCTGCGGATGCAACAACGATTACATTGACCTCAAATTATCAATCTGGCATACTTTTTGATTTTTTTCAATATTCAGCACCTAATAGTTGTAGGCAATTATGTAAAAACCTTATGAAATCCTGGATATTTATATCAACGTTAATAATTATATTCCTTCTCAGCTGTTCAAAAGAGAAAGAATCTATTTGTCATGAAGAAATATGCGAGTATATCCTTTATGAGAATGATAGCCTAATTCAAGAGGAGATTGCCAGGTTGGCCTCTGATTTATTGCCAAAACCATCGGATGATGATAAGTGGGGTCAGTCAGAAAATCTTGATATACTAATTGAAAGATTGAATCAATGTAATTGCATTGTAGCTACTAAGGTTTGCTATGCTTGCCTTGAATCTTATCCTCCTCAGTCTGTAGTAAAATTGGTAATAGCTTACGACATGGATATAGTTGCCAAGAGAATGCATCTTTTAACGGGTGATGAAGAACCATTGCTATATCTTAGGATAGTAGATGAATAACTGCCTATAATATAGTGCATAAGCCATATTAACGGCTCATGCACCAAACGTTAGTGGAGAGCCCGGATCATTTCCGGGTTTTCTTTGTTTCAGCGGGTTCTTCCTCCTTCTGCGGACTATCTTCTTCCTTATCCGGTTTTGCCGGCCTGGCTAAACGGGAATTCCTCCGCCAGGTGGAAAGCATTCTCTATACCCTGGAGATTGAGGAGGAGTAAAGTGTAATTTGTTCGAGGGCGTCTCTACGAATCCATTTTTAAACAAACTCACGGGGTGACTCTGAGGGGCCCGCCCAGGGTCACCCCGTGAGTGTTATCATAAACCATCCCGTAAGGGACTGAAAGACTTTTACACGGTACCGTCTGACCCATATTGGGTCTGACGGATGGTGTTTTCGTTTCTTCCTATCGGTCAGACGGACAATAGCCGTCAGACCGTACGAGTAAGATACAGTGATACGATGACTGAGCGAAACCACCCAGGCGATAGCAAGTCATCGTATCACTTTCGTAAATATCTGCTTTTCCCGTAAAGATCCCTGCTCGCACCAGACAGGCCTATGGCATTACATTTTGCTTTTGCCATTCCTTTTCTTTTTTCTAATTTAAGAATATAATCTGCCAGTAAATCTAAGGTCCAGAGGGGGACGCTGCATGATTCCCGGATCTGCATCTCAAGATCGCTTCTAAATAGGTTGCTGTCCCTATTTACAAAATATCAGGCAGTTAGGTGGTAAGAATTGGAGAAATTCTGTTAAGAATTAAACAAGGTTACGAAGCTGACGTAACCTTGGCTCAGCCAGCTCGACCTCCCTTTAAAATGAGTTAATTTACCAGGTTTTGTTAATTATTTGTAGATTTATTAGAAATAATAAAATTATAAGTCTAACCATCCTGTCTGAAAGGAATAAACTGAGATACCAAGATGAATGAAACCTTTTCCATCAGTCCCGGCGGCGAAAAATTTTCATTACCGGAACCCTCTGAATACAAAACTGAATTTGAAAGAATTAAAAACCGTGTTGACCAGGAGCGTGCCAGGGGCCGTGAGATAGTAGTGGTTATGGGGGTCGGCTTCGTGGGAGCCGTTATGGCTGCTATTGTAGCCGATACGGTAAACGAGAAGGGGGAACCCTCAAAATTTGTCATTGGAATGCAGCGTCCCAGCGTACGAAGTTACTGGAAGATCCCGTTGCTTAACCGTGGCGTTTCACCCGTGAAAGCGGAGGATCCTGAAGTGGATCCTATGATAGCACGTTGCGTAAATGAGAAGAAAACCCTGATGGCAACTTACACCTACGATGTACTGAAACTGGCAGATGTTGTGGTGGTGGATGTGCAGTGTGATTATATCAAAAAGGAGCTGAGTAATGTCCGTTCGGGTCGGACTGATATGGCTGCGCTGGAATCATCCCTGGCCTTGATAGCGGAACATATCCCTCCCGAAGCACTGGTATTAATAGAAACAACAGTAGCTCCGGGGACAACAGAGCAGGTGGCGTATCCCATAATGAAAAAGATCTTCAAGAGAAGGGGCATAGGATCCGAGCCCCTGCTGGCTCACAGCTATGAAAGAGTTATGCCGGGGCGTAATTATGTAGCCAGCATACGTGATTTCTGGAGGGTATGCAGCGGCATCAATGATAAAGCCAGGGAGCGGGCGGTGAAGTTTCTTAATGAAGTGCTGAATACCGATGAATATCCCCTGACAGTGATGGACAGGCCTATTGAGTCAGAAACGGCAAAAATTGTTGAGAACAGTTACAGGGCTACAATACTGGCCTTCATGGATGAATGGAGCCTGTTTGCCGAACGCAATGGAGTGGATCTTATCAAAGTAATACAGGCAATCAAGGTCAGGCCGACACATAGTAACATAATCTTTCCGGGACCTGGGATTGGAGGATATTGTCTGCCTAAAGATGGCGCGCTGGGGGTATGGGCTTACAAACATATCCTTGGCTTTGAGGATGATATCTTCAAAATCACCCCCTTGGCAATTGAAATCAATGACACACGCGGCTTACATGTGGGTCAGCTTACCCGTGATGCACTGCGTAATATGGGGCAGCCGATAGCCGGCGCTGACGTGCTGGTGCTTGGCGCTGCATATCGTCAAAATGTGGGTGACACACGGTACAGCGGCTCGGAGATAGTCATTAGAAAACTGGCTGAAATGGGAGCTGAAATAAAGGTTCATGATCCTTATGTGGAACACTGGTGGGAGTTTGAACAACAAGAAACCTACCCGGGAGAGGGACAGAGCAAGGCACAGTTCTTCCGGAATCAGGAGAAGCTGAAAGACCTGCGTGTTGAACATAACCTGGATAACGCACTGCATGATGCTGAAGCTGTAATCTTTGCTGTACCTCACGAAAAATACCTGGATCTGGATCCTGACAGGGTAGTGAAATTAATAGGGCATCCAGCTGCTGTAATTGACTGCTTTGGAATACTGACAGACGATAAGATAAAACGTTATTTTGAACTTGGTTGCGAAGTCAAAGGCCTTGGTCGTGGACATATCCAGCGATTAAAAGAAGCAACACGAAAAGGGTAGGGATATAAAAAAGCCCTCAATTCGCTTCTCGCATAACTTTTCAGCATCCCGATTAAAAATCTCAATTTTCACTTCATATTGTAATTCTGTATAATTATATGAGAATGCTGGTTTGATTGTTCCTGGTCGGTTATAGAATGACTATTTTATAAATAGGGACAGCTACCGATTTAAAATTACTGAAATCAGATCGCTATTGTAAGTAGAGAATCCGGTGAACGTGAAAACCTAATACCGGAATGGGTTGATCACTAGCATCGGAATTTTCAGCAGGAAATCTCCATCATTAAATAGTTTTCAATATTAGTAGTCATACTACCCATTTACTTAAATTTTTAATGAAAATAGTGCTTTTAAGTTTTGTATTTCATTATAAATATTCTAATTTTGGTAGTATGACTACCAATTCTGACAAAAAATTAATGAATCTCCTGGCCAATCATGTGCCGGGAACAGTTCTTCTCGCATCATGGCTGGAGAAGAATGGTATCTCACGAGATCTGCAAAAATATTATCTGAAGAGTGGCTGGCTTGAATCTTATGGGGTCGGAGCATTCAAACGACCAAATGAAAATGTACAATGGGTTGGAGCTTTGAACTCATTACAGAGACAAACTGACCTGCCAGTGCATGTTGGCGGATTGACGTCCATATTAATGCAAGGACTTTCGCATTATGTCCGCCTTGATAAGGAACCACTCTATCTGTTTTCACCACAATATGTCAAACTACCGAAATGGTTTCTCGATCAGGAATGGAGTAAACAGATAATACATGTAAAAACTAAGTTTCTGCCAGCGGACCTTGCATTGCTTGAGTCTTCCCAGGATGGGTTAAAATTAAAACTATCATCGCCTGAACGTGCAATCCTTGAGTGCTTGCACCTGACTCCAAATCGTTTTGACATGGTCGAATGCTATCAAATTCTTGAAGGTCTTTCAAATCTCCGGCCAAATATCCTGCAGGAATTACTGGAGAAATGCAATTCCATAAAAGTAAAACGTCTGTTTTTATTTATGGCTTCCAAAGCAAATCATCAATGGTTGGATTTTGTTGATCAAACCAAGATAGAATTAGGAACTGGTGACAGGATTCTTGTAAAAGGTGGGGTTTATCTATCAAAGTTCCGGATATCAATACCAAAGGAAATGGCTGCTATATGATCACTCCATCTTATATTTCACAGGCCGACTTGCTTCTGCAGGTGATACCACACATAGCAACAGAGAAGACACTTGCATTAAAAGGTGGAACTGCCATTAATCTTTTCTTACGGAAAATGCCTCGGTTATCCATCGATATTGACCTCACATATCTGCCGTTTGACAACAGGGAAACTGCACTAACCAATATCTCTGATTCACTGGGAAGGATCAGGGAACGGATTGAGAAATCAATACCGGAGACCACAGTAAACAAACATACATTTGAAGGTAATGACGTCAAATTATTTGTCCAATCGAAAAAAGCGCAAATAAAAATCGAGGTAAATACAATAACACGTGGGCATCTTCATCCTGTTAGACTTCTCCAGGTAAATGATATTGTACAGGAGAGATTTAAAAAATTTGCCGCTATACAGGTAGTTTCCGATGCTGAGCTATATGGAGGAAAAATATGTGCAGCACTTGATCGTCAACATCCAAGGGACCTTTTTGATGTGCATTTGTTATTTCAGGAATCAGGTCTTAATGAAGAGGTGAAAAATGGTTTCATTGAAGCGCTTGTAAGTCATTTGCGGACAATGCACGAGGTTTTACAGCCGCATATGCTGGATCAGAGGTCTGCATTCGAAAATCAATTCGAAGGAATGTCTGCAATATCCTTTACCTACGAAGACTTTGAAGCTACTCGTGAACGACTTGTCAAAGTCGTGAATTCGAGTCTTTCAGACAAAGACCGTTCCTTTTTAGTGAGTTTTAAACAAGGGTATCCTGATTGGGATCTGTTTCCTGTTGCAGGTCTTGAGGATATGCCAGCTGTTCAATGGAAACTTATTAATATTCAAAATTTAAAGAATTCCAATCCTGAAAAACACAATGAATTAATACATAAACTTGAATCATTACTCGCTTATTAAGTAGCTCTGTGCTATTTATTTCCACCATAAAAACCACAACCTCCTCAACATCAATGTATATATAGGTCCAGCTAACTTTTAAAAATTGCAGTAATCTGATTACCATCGTAAAAGAGAGCTTTAGGAACCTTTGGTTCTGTTGTTGTCCAGGTTTATATTATTCGTTTTTAATCCCTGAAGGGGATGAATAATAAATAGCCCCGGGTAACCCCTGACGAACTTTATCAGGGGGCAACCCGGGGTTGACAGGTCACAAAAACAACCGGTCCAACTACAATCTATCTCACCGGGAAAACGCTGCATGGACCGTGGCCTACCATGCTTCAATTAGAAAGACAATCACACTCAGTCAGAGCGACTCCGATGTTCTTTTAGTCGGGGCACGAACTGAAGTCGTACCCCGACGGGATAATCGTTTCATGGACCGGTACGTACTATGCAATCGTCATCCGCCGTTTGGCGGATGGACCTGGACGGGAATGCTTACTACAAAAAAGCCTTTTGGGCAGGATTAAGGGCCCGAAAAACGGGCCCTTGGACCTGAATTGGGAGTGCTTACTAAGAAATAGCCAGATTGCTATGCAATCATTCGGCTTTTTTAATTTCACTGTCCTTATAAAAACAAGCTTTTAACGGACTGAAATTAAAAAAGCCGGGTACTTCCGTACCTGGCTCTTTCTTAGTAGCGGGGGCAGGACTCGCCACAGGGCTTTTTGAGGCTATAAGTAATTGATTATCAGGGGCGCATTTTGGCCAAAAAGCGCAATTTTGCCCCGTTTCAGGCGCAGATCTGACGCGTTTCCGTAGCGGGTAATCCACACTCGCTACAGGATCCGGAGATTTTGAGGGGCACAATGACATCAATTTATTCTTAAGTGAAGGCCTAATCTTCTTCTGGTGCAAATTCCGGTGTTAATGAGCACCCTATTCCGGTTTATACCGGAGGTATCCCTATGGGAAAGTGAGCAGTCTGTTTGCTCCGGTATGAAGTGCTCAGTCTGTCCGGATTTTGCACCCAGGCACCGGATACGGTTCCTGCGGATGCTACAACGATCACGCTGACCTCAAATCCTCAATACCAGCTTACCGACGGCACATCATCGGCAGCAACCATTACCGGATTTACGAGCGTCAGTGACAGTGACATCGGAAGGGTAGTCGACATCCTGGGATCGGGAGGCACTTATCCTTCCACCATAACCGATGTGAACGACTTCCTGCTTGAAGGGGGAGTAACCTGGACCGCAAATGCCGGCAGCAGGATCTCCTTTAAGATCAGGAAAACCGGGACCAGTTCATATACCTATATCGAAGTTCCCGGATCCAGAGTACAAACGGCATAAACGAAAACTCTCCACCGACGGTTAATCAATAGGTTTCAACGAAAAATCCCGGAGTTTTCCGGGATTTTTTAATTATATTTTATAAATTTGATATGATTTTCAAGGTTTTTCACTAACCGTATTCCCTTAGATTTCTTCAGATTATTGGGATAAATGCCCGAATAACATCAAAGTTGTTTCATTACCGTTTGTGATATATCTGGAATCAGGATTCTTTAGACCAGATCTAAATTATCAAAACATGTTGTACAATATATAGATATAGGGGTAATCTTTTGGGTGTTTTCGGAATTAATGTATGGAAGCACCCTGAAAAATAATCCATCATCGTATTGTAAATTGTAAGAATTATGTATTTCATATATTATTCTGTTCACAAGCCGCGTGATTGCATTTATTATGCCCTGCACCTGATATTCTGCAATGCAGGGTAAAAATATAACTCCATATTCAAAACCAACTTCAAATTGATTTTCATGAAGAGAATGATACAAATATTTTATTTATTTTCTGCCGTGTTCACGGAAACAGTACTGAGTTGTTTGAAAGAGTCTGTTGAACCGGCAAGTAAGTTGAATATTGATGATAAACAGAAATTTTTTTGTTAAAAATCAATGAAGAAGTCTAACAAATTAGAAACCATGAAAACAATAATTAGAATGTTATTCCTATGTGGAATAATTGCTCTTATGGCTTTTAGCTGTAAGGAAGACCAAGAAGCTAATATAAAGCTTAAGGAAACAGAAAAGGAGGAAATAATTGGAGACTGGGTAAATATGATTAACCATGAAGATATTCTTTTTATAAACGATACGCTTATCAGGAGAATTGATACTCTATATGGTGAACCTTATCATGCTTATACCTATACTATTCTTCCGCCCGATAGTATTAAAATCCAATACAGGGGTAGGTATGAAATATGGTGTCCTGAAAAAACTTTTCATATATCATTAGATAAACAAGAGATGATTTTAACAATTGAAAACTTGAATACTTACTTTCCTGATTATGATGGAGATACTTTTAAAAAATTGACTGAAAAATAAAAATGAAATGAGAAATTTAGCAATAAATTTTTTATTACTTGGATTAGTTGGCAACCTATTTTTTGCTGAATCTGCAATTGCGCAAATATCAAGAGAAGGAACACCTCCCAGTGAGATATATTCTAATTTAGAAAATATCAATAATCTGCCAATTATTATAATGGAAGAGTTTGATATTGATAAGTTAATTGAAGAAGATAAACTTCCGGAAAATAGAATCAAAAAGCCTTTACGATTTGCAAAAGCATTTGATATTAACATTGATGTGAAAGAAGAAGGATTATTGGAAATATTGCCAAATAATGATAAGCTATGGAGATTAAGAATTAAATCACCTGGTGCTTATTCATTAAATCTAACTTTTGGTGAATATGTTCTCCCGGTTGGCGCAAAACTTTTTATATCTAACAAAAGTAAAACCCATACAGTTGGTGCTTTTACGGAAGAAAACAATAAACAAAGCAAAATGTTGGCAATTCAGCCTGTTGAAAGTGATGAGATCATAATTGAGTATTCCGAACCTCACGAAATTACTAATCCGGGAACATTAATCATTAGCAGAGTAGGACATGATTATAAAGGGATAATAAAAAGATTGGATCCATATGATGACAGCTTTGGTTCATCTCAGTGGTGTAACGTAGATATTAATTGTCCAGCGGGAGATGATTGGCAAACGGAAAAGTGGTCCGTTTGTGGGATTATTTTAAACAATGTTTTCATCTGTTCAGGTTCCTTGATTAACAATACCAGTAATGACTATAAAGCTTATTTTTTAACTGCACAACATTGCATAGAGACTGAATATGTAGCAAATAATTCTGTATTTGTTTTTAACTATGAAAGCCCTTCTTGTGATGGACCTGATGGTTATATTTCACAAACCGTTTCCGGTTCAAATTTAAAAGCAACTTGGGGGGGGAACTGATTTTACTTTATTAGAATTAAGCGAGATGCCATCAATATCATATTATCCTGTTTGGAATGGTTGGGATAGAAGAACTATTACACCTTCAGCGCCTGTGGCATGCATTCATCATCCTGCTGGTGACGTTAGAAAGATTTCAATTGATAATACATCCCCATCAAGTTTAACCTATTGTAAATAGGGACAGCTACCGATTTACTTGTTCTTTATTTGTCCTGGCGTAAATACACCAAATCCCCGGGAGGGGATAAACAATAAATAGCCCCGGGTGAGCCCTGACAATGCTGTCAGGGCGTAACCCGGGGTCGTTAGGACGCCAACTCAACCGGTCCAACTGCTTCGTTATTCATCTGGAAAGCCCTTCATGGAGCGGAACATACCATGCGTACAAGAACATTACCATAGCCACCTTTGGCTGGGTGGACCTGGTAGGGTGTACTTACTCTGAAAAGCCTGCTGCTTTCAGCAGCCATGAGCTTTTCTTAGTAGCGGGGACAGGACTTGCTACAGGGCTTTTTGAGGTCGTAAGTAATTGATTATCAGAAGGGGATTTCGGCCAAAAAGCGCATTTTCGACCCGTTTCAGGCGCAGATCTGACGCGTTTCCGTAGCGGGTAATCCGCACTCGCTACAGGATGTAGCAGTTTTCCGGTGACAAAGAAAGTTCTTATAAGGCTAAAATCCTTAATTTCTTTTATCATTTTGAGAAGTTAGAGGCATATAATTGTCTAGTACAAATGGACTTGGTATTTTATAATCAGGACAATAATTTAAGATCTCTTTTCCTGCCCTTTTCTGATTAGTAAATAGAAGTTATATTTATTTAGCAATCATTCACATACAAATTATTTCAACACTCAAAATATCGATCCTCTGTAAGAACAAATTTAGAGATTTAATAGTAATTATTAATCGACCGAAACCTCTAAAACTGATCCTGAAATTTTTAATTCCTTGACTCTCTTTTCTGCCTTTAATTTCGATCCTTCAGGGACACAGATCATAAATTCAGCATTAAATTGTGATGCATATGCTGAAAATAATTTCCACTGGCCCGCTGTGTGATCGTCATTGATAGAATCATCGGTTTCAACTTCCACAATAACTTCTTTATCCTTCTTCCCTCTGACATCGGGAATATGTCCTTTATTCGTTTTTTTCCAAGCAATTTCTGCTGGTGTATCATAATTGTCAATATCAGCCTTCACATCCTTATAGTCTGATTCCACTAAAGCTTCTGCAACTTTTTTAACTATTTCATCATGTTCTGATTGAGATTTTCTTTTTGCCATTTTTCTGATTTTGATTTCAACTGTATTTAGTATCATCCTTTCAACCAGGCCTTCGCTTTTTTGTAATCGTCAAACACAAAAAGATAATACCCTTTATTGGCGAATACGTTTTCAAAGAACCGCAGGTCTGCAGTTATAGTATTGACGACAAAAGCGACTCTGTTTTTATAGGAAATATCCATCTCTCTGAACTGATCGGGTCTGTAATACGTAGTAGTTGTATTGATAACCAGTTCCCCTTTTCTGAAATCGATGAGGCTCTTCCAGCAATCGTGTATTTCCATTTCCCCCTTGACCTGTTTCACCAATTCAAGGGAAGGATCCTGCCGTAAGGTGCCGGTTATCCGAACCCGAAGGATCTCTTCTTTTTTTAGATATTCGTATTTTATTATTTTTTTACTCAATTCTCAGATTATTCTGTTATTCTATTTCATCTATTCCGGGTAAATTGACTTTTATCGGTAATACATTCGGGAATGATTTGTTCATTTTCAATTCACAGGCTTGTATTATGAAATTCACCATTCCTTCCCTTATTCGCCTGTCTGATACCATAGCAAATCTGAAACCGCAGGTGTAATGTGAAACACAATTTTTGATGCGTTTATTCTCTTCAAATTCAGACAAATGCTCAAACAGAGCGATGACCAGGTTTACTGTCTCACCCACATAGATGCATTTCAGGGATCCGTCTGATAATTCCTCATAAAGCATATATACACCCGCTACGTGGGGAACATTAGTGGCGATTTCATAATAAGTTAGAGATGAAATAAACCGTGACCAATTTACCTGCATCATTTGCCGGGATCTTCATTTAATAGATCCCTTCACCCATTTATTCCGAAAACCGCCAAAAGGTTACCCTGTTTTTCGAACTTTTTTTCAATTTAGGGCTAATTTATACTGCTTCTAAATAATTCTGAAAAAACTCCCGGAGCAAATGAGAAGGATTACTTTACTTAATTATTCTGCTCCGAAATACAGGAGAGTGCTACAGATTGTTGATGTATATCTTAACGATCGCTTCGATTTCTTCGTAACAATTGAGACAATGTTCCTTTACATTCTCAAGCCAAAGGAGGTAATCGGATGATTCCCGGATTTTTCCGATATCGATCAGGCCGTTCATTTCAGCGACGAAATCCGCCAGCTCAGCCTGCTTATCCAGGTCTGACATTGTACGCATTTAGTTAATGCTTAGATTTTTTAGATATATAAAATTCTTTACTTTTATTAAAAGTCATAAAGGTCCAGTGCATGCGCAGTCCGCCGGTTAGAGGATTGACGTATGCACATTGTTAGGGGCTGAACCGATTATTATCATTTGTTAATAACTGCTTAATGATTCCTCCTCATCATCTTTCAATAGATCGCGCCTTTTTTCTTTTAATTCTGCGTAAATAGCCCCCTGTCTTAAATAATACATCAATGATCTTGCACCTCGTGAATTACTCATTTGGCCAAAAAGTATAGTTGGCGCTTTGAAGAATTGAAGGCATAGGTTAATGGAATCACCTATATCCTTCAAAATCATTTCAACTCGTTCAATATAAATCGTTTCTTGCTTTAAATCAGTTATTACTGCTCTCTCTAAATCACGATGGGCAATATATTTTGATCTGAATTCTTTGATAGGTACGGCCTGTTTTTTAATGTTTCTAATTATTGCTGATAACTGCTGTAAATCAGGCATTCCTGCTTTTGACGCAATTTTCTCTAGTACATCAATCGACAGGTTTTCATACTTACCCTGTTTACCTGGATCTGTAAATCGACTTATAGATAAAATAAATCTATTCCAAAAATATTCAACAAGTTTGTTGAAGAAAGCTGGAGCAGTGTCATTTAGTAACCTTAATCCCTCAGGATCATCGATGAAAATCACTTTAAATTCATCTAAATCATAGTATGCCCAAATGAGATCATTTGATAATTTTCTGATTTCTTCAGGTACTTCCATCACACTTATCGGTTTTGGCCCTAACTAGTAAATAATATCAATGTCATTATTTATAACGACCACAAATATTTCTATCTATAAATATTCTTCAAAGGCGAATGCTCAAGTTTAGGAATTTGTACGTTATTACCATCAATTTTACTTGCTCTAAAAAATAACAAATGAAAATGGTTCTTTAATCTATCAAACTCTTCTGTGGAATATCTGAATCCAAATTGAACCTGTTTTATTCTGATATTGGGAGTGTTAGTGTTTTTCTTTTTGTTTAACATAATCTTGTGATATGAAACCTCTTCATTCCATTTATTAATATCAAAGCCAAATTGATCATTATCAGAATTATAATAACTAGGTATATGACTAGGCAAGTATACCAATCTCACTTCTTCTTCTGCTTGAAAGTATTTACTTTTATGCAAACAAGCTTGAATGTGAAGGAGATCACTATAATCAACTTTTAGATTAAATCGTTTCTCAAATTCGCGATTCTTTTTTATAAAATTCTTAGAATCTGGCCTTTTGTAAAGCACATTAGCAAGTAAATATTTTGAAAAAGGAATTAGTGATGTCTCAATTTCGAATACAATAATGACACCAAGACCATTATCCCCATATAACCTCCATAGATTTAATATATTATGGGTTTTCAGTATATTATCAGAGCAAAGTGATAATAGAAAAACTCGTTTTTTAAATTTGTTTATTCCGTCAGGTTTAAGTTGAAAGAATTCTGCAAAATAATTATATTCATTGGGGTCATTTGAATTCAACAAACTGTAAAGTCTAATTGATTTCTCGCTAATTATTGAACTAAGTGATTTTAGACTTGTAAAGTGTATAAACTGATTTTCAGTGGGTTTGTATTCGGGAGCACAACATAGTAAAGTTTCGGGGCTTAATGCAATATTGTATTCATTCCCTGAAAGCCCATGCATATAGCAGCCTAAATTTTTTGTGTCAACATTGGGTAGTAAATGTGGTAAGACTGATATTTGATAATCTTCTTTTAGTATTTCAAGTATGTCTGTCATTTTTAGTTTTAATGACTTTTATATAGCAAGTAGATAATAACAATGTTATTATTCATTCAATTTCTACGAAACCTGCGTAGTAATTCCGGAGGAACTACGGTAATGAATCTGAAATTATCCGGACTATATTTGGATCTTAGGTTTTGGTTTACTCTTTTTTTGAGCCCTGCCTCTCTAACTCCTTCAGCTTCTCATTCAGTTTGCCGTATTTCTCCAGGAGTTCCTCCATATTATCAATTCCTGTTTTATAAACTATATTTCTATTTTAAACTAATTTACATTGTGTGCAGCATTCATTTTTTATTTATCTCCCATTCAAGATTTTCTTTTAAGCTTAGGGATTTGAAAATCTGAAAAGCCAATTCTGAAATTTTTTTTAACAGTTCGTCTAATATTCTATAATTAAGAACAATTGATATTGTCGAATCATCAATTTTTTCTGAGATAAAGAAATGATGGAAAATTTTTTTATGATCTTCTGATTTATTGATTTTTGAAATTTCTATAACAGAACTAGAGTGAATTATAGCATGTCGAGATTCAGATAGAACACTCCAAAACTCCTTAAATCTTAAATTATTATTGTTGTTTTTTGAAAAATTAGAAAATTTTGGATCACCGGCTTTTTTTATCCATTTAAATATTTTTTCACCTCCAGGAATGTCCTGCCGTAGAATGTTTTTATTCTTTGCAAGTCCTACTTGCTCCTGAAATTTATTATCTCTTTTAATTCTAGTAAATACGCAATCCTTAAGAAATCTTTCTAAGGCTTCATAGGATTGAGCAAAAGCAAGGCAACATTCTTGAGAGATAATTTTTTCTACCTCATCTTTGTAATTCTCTTTGAAGGTTATTTTTCTGATTCCAGTGTGAAAATTGATTTCCCATCCATTATCAGTAGGACCTGTCCAATCACTTATTACAAGTGCTGATCCTGATAAAAAATCAAATTTACTACCTTCAAATAGTTTAATTGAACTAATTAAAATAGTGTTAATATGCGAAGCAATATGTCGTAGTTCAATTACTCGATTAAAAAAATCATCAAGATGTATTTTATAAGGGTTCATTTGGCTTTTATGTTGCACACAACTAGTAAATAATATCGATGTCAGTATTCAATTCTTATGAAATCTGCGTAGTAATTCCGGAGGGACTACGGTAATGAATCTGAAATTATCCGGACTATATTTGGTTGTTAGTTTTTGGTTTCCTTTTTTTCAGGGCCCTTCCCTTCGGACTCCTTCAACTTCTCGGTCAGCTTGCCGTATTTCGCCAGGAGCTCCTCCATCATTCACCGGGATCATCATCTAACAGATCCTTTCACCTGTTAATTCCGAAAACCGTCAAAAGGTTACCCCGTTTTTCGAACTATTTTTCAATTTCGGGCTAATTTATATTGGGTATAAATAATGTAACGGCCCACAAATATGAGTAGATTGGGCTTTTTTAATCAGCTGTAACCTTACCAAAGTTTTTATTACGAATTTCACAATTCCTTCCCTGGTCTGCTTATCCGGTACCCGGGCAAACATGAAACCGCAAACATCATTTGAAATACAGTTTTTAATTTATCTGCTGTTGTGCGAAGCAGATCGCATATATTCATTCTCATACTCTTCTGACAAAGATGCTATCAATTCTTTAACAGAAATAATCTCTTTTATTCTATAAACATTCTCTCCAGCAAATGCAAATCCATGTTTTAATTTACCCTTTTGGGCATTTATTAATGCAAGAACAATGCAATAGAGACTATTTTTATAATCACAGGTTTTAATACAATTATAGGGACATCTAAACTGTTTCTTTTTCCCTTTATTAATGTCATCAATAAAATTGTTTCTAATCGCTCTTCCCGGCATACCGACCGGACTTTTGATAATCACAATATCTTCTTTGCTTGAATCAATATAAGCTTGTTTAAATTTTATCGATGCATCGCATTCATAAGTGGTAACAAAACGTGTTGCCATCTGCACTCCGGAAGCGCCTAATTGTAAGAATTTATAAATATCGTCTCCTGTATATATACCTCCGGCAGCGATTATCGGAACAGACTTCTTATGTCTTTCTTCGAATTGGCTTATCTCCTGAATCACTTCCGGGATCAGTTTTTCCAACGAATACATAGGATCGCTGATTTGTTCCGGTTTGAATCCGAGATGTCCCCCTGCCATCGGCCCCTCTACTACTATAGCATCAGGGAAGTAGTTATAATTTTTTAACCATCTTGTAATAATAATACTAGCTGCCCTTCCGGAGGAAACAATGGGAACCAGCTTTGTTTTTTTGGTTCCATTTAAAAATTGAGGAAGATTAAGGGGAAGTCCTGCCCCGGCAAAGATGATGTCTATTCCCTCCTCAATAGCAGTTCTTACCATATCAGCAAAATTTGATAATGCCACCATGATATTGACACCAAGAATTCCTTTGGTTAATTCTCTCGCTTTTCTGATCTCACTTCTTAACGCTCTGATATTTGCTTCCAGATAATTCGTGAAAAGATCAGCCTCAATCATACCAATCACAGCAGTAGAAATAACCCCAATACCGCCCTCGTTAGCTACTGCGGATGCCAGCCCTGACAGAGAAATTCCAATTCCCATTCCTCCTTGAATGATAGGAATTTTTGCTGTCAAATCTCCTATTTTTAATTCTCTCAGATTATTGCTACTCATAAAAACTATCCTTTATCTATTTCACACAACAAGTATATAATAATCCTGTCATTATTTATTCAATTCTTATGAAACCTGCGTAGTAATTCCGGAGGGACTACTGTGATTAACCCTAAGCTGCCTGATCTACGCTCGGTTCTGAAGTACTGATAATTTTTTCCCCGGATCCCGGCTTTCGGCCTCCTTCAGCTTCTCATTCAGTTTAGCGTATTTCTCCAGGAGCTCCTCCATATCATCCCCGGTTTCTCTTTCTGATACGATATCTTCCAATGATGTTAATTTTCTGTCGGCATTTCATTTCGACGGTCTGACCCGAAAGCATAAACAGAAAAAACCGGGAAATGAAAACATTGAATCTTTTAATGAAAGAGGTTCGGTCGGTTTATGAAGTAAAAGTACGGGGAAAATATGAAAAAGTCAACCTTTAAAGTAAATAGGGACAGCTACCGATTTATTTTATAGCAAAATACTGAACTTATAAATTGACCATAATAAAAATTAACAAGAGAAATGCATGAATTTTTAATTAAGTTGCTGTCCCTATTTACTTGCTGGGCAGGATTGCCCTGACGACCTTCGGTGTCAGGGCGGACCTAGGTAGAGGGACTTACTCTGAAAAGCCTGCCGCTTAAGGCAGGATTACGGATTGTTTCACAATCCGTAATCCTGATGGGATAAGCTTACTACAGGGCTTTTTGAGAGCGTAAGTGATTGATTATCAGAGGTGCATTTTGGCCAAAAAGCGCATTTTTGACCCGTTTCAGGCGCAGAGATAGCGCATTTCCGTAGCGGGTAATCCACACTCGCTACAGGATTCCGGGATTTTGAGGGACATAATGGCATTCTTTATTTCAATTTTTCAAATTGAAATGGCCATTTTAACCAAATAAGTATGAAAGATTATTAAATGATTTCTTTCTTGGGCTAAAATTTTTGATTTTTTCGAAATACTATGGTTCGATACCTAAAATTAACAGAGGTACAGGAGGACTGTTCCTGCCTTGTCGCATTACATTATAAACTTCTCCTTCATAATAAGCTACTCCTGAAGACATCTCCTCCTGCATTTTTTTTGTGGGCAGTATTTCAATTCCCAAATCGATTACTCCACCAGAATAAAATAGCATATGCTTTACAAATAAGTCATATGCTACAAATGCATATTTACCGAATTGTACTTCAACCGCAATTTTATCTTTAATGAAATCCGTTTGATTATAGCTATATATGGGTTCCTTTTCACCATGTTTCATTAGGAATGCCCTTTGCAATCTTGGTTTCATTAATATACTCTGTTCCATTAATTTACGGTTAAGTGTAATATAGTAGTTATATCTGCGTTCAGTCCATTTTCTCTTTGAAAACTCTTTATCAAATGCCTTATTTAAATCGATAGGGCTATAAAGATTGATGCCGGTTTTTCTTTTTTCTTTACTTATTTTCGTTTTGAGTCTAAGAGCGTCTATTTTTTCAATAATATCTTTTATCTCTCGATATCGATTATTATGGTGAACAATCAGATATTCTTCTCCATTCAAATGTGAATATTTATGAGCTATTTTCATTACTATTGGGAATTTCATTAAATAATTCTTGATTCTGCCATTCCTTTGGTATTTGAGCTATTCTGTCATTTGCTTTTGGCTTGTGAATTGGCTTATTTATAGGTCTTAATTTTAGCTTCCCTTCTTTTAAGTCACTCATTCTCTGATTCGCGAGATTTACATACTTTGCTTCTTTTTCAATTCCTATTGAATTTCTATTATTTTTAATGGAAGCCAACATTGTTGACCCCACCCCCGCATAAGGATCAAGAATCCAACTTTTCTCTTTCGTTAATGCAAGTATGCATCTTTCCACCAATTCGACAGGGAATTGACATGGATGTTCAGTTTTTTCAGGATGATTTGACTTTACATTTGGAATATTCCATAGCTCTTTTTCCCAATCATTAATTACTATTTCCCAAATATCTGATGGATTTTTCCCGTTAGGATTTCCTGATAACTCACCTTTCTTTGGACCTTTAAAATGTCGTTTCCCAGGATATTTTGCAGGAATCCGTACATCGTCCAAATTAAATATGTAATTATTGGTTTTGGTAAACCATAATATTGTTTCATATCGGCCGGAAAATCTATTGGAAGCGTGCAATCCATGTCCAAAATGCCAGATTATTCTATTGCGTAATTTCAGGCCATGCTTTTTAAAAATTTGATAGTAAAAAATATCAAGGGGAAATACTTCTCCTTTGTCAACATAATTTCCAACTTGCCAGCATATACTCCCTTTACCTGATGTTACACGAATTAACTCCTTAATCACCTCTTCTTGTTGTTCAAGATATTTTTCAATAGATACCTTTGTTTCATATTCTTTACCTACATTGTAAGGAGGAGAGGTAATTACCAAATCAAATTTTTGATTCTCCATTGTTTTCAGGTTCTCAAAGGTATCACCTAAAATCATTAGATTTTCAGAGGTGTATAATTGAGCTATTATTCCTTCAAATGGTTCTTCAACTTTCATTTAATCAAATTCTATTAATTAGGAAGGTTATTTTCAAAATTACAATTTTACAACAGAGAATGCTATTTGACTTTTCAAAAAGTTACTAACTGTTATACGTAATTGACATTTGGCTCAATCAAGTAGGCAATATCAACGCTATTTTTAATTCAATATTTTTAAGTGCATGGTTTCATTCTTCCAACCAGGTCATCGCTTTTTTGAAATCGTTGAACATGAAGAAATTATACCCTTTGTTGACGCATACGTTTTCGAAGAACCGCAGGTCCGCGGTGATGGTATTGACAACAAAGGCGACTTTTATCGTCGTTTCCTGCAATGTTCTTTCACCTTTTATTCCCTTTCGGTTCCCGGGTTTGTAATAGGAATTTCACCACCCTTTCACTTCTTAATTCCGAAAACCGGCAAAAGGTTACCCGGTTTTTCGAACTTTTTTCCAACAAGGGGCTAATTTATATTGGGTATAAAATAGAACGTTATGGCTATGCCCAGTAAAGGATTTCAAGCACTTATGTATCAATTTATATTTAAGTTTCATTGCTTGCACTTACTTACAATTAAGCACTAGAACCCTTATTGGGTATAGCCTTTGTTGGGGGTATATGCTTTATATCAATCCAATTTTTCTCATTTTCCAGAAACACTTTTCCGTTACATTTATATCCACAGATGCATCATGAGCTTCTTTAAAATCTTCACCAAATAGTTTTATATGCAATTCTGATAGTTTAGGCCATTTATATCCATATTGTCCAGGAAGTTTGCAGTAGTTAGTCGATGATTCCATGGTGCAAAGTTTTCTTTTTCTGTTAAAGTCACTTTGGATTTTTTTTCTTAATAATTCTGCTCCTAATATCTTTTCATCAAAACTGATATTATGAGCCACAATAAAGTCAGCTTGCTCAACTTTCTCATTGAATTTGTTTAGAATTAATTCAAGATTTTCGCCTTCTTTAATTGCCCTTTCGGTTGAAATCCCATGTACTCTACTTGCATCTCTTGGAATTTCAAAATTTTCAGGTTTGATGATATAATCATCGACTTCAATACGATTTCCTTTGTTATCACTTAAAATCCATGCAATTTGAACCATCCTTGGCCAATTATTCAAATCTGTTACAGGTGCTCTCCAATTACGAGGCAGACCAGTTGTCTCTGTGTCAAAAAATAAATACATATTTTATTAATTTTAATAATGGTTTTCGTTTCATTGCATTACCCACAACAAATAAATAATATCAATTTCATTATTTTTTAATTTTTACGAAGCCTGCGTAGTAATTCCGGAGGGACTACTGTTATATACCGTAAGCTGCCAAAACTATGCTCTTTTCTGAAGTTCTGATTATTTTTTCCCAGGACCCTGGCTTTCGGACTCCTTCAACCGGTCATCCCGATTTATCGCGAAAGGAACAATTTCAATTCGTCCTGTCAAGGTAAAACTTTTATTCTTATTTGTCAAGTACGAGTATCGAACAAACGGAAAAAAAAGGGCAGGGTTATCCGACTCGGAGAGAGCCTGCCGTCCGGCCACAGGGTGTTGAGATATGGGTTAGGAGGTGCTGTATTCATTTTTCTGCTCCATCGGAGCAAAACGTTGGTAGTCAAGGATTGATAACCCCAAAAACATCCGGTCCAACTACTCCGAAATTCAACGGGAAATTTTTCCATGGACCGTAAGTGCCAGGCGCATATGATCATACCACCTCCCCCTGACATTATCGTCAGGGGTACTCCTCCTATCTTAGGAGGAGAATTTGTTTTATCTAAATAGTATACTTAATGGGAAAAACCCGAACTTCTTAACCCTGCCTGCCCTCCTTCCTTCCCTGCGGCAGGCAGGGACGGGCAGGTAGTATGAAAGTGACTCTAATCGTTACTATCTATACATGATTGTAACATGTTGTGGTAGAATAAAGAGAATCTGTTTTTGGATGCTCTCTTTTTCTTATTTTTACTAATAAAATGGCTCCCCTAGGTGATGTTTCATTTTTAGTTGAAATTTTAAAAGAGAGGTTCAGGCAGCACATT
>CAYMFM010000047.1:0-29012 GCA_964389685.1 uncultured Rikenellaceae bacterium
ATCCATCACACATTCATGCAATGCACTGCGTTTTTGCATGAATAATGCGGGTTAACTTATTCTATTTCATTAAGTTCCCGGAAAATTGTATCTTTGTTCTACCTTTAATGTTCTTTGGGAAAATGGCGAGAGAAATTGGCGCTTTCTTGTACCACTTATTTCTGGCACTCTCATAACACACTGTTATTCAATACCTGATATCAACCAGGTTGTGGTCTAACCAGCTCCACTCTAGACCACACTTATAAGAGTGTGGTTTGTTTTTAAGTGCCGATAAGTATAAGAAAATCAGGTGGATAATTGATCTTCTACAAGTTATCCTATTCTAGTTTCTTTCCTAAAACAGCCATGAAAAAGTGGCAAATCTACACCATCAGTTTCCTTATGTAACTTGTGATTCGTGTTTAAAAAAGTACATTTTTAGAACTTTTATATACCATACTATATAGTATGTATACTATATAGTATACGGAATATATATGAATTTGTTACAAAGAATATTCAAAATAAAGCTATTTAGCCTTGATTTATTAAAAAAAAATATATAACTTTGCATATAGTATAGTATACATACTATACTATATAGCCTAATTGTTATCTTTTTAGTTAACATTTTCAGCTATAGTTGATAAAATTTATGTGTTAATAATTTGATTTATTAAAAAAAACATATAACTTTGCACTATATAGTATATATACTTTATAGTGCTGAGAATATTATTATGAGAAAATCTAGGTTCAGTATAGCAAAGCCAGACATCATAGAGTATTTTAATAACTCTGAAAAAAAGGTTTATTCAAAACTAGAGTTAGGTGATATATTATATAGAGAACGAAGATTCTGGAGACTAACTCATAGTCTTACTGTTGATGGCTTTATTGAACTATTAATAGATGGCACACAATTAAAAAGACACAAACTGAAATTCAAACCAAATACAATTACACGATACAGTTGGGGAAAAGTTGATATTTTAGACTTGGCATTAGGTTTAAACAAGAATGGGTATATTTCTCATTATACCGCTGTTTTTTATCATGGGTTAACGGAACAATTACCAAAAACAATTTACATAAACACTGAGCAAAGCAAAAAAGAAATATCTAATATTGAATTAACTCAATCTCAGATAGATAGAGCTCTACAGAAACCTGTACGGTTATCAAATAATTTTGCAGTATATAGGAACAACAAAATATATATTTTGAAAGGTATGTATACTGATTTATTAGGAGTTGAGTTTGATGAACATAGAAACTATCGTGTTACAAATATTGAAAGAACTTTGATCGATATTGCAGTAAGACCAGATTACGCTGGCGGCATTTGGGAAGTAATTAAAATTTACGAAAATGCAGCTCAAAGTGTTTCAGTAAATAAACTTGTATCATATCTGAAAAGATTAGAATTTATTTACCCATATCATCAATGTATTGGTTTTTATATGATGAAATCTGGAAAGTATAGAGCAAACCAAATACAACTTATTCGGAAAATAGAAATGCCATATAAATTTTATTTAACACATGGCATTGAAGATAAGAAATTCTCTAAAGAGATGAATCTCTACTATCCTTCTAATATTACATTTTAGATACGATTTCATTAATCTTATTAATTAAGAAATCAAAATAGAAATCAAATTCCTTTAACTCCTCTGAAGCTTTAATTGTATCCCTAAGCCCTGGATACGAATCTACATGCAACTCTTTTGTGCCGGCAATTTTACTAAGGTACTCTATCGGTACTTTCTTAGCAGCTAATACATTTTTTAATAGTTCTATATTATCAGAATTAGATAGGTCGATTTTAAAATGTTTTATTAGAGTATAAATATCAAAGAAATCTCGCGCACGTGATTTAGGGGTTAAACTTTTTACGATATTTTTATATTCAGGTATTTGTTGACATAAAGCTCTAATTTTTTCACATATAATCATCTCAGGCGTGTATGCGAATAACGTAAAACCTTCGATCTCATAATCAACTTTTTCTCCCACAAACTCATATTTACTAATGTCAATTAAATATTTTGTTGAATTATTCTTCCCTATGACTATCGCATTTCTTCTAAGATTATCAATATTTTTATGCTTTTCAAGATTCTCCGATTTTATTAATTTAAATTCAGCTGTATAACCACCCCAAAAGTGTTTCACAACTTTATCAGTTTTCTCAGGTTTTTCATAAAACTTGAAATCAAATATTGTAAACCCATATTCGTAGAAAGTCGTCTCTAATACACTTTTAATTCTCTTTTTTATTCCTTCGAATTCTTCTTGAATAAAATCTCCTTCCATTGAATAATCTAAGTCAATTGATGCCCTACTTGACAAATTATGAATTAGATTTATCGCATTACCACCCTTCAATACTAAATTTTCCATGAGTATATCATCCGAAACCATAGCAACAATTGCTATTTTCTTAATTTCATCAACTATATCTAAATTCATTCTATGCGATTTTGTTTAAGCTAATTTACAATTGAATCTTGAAATCAAAGATGTCTATATAAAGTTAATATTAAATTGATTACAAATGTTTTAGATAGAGAATAATTTCGCACTGTAACAATATAATACGTGAATTCAATATCATATAGCATTCAATCGTACTTGCAATAATGGTTTTACTCAATTAAAGTAGATCGATATTAATAGAGAGTTTTATGATTCGATTCCAATTTTTTCTCTTATCATTCTTACATTAATTAACATCAAATCATCCATTACCGTGGCATAACTATCAAGTGTCACTTGTATAGATGAATGCCCTAATAATCTGGACAAAACTTCAATATTAACTCCATTTGCTAAAATTATAGTTGTAGCAAAGGTTTTTCTTGCGAGATGAGTTGTAAGGTACTTCTGAATCTTCGCTATGTCTTGAATTTCCTTTAAGTAGGCATTCATTTTTACATTACTTGTAACTGGTAGTAGAGAACCACGTTTTTTACAAATTGGATGGTCTGAATACTTTGCAATTATTCCCTTCGTCTTTTTTAGAAGAGGAACTTGATATTCTTTCTTCGTCTTTTTCCGGGCTACATTTATCCATTTTTCACCATCAACTCCTGTAATAATGTTCTCAGGTTTTAGGTTATAAACTTCCTTATAGGCTAGTCCTGAATAGCAACAGAAAACAAATATATCTCGAACCCAGTCCAGACGTTTTATGTATATTCCGAAGCAAGCTTAGTTCCAGTCCTGCAAATAGAAAACAAGCACCATGCTTTGCTAGATCAGGTGTCTTTTCTTGAATGCAATACCTGATCCGCTTTTTAGGTATTTTTCAAACATAAGGTCCTTATTTTGATCCATAAAACCAATAAAAGAAATTAAAGTGGCTGGTGTTTTGTCCTTGGTGTAATGTACTTTATGTGAGTTGTGTTCATTGATTCTTCTTTCTATGAATCAAAAAACTCTCCTTCTCCGCCAAACGGCGGATACGGAGGGCGGAACCCTCCTTCGCCAGAGCCTTCGCTGAAGCTTCGGCTCTCGGAGAAGGCTACGGAGGGCGGAACCCTCCTTCGCTAAAGCTACGGAGGGCGCCTGCCTGCCGCAGGCAGGGAGGTGGAGCTGGAGGGAGGAAGTTACTCGTCCCGACAGAAACGTCGGGACTCGTGAGGTCCTATTGAGGCATTCCACAGCGAATAGCAAAAACAAACCTTCAGTTTGCACTTTTTTTATTTCATCCTTCCAAAATCGAGCAAGCTTGTTTTGTCAGTCTGAAATAGCAAAAACCGCTTGCGCGGTTTTTGCTATTCGTTGTGGAGCTGGAGGGAGAGTGTTACCTCACCCCGCCGTTGGCGGGATTCGGTGATTCCTGAAGCTCAGTCCTGCAAATAGAAAACAAACACTATACTTCGTATGGTTCTTTTTGTTTCTTCGGCAACCTTATGAAAACAAGTTTTTACTCGTTTGCTCCAAAATAAAAAATCCCGGTGAGTCACCGGGATTGGTTTCTTTTGTGGAGCTGGAGGGAGTTGAACCCTCGTCCAGACAAGGAGACCATATGTTTTCTACATGCTTAGTTCTGCTTGGTTGTCGGGAAAAATCAGGTGCAGAACGACCAAATGATTCCGTAGTCCTTAAGGGTTCACTGTCAGGCCAGGACCTCCTGCCAGCTAACTCCGAATTGCGAGCGCCTCTTAACCGGGTTGGAACGGAGTAGGACCGCCCGAGAGACGTCTCGTCCCGACATCTGATGTCGGGATTAAGCCATTAACCTACTAAACTTCGATCAGGCTGCGAGAGCGTAGTTATTTTCGCCAGTTATTGTGTTGTGACATGTTATTATAGAGCTATACCACAACGCTCTGCATGCTTGCATACCACCTCGGCTTGCTGTCAAGTCCAGTCAGCCCCATGCTGGTGCAAAGATACAAAATCTTTTCGGCAAAGTTCCACCCTGAAAGCCTCAAATATTGTTCCATATTCACTACTTTCGCAATAAATCATCCAGTCATGAAAGACAAGATTGTAGTTGGAATCCTGAAAGAGACCAAAACCCCGCCCGACCTGAGGGTTCCTATAGGACCCAGGCGTGCCCGGGAGATCCAAAACCGGTTTCCCAATGTCGAACTCATTGTCCAATCCAGCGAGATCAGATGCTTTACCGATAATGAGTTTGGAGACCTTGGTTTGCATGTCAGCAGTGATATCTCCGCATGCGATGTACTCATGGGTGTAAAAGAGGTCCATATTCCCGAATTGATCCCGGACAAAACCTATCTTTTTTTCTCGCATACCGCAAAAAAACAATCGTACAACCGTTCCCTCCTTCAACATGTTGTTGAGAAGAAGATAACCCTCATCGATTACGAATACCTTACCGATCAGCACGGGTTCAGGCTGGTGGCATTCGGACGGTGGGCCGGGATTGTGGGTGCTTACAACGGGCTTAGAGCCTGTGGAGAAAGGTTTGGTGACTTTACCCTGAAACCAGCCCATGAATGCCATGACCTGGAAGAGATGCTGACCCATGTGAGTGCACTAAAACTGCCTCCGCTTCGTATCCTGATTACCGGTGGCGGACGGGTCGCCCATGGAGCACTCGAAACCCTGGCTCCCCTTAACATCAAAGAGGTTTCACCCGGGGATTTCCTGCACAAAAAATACAACATGCCGGTCTTTTCCAGGCTCGATCCATGGCATTATACGCGACGGAAAGATGGTACCGCCTTTGGCCCTGACGGATTTAACTATTTTATTCAGCATCCTCAAGAGTATGAATCAACATTCTTTCCCTATACCCAAAAAACAGACCTATATATTGCATCTCATTTCTGGGATCCCCAGTCCCCGGTGTTTATGATACCAGAAGATTACCTCGCACCGGACTTCTCCATTAAGGTCATTGCCGATATTAGTTGTGATATCAAAAAGCCAATTCCCTCTACCCTGAGGGCATCCACCATCGCAGAACCATTCTATGGCTATGATCCACGATCCGGTCAGGAGAGCGATCCATTCAGCAAGGATAATATCACGGTCATGGCTGTCGATAACCTTCCCGGGGAACTGCCGCGCGACGCATCAGTGGATTTCGGAAGAGCACTGATGGATAGCGTATTCCCTTCACTGTTCGGAAAAGACAGGGAAAAAATTATCGAACGGGCAACTATTGTGAAGGGCGGGAAGCTTACGGAGAGGTTTGAGTATTTGAAGGGATTCCTGGAAGGGAAGGAGTGATGCGTGATAAGTAGGCAGTAGGCAGTATGAAGTACGCATTAGCTAGTCCTCAGTCATCAGTCTGCAGTCCACAATCTTCAGTCAACAGTCTTCAGCCAACATTAAGTATGCAGTACGCAAATTGGTTATATCTTTAAGATGATAATATCCTATTAACTTAAATAAAATATTATGTTCAGAAAATTATTAGTTTACAAAAAGGCATTCAACTTAGCCTTGGAAATTTTTAAAGTTTCAAAATTATTCCCGAAAGAAGAGATGTATTCGTTAACGGATCAGATTAGAAAGTCATCCAGGTCAGTTTGTGCTTGCATTGGTGAAAGTTATCGGAAAAGAGTTTATCCCAAACACTTTATTAGTAAACTTACAGATGCGGATAGTGAAAACAGTGAAACAATTGTCTGGCTTGATTTCGCGTTGGCATTTGAATACATTGAAAAAGAGTCCTACTCAAATTTATGCAATCAGGCTGAAGAGGTTGGTAAACTTCTGAATTATATGATTGAAAATCCCGATAAGTTTGTAGTAAAATCTTAATTAAGTATGAAAAAATTATTCAGGAGTAGGAGATTTTACTAACAGGTAACTTACTAATTACAGTTATCTAGATGAGATTTTAACTGTTTACTGCCTGCACTTTTCATTAAGAAAATAACCAATTGTAGTAGGTTGGATGGAATTCTAACTGCCTACTGCCTACTGCTTACTGCTTACTTATCTCAAATCTCCTTCAACTTCCTGATCATTGCAACCGGATCATCTGCACTGAAGACGGTATTACCCACAACGAAGACATCCACTCCTGCATCCCGCAGTTTACCAATATTCTGAAGTCCGACCCCACCATCCACCTGGATGCGTGCGGGGGATTCTGTCTGCCGGATCAGCTCTTTAAGCTTTCTGATCTTCCGGTAGCTCGATTCAATGAACGACTGTGCTCCAAATCCCGGGTTTACCGTCATGTTCAATACCATATCCAGATCGGGAAGGATTGTTTCGAGGAGATGCACCGGAGTATGAGGATTGATGGCTACACCGGCATCCATGCCGAGTGATTTAATTGTCTGGACCGTACGGTGCAGGTGATTGCAGGTTTCGTAATGAATGGTGAGGATATCTGCTCCTGCTTCGTGAAACGATTCCAGATAACGGTCCGGATCCATGATCATCAGGTGAACATCCAACGGCTTTTTTGCCACTTTTTTTATCTGTTTGATGATGTGGAAACCGAAGGTGATATTCGGTACAAAGACACCATCCATGATATCCAGGTGGATCCAGTCGGCATCACTTTTATTGATCATATCAATTTCTCCGGCAAGATTCAGAAAATCTGCCGTAAGGACAGAGGGTGCAATCAGATGGCTCATAAAGAAGAGGAATATATGGATTCTTGTTTCCGTAAAAATAGCGATAAAAAAAATAAAGAGAAAAACGAAATTCTCTCTTTATTTTCTAACGGTATAATTAAAACGATCCGGGTCGCGGATTTTCTCAGCCAAGATAGGTTTTCAGGATTTTACAGCGTGTCACATGTTTCAGCCGTTTAATGGCTTTCTCTTTGATTTGTCTCACCCGTTCGCGGGTTAAATTAAATTCTTCGCCAATCTCTTCCAGTGTGTGCGGATGCTTCCCATTCAGTCCAAAATAGAGGCGCACGATATTTGCCTCCCTGTTAGTCAGGGTATTCAATGCTCTTTCAATCTCTTTTCTGAGCGAGTCTGTTAACAGCTCTTTGTCCGGACTGGGTGCATCCAGGCTAAGCAGCACGTCATACATATCCCCTTCTTCATCCTGTCCCAGCGGTGCATCCATTGATACATGCCGTCCGGCACTCTTAATGGCGTCTTTCACGTCGCTGGGAGCAAGCTCAAGTACATGAGCAATTTCACCATTGGTGGGTTCCCTTTCAAATCGTTGTTCCAGTTCAGCAAGCGTTTTATTGATCTTGTTTATCGAACCAATCTTGTTTAATGGTAATCGCACGATTCTGGCTTGTTCGGCCAGAGCCTGTAAAATCGATTGCCTGATCCACCATACGGCATAGGAAATGAATTTGAACCCCCGGGTTTCATCAAAACGCTGAGCTGCTTTGATCAGTCCAAGATTCCCTTCATTGATCAGATCCGGCAGGCTCAACCCCTGGTTTTGATACTGTTTTGAAACGGAAACAACAAAACGCAGATTCGCTTTAACAAGACGATTCAATGCTTTCAAATCACCTTTATGTATCCTTCTCGCCAGTTCCACCTCTTCCTCTGCAGTAAGCAATTCCACCTTGCCGATTTCATGAAGGTATTTATCAAGGGAAGGGGTTTCCCGGTTGGTAACCTGTTTGATGATCTTAAGTTGCCTCATGCAAGGGTGGGATTTAGGACTACGACTTATACGTTTAACTAAAATAAAAGGTTTCGAAGAATAACAGAAAAAAATGGGGAAAAATTAGAGTTTAATAATTATTTTAAATTACTGATAAACAAGTAGATATTTATCTCTTGTCATTACATCGCTCCATACATGGATCAATTCAGGTGTAACAATCACCCTTTCCGGGAGATAAAATCTGTTTTTTTTATGATTTTCTTTGTCAGTATTCAGGATTTCTGTAATATTGCATATAATTTCCATTTCAAATTTCTATTTGGTCATTTCCTTATACCCGTTTTATTAGAGCAATATTATTATTCCCGGTGGATTAATAAATCAGTATATCCTTATTATTAGTAGAAGAGAATTGACCCACACAAACACTTCCAATTTAATTTTATGTATGACATTCTTGAATTGAACAAAAAGCTCTTACAGGATCTTCGTGAAATAGCAAAAGAATTGAAGATCAAAAGAGTAGAGTCCCTTCGGAAACAGGATCTGATCTATAAGATCCTGGATCAGCAGGCCATATCAGCAACCGAATCCAAACCAGGGGAGAAGAGGCCTTCGAAAGAGAGGAAACCCCAGGCAGAGAAATCAAAAAGGGAATCGGGAAAAGCCAAACGTGAAAAATCACAGGCCAGGAGAGAGCGCAAACCGGTAAAACTTTTCAGCTCAGACATTGTGGATGAGCATGTTCCTGATCATACAATCGACAGGGAACAGGATGATGTGGCTGAATCCAGGGTCATTCCATCTGAAGAATATATAGCCCCCCAGGCGAAAGAGCAAAAGCGGGAGGTGCCTGAAAAAAAGCCCCGGGAAGATGAGTCGGGTAAGAAACCCGAGAAACGGGAAAAGAGTTATGATTTTGATGGGATAATTGTCAGTTCGGGTGTTCTTGAGATCATGCCGGACGGGTATGGTTTCCTGCGCTCGGCCGATTTCAATTACCTCAACTCTCCCGATGATATTTACGTTTCTCAATCCCAGATCAAACTGTTCGGTTTGAAAACCGGAGATTCGGTCAAAGGATCCATCCGGCCACCCAAGGATGGAGAAAAATATTTCCCGTTGATCAAGGTGGAGGAGATCAATGGCAGGTATCCGGACTATATCAGGGACAGGGTACCCTTTGATTACCTGACGCCCCTTTTCCCGGATGAAAAGTTTACGCTTACCCAACCCGGCGAAGGCAGTCTTTCGGTGAGGGTGATTGATATGTTTACCCCGCTTGGCAAAGGGCAGCGGGGACTGATCGTTGCCCAGCCAAAAACAGGGAAGACCATTCTCCTGCAGGAGGTGGCGAATGCTATTGCCAAGTATCAGCCGGAGGTCTATTTGATGATCCTCCTGATTGATGAACGGCCGGAGGAGGTTACCGATATGCAACGCAATGTTAACGGTGAAGTCATTGCATCGACCTTTGATGAACCGGCTGAACGGCATGTCCGGGTAGCAAACATTGTTTTGGAAAAGGCGAAAAGGTTGGTTGAATGCGGGCATGATGTGGTTATTTTACTCGATTCGATCACCCGTTTGGCTCGTGCTTTTAATACCATCTCCCCTGCATCCGGTAAGGTGTTATCGGGAGGAGTGGATTCCAATGCCCTCCACAAACCCAAACGGTTCTTTGGTGCTGCCAGGAATATTGAGGATGGCGGTTCACTGACCATCATCTCTACAGCACTGACCGAGACCGGCTCAAAGATGGATGATGTGATTTTCGAGGAGTTTAAGGGGACCGGTAACATGGAGCTTCAGCTTGACCGTAAACTTTCAAATAAACGGATCTTCCCCTCCATCGATATACCCGCATCAAGCACACGGCGTGAAGATCTTCTTCTGGATAAAAACATCCTGAATAAGATCTGGATTTTGCGGAATTACCTGACCGATATGAATGCGGTTGAAGCCATGGAATTTTTGCGTGACAGGTTAATGCAAACCGAATCGAATGAGGAGTTCCTGATCTCCATGAACAGCGATTAAGAACCTTTTACGATAAGCTGACAAATTTCATAGATTATCCCTTTTCTTCCAATTACTTTTACTCCAATTTCCTGAACACTGCGAGCCATTTAGCCGGTTTGTATCGTTCCAAACCCGGTTGCCAGGAAGCTTGGGTGAATGCAATTTAATAATGAATTGAAAAATTGTGTTATAAATCAGGTTTATGAAATTCCATATCCAAACAATTTGTATTAATTTTATAGGTTCTGGACGAAAAAATAAATGTTTGTTATTTAAATACTTAAAGAGATAAAAATGGCTAAGAAAAAGAATTTTATTACCTGTGATGGGAACTATGCTGCATCTCATATTGCCTATATGTTTAGTGAAGTTGCATGTATTTACCCGATTACGCCATCTTCCACTATGGCAGAAAACGTTGATGAGTGGTCTGCCCATGGTAGAAAAAATGTATTTGGAGAGCAAGTAAAAGTATCTGAAATGCAGTCTGAGGGAGGAGCCTCCGGTGCAGTTCACGGGTCACTGCAAGCAGGTGCTCTTACTTCAACTTATACAGCATCTCAGGGATTGCTTTTAATGATACCTAACATGTATAAGATTGCTGCAGAACTTTTACCCGGCGTATTTCATGTAAGTGCCCGCAGTGTTGCTGCTCATGCTCTCTCTATTTTTGGTGATCATAGCGATATTTATGCTACTCGTCAGACAGGGTTTTCCTTGTTAGCAAGTGGTAGTGTCCAGGAAGTTATGGATCTTGCGGCTGTGTCTCATCTTGCTGCAATAAAAACCAGTTTGCCGTTCCTTCACTTTTTTGATGGATTCAGAACATCCAATGAGGTCCAAAAGGTTGAAGATATTGACCAGGACGAGCTTGCTAAACTCATTGATTATGATGCACTTGGAAAATTCAGAGATAATGCTCTTAATCCTGAGCATCCTGTTACAAGAGGTACTGCTCAGAATCCGGATATTTTCTTCCAGGCTAAGGAAGCAATAAACAAGTTTTACGAACCGGTACCTGACCAGGTTGAAGCATATATGCAGGAAATTAAAAAACTGACAGGCAGGGAATATCATCCTTTTAATTATTATGGAGCGCCTGATGCTGAGAATATTGTTATCGCGATGGGATCGGTTACAGATACCATCAGGGAAGTTGTGGATTGGCTGAATAAAAAAGGAGAAAAAGTCGGACTGATAGCAGTTCATCTATACAGACCATTTTCAGAAAAATATTTCCTGAAAGTTCTTCCTGAAACAGTGAAAAAAATAGCTGTGTTAGATCGTACTAAAGAACCGGGTGCAAATGGAGAGCCGTTATATGTTGATGTCAGGAATCTTTTTTACGGAAAAGAAAAAACACCTGAGATAATCGGAGGAAGATATGGCTTAAGCTCGAAAGATACAACACCGGCTCACATTATTTCGGTTTTTGATAATTTAAAGAGAAAAGAGTCAAAAAATCATTTTACTATTAGTATCGTTGATGATGTTACATTTACTTCATTGCCAATACCTGAGGATGTAGTGGTTGCTCCTGAAGGAAGTTATGAAGCAAAATTCTATGGGATAGGAGGCGATGGAACTGTTGGAGCTAATAAAAATTCAATTAAATTAATTGGTGAGTCAACAGATAAATATTGCCAGGCATACTTTGAATATGACTCAAAGAAATCGGGGGGCAGTACAATTTCTCACCTGCGGTTTGGTGATAATCCAATACAGTCGATTTATTATGTAAACACTCCCGACTTTGTAGCATGTCATGTTCCGGCATATCTATGGAAATTTAATATTTTGAAAGGTATTAAGAAAGGTGGAACTTTCCTTCTTAACAGTATCTGGAATGAGGAGGAAACAAAGGATAAACTTCCTAATTCAATAAAGAAAATCCTTGCAGAAAAAGAGATTAACTTCTATATAATCAATGCAACAAATATTGCAGAAGAGATAGGGTTGGGTAATCGAACCAATTCTATTATGCAATCAGCTTTCTTTAAAGTTTCTGAGGTGATCCCATATGATTCATCTGTAAAAGAGATGAAAAATTTGATTAAGAAAACATACAGTATGAAGGGGGATAAGATTGTTAATATGAATTGGGCAGCCGTTGATAGGGGGGGTGATGTAATTAAAATTGATGTACCTGTAGAGTGGCAAGATCTGAAACCTGAAGTTCTGGAAAAAAGGAATAATGTTCCTGAATTTGTACGTGATGTGGCAGACCGGATCAACCGTCTTGAAGGAGACCAGGTTCCTGTCAGTGCTTTTGTTGGTAGAGAAGATGGTTCATTTCCGGCAGGGACTACACAGTATGAGAAACGTGGTGTTGCTGTTAATGTTCCGGAATGGATACCTGAAAATTGTATCCAGTGTAACCAGTGTGCTTATGTTTGTCCTCATGCCGCTATCCGTCCCTTCCTGTTAACAGATGAAGAATTGAAGAATGCACCTGAGGGAACGGAAACAATTGAAGGAAAAGGAGGAATTAAAGGATATCACTACAAGATACAGGTAAGTGTACTTGATTGTACAGGATGTGACAATTGTGTTGATGTTTGTCCGTCAAAAGAAAATTCACTTGTAATGAAACCTCTTGGAACTCAAAACGCTGAGATTGAAAGGTGGAATTATATGGATTTAAAGGTTGGATATAAAGAGAATATAGTGCCTAAGGATAAGACAGTTAAAAACAGTCAGTTTGCTAAGCCTTTGTTTGAATTTTCCGGTGCATGTCCGGGTTGTGGTGAAACGCCATATATTAAAGAGGTAACCCAGTTATTTGGCGACAGGATGATGATAGCTAATGCAACCGGCTGCTCATCAATATATGGTGGCACAGCACCTTCATCTCCTTATTGTACAAATGATAAAGGACATGGACCGGCATGGGCAAATTCGCTTTTTGAAGACAATGCTGAATATGGTTATGGAATGGCAAAAGGTGTTAACCAGTTGCGTAACAGAATTGCCTGGAAAATGAAAGATGCATTGAAAAATAATTTATCTGATGCTGCAAAAGATGCTTTCAAAGAATGGATTGATAATAAAGACAATGCTGAAGGATCACGTGTCGCTTCTAAGAAAGTGCTTGACATTCTTAAGGATGAAAAATCATCCGTTGCTAAAGAAATTCTTGATCTGAAGCAATACCTGGTTAAAAAATCCGTATGGGCATTTGGGGGTGATGGATGGGCTTATGATATTGGTTACGGAGGGCTTGATCATGTTCTGGCATCAGGTGATGATGTCAATATTCTTGTTCTGGATACCGAAGTTTATTCCAATACCGGGGGACAATCCTCAAAAGCAACTCCAATTGGAGCAGTTGCCAAATTTGCCGCTTCAGGGAAAAAGATACGTAAGAAAGATCTTGGTGCAATGGCTATGACTTATGGCTATGTGTATGTAACACAAGTTGCTATGGGGGCAAGCCAATCGCAATTTTTTAAGGTATTGAAAGAGGCTGAAGCTTATCCGGGACCTTCACTGATCATCGCGTATGCACCTTGTATTGCACATGGTCTTAAGAGAGGAATGCAACCACAGGCTGAAGAGAAAGCAGCAGTTGAAGCTGGTTATTGGCACTTGTATCACTATAATCCATTGCTTGAGGCAGAAGGGAAAAATCCATTTGTTCTGGATTCAAAAGAGCCTGATTGGAATAAATTCCAGGATTTTCTTGATTCAGAAGTAAGGTTTGCATCCTTGACAAAATCATTCCCCGATGAGTCAAAAGTATTGTTCAAAGCGGCTAAAGAGAATGCCCAGTGGAGATATAATTATTACAAGCGTATGGCGGTAATGGATTTTTAGAAAAGGAAAGAATTGGCACAATACAAAATTAGCGGTCCGGGTGACCGCTTTTTTTTGCTCTGTAGACTTTGAATAGCTACTTTTTGTTAACTTTGTAATTTAAAATCTTTTTAAATAAATGAAGAATGGTTCAGGGCAGAATGTTTGGTATTGATTATGGACGGAAGCGTGTGGGAATAGCAGTTTCCGACCCTGGCGGGATGATTGCCAATGGATTGAAAACCGTTCCATCAGCTGAGATATGGGAATTCCTGGAGGAGTACCTCTCCAGGGAAAAGGTGATACGATTTGTTGTGGGATATCCAAGGAAACTGAACAATGATCCTTCACAGGCGATTGAATTTATTAATCCGTTTATTCGCAAATTGAGGAATAAGTATCCCTCTATTCCGGTTGAGCTTGTGGATGAACGCTTTACTTCCAGCCTTGCCAGGCAAGCGATGATAGATGGTGGGCTTAAGAAAAAGGACAGGCAGGATAAAGCGCTTATCGATACCATCAGTGCTGCAATTATTCTGCAGTCATTTCTTGACCACCAGACCGCTGAAAATATAAAATGAACAGGCAATGATATATCCAATTGTTGTATATGGTCACCCGATTCTCAGGAAGAAATCCCGGGAGCTCCGGAAGGATGAGGAGGGATTGCAGGAGTTCATAAACAACATGTGGGAAACCATGTACGTTTCCGATGGTCTCGGACTTGCGGCACCCCAGGTGGGTAAATCCGTCCGGCTTTTCGTGATCGATGCAAGCAGCCTGTCCGATAATGACCCTTCACTGAAAGGGTTCAAAAAAGCATTTATCAATCCGGAGATCATTGAAAGAACAGGCGTGTTGAGCCCGTTTAACGAAGGGTGTTTGAGCATCCCGAACATTCGGGAAGATGTGACCAGGGAACCGGGGATAAGAATCCGGTACTATGATGAGATTTTTGAATTACACGATGAGCATTATGACGGGATCGCCTCCCGCATCATTCAGCATGAGTATGACCACCTGGAAGGGATACTCTTTACTGATCTGGTGCAGCCACTTAAGAAGCGACTACTCAAGAATAAACTGAATGCCATATCGAAGGGTAAATTCGAAGCAAGTTACAAAACTATTCTTCCCAAAAAGAAACTAAATTCAGAGACCCTCCTGTAGAAACCTATCTGAGCGGATAGCGCTGGAAGATCCGGTTTGCTTTCATCAGGATATCAATATATTGCGCACGCTTATAAGCGTAGGGGTCGGTGATGTTTTTCCTGGACAATTTCCCTTTAAAATCCGCAATCGATTCATATTTTTTTGCATCCATCCATTCCTCCAGTGACCTGATCATCTTTCCAATCTGTTCCGGTTTGTTCCTGTAGAGGGTACTGACCACCTGTATGGTGTCGGCTCCGGCGAGCAACATCTTAACCACATCAGTACCTTCAAAAATACCGGTATTACCGCATATCTGGGCTTTGATGTTACCATACAATAATCCGGCAAACCGCAACGACAGGCGGCTGTCTTCGATATTGCTCAGGTTCCAGGGGAAGTGCAATTCTTCCGATTCAACATCAATATCGGGCTGGAAGAGCCGGTTGAACAGAACAAAAGCATCGGCACCCGCTTTATCCATCTCGGCAATGACCTTAAGGGGATTTGTATAGAACGGGCTGAGTTTCACGCTGACCGGTATACTGACTTTGGCTTTGACTTTTTTAAGAATGGCCACCTGTTCATCCACGATCTCCTTTCCATCTTCATCAAAATCCCTGGGTGTTGCATAGAAGTTCAATTCCAGGGCATCAACACCGGTTTTTTCAAGTTCCACGGCATATTCGGACCAGGTAACTTCATATACGCAATTGAGGCTGGCGATAACGGGAATATTGACTTCCTTTTTCAGGTTTTTCAGGTTCAGTAAATGTTCTTTCGGGCCGGCATGCTGAAGGTTGGGAAAAAGCGTTATCATCTCTGCGTGGATATCATTGTATTCCTCGAGGTCCTGCTGCATTTCAAGGCTTTCCAGCTGAATCTGTTCCTCGAAAAGGGATTTGTAAACAATGGCAGCTGCTCCTGCCTGTTCCAGTTTTTTAACGGTGTTCACATCAGTAACAAGATTACTGGCACCGACAATGATGGGATTTTTTAATTCAATACCCATATAACTACTTGAAAGATTGGCCATTTTATGATATTTTTTTAGAATTAATCCTTGTTTTTCAGGTTGTTAAAAATAGCCAACTTGGACTTACTTTCCAAATTTATTTTGGCAGCCGGGGAAAAGGATTGTCTTCCATTACGGTTTTTCCTGGTGAGTACATGTAGCGGTTTTTTTGTACATTTATATCCACCCGGATAGATCTGTTTTTCATGATTTCAGAGCAAGAATTACGGCAGTGGCCCTATGTCCGCCTGCTCCTACCATTTGTTGCTGGTATCCTTTTCCAGTCATATCTTCCTTTACCCTGCACAGGAACGCTGGTACTGTTTGCCCTGTCCACTGTTTCCCTCTTTGTGCTTTTTGCCTGGCAGAAAGCATCACCCGATTATCATAGACGATGGTTATTTGGTGTTACACTGAATATCATGCTTTTCTTCTTTGGTTGCTCTCTGTTATCCATTAAAGAAAACCGCGTAAATTTCACTCATTATGGCATGAGAGAGGGCCAGATTATTGCCGTGGTTACCGAAGTGCCGGAAGAGAAACCCAGGTCATATAAAGCAATTCTTAAGGTACGGCAAATCAAATCTCCTGAAGGTTGGGAAAATACCAGAGGCAGTGCATTGGTCTACTTTGAAAAAGATTCAGCCGTCATGGATTTATTCATTGGTGATCAACTAAAGATAGAGGGAGAATTTCAGGAAATCCCTTTCTACAACAATCCGTATGAGTTTGATTACAGAAGGTACCTGTACCGTCGTGGAATCTACTGCCGGATGTACCTGCGATCTGAGGATTGGGAACGAACAGCGGTAAACAAAGGGAATACACTGCGGCTGATTTCTGCGAAAATGCGGCATCACCTGCTGGGCATTTATCAGAAATTTCATTTTGGAGAGGAAGAGATAGCAATAGCCGGTGCATTGACCCTGGGATTCAGGGATAAACTGGATGACAGCCTGCAGGATCTGTATAAGAATGCAGGGGTGATGCATGTCCTGGCAATATCCGGGTTGCATGTTGGCATTTTATACTTTCTTTTGTTCTATCTCCTGGGGTTTCTCGGAAAATTCAGGAGTAGCAGGATCATACGGGCTTCTTTGATCATTTTGTTCCTCTGGTTCTTTGCGTTCCTGACCGGTTTATCACCTTCGGTAATGCGGGCTGCCACCATGTTCAGTTTTGTTACTATCGGACAATCGTTAAAACGACCGGGGAATGTGTACAATACCATTGCTGCTTCCGCCTTCTTTCTTCTGCTAATCAACCCTTACCTGATCATGGAAGTAGGCTTCCAGCTTTCCTATATTGCTGTTACCGGAATCATTTTCTTTCAACCCCGGTTTTATCGCTTGTTTAGAAGCCGGTTCTGGGTTGTTGATAAGGTATGGGGGCTAATAACTGTATCGCTGGCTGCACAGTTATCTACATTTCCGATAACCATCTACTATTTTCATCAGTTCCCAAACTATTTCATCATCAGTAATATCATTGTTATTCCATTTGTTACGGTCATACTTTACCTGGGAGTACTTTTATTCCTCTTCTCTTTCCTGCCACCGGTTGCCGCACTACTTGCCTGGCTCATGAATCAGTCCATCAGCATATTGAATAGTATCCTTGAACTGATCACAGGTCTTCCTCATGCTCTGACATCAGGAATCTCAAACAGCATCCTTGAAACACTTCTCATTTATAGCATTATCCTGGCACTATCCCTGTTCCTAATCCGGAAGAAGAGCCGGTATCTTTTCTGTTTTTTCACTGCGGTTGCCCTGTTCCTGTCGATTAATGCATATTCTATTTTCCGTACGAAACATCAGAAGGTTATAGCAGTATATCACGTTGAAAGAAAGACTGCTATCGGATTTATAGACGGGGGGAAAGCCTGGTTAGCCGGCGATTTCGATACAACGGAAAGTCAGGAAAATGTACAGTATTATGTATCGAATCATTTTAACCGGCTCAAGGTTCGTCAATGGCATTTTATCACCCTGGAAGAGCATGAAAATGAGATGGGAACCCCTGACCTGACTGATCCGGAGGATGGTCCGGTTACCAGTGGGAATTTCATTTGTTTTCACGGAAGGAAGATCTGCCTGATTGATGGCGAATGGCCTGACAGACATCCGGAAAAGACACCCTATGATCTGGATTTTGTTATCATCAGGCACGATCCGGAAATCCCACATGACGGTTTCTTTGAGCATTTCAGGGTGCAGCAGATTGTCCTCGATCCTTCCATTTCATTCTATTGTGAAGAGGTAATGAAGGAGAAATGTGTTGAACTGGAAATCCCCTGTTATGTTGTCAGGACAGAGGGTGCCTGGATCCAGAATATTAACGAAGAGCGGTTATAATGAACGGAAAGTCGTTGCGGATGGATTTATTATTTCCGGATGCGGGCCTGGAAAAGGGGTAAAAAAAATGAGATTGTGTTAGAATATTCGAAGGATAATGTATTATTTTGCCCTTCGAATAGAGACCAATAGCCATTCCAGATGAAAATTATCATTGCAGGAGCCGGAGAAGTGGGATCGCACCTGGCAAAAATGCTGAGCAATGAGGACCACGAGATTACCGTCATTGACCCTGACAAATCGAGGTTAAAATCGATTGAGGCTGTGATGGATATCCTGACTCTGGTTGGTTCATCTACCTCTTTTCATACCCTTAAGGAGGCAAAAATCAAACATGCGGATCTGTTCATTGCCGTATCTCATTCCGAAGATATTAACATCACATCTGCCATTATCGGGAAACACCTTGGTGTGAAGAAGACCATTGCAAGGGTGGATAATCCCGAATACCTCCTTCCTTCTTTCAAAGAGCATTTCACAAACCTGGGGATCGACTACCTGATCTATCCGGAGCGCATTGCTGCCCAGGAACTTGTTGGGCTCCTGCACCAATCCGAAACAACCGAATTTTTTGAGTTCTCAGGTGGGAAACTATCTCTTTTTGTGTTCAAGCTCGACGAAAATGCTCCGGTCATTAACAAAACACTGGGCGAGTTGACCAGGAAAGACCAGTCGATGGAGTACCGCACCATTGCCATAACAAGAAACGGGGAGACGATCATTCCGCGGGGCAATGACCGTTTTGAAGTCAACGACATGGTGTACATTGTATCAACCCGGTCAGGACTTCAGGAGGTTTTTAAGCATATAGGCAAAAAGAAGTTTGGCATTAAGAACCTCATGATTCTCGGAGGTAGCCGCATCGGGAAAAAAACAGCACTCGAGCTGCAGCGGGAATTTAACATTAAAATAATTGAGATCGATAAAGATAAATGCGACCAGCTGGCTGATGAACTGGAAGATACACTGGTAATCAATGGTGATGGCAGGGACACTGACCTGTTGTGTGATGAGGGACTCAGAAACATGGATGCTTTTGTTGCCGTTACGGGAAATTCCGAAGCCAACATTTTATCCTGCCTCTTTGCCCAGAAAATCGGTGTTAAAAAGACGATCGCTGAAATAGAAAACATACAGTACATCGGTTTGGCTGAAAATATCGGGGTAGATACGGTGATAAACAAGAAGCTGATCACAGCCAGTAAGATATTTCGGTTTACCATGAGGGCGGAGGTGTCGAGGATCAAATACCTGACCGTATCTGATGCTGAAGTACTGGAATTTGTAGTGAAAGAGGGTGCAAAGGTTACTCAGGGAGCACTCAAGGATATCGGTTTTCCGAAAGATGCAAGCATCGGGGGTATCATTCGCGGTAAATCCGCGTTTATTGCCAAGGGCGATACGGAGATCAGGCCAAACGACCGTGCGGTTGTTTTTACCCTGCCTACTGCAATCACCAAGATCGAAAAGTTCTTTTAGCCATTTCCCGGTAATGATAAACTTCAAAATCATTCTGAAGGTATTGAGTACCCTGATTTTTCTGGAAGGGATCTTTATGCTTTTTGGAGTTCCTTTTTCGCTCTATTACCGGGATAGTGACCTTGTATCGCTTCTGATCTCCTCATTGATCACCGTTGCTGCGGGAGGTTCAGGCAGATTCCTGACGAGAAAAGCCCTGCCTAACCTGGGTAAGCGGGAAGGATACATCATCGTTTCGGTCGGGTGGATCCTTTTTTCTTTTTTCGGATCCATACCGTTTATCATCAGCGGAGCAATACCCTCCTTTACCGATGCCTTTTTTGAAACCATGTCGGGTTTTACCACCACTGGAGCATCTATCCTGAATGACATTGAAGCCATGCCTCACGGTTTACTGGTTTGGCGCAGTATGACCCAGTGGATGGGTGGTATGGGAATAATCGTACTGTCCGTTGCTATCCTGCCTTTGCTTGGGGTAGGGGGAATGCAGCTTTTCATCGCCGAAGTACCCGGTCCTGCACCGGACAAATTGCATCCGCGGGTGAAGGATACGGCAAAACGACTATGGACAATCTATACTATTTTTACCGGTGCAGAAGCCATTCTTCTGCTTTTTGGTGGAATGAGCCTGTTTGATGCTGTATGTCATTCGTTTACCACCATGGCTACCGGAGGTTATTCGACCAAGCAGCTCAGCATTGCCTACTTTACTTCCCCTTATATTCATTATGTAATCACCTTTTTTATGTTTCTTGCCGGTACCAATTTCACCCTCTCCTATTTTGCCCTGCACCTGCAGTTCGATAAAATTTGGAAGAATGAAGAATTCAGGTTTTATGTGGGCTTTGTTATGCTTTCTATCCTGGTGGTAATGGGCGGTATACTGATTACCCAGGACATTACCGTTGAGAAATCATTCCGGGATGCGGCATTTCAGGTCATCTCAATTATTACCACTACCGGATACGTAACGGTTGATTACCTGCAATGGTCTCCATTCCTCGTGATCCTTTTACTTATCCTGATGTTTTCGGGTGGATCAGCAGGATCGACCGGGGGAAGCATTAAAATGATGAGGATTCTCCTGCTGTTTAAAAACGGTTTGCTTGAACTGAAAAGACTGATCCATCCAAAAGCCGTGATACCTGTGCGGTTTAACCATAAAGCCGTTTCTCCCCAGATCATATCCAATATCCTTGCCTTTGTCGTTTTTTACATGTTAATTACCGGGCTAAGTGTTATTGTTATGGGATTGCTTGGATGTGATCTGGATAGTGCTTTTGGTTCCGTTGCTGCTACCCTTGGGAATATCGGGCCAGGTATTGGTAAAGTGGGACCGGCAGAAAATTATTTTTTCCTGCCTGACATCGGGAAATGGTTCTTATCTTTCCTGATGCTCCTGGGCAGGCTTGAACTGTTCACGGTTCTTGTTCTTTTCTCGCCTTCCTTCTGGAGAAAATAAATCAGTGCTCAAGTATACCCAATCCCTGCCTCTCGATCACCGGTTCCTCAAACGTGCAGTTGACTATGGTTGAGGCTTCGTTATTTCCATATCCACCGTGGATAATGATATCGATTTTGTCTTTGTACTTTTCGTAGATCAGTTCCGGATCGGTTGTGTACTCAATGACTTCATCGGGATCGTGAATGGATGTGGAGAGGATAGGCCGCCCGAGCTCACGCACTATTTCCAGAATGATGTTGTTGTCCGGTATCCGGATACCTACGGTTTTTTTATTGCTCTTAAACATTTTTGGAACCTGGTTGCTGGCGTGAAGGATAAAGGTAAACGGACCGGGAAGGTGCTTCTTCATTAGTTTGTAAATGGGATTGTCCAACTGTTTGGTGTAATCGGAGATCTGACTCAGATCGTGACAGATGAAGGAGAAATTTGCCCTGGTCGGATTAATCCCCTTAAGCCGGGCAACTTTTTCAACAGCCCTGGAATTCATGATATCACAACCCATCCCATAGACCGTATCGGTTGGATAGATTATGATACCGCCCTCTTCAAGCACTTCAACCACCCTGCGGATTGACCGCAGACTGGGGTTTTCCGGATAGATCTTCAATAACATTTCCATACTCTAAAATCTTACTAAACCTCCAAAAGTATATTCTTTTGTTAAAATATCACTCCCTGTAAATAAAAAAGTGGGTAAGCTACTTATATCGCACCGCTACAACTACCTACCCTTGCTACCTTCCGGTCCTGGGGGATTTCAGCAGGAGCTAGTCGTATAAGACTTACCCACTGCAAAATTACAAACTTTTACCGTGTAATCAAAAGATTACAAATCTTTTAACACTGCGCCTGATTATTAAGTAAAAAACTAATATATTTGTTTAGAAACCTTAATCAAAGATAAAATGGAAAATAAACGTGTTTCAGTATGGAAAGGGACAATGAATCCGGCATTGCTGTTCAGCCTCGTCTTGATCATTTATACATTAATCCTTTATTTTCTTGATAAGACTTTTGACCGGAGTATTATATTGGGAATAATTGGATTTTTAATTTCAGTTGGGGGATTTACACTTGGGGTCCGATCGTTCAGGGATGATTCCAGGGGTGGTGTCCTGACCTATGGCCAGGGTGTTGGTGCGGGTACCGTAATTGGTCTTTATGTTGGAATAATTGTTGCTGTTTTTGGATTGATCCTGTATAACCTGATTGATCCTGAGCTGATCGAGAAATTTTTTATTTCTCAGGAGGAAACATTGATCGAACAGGGTAGGCTTTCGGAATCGTTGATCGAACAGCAGGTAAATTTATTAAGGAAGATAGTTACACCTGTAAGCATGCCGTTCTTTGGGATTTTTACTTATGTATTTTGGGGTGTAATCATTTCCCTGATTGCTTCAATTTTCCTCAGGCGGGAGGGGGATGCCTTCAAAAAGGCAATGGCTGATATAGAGGAGGAGCCTGCCGAATAAAAGAACTATCTTACACTATGGATCTTTCCATTGTAATTCCGCTGTTTAATGAGGAAGAGTCACTCCCGGAGCTTGTGGAGTGGGTTGAACGGGTCTGTAATGAAAAGAACTATTCCTTTGAGATAATCCTGGTTGATGATGGCAGCAACGACTCTTCCTGGGATGTGATCGAAAAATTTTCCGGGGAGAAGGCTTTTATCCGGGGAATCCGGTTTCGTCGCAATTATGGTAAATCGGCTGCCCTATTCAGTGGATTCGAAATCGCACAGGGGGATGTGGTCATCACCATGGATGCGGACCTTCAGGATAATCCGGACGAGATTCCCGGGCTGTATAATATGGTTAAGAACGAGGATTTTGATCTGGTCTCCGGATGGAAAAAGAAACGGTTTGACCCGATCACCAAACGAATCCCCAGTAAATTTTTTAACCGGACGGCAAGAATTGTTACTGGCATAAAGCTACACGATTTTAACTGTGGCTTGAAAGCCTATAAGAATGCCCTGGCAAAAAGCATCGAGGTGTATGGTGAGATGCACCGTTATATCCCGGTTCTGGCAAAACAAGCTGGTTTTATACGGATAGGTGAAAAAATTGTCCTGCACCAGAACCGGAAGTACGGAATAACAAAGTTTGGATTTGACCGGTTCATCAAAGGATTCCTGGATCTATTGACCATCTCATTCATCAGCCGGTTTGGAAAGCGTCCCATGCACCTTTTCGGTACACTCGGCACCCTGATGTTCGTTGCAGGATTCATTGCCGCCGCATGGCTGGGAGGTGTTAAACTATACAATACCTTCCATGATATCCCCGCCCAGCGTGTTACCCAGAGTCCCTACTTTTACCTTGCCCTGACTGCGATGATCATTGGTACACAGCTGTTCCTTGCCGGATTCCTGGGTGAACTTGTATCCAGAAACTCCAGTGACAGGAACGTTTACCAGATTGAGAAGAAAATTAATTGTTAAGTTTTGAAGAACCTGATCCTTGGTCCGGCCTATCCCCTGCGCGGAGGAATAGCCACTTTTGGTGAAGCGTTGTGCAGAGCATTCCGAAAAGCAGGAAAAGAATCATCCATCATCTCTTTTTATTACCAGTATCCCGGATTTCTCTTTCCGGGTAAAACTCAATTCGCCGAAGGACCACCTCCGGAGGACATTCCGATTGCATCCCTGATGAGCTCTGTGAATCCCGTATCCTGGTCGCGGACAGTGCACCACATTCTGCGGGAAAAGCCGGACTATATCATTGTCCAGTACTGGATGCCCATTATGGCTCCTGCCTTAGGGTGGATTATCAGACGGGTGAGAAAAAAATCAGCCATCAGGGTAATATCCCTTACTCACAATGTTAGACCACACGAACAGCGGCTGCCGGACAGACTGCTTGCAGGTTATTATTTCAATTCATGTGATGCATTCATCACACTTTCCAGTTCTTCTCTCGCAGAGTTAAAGGAGATCAAACCAGAACACCCGGCTGCCTTCATTCCTCATCCCATCTATGATCATTTCGGTGAACGCATTGACCGCGAAGTTGCACTGGACCACCTGAACCTCCCGGTTCAGCATAGATACCTTCTGTTTTTTGGTATGATCCGGAAATATAAGGGACTGGATCTGCTGTATCGTGCCCTGGCAAATGAGAAACTGGAAAAGATGAACCTGAAACTGATCATGGCCGGGGAATTTTATGAAGAGAAATCAGGGTACGAGAAACTGGCCAAAGAACTTGGTATAGAAGAAAAACTGATCATTACCGATAAATTTATTCCGAACGAAGAAGTGAAGTTCTATTTCTCGGCAAGTGATATGGTCATACAACCGTACCGGTCGGCAACCCAGAGTGGGATTACACAGATCGCCTATCATTTTAATAAACCAATGCTGGTTACCAGGGTTGGTGGTCTGCCCGAAATTGTTCCCGATCAGAAAGTTGGATATGTCACAGCCGTGGATCCGGGTGCCATTGCCGGTGCCATTCAGGATTTCTATGAAAACAAACGAATGGCTTCTTTTGAAAAAAACATTGAGGAGGAGAAAAAACGATTTACCTGGGAAGCAATGGTGGAGGGAATAGAAGAAATGGTGAGGGCCGTAATTAAAGTGAATCAATAATTTGAATATCGAATAATGAATATCCCAGCCTGCCTGCAGTGTAATACTTCACAATTTCGGTAACAATGTTTAAAACGAATATCAAAAAGCAGGTTTTATACAAGGTCCTTCTTGCGAAACTAGTTTTAACCATTACACTTTACCCCGAACGGGGTAGAATAATGAGTAACCACCGGTTATGACCGGTGGTTAGTATATACAAGAAGATTACAACCCTGTAGGGGTTGAATTTTGCTATATAAAATATTAATATTCAACCCCTTCGGGGTTGTGTTTCTCTATCATCATCCTACCCGGCACTTCGCCCCAGTAAAATCCTCGGGGCTCGTACCGGGTTACTCATAATTGAATCCCTTTGGGATTCTTTTATCATTGGCTTCTAAATATTCATAAAAAAATATCAAATGGGATAACCAAATTGGGATTTAAGTGTGGATTAAAATCTGTTACCTGAATACTGAAGAAATACACGGCTGGCAGTGATTAACGAATGATGAAGTTCGGTAACGGTTTCTAATATTGACGAAAGACGAAAAACGACCCGGGTTTCGTAACCGTAATACGTCAGGAGAACTTCCTTATTGTCGTTAATCACCAATCCGTATACACGGATGACGAAATGTTTTATGTTAGAATTAGACATGATTTATTAAAGCCTTAAAGATGAAAACAGGACAAAAAAACAAATAACAAAAAACAAATCACAAACAATAATCAATTTTCAAATTCAAATACGCAAATCCTTCGTATTTTGAATTTTAAAGATTGCGATTTATTTGATATTTGTTATTTGTGCTTTGGAATTTTATTGGGTGGATTTTAATCCTGGATTCAGGTTAAGCACTGGTTTTCTTTTCAATAAGGTGGATGATCTCCTCCGTATCATTCGGATGAAACCAGGTGATTTCCTTGTCTCTGGAAAACCAGGAAAGTTGCCTTTTTGCATACCTCCTGCTGTTTCTTTTAATCAATCTGATCGCCTCTTCCAGTGTATGTTTTCCTTCAAAGTGCTCGAAAAGCTCCTTATATCCCACACTGTTCAATGTGTTGATTTTGCAGTATGCAAACAGGTTTTTTGCTTCTTCAACCAGTCCTGATCTGACCATGCTATCCACACGCTGGTCAATGATCTCATACAACTCCCTGCGTTCCCTGTTCAACCCGATCTTCAGGATCTGAAAATTCCTGACTTTGGGTTGTCTGGTGAGAAATGAGGAATAGGGCTGTCCGGTCATTATGGATATTTCAAGCGCTTTAAGGATCCGCTTATGGTTTTTCAGATCAACTTTACTGTAATATTCCGGATCGAGGAACTTAAGTTGCCTGCGCAAACTTTCAATACCCTCATTATTATATTGATCAACCAGGTTTTTTCTGACCTCCGGGTCGATGGTCGGTATATCATCGATGCCTTTACACACGGCATCAACATACAATCCCGAACCCCCAACCAGCAGTAAAATATCCTTTTTCAGGAAGAGTTTCTCCAGTAGATCAAGCACCTCCATCTCAAACATACTCGCGTTGTAATAGTCATGAATTGACCGGGTTTGAATAAAGTGGTGTTTTGCTTTTTTTCGTTGATCTGCTGAAGGTACTGCAGTGCCTATCTCCATCTCACGGTAGATCTGCCTGGAGTCGGCAGATATGATTTCGGTTTTGAAGTGATTGGCCAACATGATTCCCATTCCGGTTTTGCCAATTCCGGTTGGACCAAGGATCACTACCAGCGTTTTTTTCATGGATTAAATCGGAGCTATTGAAAAACAGGGAAGTGTAAAAATATAGGATTTTTCGGTAGGAAAAAAGGATTATGATGGAGGAAATCGTTGCTTGATCACCCGGTTATCCGATTCTACAATTGATCATAATCATCAAGATTTTCAAAAGAGAGATCATCATCGAAACTTTCCAGGTTATCAAACTCTTCCACCGAAAACGTATCGATGTTATTATCCTCCATGATGATCTGTATTGGGATTTTCCCTTTCGCCTGGATACATCGCGGATAGTCAACCCCAGGATCTTCATCACCTATATTTACCAGTTCAATAAAAAAGCAACGATCAGAAAAGAAATCGTAGACATAGAGTAATTTTTGTTTCAGATCCTTACACACCTCCCCAATGTTAACTTTATCCATAATCAGCACATTTTCCGATGGCTCATCCCTCATATTGAAAAGGGTGATTTCTGCTTCCCTTTCCCATTTTTCATTGGTCAGGACAAAGGATGCCATGTGTGACTTATCGTACCCAAGGTTTTTCTGAATGGCAAGATGCAGGTTGAAAAACGTCTGATCTGGACGTATTTCAAAATCCCTTCTGAAGTTATCCTCCTCGTTAGAGATCATTCGAAATGTATAAACCAAATTGTCCATGGTCTTTTAAAATTTTATCCAACAGCTTTTTCCTGAAGACAAAACGGTAAATAGGTACATACAATTTACAACTTTTTACTCAATTATTCAATGATAAAAGAAATTTCATGGTATTTATTCCATCAGCATATTCACAGAGATCAGGGTATTGGGATTTTCCGAAACCAATGGAATTGAAATGTTTGTTGTGACTGACTGTACATTGGATCTTATCCTGCAGCAGGTTGAGTCTCTTTTTAAGCTCTTCCTGCTGATTGTAGTATTCGAAATAGACAACACCGGGAGGTGAAGCCATTTCATCTTCTTCCCTGAAAAGGAGGAATCCTGCATCAATGAATGCCTTCTGTTGCAGTGTGTATCTTGCGCGGTTATAGGTATAGTTGTTTTTATATTTTTTGTGATCTGCAAAGTGACTGTATGCCTGGAGTGCATTGATCAGGGGGGTAAAGTCATAGTTTTCGGGAACAAACAGTTTTGAGATGCTGCGGCAGCCGAGACCAAAATAGCAGAAGATATCCTCTCCCAAAGCGTTTAGCTCTGATCTGTTCTCCAACCCATCAAGGATTGCAATTCCGTTCCGGTTCCTCCGGATGATGTTTGGATAGCGGGCAAAATAGTAGTTAAAATAGCGTGCCGAGTTATCGCTGCCTGTAGCAATAATCGCATCAATGGAGGTAAAATCTCCTGCTGAAAAGTCGATCAGTCCGTTAAACTCTGGCTCTATTTTGGTGAGTAAATGGGCAACGGCAGGCAACAACCGGTCGTCTTTTGAGGAGAGTTTCCCGATAAAATGGTGACCCGACATCAGGACGGACAGAAAGTCGTGAAAGCCCACCAGTGGAATGTTCCCTGCCATCGTTACACCAATGTGTCTGGGGGTCGTTTCGCCCTCAAGAGCCGGATACATGGATGTCCAGGTTACCATGTTTTCTCGTGTCAGGGATTGAGCGATGGATGACAGGGCTGATATAACATTTTCGGGAGTGAACCAGGGATTTTGATCCTGAACCGTATGGATCAGTCGACTCAACCCGACAGCGGATACAGGTAAATCTGGCTGTTTACCTCCATTTTCCAGCATTTTGCTGATTATTTTTCCAAGTCTGCTGAACGCTTCTATCCTTTCTGCAAGAGTCATTAATCTACGGATTCTATTTTGTCTAAAATTACTAATATTCACGTAAACATTTATTCATGTATAACCTGAAGTTTAAGTATATAAAGAAATAATATTGGGTGTGCATGTGGGGTTACAACATCCGTTACCGACTACCGAGTGACGTTTTTTGGTTACGAGACCCGTATCGTTAGTTGGCAACGAAGTTCGTCTATAAGTTCATTATTCATTAATGTTTTTCTCCTTATTTGACTTTTATCAGGGTTAACCCTGATATATATAATTGATAATCAATAGATTTCAATTATGTATCGTCATTATTCATGCTGAATGCATGAATAATTCGGGTTAAATTGTAAGCGCCGTAGGTGCGGCATGTTTTTAGAACGAATTGTAAGCAATCATTCCCGGTCCAACTTCAAGGTCCTTCAGGGGAAAATCCTATCATGGACCGGAAGGCAGCAGGCGATTCTATGCTGGCGGGAAAGTAAATGCCCCAATTGGGTTTATCTTTAATACAATCACTACTTATCCAGTTCCCCTCTGAAATGGAGCTCTTCCCGGATGGCTTCAATCCGTTTGGCAGCAACGGCAGCCAGGGAAATAACATTGCTCTCTT
>CAYMFM010000048.1:0-1891 GCA_964389685.1 uncultured Rikenellaceae bacterium
TTTGACTTTTCGTCAGCCATAAATGGCGAAAAATTCTTTGAATTTTTCGGGTTAAAACCCCATGCACATCATATCACATCTGTTCCCTTTTTTATCAACCAGAGTTTTCCAACCTCGTAGTGAAATTCATCTATCGGCAACCGGGTTGTTGTTACGCAGTTGAAAAAGTTGTATTTGGCAAAGTCATGATCGATGATCTCCTCTTTCATTTCCCGGTATAGTGGTGTACCCGGCAATGGAGTCAGAATAGTATATCCCGCATAACTCACCCGGTGCGAATCAGCATAATCAGCCAGGGCCTTGAAGTCATCGCGAGTATAGTAACCCGGAACAACGTAATTGCCACGCAATAGGATCCCGTTTTGGTGAAAAACACGAATAGCTTCCTCAATGATACCGGCAGGTGACTTTTTTTTGTAATACGCAAGTTCTTCATCCCTGAATGATTCGAATCCACAAATAACCACTTTTAATCCCGTTCTGGCAAGTTTCTCAATAAGCCCGGGGTATTTTACTGCCGTATCAGCACGGATATCCATGATGAACTCTTTTTCAATACCTTCTTCCTGAATACGGTCGAACAGCCGGTTAATAAAATCAACATTCACAATGGTGTTGGCATCTGCAAACCGGACAATTGAATAATCGATCAGTTTTAATTCCGTGATGATACTTTCCAGATCACGCTGGTAGAATTTTTGTTTGAACTCGCACCAGATGGAGCAAAAAGTACATTCATACGGACAACCTTGTGACGTAAACAGGTAGGTTGACGTTTCGATGTTTTTCCCAACCCTGTAAGTTGATCTCCAGCGGTTCAGGAGGCTGCGGTCAGGCATCAGAAAATCCTTCCCGGCTGCATCCCACGATGGAGTATGACCGGGTGTCCTGGTTAATCCATCTGGTGAGTTGACAAATATTCCGGGGATTTTCTGGAATGGAAAAGCCTTCTCCCGGGCTTCAACCACCTTTCGAAACGTATCACCGGCTTGTCCGGGACAGACAATATCGATGGCCCGATCCGTGAAATCTTCAGTGCAGAGTGTGGTATGAAGTCCTCCTGCAACCGTTAAAATGGAGGGATCATATTGTTTGACGGTTCTGAATATTTCAATGGAGAAGTTGAATTCCGATGTGATGACGGTTATGCCTACGATGTCAGGATCATGCTCACGGAGTAGTTGTTGGGTTAAATCCTGTAATGGAGGTGTCGCGGGATCAAGGTCATACTCTCCTTTCATATCAAAAACCCTGACATCATGATCTTTTATTGCAGCTGCGATGGTCAGTAAACCAAGCGGTGGTCCAATGAGCTTTCTATGAATGAATGGTTTTGCCTCCTCAGGAGCGGATTCAAGGATCTGATTCTGCGGTGAACGAGGTGGATTGATTAACAGGATCTTCATGAGAGCTTAGTGATATTATTCACTTTTTCTATTTTTATTGGGATACGGGCTATTGGGTATAAGATCCGTCATCGTGGTATAAAATAACAGGCTGCCGGACTGAAAATCCGGCAGCAGTGAATTAATAGCAAGGCTGAAAAAGGAATACCGGTTCACAGATGGAACGGCAATTCCCAAACCATTTAAAGGACTTTCTTAACAAGAAAAGCGGCCAGTTCCTTACCGCATTTGGCATACGCTTCAGCGATCCGAATACCCGTATCAAAATAGAATTTTTTTATGGTAATAGGGTTTAATAATGATTAAAAGAAACTATAATACAGGGCCAGAAAGCCATGAACAATTGCGCCGGTGGCCAGGGCTATCCCGAACCTCTTGTGGCTTTTGAATGAGATCCTGATTACTTTAAGTCCACTAAAAAGTTGGATTAGAACCAGAACCAGATTGATTATGCCAAGAACAATAATAACGATATACATGGTGAA
>CAYMFM010000048.1:1991-28823 GCA_964389685.1 uncultured Rikenellaceae bacterium
GAACCAGAACCAGATTGATTATGCCAAGAACAATAATAACGATATACATGGTGAAAGGTTTACCGGTCACATCACATCGATCACTACTTCTTTCGGGCCGGCGCTTCCGTGTTTATTGCAATTGCCCTGGACAACGATTTTCGATTTTTCGTTCAATACAAATTTGTATTCCAGTGTAAAATTGCCCGCTTCAGGCCGCTCCTTTTTGTTATATTCCCAGCGTTTAACCTCTTTACCATTGATCTTAACAGAAACCCAATCGGTAAAATGAGTAGCTGAATTTCCCATGTGTTTTACATGGATGACCACTGTAACTTCACTTCCTTTTTCAGCTTTTTCAGGTGCGGTTAACTCAACAGATGTTTTGTTTGCCATTGCCGAAACCGGAATGATTAACACCAGGGCAACTGAAAAAAGTGTCTTTAGCATTTGATTTTTCATCACATGAACAATTAGGTAATAGTAAAAGGATTCCGGTCAAATTTAGAAAAAAATCCCGTTCAAAGAAATTAAAGTGATGCACAAGATTCCAACCATGTATTGTAGGTGCTTCCTGGGCTAAATCAAAACTGTATTTTCCAGGTCGCCATCGGGTAGAATCCCATCTTATAATTTTTGTGAATTTCTCCGGTATTGACATCGATCCTTTCCAGGAATACGGTGGTGTAATTTGTCCGGTACTGAAAATCCATGGCCGTTTCCATGTCGAATTTTGGTCTGTTCCGCTTAATACCCAATCGAAGGCTTACCCTGATATAATCTTTGCGCCGGGATTCAAAAGCCCGGTCCCAATCCAGGACAATTTCCCCCAATCGTACCGTCTCTTCAACATCATATGGTACATAGGGAACACCGCCGGCCCAGGTTGCTTTCAGGCCGAAATTGAAAGCAATATCTTTCCTGTTTGGGAAAATCAGCTCATAGCCACCAATGGCATTTAAAACATAATTGCCATTAAAAGCACTGTTTCTTTTTATTCCATCATAACCCTCATAGGTGGAGTTGAACAAGGATGCTGTAATGAGGAAATAATAGTTATTGCTCAGGAACCGTTCGAATGTCAATTCAACCCCGTAATTTTCACCGGTCCCTTCGTTAACCAGGCTATCCTGCCTTTCAATAAAATATTCTGCCCCGGTATTCAGGAGGGAGTAAGCGGGATTTTTTGGCTGAACAGGAATATTAAACAATTTTTGGTAGTATGTTTCTATTTTCAGTCTCAGGTTTTCATTCAGCAGATAATCGTATCCGAGGATCACTTGATGGCTTTTTGACATTTCGAGGTTTCGATTGGATTGAACATAGCTTCCATCTGGTTGGGGAGACAACACGAAATAGAATAAACGAGGCTGAATCTGACTGTGCAATCCGTAACCCAGGTTGATCGACTGATTAGTAATGAACTCCCATGTAATTCCCACTCTTGGTTCAAGAGACCAGGACCCGTTAAAGGTAAGGTATTGGTAATGTACACCCATGGATGAAGAAAGACGATCCGTAAATTTATGCTGCCATTGGGTAAAAGCCCTGATCAACGATAGGTTACCCTCTGCATCGGTATCCAACCGGTAGTTCCCGTGATAGTATTGACTATCGGTAAAGCTGGTCTGGTAGATATCGTACATTCCTCCAAGAACCAGTGTATTTCTGGCATTGATTTTCCGGGTAAGCTGGGAGGTAAAGGAGTATTTCGTTTCTGATGATTGCTCTCCAGCCCAGATAAACGGGTCGGGGTTGCTCACAGTAAATGTGTCAATCCTGGTTTCAACACGGGAACCCATTATCGAAGCGGTGGTTTTTAACCGGGTTTTATTTTTAATGAAGTGGGTGTGTGTAAGGCCAATCACCCCGATATCTGATCCATTGGTAAGATCTTCTCCTGAATCATCAAATGACCAGTCGGACTGATCCTTATCGGAATCCCATATATCAATATGACTCAGTCCGCCCATTCCGATGACGGAAAAGCTGCCGGCCCTGGTATTGGGCAGATTGATTTTTAGTGTCAGGTCCTGGTACTCTGCTGCTTCTTCCAGAGTAACCCCGAGTTTTTCAATAATCGAGACAATCGAGTATCGATAGCTGAAAAGATAGGAAGCTTTTGAGTCCTTTGAAAAGGGCCCTTCTGTTCCAAATTCTATTCCGTTCCATCCTAATTGGCCCCAGTGTTCCCGTTTTTCATTATTCCCGAACCGCATTTTAAGGTCAAATACTCCGGCGAGCGCATTCCCGTATTCAGCGGGGAATGCACCAGTATAAAAATCGGAATTGGTTAACAGGTTGTTGTTCAGGATTGAAATGGGACCACCGGTCGTTCCGGAAGCACCGAAATGATTTGGATTCGGGATCTCAATGCCATCAAGACGCCAGAGCAGGCCAATGGAAGAATTGCCACGGATCACGATGTCATTCCTGTTATCCCTGGCTGTCATAACCCCTGCGTAATTGGCAGCCATTCGCGCAGGATCTCCATAACTTCCAGGATACCGGTTTGTCTCTTCCACTGTAAAAGACCGTGCACTGACTGTTGCCATTTCATTAATGGGGCGGTCCTTCCTCGAATAGGCCTTTACTGTCACTTCATCCAGGGTTAATACTTTCTCTTCCATCTCTATCTCCAGCACCATCTCTTTGGCAGAGGTGAGCTCAATTCCCGGAGTGGTTACTGCATTGTATCCAACATAGCTCACCTGAAGGTCGTATCTTCCGATAACGATTCCTTCAAAGCGAAACTCCCCCTGGTCATTTGTAATGGTACCATGCTGGGAATCGGAACCAATAAGGATGACATTCACACCAGACAGCGGGAATTGTGATGCTTTATCCACAACAGTCCCACGAATATTCTGTTTGAAAACAACCTGAGAAAAGCCGCTGGAAATAAAGATCCCAAGAAACAGGATAGTCAGTGGAAATGAATGGACTGATCTGGAGAATGTCATGGGCGTAAACGGTATCAAAAGATTTTTTTCATTCCGTAATGCAAAAATCTCTCCATGTTTTCAAAGGAGGATGGAACCGGTTTCCCGGATTTGCACTAAAAGTAACAAAATAGTGGCAATTCAAGGTGTGAGCGATATCTTATCTCATTCCGTATTAAAAAAAGACCCCGCAAACACTTTGCGAGGTCTAGCCTTGGATGAACACCATCCGTTAAAATTTGTAAGCTGCCCCAACAGTGAGATAGCTTATACCGTATCCAAGTTCCGCCATTAAGGCAAAATTTGGCTTGAAAAACCACCGTATTCCGGCGAATTCAGAATGAGCCACACCGGTGCTCTGTTCATCAACATTAACACCCGTTGGAAAGTCACCGATCTCTTTACTGCTTACAATATTGACCCCGAGGATAAGGCCGGCATAGAGATCCAGGTTATCTACCAGATCAAAATGATAGGCTCCACGAGCGCCGATAACAATGTAGGTATATTTCCATCCGTATTCATAGGTTAGGTACTCTGTCTCCCATTTCGATCCGCTGATCCCGAAATATCCACCAACACCGATATACCCGATGCCTAACTTATTGGTAATACCCTGCTCATAGGAGAGGGATATCGGTGGAATTCTCATCTTGTAATATTTACCGGAATATAACGCTGAGCCAATCCCAATACCCAGATTAATCGTTTTGTCTCCTTTCTCAAACGGTTGTCCCTGAGCCATGAGCTGGACTCCGAAAACAACAACCATAATCATAGCAATTTTTTTCATAATGTATAATTTTTTGGATTTTTATAAATCAACGCGTAAAGGTATAGTTTTTTATATTCGATATGCTACTTAACTTGGTAAAATTTTTCACAAAGGCTTTAAACAGGGCAAGACATTACCGGTCTTGAAGCTTGCTTTTAAGTTTCCTGTTTTCACGTTGCGTGATTTTTTTCATTTGCTGTTGTGTAATGTAGGTGAAGATGGTCTTGTGAATCTTATCGCCTGTTGAATTGAAGTTTTCCGGGGTAAACTTGTTCCAATAGAACCGTGTCCTTTTCACGATCTCATTGAAGCTATAACCTTTTTCCACAACATATTCAAGGGCTTTCATGATTTCCTGGTTTGTCATACTCGGGTGGGATACATTGGTGATGTTTGTTCTATTATCCTGCAACTTACCCTCCTTTGACAGCCGCTGGTATAATCTTGATCCCGGCAGGGCATGAACCGGTGAAAATACCGGAAGAATATTGGTTTCCTCGCAAAATTCGTAGGTCCGATAATAGGCATCGATATCATCCTCTTCATAGCCGATGGCAAACCAGCCTGAAATGACGATACCCTGCTCCTGCATAAAAGCAATGCTCTCTTTCATCCTGGAGATTACATCCTGGTGGTTACGAATACCCATTTTAGAAATGCTTCGGTTTTTTTCCAGCACCTTGTTATTAATGGATTCAATACCTACGGCTGCATAAAGAAATCCAGCTTCAACTGCTTTTCGGATGACCTCCTGTCCTTTTTTTGTTGTTGCCGCATCCAGATTAGCCTGGCCAGTCCAGTAATTTCTTTTTTTCAGCTTTAAAATCCGGTCGAATAATTCCAGGTAATAACCATACGTGGATGGTCTGCCGAATACCGTATCATCCAGGAGATAATAATATCCTGTAAAACCGGCAATTTCATTCACCACCTCCTCGACAGGTCGCATTCTGTATTTGCTTCCAAATAAGGTAGTCACTGTACAAAAGTCACAATCTATCGGGCATCCCCTGGAAGCATAAACCATATCGAAGGTGTATTTTCTTTTAAACAAACTTCTGTTGGGTTTTGGAAGACCTTTCAGGTTAGGCATTTCATCGAGCTGGTAGTATGTTCTCCCTTGCGGATCAAATGGAGAAGGGGAACAAACATAAAAATCCTTCAACCTATCGTTTTGCAGATCCTGGAGTAATTTGGGCCACAATGTCTCCGCTTCTCCGATAACCACACTATCTGCATGTTCAATCGCCTTAAAAGGAACAAAAGAAACCTGCGGGCCGCCAAGGACAACCGTTACATTTCTTTTACGAAACTCATCTGCGATACGGTATGCTATATCTTCAGCAGAAAGCCTGATGCTAATACCGACAAGATCAACGGGTTTATCATAGTTGATTTCAGAGAAATCCATCAGCATATCAATAAACTCATAATCATGGTCCGGTGCTGTACCAGCCAGAATCGGCAGAGATAAAGGCATAAAGGGTTCCCGGTTCTTCAACGGATCGTTCGGGTTTGCAGATAAAATAAGCTTAATTTTCATAGTACACTGTCTCAGAGGTAACGATACATGGGATTGGTTTATGGATCTCCAGGGTTTTAATAGTCACTTTTGAATCACAAAAATAATTTTCTTGTGGAATTTTCCTGAATGTAAACAAATCAATATTTTTACAGCCTGGAAATATCATTTTTTTTAAAAAGGGTATCTTTTGATGAGAGATTGAACTAACCGTTTGAAAGATAATTAGTTTTGTAAACAGGAGCGATGCCGGACTATGAACATGAGGGAACGGGATGCATGGAGGGGGAAAAATTTACGTTATTCCTGATCAGTCCATTTCAGCAATTCAAGCATTTTGGGACACAATGTTTTACTGCCAGACTGGTTGGCCGGAAAAACGCAAACACATCCCTCGCCCTTCCGATTTTAGCAGCCCTCACACCAGATTATTATGACATCAAAATTTTTGATGAGGAGCTGAACCCCATTCCCATAAATGCAAAACCGGATATCGTTGGTATTACAACCCATACTCCGTCAGTTCAGAGAGCTTATCAAATAGCAGGTATGTTCAGGGACCGGGGAGCTAAAGTGATCCTTGGAGGACCGCACGTGACCTATGAACCGGAAGAGGGTCTTGAACATGCGGATAGTGTGGTTATCGGTGAAGCAGAAGAACTATGGGGAAAGTGCCTGGCAGACTTCGAGCAGGGAAAAATTCAGGAGATATATCAGTCGGAACAGAAAATAGCCTTCTCACAGAACGTCCTCCCGAGATGGGACCTGGTGGACACCAGTAACGTGCTATCGCTCAGTGTACAGGCTACCAGAGGGTGCCCTTATAAATGTGAGTTTTGTATTGTCTCAAAAATGTTTGGCAGGAAAGTCCGATTCCGGGATATTGATAATGTGGTTGAGGAGGTGGCAGCCCTGCCCATCAGGAACATCCTGTTTGTGGACGATAACCTGACCATTAATAAAAAATATGCCCTGGAATTGGTGCGGAGAATAAAGCCCTTCGAAATTACCTGGACCTGCCAGTCAAGCCTTGATGTGGCTGACGATGAGGAACTGTTAAAAGAAATGGCAGAAGCCGGTTGCCGTTTTATCGTATTGGGATTGGAATCCGTCAACCCGGAGAGCATTAAAGAGACCAAGAAATTTCAGAACAAAGCAGAACACTACCTCGATGCGATTCGCCGGATAAACAAAGCTGGTATTCAGGTTTACAGCTCGTTTATCGTCGGATTTGACCATGATACGCTTGAAGAGTTTAACAACATTTATCAGTTTGCCATTAAAGCCGAACTGGTGTATGTCATGATCAGTATACTGGGAACCCACGAAGGGACAGACCTGCATGAAAGAATGAAAAAGGAGGGCAGACTGGTTCAGGGGAAAGCAAAATATACCGGTGGCATGTTTCCCGTCCTTCATTATATGCAGATGTCCCAGCTTGAACTATTCGACAGGTATCACGAAACCCTTAACCACTTGTATACCTGGGAATCCATTGGAGAAAGAGCATTTCCACTCTTTGAAAAGGGATATTTTGTTCGAACCTATAAGACCGATCAGAGTGGATTTTTCTTTAAATTCAAAATGACCCTCAATCTTTTTGGGATTTACCTCTTTTCCAGGGATAAATCCAAACGCAAAGCGTTTTTAAAAATGATCGACCTGATCCGGAAGGATAAGGTTGCTATTGAGTCGGCAGCACTCTTCCTTGTTTCAATGGAAGGATTTCGCTGCCACCTCCGGGTAATGAAAAAACACCTTCCGGAAATGCGGAACGAGATAAAATTGCAGGATAAAGGAGCATGGAAAAACCAAATGGTAGATCAGAAATGAACCCGGTAGATTTTCATGTGGGTATCGTAGGCAAAGGAAAAATGGGAACCAGTCTTTTCGGTTATCTCCTTGACTTTGAATTCCCACTGGTGTGGATCTGCAAAACGAAGAATGATGTTGAGGAACTTGAAAAACAGGTAAGGAAAAGATGGACGAGAACATTTAGAACAGGACTTATTGATCATGATAGGTATGAAAACCGGTTGAACCAAATACACGTGAGTCATTTGCCCCGGAAGTTAGCACAATGTAATTTAATCATCGAAACCATAACAGAGGATCTCTGCCTGAAAAGAAAATTGTTTGAAAAACTTGATCGGATCACAAATAACGATTGTATCTTTGCATCCTGTTCCTCTTCTATACTCCCGGAAGATTGGTATACACATGGTAAGAGGAAAGATAAAGTGATTGGGATGCATTTTTTTTTCCCCGTCCCGTTTACCAATATTGTCGAGTTAATCATTACCCGGAATACAAGCAGGCAAACGCTGCAGAACTCCCGGCTTTTCCTAAACCACATGAATAAGAAGTTTATTCTTCAGCAGGGGGAAAGTGCTTTTTTATTAAATCGTTTATTTTTGGATTTTCAGGCAGGAGCATTCCAGCTATGTAAAGAGAACAACCTTTCATTTAAAGAAATGGATGACTTGATTGTGAGGGATTTTTTCCCTGTGGGAGTGTTTGAATTTTTTGATCGTGTTGGAATTGATGTAATACGCAATTCAATTGATCGGTACACGGAAAAGGCGAAGAACCGGGGATTCTACAAACCGTTGCTGAATCATCTGGGGAACATGATTAGAGAGAACAGGTTAGGGATGAAAACGGCCCAGGGTTTCTATACCTGGGAAGCACAGCAAAGAGTCACTCCGGATAACAACAATCAAAAAAGCAGCATAGAAGCGTGTAACGGATCGATTAAAGACAGGCTGAGAGGTTGGTATGTCGATGCTGCCACGCGGTTCGTCGAGCAGGGTTATTGTACTAAAGAAGAACTTACTTTTGCGGTCAAAGAATATATGAATTGCGAAAAAGGCCCCTTCGAAATGTAAATTAAATGAATCATACAACTATGGATCGAAAAGTTGTGGTTACGGGGATGGATGTTGTTTCTGCCCTTGGACTGAATATCGAAACGAATTGGGAAAACCTCGTTCAGGGTAAAAGTGGTGTTAAGCGAATTTCATTGTTTGACCCGTCAGATCTCCAAACACAGATTGCTGCAGAGGTTCCGTTGAATTTTGAGGATCTCGCCAGAGAGTATATCCGGAAACGATCGGCAAGGCAAATGACCAGAGTGACACAGTTCTGTTTTACCTGTGCCAAAGCGGCTGTTGAAAAAAGCGGAATCGATTTCTCACACGTTGACAAAACCCGATGTGCTGTAATAATGGGTGTTGTAAATACCGGTAATTCCAGCGTGGAAAAGGGAACAACCATTCAGAATGCGATCTTAAAAAGTATGAATAATTCCATGTCTGCATGGATATCGCTTGAATATAAACTTCTTGGGCCCAATTATACTGTGACTACAGCATGTGCATCCTCAGCTTATGCCATTGGATTGGGCTTTGACCTGATTCAATCGAACAAAGCAGATATTGTGATAGTGGGTGGGGCGGATTCAATCATCAATCCTGAAGAGATACGCGGGTTTAATGAACTCTATGCCCTGTCGGTTGAAAATGATCCTCCGGAAAAAGCAAGCAAACCATTCTCAAAAAGCAGGGATGGATTTGTTATTGGAGAGGGTGCAGGTGTCCTTATCCTTGAATCGGAAGAGTTCGCTCTGGCGAGAAAAGCAACAATCGTTGCAGAAATTTCAGGTTATGCGCTAACCAGTGAAGCCTACAACATAATGGCACCCATGAATGATGGAGAAGGCATGGCTCATACCATGAAACTGGCTTTGCAGAATAGTAACCTGAAACCGACTGATGTTCAATATATTAATGCACACGGAACCTCTACAATCCTGAATGACCGATATGAAACACTGGCAATCAAAAAAATTTTTCAGGAACAGGCATACCAGATCCCCGTCTCATCATTGAAATCGATGATAGGACATACCATTGGTGCTGCCGGTGCAATCGAGGCAGCGATTACCATCATGAGCATGTTGAAAGAAACCGTCACACCGACCATTAACTATGAAAAAGATCCGGAACTGGACCTTGATTTTGTTCCCAACAAAGCCAGAAAACACCCCATAACACATGCCATTTCAAACTCATTTGCATTCGGGGGTCACAATGCATCAATCGTCCTGAAAAAGTACGACACTTTTAAATAATAAGAATCATATATCTGTAAGAATTTTTCTATATTTACACTCGTTTATTTTAACAGGTGTATTGATGTTTAGTATAAGTTGAAGAAAATGAACAAAGTAACAGACAAGATTCGGAAAGAAGTGAGTAAAATTGTTTATCAATTTTTTGCCGATGAGTGCGAAGTAGAATTGAACGAAATAGATGATACGACCGATATTTTTCAGGATCTTGGTGGTGATTCCCTGATGTTCCTCGAACTGATTGAAATTTTTAAAAAGAAATACTCTCTGAATATCGATCTTAAGACAATTGGTAAATACAATGTAAAGCATCCTGTGCGTACCGTGGGCCAATTGATCCACACCCAATTGTTGGTCATTGAACACGAGAATGCCATCCTGGAATTGGATTAATCCTGTTCACTAAATTCCTGCTAATGGTCTATGGTTGCGGTGTTGATATTGAAGAGATAAACAGGTTTACCAGGCATTTAGATCTATATGAACCCCCTCCCTCCTTTATTGCTGATGTTTTTACCCGGAAGGAGATCTCATTAAACAATACCTTACTCAAAGAAATCAGATTTTCATTGGGTTTCTCCTGCAAAGAGGCAATGTTCAAGGCGTTTGGAAGAAGCTGGACCAACAGCCCGATATCCTGGAAAGACATTGAATTAATCTTTTGTGGAGATAAACCGGAAAATTACGATATCGAATTGGGTGGTTATGCAAAGGAACTATTCATCCAACAGGGATTACAGCGAATAGACTCACATGCAGAATATACCGAAACCTTTGTGATGTTTCAGGTGGTTTTGATTAAGTAGATAACAATGAAAACAGCTTGGATTTTTCCCGCTTTTATTTCGGAATACATTGGCAATGAGGATCAGATTCTCTCCTTATTATCATCCGATTTTGATGGGTTATTGAAAAGAGCTGCTGAGGTTACCCAAACAGATCTGAACAGCTTTAAAATTGAAACCAATGACTTCCTGGCTGAGGAAAATAAGAATCAATATATATCCTATGTGTTTAGTTGTGCTGTTGTTAATATCCTGAAAAGAAGAGGATTAAAACCGGATTTTCTTTCCGGATTGAGTATGGGAATCTACGCAGCACTGTATACCGGGAATTCCATTTCCTATGAGGATGGATTACGTTGTATAAAAGAAGCATATGAACTGTCAGTCAACAGGTTGAATCAGTATGATTTTGGGATGGGGGCAATCATTGGTCTTACGCATGAGGAACTTGATAACATTGTCCTCTCCATCAGCAATGACGTTGATATTGTGAATACCAACGGGATCTACTCATATGTCATTTCAGGGATCTCCTCTGATGTTAAACAGGTAGCATTGAAAGCCCGGACAGAAGGTGCATTTCATTCCGGATTACTCGATGTATCTTGCCCCTATCATTCAAAATTTATGAAGGATGTGGCTTCGGAATTTCATGCTTATGTTAATGAGTTGAGTATTGAAACATCTGAAATTCCATTGGTCTCCCTGATCGATCAATCAACGTTCAGGTACCGGGAAGAAATTGCTCATGAAATGGCAAGAAACCTGGACTCTGAAATAAACTGGTATCGGACCATGCAAGCCATGATTGAGCTGGGAATACAAACATTCATTGAGTGTGGTGCAGGAAAAAGCCTATACAAAATGGGCAAGTTTATTGAGGGGGATTTCAGCATTCTTCCAATTAACAAACTGCCGGGATACCTGAATTCATAGGATAACGGAACCCATTTTGCGGATAAGTATGATCTGCAACAGGAAAGCCTGACAGTTTGGCTTATTTTAAGAAGATATTTTTTAAATTTGCTAACTTAAAAAAAAACAAAGATTAGCACGATTTGCCTGGACACGATATTTTATCGAGCCTTCAGTGAAACAGGAGAGTAAATTATGATAACGTTTAAGAAACAGAAGGTAACCGCCGAGGATTTTTACAAACTGATTTTTGGTGGAGAAAAAATCGAGATCAGCGAGGAAGTCATCAGCAGGGTGAAATCCAGTTTCGACTTTTTACAAGGGTTTTCAAAAGATAAGATCATCTATGGGATCAATACCGGACTTGGGCCCATGGCGCAATACAGGATCGATGAGGCTGATCAGATAGAGCTTCAGTATAATCTCATTCGCAGCCATTCAGCTGGCGCGGGTGATCCAATCCCCGGGATCTATGTGAAATCGTTGATGATAGCACGGTTAATCACCTTTCTGCAGGGTAATTCCGGCATTCATCCGGATATAATTCACCTGCTCAAGGAGATGATAAACCGGGAGATCTACCCGGTTATTTATGAACATGGAGGTGTAGGTGCAAGCGGTGACCTTGTTCAATTATCCCACCTGGGGCTTGCATTGATAGGCGAAGGAGAAGTTACTCATCAGGGTGAAACCCGTCCGACAAAAGAGGTGTTCGACGAATATTCCCTTCAACCACTGAAAATGTATATTCGTGAGGGACTGGGGATAATTAACGGGACCTCTGCCATGTCAGGGATCGGTGTGGTTAATCTGATACAGGCAAGAAACATTTTGCATTGGTCTGTGATCATTTCCTGCCTGATCAATGAGATTGTCGAATCCTATGACGATCATTTTTCATTTGAGCTGAACCAGGTCAAATTGCATGAGGGACAGAGAACCGTTTCAAAATGGATGAGGGATATTCTTTCAGATAGTCAACTGATCAGAAGAAGATCCGAACACCTCTATAACAACCATATCGGTCCCGGTGTATTAAACGACAAGGTACAGGAGTACTATTCGGTTCGTTGTATACCTCAAATTCTGGGACCTGTGCTGGATACACTTGATCATGCAGAATCAGTGGTCATGAATGAAGTCAATTCTGTGGATGATAATCCGATCATTGACCAGGATAATGAGAATGTTTTTCACGGAGGTAATTTTCATGGAGATTACGTTGCCATCGAAATGGATAAGCTGAAAATAGCCATTAGCAAACTATCCATGCTGGCAGAACGACAGTTGAATTTCCTCTTGAACAGTAAATTGAATGGGAGATTACAACCGTTTGTGAATTTAGGAAAACTTGGACTGAATTTTGGAATGCAGGGGATTCAGTTCACAGCAACATCAACGGTTGCCGAAAACCAAACGTTATCCTTCCCGGCATATATTCATAGCATCTCATGTAACAACGATAACCAGGACATTGTAAGCATGGGAACCACTGCGGCATTGATAGCAAGAAAGGTGATAGAAAATGCATATGAAGTCGTTGCGATTGAACTCATCGCTGTTCTTCAGGCGGTGGATTACCTGGAGATTGAGAAGAAACTTTCTGCATTCAACCGGTCTTTTTTTAAAGAAGTACGGGACATCATTCCCAAATTTATCGGTGATCATGTGATGAGTGATGAGATCCGGAGAGTGAAGGAGCACCTATTGAGTACCAGAAAGAAATTGAGTTAGGGTCGAATGATATAAGGATTCAACCTCCTGTTATGAAACATGTATTGGTTACTGGTGGGTCGCGTGGTATTGGGCGGGCAATTTGCCTGAAAATGGCCGGATTGGGTCATCACGTTTTGATCAACTACAACAAAAGTAAAGAAGAGGCAGAGCAAACCCTGCGCCAGGTTATGGATGGTGGTGGATCTGGTGAACTGATCCAATTTAATGTTTCAAAGCTTTCCGATATTGATGCTGCACTGGAATCCTGGACTGAACGGAATCCGGAGAAGTACATTGAAATATTAATAAATAATGCCGGGATACGCAAGGATGCCGTTTTGGTTTGGATGACCGATGAAGAGTGGATGGATGTGATCAATACCAACCTGAACGGTTTTTTTTATCTGACCAGAAGGCTGGTAAAAGATATGATGGTTGGGAAGTATGGCAGGATTGTAAATGTTGTCTCTCTCTCCGGAATAAAAGGTCTTCCGGGTCAAACGAATTATGCCGCTTCAAAAGCCGGTGTTATTGCCGCAACCAAATCGCTTGCACAGGAAGTTGGCAAGAAAAACGTTACGGTGAATGCTGTTGCTCCGGGTTTCATCACCACGGATATGACCAGGGATCTGGATGAAAAGGAGTTTAAATCCGTTATTCCCTTGAATCGTTTCGGCACCCCGGAAGAGGTTGCCGAAACCGTTGCATTCCTTGCGTCAGAAGGGGCATCCTATATTACAGGCGAAGTGATTTCAGTGAATGGCGGGTTATACACCTGAGTGAATAAAATGTAAGATTTTCACCATTATTTTAACAGGGACATCGATGCGAAGGGTGGTTATTACAGGAATGGGTATCTATTCGACGATTGGCAAAAACCTCTCCGAGGTGAGGGATTCCCTTTACTATGGTAAATCGGGAATAGGGTTTGATCCGGAGCGGAAAAAAATGGGTTTCCGTTCCGCCCTTACCGGAATGATTGATAAACCGGATTTGAAAGGACGGCTGCATAGAAGGTTAAGGGTTGGCCTGGGAGAGGAGGGTGAATATGCTTTTATTGCTACTGAAGAGGCATTGGAAAATGCCCGGTTGGACCGGGAGTTCCTGGAGAAAAATGAAGTGGGGATTCTTTACGGGAACGATAGCACAGCAAAGTCGGTTGTCGCATCCTTCGATTTGTTGAGGGAAAAGAAGGATACAACCATGCTGGGTTCAGGCTCTATCTTCCAGTCCATGAATTCCACAATCAGTATGAATCTGTCGGTTATTTATAAACTGAAAGGAATAAATTTCACGGTGAGTGGAGCCTGTGCCAGTGGGTCGCATGCACTCGGGATGGCCTATTTCTTGATTCAACATGGCCTGCAGGATCGGATAATCTGTGGTGGAGGGCAGGAGATCAGTCTGGAATCCATGGGAAGTTTTGATGGATTGGGCGCATTTTCTCTGCGGGAACATGAGCCGACAAAAGCCTCAAGACCCTTTGATATTGACCGGGATGGACTCGTTCCGAGTGGCGGAGCAGCTACCTTGATCCTGGAGGAGTATGAGTCGGCAAAGAAAAGAGGAGCTCCTATACTGGCCGAAATGTTAGGATATGGCTTCTCCTCCAACGGTGATCACATCTCACAACCCAACGTTGAAGGACCCATGCGCTCGCTGCAAAGAGCAATTGAAAATGCAGGCATAGATGCCAGAAGTGTGGATTATATCAATGCCCATGCTACCGCTACACCAATAGGAGATCTGAATGAAGCAAAAGCACTTAACCATATATTCGGTGAATACCATATCCCGGTCAGCTCCACCAAATCCATGACCGGTCATGAAATGTGGATGGGGGGAGCAAGTGAAATTATCTATTCAATCCTGATGATGCAGCATTCATTTATCGCACCAAATATCAATTTTGAAAAACCGGATGAGGCTTCTGCTAAACTCAACATAATTTGTGAAACAATTTCAAAAAAAATTAATATCTTTCTATCCAATTCATTTGGATTTGGAGGGACCAATTCAACCATTATTGTAAAACGTGCTAATTTGTAGGTTCGCATAAGGCTGCTTGCTTTAGAAAACGATTGAGACATGCAAAGAGAAGAAATGATAAATACGATCAATAATTTCCTGATCGAAGAAATTGAGATTGAAAAAGGCCTGATAAAACCAACAGCATATTTGAAAAAAGACCTGGGCATTGACAGCCTTGACTTTGTAGATGTTGTAGTGGTGATTGAAAAAAATTTCGGGTTTAAAATAAAAGGGGAAGAGATGGCTAAGGTGAAGACCTTGCAGGATTTTTATGATTTCATCTTTAACCGGATTTCAACATAACATAAGCTACCATTAATTAGAATGGGGAATGCATTATGGCAACATGGCAGGGCAGGACAAGAGGCGGCATTCTTGGATATAAAATATTTGTTTTCCTGCTGAAAAAACTGGGCCTTCACGTTGCTTATTTTGTGCTTCGTATCGTTGCTTTTTATTTCCTGCTTTTTTCGAATAAACGATATATCTATTTCTATTTCCATTCCATTCATCATTTCCCCTTCTGGAAAACCATCCTCGCAATCTACCGGAACTATTATGTTTTTGGTCAGACTTTGCTCGATAAATCAGCCCTGTTGGCCGGATTAGATACAACATTCAGCTTTGATTTTGATGGGGAAGAACACCTGAGAAAAATGAGATCAGGAGGGATTATCATCAGTGCTCACACCGGAAATTGGGAAATAGCAGGTCAGTTGCTGAAAAGACTGGATACTCCAATTAACCTGCTGATGTTTGACGCTGAAGAGCAGCAGATAAAACAGTATCTTGAAAACGTTCATGTTTTAAAAAATATCAACATAATTGTTATTCGCGATGATCTCTCCCATATTTATGACATAAAAAATGCGTTGAACAAGCATGAATTGATTGCCATGCATGGCGACCGGTTTGTGGAAAATAGCAAAACACTTACCTGCCGTTTTATGGGTAAGGACGCTCCTTTTCCTTACGGTCCCTTTTACCTGGCTGTTAAATTCAACGTGCCTGTTTCCTTTACCTATGCCATGAAAGAATCGGCGAATCATTATCATTTTTATGCAACGCCGCTGTATACATTATCAAAATCCGGAACAAAGGTCCAGAGAGAAGAAACAATCATCTCCCTGTTAAATGAGTATGTAAAAGCGACAGAAAAAATAGTGGAAAAATACCCCTTTCAATGGTTCAATTATTATGATTTCTGGAAAATTGACGAATGATGCCGGATCGTAGAATCTTATTTATCTCTGCAAACAGGTACACCCAACCCTATCCGGTGTATCCGCTTGGGATTGCCTATCTTTCAACTTACCTGAAAGAGAAGTTGCACGGATTTACAATCCGGACATTCGATTTCAATCTGAATGGACAGGAGTCGTTCATCAAAACACTGCGGGAGTTCAAGCCGCACTATACCGGTTTCTCCTTCCGGAATATCGATGATGTCGATCTGAATAACATTAAGGAGTTTACATCGGATTATAAGAGAGGGATAGAGCTGGTCAGAGAGCATACCGATTCCATTGTTATCATCGGGGGATCCGGATTTTCGATCTTCCCCGAGATCCTGTTTGATGTTCTCTCACCCGATTTTGCCATTTATGGAGAGGGCGAAGAGAGCATGTATGAACTAATCAGAAGCATCGAAGATCATTCAAGTTATGAACAGATTGAGGGATTGATCTACCGGGATAACGGTGAGCTTAAACTGAATCAAAAACAACACTTTTTGAAAAATCCTTCCCTTGCCTTTGACCCGAAACTGTTGCCCTATTATTGGGAAAAAAGTGGAATGCTGAGTATACAGACGAAAAGAGGGTGCCCCCTTGACTGCATCTACTGCACCTATCCAATCATTGAGGGGAAAAAAGTGAGAACCCTCGATACCGATAAAATCATAAATACTCTAACGCGTCTTTATAAAAAACAGGGAATAAACTATGTGTTTTTTACCGATTCGGTTTTTAACCTGGATGAAAAATATAACGTTGAACTTGCCGAAAAAATTATTAAATCAGGCATTTACATCCGCTGGGGAGGATATTTTTTCCCGAAAGGATTAACGAAGGAATTCCTTTTGCTATTGAAACAGTCGGGATTGACCCATATTGAATTTGGAACAGAGTCGCTGTCAGACAGAACGCTGGAAAATTATGGTAAGCATTTTACGGTAGAAGATGCTCTTGAATGTTCTGATCGCTGCCGTGAACTGGATATTCATTATGCACATTTTATCATTCTTGCCGGTTATGGGGAAACGGATGAAACGGTGGAGGAAACATTCCGGAATTCGAAGAAAATCAATAAAACAGTCTTCTTTCCCTATGTCGGGATGAGGATCTATCCCGGCACTACATTGCATCACTACGCCATCAGAGAAGGCAAGATCAGCAATGATCATGAGCTGCTCGAATCGGTTTTTTATGTTTCCGATAAGGTTAATGTTCAAACACTTAAATTGAGGGCATTACAAACAAAAAAGAGATGGGTCTTTCCCGATGAGGATCATTCGGAAACCATAGGAAAGATGCGGCGGAAAAACTTGAAAGGCCCTCTCTGGGAATACCTTGTAAGCTGAAGCAGGACTATGGACACAAAAAAGGACATCATATCCTTTATCCCCCAGCGCTCTCCAATGGTGATGATCACGGAGATAAAAATGGTTGATGATAGGAGTATTGTTACATCATTCAATATCGATAAAGAGAATATTTTCTGTTCAGGAGGTCGTTTCAGGGAACCGGGTTTGATTGAAAATATTGCACAAACCGCCGCCGCACGAGTCGGCTATATATGTGAGAGGGAAAAGAAAACTGTTCCCCTGGGATTTATCGGGGCGATTAAAAAACTGATCATTCACCACGTCCCTGCAGCAGGAGATGAAATCGTTACAAGCGTAACCATCGAACATGAGGTGATGAATGCTACCATTATATCCGGGAAAATTCGCTGCAGGGGAGAATTGCTTGCCGAATGTGAAATGAACATTTTTCTGCAGGAAGAAAAGGGTAACCGAAAGGATTCGTCAAATGAATAGTGCGCTTTTGGTCAGGGGAAATCCTTACCAAACGTTATAATGATGATCGATACTACATGTTTATTCCCGGAGAAAATTTATTTTTGCCAGAACAATCCGTAACGCAATAACTATCTGTTCATGGGGATCGAATTAATTAACAGAAAAGAAGTATCGGTACGATTCAGTGAAGTCGATTCGTTGCACATCGTTTGGCATGGACATTACCTGAAATATTTTGAAGACGGAAGAGAGGCTTTTGGCAATGAATTTGGCCTGGGATACCTCGATGTCTATAAAAACGGATTACTGATCCCTGTTGTAAAAATCGAATGTGATTATAAGCATCCGGTAGTCTATGGGGATACGATTATCATTGAAACAAAATACATTTCCTGTAAAGAGGCGAAAATTCAATTCCATTATACGATTTACAGGAATTCAGATAAAAAACTGATTGCAACCGGTAAGAGCATTCAGGTTTTTGTGGATAATAATCATGAATTGTATTTAACACTGCCTCCTTTTTATGAGAAATGGCAAAGGAAAATGGGACTATTAACGTAACGATTCTGCTTATTCATGGTCTATATTGCCGGCGATAATGTAATTACATCACTTGGATTCTCCACCGCTGAAAACATCAGGAATATCCGTGAGCATGTTTGCGGAATAACCCGATCGGAGGATAAGAGGATATCCCGAACTCCGGTTCCTGTTTCGCTGGTCGACTCAGATCGGCTGGAAAAGGAATTTGAAAAAATCCCTTCAGAGAAAGAATATACAAGACTTGAAAAACTTTCTATTCTGTCAATCCGGGATGCACTTCTTGGAAGTGGGGTAGATGGATCGGATAAAAGAACAGGGATCATCTTTTCTACCACAAAAGGGAATATCGACCTGCTTGATACCGATCTGGCTAGCCAGTATGAAGATCACAGGATCCACCTCTGGTCAGCTGCAAATGAGATACAAAAATATGTTGGTAATCCCAATACTCCCATCGTTATTTCGAATGCATGTATCTCAGGATCACTGGCGGTCCTTGTGGGGCAGAGATTAATAAACAGCGGGAAGTGTGATCACGTAATTGTTGCAGGTGCGGATATTATGTCGGAATTCATTGTCTCCGGTTTTCAATCCTTCCAGGCTGTCAGTGAAGAACCCTGCAAACCATTTGATAAAGATAGAAGCGGGATAACAATTGGGGAAGGAGCAGGAACAATCATTTTAACAGCAGATCCTTCTGTTGGTAAGAAAAACAGCAGGATTACCGTAATGGGAGGTGGAACCTCCAATGATGCAAATCACATTTCTGGTCCTTCCAGGACAGGTGATGGATTGTACCTTGCTATTAATATGGCACTTAATGAGGCAGGATTGCAGGTTGGAGAGATTGACTACATCTCGGCTCATGGAACCGGTACAGGATACAATGATGAAATGGAAGCAAAGGCAATTGCCTGGGCTTCCCTTGAACGGAAACCGGTCAATAGCTTTAAAGGGTATATTGGACATACACTCGGGGCAGCCGGGATCATTGAATCCGTATATGCATTTGAATCCATGACAGGAAATCTTCTGTTCCCTTCCATGGGATTTGCAAAACTTGGTGTTTCAAAAGAATTGAACATTATCAAATCTCTCGATCAGGCTTCATTACACCATTGCCTCAAACTGGCTTCAGGATTTGGCGGATGCAATGCCGCTGTCATATACAGGAAAGAATAACCCATTGAAAACAGACTATGGGAAACGAAACAGAAAGGATGGTTGGTTGTTATATTAGCAGGTCATGTTCCATCATTGGGACAAAAGTATTTGTCGATGGTTGCATTGATTTTAATCAGGACCAGGTTGTCGATTTTAATACGTTTATTAAATCTGTTTATAAACATTACGGAATCGGATTCTTGAAATTTTATAAAATGGACAGCCTGTCAAAACTGGCTTTTTTAACATCCGAGATCCTGCTGATGGGAAGTAGTTTGCAGCAAAGATACCGCCCCGAAGATACGGGCATCGTGCTGATCAATTCAAGCTCTACCCTGGAAACGGATAACCGCTATTACCATACCATTGAGGATAAAACCAACTATTTTCCCAGTCCGGCGGTATTTGTATATACACTTCCCAATATTATGGTTGGAGAAATAGCCATTCGTAATAAAATTATGGGAGAAAATATTACTTTTGTTGCTGAGAAATATGATCCTCAATTCCTGTATGAATACGTGAGTTTGCTGATGAGCAGAAAGATAAAGAGTTGTATTTGTGGATGGGTTGAGTTTGAGCGAACCGGATCACTCTACGAATCGTTCATCTATCTGGTGGAAAAGGATGATATTACCAATCGAAATATTAAATTTGAGGCATTGTTTCTGGAAAAAAATTATCATGATTTGAAAGTATAGTGATATGGGACAATTAATTACGAAACTGAAACAGGAGATCATAGAAGTGCTTAACCTGGAAGATGTTGGTCCGGATGAAATTGAAACCGGAGCCCCCCTGTTTGGCGACGGACTGGGTTTGGACTCAATTGATGCGCTGGAACTGATCGTGCTGCTTGAAAAGAACTATGGAATTAAAATCGATGATCCCAAAAAGGGGAAGGATGTATTCTATTCTATCCAAACCATGGCCGATTTTATAGAAAAAAACAGATTATAAGCATTTCCCGGGATCCCAATCACCTGCCGTTTTCCCGGATCCCTTTTTAATCATATACACATGTTGTGGCGAAACGAGTTCTTGTTACCGGAATAGGAGTTGTATCAGCGATTGGATTGAACGTTCATGAAACATTGGCATCAATCCTTTCCGGTAAATCCGGTGTGTCTGCACTAACGCTGCTGAAAACCAAGCTAAAAAATCTTCTGCCGGCTGCAGAGATCAAACATTCGAACGATGAGCTGGCTGCGATGGCCGGTTTTCAATCCTGCGAAGGAATGACCCGGACAACCCTGCTAGGGATGATCGCAGCCAGAGAAGCAGTCAGTCATGCCAATCTAAGTAACGATCCATCCCTTAATACCGGACTGATCTCAGCAACAACCGTTGGAGGAATGTGCAAAACAGAACTGGTATACCATGATTTCCTTACCAACAGTTTGCAAAATCAATACATTAATACCCACGACTGTGGGGAGAGTACCGAACGGATCGCAGATTACCTTGGAGTTTCAGGCTTTGTGACTACCATTAATACTGCCTGCTCCTCATCCGCCAATGCAATCATGTTTGGAACGCGGCTGATTAAAAGTGGAATACTCGACAGAGCCATTGTTGGAGGAACGGATGCATTATCAAAATTCACACTCAATGGGTTTCATACCCTCATGATCCTCGATACCCAACTTAGCCGTCCTTTCGATGATCAGAGAGCTGGCCTGAACCTTGGAGAGGGGGCCGGATACCTGGTGCTGGAATCGGAAGAGGTTTGTACCGGCAAGCATCCACTTTGTGAAGTGAAAGGATTTGGCAATGCCAGCGATGCCTACCACCAGACAGCATCCTCAGAAGATGGCATAGGAGCACAAATGGCGATGAAAAATGCCATTGATGCTGCCGGCTTAACCATACAGGATATCGATTACGTTAATCTCCATGGAACAGGGACACAAAATAATGACCTCTCTGAGGGCAGGGCACTCGAAAGCCTTTTCGGAGGGAATCCCCCTAAATTCAGCTCGACAAAACCGTTTACAGGGCATACCCTGGGAGCTTCCGGAGGAATTGAAGCTGTCCTGTCAATCCTTGCCCTGCAGCATCAATTGGTCTTTCCGAATCTGAATTTCAAAACACCCATGAAAGAATTAAAAGTCGTTCCGGAAACAAACTTAATCCGGAACCATACAATAAGAAACATATTATCCAATTCATTTGGATTTGGAGGAAATAATTCCTCCCTGATCTTTTCATCGGTCAACGATCTCTCATGATCGGCTGGGAGATTGTTTCCCGTTAAACATTTGTACTGTGGAAATCTATATTCGGGGTATTGGACTGGTATCACCTCAACCCACAACAAGAAAAGACTATTTTTTGGAAGAGGTTAAGGAGTACTATGATAATAGCCTCTATGCCATTGAACCGGAAATGGAGATGTACCTCGATCCTGCTGCCTCAAGGAGAATGAGCAGGATCCTGAGACTCGGGGTCATTGCCTCAAAAATCTGCCTGGTGGATTCGGGAGTGAGTATGCCGGATGGCATCATCACAGGTACAGGGTTTGGGATGGTGGCGGATACCGAAAAATTCCTCCTGGGATTGCTGGAAAGCGATGAAAAATTTCTAACCCCCACACCTTTCATCCAATCCACTCACAATACCATCGGAGCCTATGTCTCCCAGATGCTCAAATGCCATAACTACAATTCTACCTATGCCCATCGCGGGACCTCCTTTGAAACAGCACTGATTGACGGATGCATGCTGATCGAGGAGGGAAATGCAAAAAACGTTATGGTTGGAGGTTATGAGGAAAATACAGAGAACCAGATACGGATTCTGGATAAAATCGGACGATGGAAAAAAGAAAAGATATCTAACCTGGACCTTCTTCAATCCACGTCCCCCGGAACCATCGCCGGAGAAGGCATTGGATTTTATATGCTCTCCCGACATAAAGGGGAAAACTGCTGTGTCCGGTTGACAAATGTCCAGATTCTCTACCAGAATGCGAACAAGGAGGATCTGGTTCGGGCGATCGAAAGGTTCCTGGCTCGGAATAATATGAAAAAAGATTCCATTGATGTCGTGTTGTATGGTTTAAATGGAGATTCGGAAGGAGATAAAATCTACCATGACCTTAAAAAGGATTTTTTTCAAGGGAAAATACACACAGGCTATAAACACCTTTGTGGAGAATCCTATTCTTCTACCATCTTTGCCCTGTGGGTGGCAGCGAAAATGTTGAAAACACAAAAAGTGCCTTCTATCATTCAACTGGAAACTGCTAATCCGCAATCCCTGAATCATGTGCTGATCTATAATCATTGGCAGGATAAAAATCATTCGTTATACCTCGTTTCAAAATGCTGAACGTCCAGAAATTTACATTCATCTATTTTACTGTGTTGTATGTTCTGTTCCGGCTAACATCGATTCATTACCTTGTTTTCCTGGTTGCGGTCCTGATCTATATTGGTGTGATGATCTATGGATCGTTCTATATCGGATCAAATTTCTACCTTAAACCGATCCGTTCGGCGAAAACCGAAGAGAAAAAAATTGCACTAACCTTTGACGATGGACCGGATGAAACCATTACACCGATCATTCTGGAGACCCTCGGGAAATTTGACATTGTGGCTGCATTCTTTTGTGTTGGCCGGAATATTTCCGCCAACCCCGAAGTGCTGAAAAAAATGGATGAACAGGGACACCTGATCGGCAATCACAGTTACTCCCATTCAAATTGGTTTGATTTTTATTCAGTAAAAAGAATGGTAAATGAATTGAAAGAGACAGATAGACTGATTGAACAAATCATTAACCGGAAGGTGCGATTCTTCCGCCCGCCATACGGAGTGACAAACCCGGCACTGGCAAAAGCAGTGAAGAAATGTAATTACATCACCATTGGATGGAATATCCGTTCACTGGATACACCGAAGCGAAAAAAAACAAAAAAAATCGTTTCACGAATCATCCGCAAAATAAAACCAGGATCAATTATCCTTCTGCATAATAAAAATCCAAATATTGGCATGATACTTGAAAAATTAGTGGAACATGCCGCTGAAGCCGGTTATGAGATTGTTCGTTTAGATGAATTGATAAAACAGGAAGCCTATGCGTAAAATATCCTTCTTTGTAACGTTGCTTCTTTTGATCCTTGTCCTGATCCCGTATGGCTATTCCCAACAGGAAGACTTTACACCCATGCAGGATGAGGACAAATTCAGGGATGAACTGACCGGTTTCAACAGAGAAACCAATACACTCATGAGTGATTTTCGCCAGGTGAAACACCTTGATATCCTGACAGAAAATATCATCAGTAGGGGTAAATTTTACTTCATGAAAGAAAATAAATTACGATGGGAATATACTGATCCTTTTGATTATACCATTATCTTTAACGGGAATGATATCCTGATCAGGGATGAGGACCGGGAATCACAATACAATACCGACTCAAACCGAATGTTCCGGCAAATCAGCCGGTTGATGAGTAATGTGATCCGGGGTGAAATACTGGAAGAGAAAGAGGAATTCTCAGTAGACTGTTTTGAAAATAAACGGGAATATCTGATTATTCTCACCCCTACAACTGAACAGTACCAGCAGTTTTTTCAGAAAATAGAGGTCCATTTTGGACAGCATGATATGCTGGTGAAAAAAGTGAAATTCATAGAACAATCAGAAGATTATACCCTGATCGAATTCTTCAATGAGAAGCGGAATGAAACGATTCCTGATTCGATTTTTCTTATTCAGTAGCCTTACCTTTCTGGTGAGCGGAAGTTGTACAATGAAACGGCTCTCCCTGTTACCGGTTGAAGATCCGGGAATGATCACACCCATTAACCGGCCGTTTTCATCAAGCGGAACAGAACTGCTTTATAAAGCACAAATTAACATCTCCGGGAACCATTACAGCGGACTATTTGCCATCCGGATTTTTCCTGATGAAATGTATCGGGTTGTTTTCCTTAATGAATTGGGAATGAAATTTTTTGACCTTGAAACAGGAAGTAATGGTTTAATAGTTCATCACTGCTTCGATGCCTTTCAAAGAACGGGGATACGGAAGGTCCTTGAAGAAACACTGAACACACTCTTTCTGACAGGGAAACCGTTTGAAAAGGGAGAAGCATTGATCACTCACTCCGGAGATTATACGGTTTACCCGGTAACATCGGGTGGAAAAAAATTCTGTTTTGTCAGCAATTCATCCGGTAATTTAGAACGGATCGTAAAACAGGGATGCTTTTCGAAAAAAATGATCATTGAGTTTGCTGACTATAATCAATTTCCGGTTGATATCCACATCTCTTTTCCACAAAAGAAAATTGAAATCATATTACACAGCTTAGAAAACCAACATGGCAACACTCTTTCTGAATGATTTTTATACCATCCGGTCGAAGAAAACAGACCCTGATAAAAACCACCTGCTGGTGCAGGTTCATATCAAGCGGGATCATGCTCTCTTCGCCGGACATTTCCCCGGTCATTCGGTAGTCCCCGGAGTAGTCATGATACAGATGATAACAGAAATTCTTGCCGATTCTCTTCAGGAAGAATTAGAACTGAAGGAATTGGGCCGGGTTAAATTTCTTTCCCTCATTGATCCAAACGTGCATCCCTATCTTGAGTTTGAGCTGGCAATAAAGCAGGAGGATCCGCAATCCTGGCAATTTGATGCCCGGATTCTTTCCGGGGATCAATTAATCATGAAGTGTAGTGGGAAATTGGAACGAACACCTGCTAATTGATGTCAAAATAATCGGCAGGATCAAAACCACGCTTCAAAACACCATCATCAGCCAGAAATTCATGAACCTCCTGCATGGATTTCCTGATGATAAAAACGATTGGATTAAACCATTGGAAAAAATGAATTATTCTTCTTAATATAGTGGTTGAAAAGGATTTTATTGGACAGATAGTGCGGAAAATAAAAGCAAACAATCTGTGATTATGGTGTATCGTATCGTTGGAACATGTTTTCTTATTATCATTTTAGTAACCTTGATTGGATGCAAACCGCCTGACGTTCAACAGGGGAATGATATGCATGATGATCTTTTCAACACAAAAGACCTGACCGGAGAAGGAGAATTTACTTCAGGGATTGAAGGTCCGGCGGTAGACAGGAAGGGGAGACTCTATGCTGTTAATTTCAGGAGCGAAGGGACGGTCGGAATTGTGGATAAAAATGGAACACCAGGATTGTATGTTCAGTTGCAGGAGGGAAGCATTGGAAACGGGATCCGTTTTGATCGGGCTGGAGACATGTTAATTGCTGATTACACCGGTCATAATATCCTGAAAGTATTGCGCGGGACCAGGGAAATCGTTGTTTTTGCACATCATCCAGGAATGAACCAGCCGAATGACATCGCTATTTCCCAAAAGGATTTTCTCTTTGCCAGTGATCCGAACTGGTCCGATTCCACGGGCATGCTCTGGAGCATTGCACCCGCTGGAGCAATTACCCTCCTGGAAGATTCCATGGGAACTACCAATGGCATTGAGGTTAGTATCGATGAAAAGAAATTATATGTGAATGAATCTGTTCAGCGAAGGATATGGGTTTATGATCTTGACGGTAAGGGCGAGATCTCAAATAAACGATTGTTCGTATCGTTCATTGATTATGGATTGGATGGAATGCGTTGTGATTCCAGGGGAAATCTTTTTGTTACACGTTATGGGAAAGGAACTGTTCTGATGATTTCCCCGGAAGGTGAGGCGTTGGCTGAGATCAAGCTGGCAGGAAAAAATCCAACAAACATTGCTTTTGGAGGGCCGGATGGCCGGACCTGTTTTGTAACGGTTGCGGACAGGGGATGTATTGAAACATTTAGGGTTCCCTACCCGGGTAGAGCCTACCGGATGAAATTAAGATAAGGATCACACAAGCCTAAAAGTGAGGTGTTATCGTTTCGGGATGTAACATGACATATGCAGCATGAATCCAATGAATTCCCCTCAGCCTGTTTCCCGTTGGATATTACCGGTAATTATCGTTTCCCAGTTTGCCGGCACATCGCTCTGGTTTGCTGGGAATGCAATTGTTGGCGAGTTGCAGGATGAGTTTCTTTTTGGATCCCAGCTACTGGGCTTAATCACATCATCCGTGCAACTTGGTTTCATAACCGGCACATTGTGTTTTGCTTTCTTTGCCATTTCTGACATGTTTTCACCCAGGAAATTATTCCTGGTAAGCTCCTTTCTGGGGGCAATCAGCAATGGAATGCTTTTATTGATCAGTGGGGAAATGACGTTGCTTTTACTGGTTCGGTTCATGACCGGATTTTTCCTTGCAGGAATTTATCCG
>CAYMFM010000049.1:0-28426 GCA_964389685.1 uncultured Rikenellaceae bacterium
ATATCAATTATGTATCGTCATTATTCATGCTGAATGCATGAATAATTCGGGTTAACAGGATACAACATGACCCTGCTGAGGAAATAAAACGTGGATAAATCCGGCTTGAGTTTTGGTCGGGCCAACCTCACCGGTTGCACGACTGGATAATCTATTCCATGGTTAACGGTGCATGGAAGGTAGCACGACTTGCTCCCTAACAGTAATGAATATATTGCAGTACAAGCTGATGAATCTCCTCGTCTTTTCCGAAAAGCCGCTCGCTCAAATCCTTATCATCATAGGATTTTAAACTGCTGATCACCTTGTCAATTGTCCCTTTTGGGAAAATACCATCCTGTTCAAAAAAGGATCTCTTTTTTTCCAGTGCTTCTGCAGATTCCCAACACGAACCCGGCAGGTGAGCATACTTTTCAACTCCCGGTTTATTACGTATATCAGAAATATCTATATCAACATAAAGATCTTCCGCTACCTTCTCTCCATCCTCCATCTTTAATCCATGCCAGGTGGCTACAATCAAACCGGCCAGAAGATTATGAATATTGGCAGATCCATCCGGTGCACGAAGCTCTATCGATTGCCTGGGAGGAAAAACCTCGTATTCATCCACTGCGTTTGGATTTGCATCACTGGTCATATTCCCCGTTCCCAACCATCCGAGAGGAACCCTGACCAGGACAGACCGATTCCGGTCACCCCAGCAAACCGTTGTGGGTGCTTCCTGCTTGGGTACCAACCGCAAATAGGATGTTGGTATGGTGTTTCCAAATGCAGTGAGCGCATCGGAAAGGTCAAGAATACCTGCAATCATGCGCCTGGCAGTTGAACTCAGTCCCTCATCTCCAACCATCACATTCATACCCTCCTTTTCAAGCAACATGTGAATATGAAGTCCGCTTCCCGCTTTTCCTACCGTTATCTTTGGAGCAAAACTTACCTCCACCCCGTACCGGTAACTTAAATTTCGGATGATCCATTTTGCAATGATAAGCTGCTCAGCGGCATCCTCAACCGGCTGGGCTAAAAATTCAATCTCATGCTGCTCAAAATCTTCATCTTCAATTGAAAAACTTCCAACCTCCCCATGCCCATACTTGATCTTCCCTCCTGCCTGAGCAATCAGTTTCATCGCTTCCATTCTCAAGTCTTCGAATTTCGCAAAGGGAATCGATTGATGATACCCTTTTTGATCCACCAGAGGATAAAATTCATCGTGTGGACTATTTACATAATACTCCAGCTCTCCCAGCGCTTTGAACGTATAACCCGTCTCCTTTCGGAATAGCTGATATACCTTGCGCAGGATGTTTTCAGGAGAGCTTGCTAACGGGCTACCATCACCGGTATAAAAAGAACATAAAATATCCAGTGAAGGCACATCGGTAAAGGGATTGAGAAAAGCCGTATTAAACCTTGGAATGACATAGAGGTCACTTGAACCGGCACTGATATACGGGAACAGACTAGAACCATCTACTCGTTCTCCGGTGGTCAATACCTGGTCAAGATGCTCCAGACTGGAAATCACAAAATTCAGGGCCTTCAGTTTACCGTCTTCAGCAACATACCTGAAATTTAAGAAGCGAATCCCCTTATGCTCGATAAAACGTATTAAATCTTTCTTGGTAAACTCTTCCGGTGGTTTCTTGAGAAACTGAACCAGCTCATTCGGGTTCAGCGAGAGATCAGACTCGGTCATGTTGTTCCTTGTTGGTGAAAAGGATTATAAAAATAAGTAATTTAATGGTATCTTTTTACTCACCGAATGGATTTGAAATATGTTAAAAAACAGACCGGTAAACCTGAAAACATTAATCCGTATTCGCCTGTTTTTTGATGTGGGCAATTCGCTCTTCCAGAACCTTGATCTTTGCTTCAGCATCCGATTTTTTCTTTTTCTCTACCTCCACTACCTTTTCGGGGGCATTCTGTACAAAATTCCGGTTCTCCAGTTTTTTCAATACAGTTTTCAAAAATCCCCGGGTATAAGAAAGTTCAGATGCCAGTTTTTCAAGCTCTTCCTCAACCTTTAAAGGTTCCCCTATCGGAATATAGAATTCCGTCGTTTGTATGATAAAGCTTACGGCATGGTCCATCTTTTCCGAAATGAAGTTGATCTCCTGCAGGTAACAAAGTTTTCTAAGGATCTCCCCAAACCGATTATCATAAACCTTCTCTTCCTCTTTTACATACAGAGATAACCATTCCTTAGCGGGAAGATTATTCTCTTTTCTGATCGTCCGTATGGCACTGACTGTCTCTTTTGTTTTTTCAAACCGGTTTAACATCTTCAGGTTGTATGTTCCCGGCTCAGGCATCGGAGCAACGGCAATAAAATCCTCAATCGCCCTGTCTCCGATCAAATGCCATATCTCTTCTGTGATAAATGGCATGAACGGATGAAGCAGTTTCAATAACTTTTCAATGAACTCAATGGTCACCTGATACGTCTTATGATCGATTGGATGGCGATAAGCAGGTTTAATGATCTCAAGATACCAGGATGAAAATTCATCCCAAAACAGTTTATAGAGTGTCATTAATGCTTCTGAGAGACGGTACCGTGAAAATTGTTCATCCAGGATCTCAATCACCTGGTTCAGCTTGCCTGTAAACCATTCAATCGCTAAAGCTGAAGCCCTGGGCTGTTCAATCTGATCATCAACATCCCAACTTCTAATTAACCGGAACGCGTTCCAGATCTTGTTCCCGAAATTTCTTCCCTGTTCCGTAAGGCTTGTATCAAACAACAGATCATTCCCTGCAGGAGAGCATAACAACATGCCGACACGAACCCCATCAGCACCATATTTTTTAATCAACTCAAGGGGTTCCGGTGAATTTCCAAGAGACTTCGACATCTTCTGGCCGATCTTGTCCCGGACAATACCGGTGAGATAAACATTATGAAACGGTTTCTCACCCATGTATTCATACCCGGCAATGATCATCCTGGCAACCCAAAAAAACAGGATTTCAGGAGCTGTAACCAGATCGTTTGTCGGATAGTAATACTGAATATCCGGATTTCCAGGATTTCGAATACCGTCAAAAACCGAAATTGGCCATAGCCAGGAGGAAAACCAGGTGTCCAGAACATCCTCATCCTGCCTCAAATCATCGGCTGTTAATGAGTCATTACCCGTCTTTTCCCGCGCCGTCACAAGGGCTTCTTCACGCGTTCCTGCCACAACAAAGTTTTCACCCGAAGGCAGAACCATCCCGGAAGGCAGATAATATGCAGGAATTCGGTGTCCCCACCACAACTGACGGGAGATACACCAATCCCTCACATTCTCCATCCAATGGCGATAAATGTTCTTGAACTTCGGTGGATAGAGCTTTACCTGACCATCCATTACACTCTCTAACGCAGGTATAGCAAGCTCCTTCATCCGTAAAAACCATTGAAGCGATAGTTTGGGTTCAATTACAGCATCAGTACGCTCCGAATAACCCACCTTGTTGATGTAATCCTCTGTTTTAACAACATGTCCCTCCTTCTCCAGTGCCCGCATGATAAGCTCCCGGGCAGTAAACCGGTCTTCCCCGATAAATAGTCCCGCTCTTTCATTCAGCGTACCATCATCATTGAAGATGTCGATCACTTCCAGGTTATGTTTTATCCCGATTTCATAGTCGTTTTCATCGTGTGCCGGTGTAATCTTCAATACTCCTGTTCCAAATTCACGATCGACATATTTATCGGTAATGACCGGCACAGATCGATTCAACAACGGAATCAATACCCTTTTTCCATGAAGGTGCTTATAGCGTTCATCTTCCGGGTGCACGCAAACTGCTGTATCACCGAGGATCGTTTCCGGTCTGGTTGTGGCGATGGTAAGCCACTCATCCCGATTCAATGCCATTCTGTACCGCACATAATACAGCTTCGATTCTACCTCCCTGTAAACCACCTCCTCATCAGATACAGCCGTTTTAGCACTGGGATCCCAGTTGACCATCCGAATACCCCGGTAAATATTCCCTTTCCTGTACAAATCGATAAATACCCTGATGACACTTTCCGAAAGATCATCATCCATGGTGAATTTTGTGCGATCCCAATCACAGGATGCACCAAGCTTCTTCAGTTGTTCAAGAATGATCCCGCCGTGCTTGTTTCTCCATTCCCAGGCATGTTCCAGAAATTCCTCCCGTGTTATACCCGATTTGTCAATACCTTTCTCCCTTAAATGGGCAACAACCCTTGCTTCAGTAGCAATGGAAGCATGATCGGTACCGGGTAACCATAGTGTGTTTTTCCCCTGCATCCGTGCCCGTCGCACCAGGATGTCCTGAATGGTATTGTTTAACATATGCCCCATATGCAATACACCGGTAACATTGGGAGGTGGTATTACAATGGTAAACGGTTCTCTCTCATCCGGCACAGACCGAAAAATACCTTTTTCAATCCAGTGCTGATACCATTTATCTTCCGTTTGCGAAGGATCGTATTTTGACGGGATGTTCATTGCAAGTAACAGGTTTTCAATTTTCTGCCCCATTCAAAACAAAGATGCAAAATTAAAATTTTAAATCATACAAAAACATACGGCTTTCAATATTTTCAAGGTTTCAGGGATTTCCTGAAATACAATACCAGAAAATTCATAATATTCACAAGAAAACTTGGAAAACTAAATAAGTTTTTTCATTTTTGCCCGACAAAATAGAACAAACTCAATGAAAAGACGCGAAAGGATTATTGAAGAAGCCCTGAAACTATTCATGAAATATGGTATACGGAACATTACCATGGATGAGCTGGCAAAACATCTCGGGATTTCAAAGCGTACCATTTATGAGTACTTCAAGGATAAGGATTCGCTTCTGCTCCATTGCGTTAAATCCCTTGCTTCTGATCAGAAGAACCGAATTAATCACATTATAAAGACCTCCCCTCATATGATTGATTCGATCTATCAGATCATTGCGGAAAAATCGGCATTAATGCGAAACCTCAATCCCCTGTTCATGGAAGATATGCGGAAGTATCATCCTGCCATATTCAAACTGATCCATAAGCGCGACGAACTGGAGGATATCAGCCTGACCGAGCAGTTACTGATTAATGGAATAGAGGAAGGGATATTTCTCCCGGAGATCAATACAGGTTTGGTTACCCGGTTTATGCAGGAGATGTTCCGTTTGTTCGGCGATAGTGAGGTCTTCCCGTTCGAATTGTATGACCGAACGGAAATGCTGGACAATATCTTTATGATCTTTATTCGGGGATTATGTACAGCAAATGGTTTTGAGATCCTTGAACGCTACAAGCACGTTGATCATACCCAAACACCTGAATTATAAATAGACGAATTTCAAAACAATGCATATTTACAATCACTCATGAGAACAATTATCAGATCGATTCTGGCAGGCATGTTACTTTTTCCCGTCTCCCTCATCGCACAGGAAAAACCCTCACCAATGTCTCTGACAATCGATGAGGCGTTAAGCCTGGCAATAGAGAACAGCAAGACATTAATAAATGCCAGACAGGAAGTAATTATTGCCAGGAGAAATTACCTCGAAAACCTGGCCGTAGGATTACCACAAATTTCCAGTTCGGCATCACTCAATGATAACCTTAAGCTGATGACCCAGTTGATCCCTGCCGAATTTTTTGGCGGAGAGCCCGGTACCTATATCCCCGTACAATTCGGAACAAAGTTCAATGCATCCTATGGGATTTACGCTTCCCAGATGCTTTTTAACGGTGCTTTGTATGTCGGGTTAAAAACCTTACAGCTCCTTGAGCAATTATCTGAACAGAGTCTTGAAAAATCAGAAATGGATCTGAAAAAATCGGTCATGAGCAACTACTTCCTGATCCTGATATCGGAGGAATCAAAGAAAATTCTTGAAAACAACGTGGAAAATTTAAACCGCATTCTGCTTCAGACCGAAAAGATGCAGCAGGTGGGCATGCGGGAAGAGATCGATGTGGATAAAATCTCGGTCTCTGTATCCATGCTGGAAAATAACCAGCAGTCGACTGACCTGAATACCGAATTGAACTATAACCTCCTGCGTTTTCAGCTTGGAATCGATCCCGACACTCCATTGAAGCTGACCAGTAGTCTGGAGGAGATCCTTTCAAGGTATAGCAGTGATATTCTCCTGAATCAGGATTTTGTCATCGAAAACCACATTGACTATCGAATACTCAAAACACAGGAACAGGTTGCCGAAAAGAAACTTAAAATTGAAAAAACCGCTTATTTGCCAACCCTTTCCGGTTTTTACTCCTATTCACGGATGGGCATGGACAATGACCTTAATTTCGATTCCTGGTATCCCACTTCTATGATTGGTTTACAGCTCGACGTGCCCATCTTTAACAGTGGAATAAAATACCAGAAAATTAAAAAAGCACAAATTGGAATTGAAATGGCACGAACCAATACGGCCATGGTATCTGATCAGCTACGGCTGACCGAGAAGCAGCTGCGCAGCAACCTGCGGATAGCAAAAGATAAGTTCCATAGCCAGAGTGAAAACATTGAGGTAGCGGAACGGATTGTCGAAAATACACAGAAAAAATACGAACAGGGTATGGCTTCCGTTTTTGACCTGATACAGGCAAACAACGATTACCTGATGACAGAGGGAGATTACCTGAATGCCGTGTTTGAGTTGCTCACCGCACAAATGGAGCTGGATGTCTTATTTAACAACAATTAAAAACCAAATAGCATGAACAGAAACCGTAACTTAATTTTTGCTCTCGTGATTCCCGCCGGTATTATACTTACCGGATGCAACCAGAGCCCGGACACCAAAAGCAAAGAAGAGAGTACCGGCACATCTTCGGAACGGATTCAACCGGTACGGGTTATGAAAATCGATTATGCGGAAATAGCGAGAGCAGAAGAGCTCACGGCAACCATACAACCCTTTGAGGAAACCAACCTTGCCCCTGCTTTGCAGGGAAGGATCCGTTCCATCAACGTCGATGTAAATGACCGTGTCAGGGAAGGTAAGGTGCTAGTGGAAATGGACCGTACCCAATATAACCAGACTAAAGTACAATACCAAACCCTGAAAAAGGATTTGGCACGAATGGATACCCTCCTCCAGTATGGTTCAATAACCCGGCAGGTATACGACCAGCAGAAATCAGCGGTTGAAATGCAGGAGTTGATATTAGCCAACCTTGAGGAAAACACCCAGTTAAAAGCACCCTATTCAGGAATTATCACCGGCAGGTACTACAATGAAGGAGAACTCTTCTCTCCCACACCCAACTCCCCTTCAGGGAAACCAGCCATTGTTACCCTGATGAAGATTGACCGGTTAAAGGTATATGTCAGTTTGCCCGAAGAATACCTTCCCCACGTTACCAGGGGACTACCAGCTATACTCAAAACGGATGTATATCCGGAAAAGGAATTCCAGGGTAAAGTGTTCAGAATCTATCCCACCATTGATGCAACATCGAAAACTTTCCATGTGGAGATACATATTCCCAATGATGATGAAGCGTTGCGTCCGGGAATGTTCGCCCGTGTCAATCTCATCCTAGGGAAGAGAAAAGCAATTGTTGTACCGGCTATTACCGTGATGCAGCAGCCGGGCACCAATGACAAATATGTATTCATCAATAACGGGGGTGTGGCACAAAAGGTCTTTGTCCGGATCGGAGAACGGTATGATGAACAACTTGAGATCATTTCAGACCAGCTCAGGGGAGGTGAAGAACTTATTTTTGCCGGACAGAACAGACTGGAAGACCATGATTCACTGAGAATTGTCACCCAATAAACCCATAGCACCTATTTTCAATCCCCAAATACAAGAACAACATGAGCATATACGGTAGTGCAGTACGCAAACCCATTACGACGACCATGATCTTTCTTGCCCTGATCGTCTTAGGATTTTATTCACTGTTTCGATTACCCATTGATTTTTACCCAGAGCTTGAATTTCCTGCTATTTCAGTCTTTGCTATCTATAACGGTGCCAGCGCTGCAGACATTGAAACCACCGTGAGTGAGGTGATTGAAGACAACCTGAACACCGTAAGTAATCTGAAAGAGATCTATTCGACGTCCAGGGATAACATGTCGATTGTAACCTGTGAGTTTGAATGGGGTACCAACCTGGATGAAGCAGCCAATGAAATCCGTGATGCCCTGAGCCTGGCTGAACAGGTGTTGCCGGAAGAGGTGGAAAAACCCTCCCTCTTTAAATTCAGTTCCAGCCTGATGCCCATCATGGTCTATGCTGTAACTGCCGAAGAGAACTATGCAGCTCTTGAAAAAATCATTGACGAGAAGATTGTCAATCCACTGAACCGGATTGAGGGCATTGGAGCTGTAGGGATGTTTGGCACACCCGGACGGGAGGTGCAGGTCAATATCGATCCCCGGAAAATGGAAGCATACGGCCTGACCGTTGAACAAATAGCTGGCATCCTGAACGCCGAAAATATGAATTTGCCGGCTGGTCACATCGAAATGGGAATGCTCGACTACCCCATTCGAATCCAGGGTGAGTTTACCCGGAGCGATATGGTCCGCGATATTGTCCTGGCAAACATACAGGGGCAGACAATATACCTGCGTGATGTAGCTACCGTCAGGGATACACTCCGGGATATGACCCTGGATGAAAAAATAAATGGCAAAACCGGTTTGCGAATTATTGTCCAGAAACAATCCGGGGCAAATACCGTCGAGATTGCCAGGAAGGTCAAAAAACAACTTCCCGCTTTGCAGGAAACACTCCCTCCGGATGTTACCATCCAACCCATCTTTGATACATCAGACTTCATCATCGACTCAATCCGGAACCTCTCCAAAACCCTGCTGTTTGCCCTGATCTTTGTAACGCTGGTTGTTCTCTTTTTCCTCGGCAGGTGGAGAGCTACTTTTATCGTAGTACTGACCATCCCGATAGCCCTGATCGTAGCATTCATATACCTCTTTTTTACAGGCAATTCCATCAACGTTATTTCCCTCTCCTCCCTCTCGATTGCTATAGGCATGGTGGTTGACGATGCAATCGTGGTGCTCGAGAATATTACGAAACATATAGAACGCGGAAGCAGCCCCAGGGAGGCTGCAATCTATGCTACCAATGAGGTTTGGCTGGCGGTGATCGTAACTACCCTGACCGTCGTGGCGGTATTCATGCCAATGACCCTTGCCGGTGGAATGACCGGTGAATTGTTTGGCCAGCTGGGATGGGTTGTATCCATCACGGTGGTTACATCTACCTTAGCAGCCATCAGCCTCACACCCATGCTTACCTCAAAATTACTGAGGCTCAGGAAACCCAGGGAAAAAACTTCCCGGTTAAGCTACGATAGAACCATTCACCCGTTCCTGGAAGCCTTCGAACGATTCTATGAAAGAACCCTCTCCTGGACACTCCGGCATAAAACCATGGTTATTATAACCTCATTCCTGATCTTTTTCGGATCGTTCGCCATGATAACGGTGGTCGGTACCGAGTTTATGCCGGAAGCAGACCAGGGGACCCTGTCGGTTACCGTCGAACTGCAGACAGGAATACGGGTGGACGAAAGCATCCGGATTGCCCGAATGATTGATGCATTCATTTTTGAAAATCTTCCGGAAGTGGACATTATGAGCACATCAACCGGAGCCGATGACCGGGGTGGGATCTTTGCTATCTTTATGGAATCGGGGACCCATATCATCAATTTCTCTATGGGTCTGACATCCATGGAACAACGCACCCGAACAGTCTGGGAGCTTGCTGAAATCCTGCGCCAATACCTGGATAAAATACCAGAGATTATCACCTATACGGTCACACCGAATGGAGGCATGGGATCAATGGCTACCAATAACATTACAGTTGAGATCTACGGGTATGATTTTGAGGAAACCAATATGATTGCTGATTCCATTGCGGCCAAAATCGCCCTGTTACAAGGGGCAAGAGACATTACCGTAAGCCGCAAACCATCCAAACCGGAATTTCAGATCATCCCCGACCGGAAAAGAATGGCGCAATATGGACTGAATACCTATACCCTGGCCAGCTCCGTAAGAAACCGGGTGTCGGGAGCCCTGATGAGTAAATACCGCGAACGCGGAAATGAATACGATATCGTTGTCCGCTTTACAGAAGATTACAGGAATTCACTATCGGACCTGGAGAATATTATGCTGAATGATCCACGGGGTAACAAGATCCGGTTGGCGGAAATTGCCGATATCGATGAATACTGGTCTCCTCCAAACATCGATCACAAACGGAGGCAGCGGATCGTTACCGTATCCGTTACTCCATACAAAGTATCCCTGAATAAAATTGCTGCTGAGATTCAGCAGACAATCGATGCAACGGATATTCCTCCGGATGTTTTGATCGAAACGGGAGGAGCCGTTGAGGACATGAAAGAATCCATGATGGATCTGGGTATGCTGCTCGTCGTGGGACTGATTCTTGTTTATATCGTTATGGCCGCACAGTTCGAATCGCTGAAAATGCCCCTTATTATCATGTTCTCCATACCGTTTGCCTTCTCGGGTGTTATGATCGCCCTGTTTCTCACAAACACCACCTTAAGCACAATTTCAATGGTGGGGGGTGTTATGCTTGTGGGTATCGTGGTAAAGAACGCCATCGTGCTGGTGGATTACATTAACCTGATGCGCGACAGGGGATTTGAACTGAAGGAGGCAATCATCCTCTCCGGAAGATCCAGGCTGAGACCGGTCCTGATGACCACCCTGACCACCATCCTGGGCATGTTGCCCCTCGCACTAAGCCGTGGGGAAGGATCGGAAATCTGGAGCCCCATGGGCATTTCAGTAATCGGGGGGCTGATCTTTTCCACAATGGTTACACTCATCCTGGTTCCTGTAGTATACCAGTTATTCATGCGGAAAAGCGAACGGAGAAAAAATGAAAACGACTATGCATACCTGAATGCGTGATCCCGAATATCGGAACGATCAGATAAAAAATAAAAAAACATGAAAGCAGTATTTATAGTTTATAACCAGGCCCATACGGAAAAAGTGGAGTATGTACTTGACCAGCTCGAAATACGTGGATTTACACGATGGCATAACCTCGCAGGAAAGGGAAGTGATACGGGCGATCCGCACATGAATACCCATACCTGGCCTGAGCAAAATTGTGCTTCCCTTACCATAGTGAACGATGAAAAAGTGAATGACCTGCTGGATAAAATCCGTAAAATTGATAAGATCAATCGGAATGTCGGTGTCCGGGCATTCGTCTGGGATATTGTTTCCATGTATTAATGGCGCAGAATTCCGGCAAATGTTCCCGCTTTTCAACAATAAAATGTAAATTTGTGTACCGCAAAGGGAAATTCCCATAAAAGTAAAAACAGAATTTTTATCATCCAGTACCATGCCACAAATCTCAACTAAGGGTATGAAGATGCCCGCCTCACCAATCCGGAAGCTTGTTCCTTTTGCAGAAGAAGCAAAGAAAAAAGGGAGAAAAGTATACCACCTGAATATCGGACAACCCGACATTCCAACCCCTGAAGTGGCGATGAACGCAATCCGGAATATCGACCTGAAAGTCATTGCATACAGCCATTCCGCAGGGAATGAATCCTATCGGAGAAAACTGGCTGGATATTACCAGCGGATAGGAATCCGGATAGACCATACCGACCTGCTGATCACAACCGGAGGATCGGAAGCCATCCTTTTCTCCATGATGACCTGCTTCAACCCGGGTGAAGAGATTATGATCTCTGAACCATTCTATGCCAATTATAATGGATTTGCCACAGCCGCAGGAGTGGTCATTAAACCCATTACTGCTGCGATCGAAAATGGTTTTGCCCTTCCCCCGATTGAGGAGTTTGAAAAACTGATCGGACCCAAAACAAAAGGAATTATCATCTGCAGCCCGAACAACCCGACCGGATACCTTTACTCTAAGGAGGAGATGCTGCAACTGAGGGATATCGTAAAAAAACATGATCTCTACCTTTTTTCCGATGAGGTCTACCGTGAGTTTTGTTACGACGGGCTGAAACACTATTCTGCCATGTGCCTGGAGGGAATCGATGAACATGTCGTGATGACGGATTCCGTATCAAAACGGTATAGCTCATGTGGTGTCAGAATCGGAGCGCTGGTAACCAGAAACAGGCAGATCATTGAAACCGCACTTAAATTTGCCCAGGCAAGATTGAGCCCACCATCCCTTGGACAGATCGCCGGTGAAGCAGCGGTCGATACACCTCCCATCTATTTTAAAGAGGTGTATAATGAATACATTAACCGGAGAAATTATATGGTCGATGCACTCAACAAAATGGAAGGAGTTATATGCCCCAAACCAAAAGGTGCATTCTACACCATCACTCACCTTCCTGTGGATGATACCGATAAATTTTGCCAGTGGTTACTCAGTGATTTCGAGTACAACAACGCCACCGTTATGATGGCCCCAGCTTCAGGCTTCTATGCCACCCCTGGCCTCGGAAAGCAAGAAGTCCGTATCGCTTATGTTCTTAAAATAGAAGACCTGAAAAATGCGATGAAATGCCTTGAGGAAGGTCTGAAAGCTTACCCGGGCAAAATAGTCTAAATCTAATTCTTAACCATCAGCTGATCAAAGATTATTTCTCAATTTCTTTCAGTGCTCTGATTGCTGATGGATAATTAGGATCAATCTCAAGGACTTTTTTATAATTTAAAACTGCCAATTGCTTTTCCCCGTTTTCCAGATAGGCTTCACCCAGGCTGTCATACACATCGGCAGATTCAGGATATGATATCACATTCGTTTTAAAAATTGCTATTGCCAGTTGATTCTTTTCTTGATCAAGATAATCATAACCCAATCGATTTATTGCAGATTGATTCATTAACTCTAATTCAATAGCTTTCATTAGACTGGTAATGATTATTTCTTCAGCCTCTTCAAAACTATATTCATTAATAAGTTTTTCAGCTTTTACCAAATCACTTTTCAACTTGTTATAATTAGTGATTAAATTACTCTTTCTTAGTGCATAATAATCTTCTGCAGATTTTTTTGCATATTCAATTGCGACTTCAAGGGCCATAATAGCTGAAGTTTCAATATCTGGTTTTACACCTGTTCCTTCCCAATTGGTGCCAGTAATCGGATTAATCGCCCGTCCAAAAGGAATAGATATTCTTATATCATTGTATACAACCCAGGTTGAAGCAGGGTTTGCCCCACCAGCAGATACTTCTCCTATAATTGTGGCACGATTTAAAGCCTGTAAATCATACGCAAATTCTTCAGCTCCGGAAAATGTCTTGCTGCTGATTAAAACATATAAAGGAAGATCAACCATCTTCTTTCCAGGAATAGAATCATGCGTCCAGAACTCATCCGTACGATCCCTGTCCCTCCAATAAATATCATTGATGTGAATCGGCTTTTCAAAAAAGTAACTGAACAAATATGCCATATAATCAGGATCGCCACCCCGGTTCTCCCTCAAGTCAAAAATGATTGCATTCGTATTTGATAGAAATTGCATAGCCGATGATAAAATTTCCATTGCTTCTTTCGAAAACATTACTGAGTTGATTTTTAGATAACCAACATTGCCCTCCATAATCTCGACTTTACTAATACCATAGTTGTTTTTTTGATCATCAAACTGATTAATAATCCTTTGTAAGTTCCGGTCATCATCAGTTTGTTCATCAGGATTAGGGCCAAGATATATCCCTAAATGTTTATCGGGACAAATAGAATGTAATTCATTATTTAAAATATCTATAAATTCTACTTTGTCCGCGATTCTTTTAAATGCTCCCTCTGCGAGTTTTAGGGTAATATGTTCTTCCATTTGAAGTGCAACATCAGGCACAACGTAAAATCGCTGTAGTAGTATACAAATTCTTTCAACAACTTGTTCTTTTTCTGATTTTGTTAGAACTATGGTTTGATCCTGCGCTTGTAATAAAAAACCATTAGAAAAAGTGGCTATTAAAATGATGTAAATGATTCTCATTTGAAGTTATTCTTATATCGTCAACACGACTGTTGAACAAATCTCGTGTTGGCAGATTGTACATCAATTTCAAGTATTATTTCTCGGAAGGTTAATTCGATTCCGCGTATAATGAATTAGGTTTCATAAAATCGGTCCTGTCAGGCAGGTTAGCAGTGGTAACAAGACCTACTATCCATTATCTACTTCAGCCAGAACTCAATCGGTAAGTCTATATCACAACTCACAGGCTTACCATCCTGCTTACCTGGATTCCAATTAGGCATTGCTTTTACGACTCGCAAAGCTTCCTTATCCAATGATGGAAACACCGATTTTTTCACCTTAGCCTCCTCTATCTCACCCTTTTCATTAATTCTGATATTAACATATACAGTACCAGATTTGCCTGCATTTAGTGCATCTTCAGGATACTTTATACTCTTGGAAATGAATTTCGCCAGAGCAGCTTTGCCACCCGGGAAAGTGGGTAGATCTTCGACAACATAAAAGACCTTTATATCAGTGTCTACTTCAGCGACTTCTTCTACCTCAGCCACTTCATTAATCTCGACTAGGCTGTTCTCTATTTCAACATCAACCGCTTCGTCAGCAATTTCAACTTCCGCTACCTCAACTTCAATGGCTTCCAGGACTTCCTCAACCTCCTCAACATCAACAGTAACGTCTACGGTTGCATCGATGTCCAGATCTTCATCCATATCAATTTCGTATGAGGTGCGCTCCATCTTGATCTCATCATAATTCCCCTTTTCAACAAGGAGGGCTATCGTCTCATATCCCACATACGATATCATTAAGACATCCTTTTTGCTTGGAACTTCAATCTGAAATTTACCCTGCTCATCCGAGGTTGTTCCCTTTGTTGTGCCTTTAATAATAACGTGTGCACCTGCCAGTGGCAAACCGGTATCTTTAGCGATGATCTTTCCTTCAATCTTAATCCCCGATTCCTGAATATTCAGTGTTTCAAACAACGTCGAACTCATATCATGAACCGAAGTGGAGAAGGCCATGGATAAAATAATGATTATTGGAAGAAGGATGAATATCCTTAACTTCCTGCGATTGGGTGATTTCTCTTTTTTCATCATGTGAATCCTTCTTTTACTGAGTGAATAATTAAACGAATGAGTGAGTCCAATCCCGGGTGTACCTAAAACATATTCCAAAAGAAGGTTTAAATAAACCGGTTTGGAAATTCCCTGTCGAATGGTTCCCTGGTCAGCAAGAAACTCATGAACCTCTTTTAACGACCAGCGGAAAAACCATACAAACGGATTAAACCACTGTATTATAGTTACGATTTCCAGCAGTAACAGGTCTGCCCAATGTCCCTGTTTGATGTGTTCTTTCTCATGTGCAATAATGGCTTTGACATTGGATTCATTAAACAGCTGGTTTGGTAAAAAAATATAGGAAAGAAATGAAAAAGGAACGGAAAAGCGACCATTTGGGATAACCTTAATTCCTTCAATGGACTCGATCCTGCTTCTGGTTATTAATAAAATAACATGCCCGGTTTGATAAAACAACCGCAGACATAACAATAGAACACCGGTCCAGTATACCGTGAGAATAAACTCACGGAGATTAAACTCCCCACCCCCGGTTATCTGATCCTCAGAAGCATTCAACAGAATAGCATTCTGTATGTAATGATAACCTGAATTGATTGCACGGGCAGGAGAGCCGGTTTCTGTAATTCCATTAAATCCCAGATTTACTAATGGAAGAATGCCGACCAGGAGAATCGTACCGAGAAAATAAATCCTGTTGAATCTGAAAAATGTCTCCTTCTTCAGAAGAGTCCAGTAGGCAATATAAAATACCGATAGGGCAAACGCCGACTTGATGAGGTATGGATAAAATTCCATCACGAGCTTCCTTCTTTTTTCTCCAGTTCCCTTTCAATCTCTTTTACTATTTCCTCAAGGTCTTCAATGCCAATGTTGTGCTCTTTAGCAAAAAAAGAAGCCATTTGAGGAAAGGAATTGTCAAAATACTTGGAAAGGAATTCCCGGAAATGAAACCGCGTATACTCCTCCTTGGAAATTTGAGGAAAATATTCATACGTTGTTCCATACGACTTGTGGTCCACAAATCCCTTCTTCTCCAATACCCTGACTACGGTTGAAACAGTATTGTAAGCCGGCTTGGGTTCCGGTAATTGCTCCAGAATATCCCTGACCAGAACCCTGTCCAGCTCCCAGATGATATGCATGATCTGCTCTTCAGCCTTTGTAAGTGTTATCATATAACAAATATAAAACTATATTTTTAGTTTTCCAACTATTTTTCTAATATTTTCACTATTTTTTTAGTTGTTTTGTGCTAAATAACTCATTATAAGCGACTAAAACTCAAAAGATTTTGTAAAATTGAATCAAAAATTCTGCATGATGGTGATTGCAAAGAGTTCACTCAAGGAGCCGTCATGACACGGGGATACATGCTCTGCCAGGAGATTCCGTTGTGGAAAATCATTCAAAATCCCGGTACAGGAGGTACTTTTTCCGAATTGTTTTAAATTCATTCAGGTCATCTTTCCAGCTTGCTGCTAAGGTAATCGCATCATATCCTTCGGTTATTTGCTCTCGTAGTCGGGTTGTTCCCGCCCTGTCATCAAAGTAATCAATAAAGAAATCTTCCGCAGATCCCAATTGCTGGTAAGCATCAATCAGCCAGTATAACACGATAGCCCGGTTGTTCCGGAAGAAATCGAGTTCCATTTCCCTTAAATCGACACCATTGCAGGTCGTTCCTGCGAATTTCAGGTTACTCCCTGCTTCAGGACGGTCCTCTGGCGTAAAGGAGAAACCCGACTCCGGATATTCCGGATGACCATAAACCTGAAACGGGAAGTCCGTTCCCCAACCGACTGTCATTACGGTTCGTTCAAAAAATACCAGGGAGGGATAGAGGTAGATGGATAGCATATTGGACAGGTTTGGTGATGGAGCTGCCGGTAACTCATAAAATTTACAATGATCCCAGTTTTCACATGGGATACAATTCAGATCACAGGTGAGCCCGTTGTTCAACCACCCTTCTCCATTAACCATCTGTGCATATTCAGCCATTGTCATACCATATACAACCGGTACTTCATGTAATCCAATAAAAGAGCTGTATTGGGGATCATTTACAGGGCCATCAACATAAAATCCATTCGGATTAGGTCGGTCAAGAATAAGGAATGGAACACTATCCGCAGCACACGCTTCCATCATATACGTCATCGTAGAGATGTAGGTATAATGCCTGACACCTACATCCTGAATATCAAAAAGAACCATATCCATCCCTTTTAAATCATCGCTTGTTGGTCTTCGATGGTTTCCATAAAGCGATATGACCTCTATTCCGGTTTTCTGATCCTTCCCATTTTCCAATACTGTACCCGGGCCGGCTGTTCCCCGGTAACCATGTTCCGGAGAGAATATCCTGACAACATGAATTCCCAGATCGATCAGGCTATCAACCAGATGGGTGTTGTTAATCAGTGAAGTATGGTTTGCAACCACACCTACATTCTTCCCGGTTAACAGGGGTAAATAAAGTTCTGTTCTTTCAGCTCCACACCGTATGGGATTCTGCGAATGAACAAATGTAGTCAGGGGAGGGAAAAGAAGCAGGACAATGCTGCTGAAGATTCTTATTTTACGATATACCATCAAATTACTATTTATGATTTAGCCGGCTGCTAAAATAGTAAAAAATGGAAATCCCTTACAGCTGAATGAGTACAAATGAAAAAATGAGTCTATTTATTTTTCTACCTTTGTGTGCAAATCATCTTCAATCTGTTGAACCACGAACTATTTATAGCGAAAAGACTGGTCTTTGAAAAAGACAGCACATCCAGGATTTCGAGGCCTATTGTAGCGATATCGGTCATTGGAATAGCACTTGGCCTTGCTGTGATGATTGTTGCTGTTGCCATTACCACCGGTTTTAAAAATGAGGTTCGCAATAAGGTGGTGGGATTTGAATCACACATACAGATCCTGAATTACGATACCAATATCTCCTATGAAACCGTTCCGGTTAAGAAGAATCAGGAATTCATGCCCGAACTGATTGCATCCCCATGGGTCAAGCACATCCAGGTGTTTGCCATTAAAGCCGGGATCATTAAAACAGATACAGAGATTCAGGGTGTCGTCTTAAAAGGAATTGGAAGTGATTTTGACTGGACATTCTTTCAAAACAGCCTGGTTGAAGGAACCATTTTCCATTTCACCGATACCGGCAGTACCAACCAGGTTTTGATATCCAAATCCCTGGCCGATCTTCTGAAACTGAATGTCGAAGACTCCTTCTCCATGTACTTTGTCCAGGATCCACCTCGTGCCCGAAAATTTACCATTTCAGGCATTTATGAAACAAATCTGGAAGAACTGGATATGATCTATGTCCTTGTTGATATCAAGCATATTCAACGATTAAATAACTGGAATGAAGACCAGGTGAGCGGTTTTGAAGTTGAAATTCACGACTTCAGAGAACTCTTCCCGGCAACCCTTGACGTCATACAAACAGTGGGATTTGAATTGGATGAAGAAGGATCAAGATTGAAGGTGCGGAACATCATTCAGAAATACCCCCAGATATTCGACTGGTTAAACCTGCAAGACCTGAACGTCTGGATCATCCTTGTACTTATGTTGCTGGTAGCCGGATTTAATATGATCTCCGGTTTATTGATCCTGATCCTGGAACGTACGAATATGATCGGAATATTAAAATCCATCGGTACACGCAACTGGAGTTTACGAAAGATATTTCTTTACAAATCCGGCTTTATCATAGCAAGGGGTTTATTTTGGGGTAACACCATTGGCATCGGTCTGTGTCTGCTACAGGATCAATTTGAACTGTTAAAACTTGATCCTTCTACCTATTATCTTTCCAGCGTGCCAATTAATTTTAGTTTCCTGAACATCCTGCTTCTTAATGCCGGAACCATGGTTTTAATCCTGATCATGCTCTTGCTTCCATCCTACCTGATCTCGAGGATTACCCCGGTAAAAACCATTCGGTTCGATTAATAACCCACTTTGTAATCTGACAAAACAAAATTATCTTGTAGCACTTAAATTTTCCCGGAATGGCAAAGCGATTCAATCCCCTGAAAAACTACCAGAAAACAAAAAAAGCTATTGGCTTTGTGCCCCGGGAGAAAGCTACTGTTGATGATTACGAGCGAATTGGATTCAAATCGGGCCTGGAAGTCCACCAACAGCTGAAAACCAGTGAAAAATTGTTCTGCCATTGTCCCGCGGGAATCTACCACGACAATGAAGATTACAATGCCGAACTGATCCGGCACATGAGACCTACTTTGAGTGAATTGGGCGAATATGATGGTACTGCCCTGATGGAATTCAAGACCAAAAAGGAGATCGTCTATCGGATTCATAACCGAACTGCCTGTACATATGAAGTAGACGATACACCTCCTTTTACAATCAATAAAGAAGCCCTTGATATTGCCCTTGAGCTTTCCCTGCTTTCAAAATTGAATATTGTGGGCGAAGTTCACATCACCCGGAAACAATACCTGGATGGTAGCATTCCTACCGGATTTCAACGCACAGCAATCCTCGGTGTTGAAGGAGAAATCCAATTGAAAAATAAAAAAGTACGACTCCTCCAGTTGAGTATAGAAGAAGATTCCTGCCGCGAAATATCCGATGTCGGGCATGTCAGAACCTTTAAAACCGATCGATTGGGTATGCCCCTGATCGAAACCGTTACCTATCCCGATATGATTACACCGGACGAACTGAAGGAAGCAGCTGAATATATCCGTTTCCTGAACCGTAGTTTGGGCAAAGTAAGAACCGGCATAGGAACCGGCCGGGAAGATGTAAATGTCAGTTGTCGCGGAGGAGACCGGGTTGAAATTAAAGGAGTATCCCATAATAAATGGATCCCGAAATTATCCCACAACGAAGCGTTTCGTCAATACGCCCTGCTGAATATCAGAAAAATATTGAAAAACAGGGTGGAAAATCCGGGGGCATGGAGCATCACCCACCTGAAACCCTCAAATCCCGAAACCGAATTTGAATCACCCCTGATCCTAGATGCCATCAAAAAAGAGTTCTCTGTTGTGCTTGTTAACCTGCCACAATTTCAGGGTATCTTATCACATTTTACCCAGACAGACAGTTCATTTGCAGATGAAATTTCCGATCGGCTGGCAGTGATTGCCTGTATCGGAAAACCTAACATGTCTCATTCTGAAGAACTTGAACCCACCCTTTCTTCCAGGGATCTGAAAAAAATTAAAACCCTCCTTACTTCAGAAGATGATGACGCTCAACTGATCATCTGGGGACCAGAAGAAGATATTCCAACAGCACTCGAAACCATCGAGGAAAGATGCCAGATTGCCTTTGAAGGAGTCCCCCGGGAAACCCGGAAATCCCTGATAGACGGAACCACGATCTTTGAACGGGTGTTGCCTGGCCCGAATCGGATGTATCCCGATACCGATTCCCCTCCGATACCACTTGAAGAAGACCATATTGAAAAGTTGGGGGAAAACCTTCCAATGGACATCTCCGACAGATTCTACCAGATGAAAAATTGGAATATACCGGACGATACCTATACCTACCTTTTAAGTAAAAATATGGTCCCCCTGATCGAAGAGATACATCAGGAGTTTGGCTTTAACCCAAGATTTCTCGGAACTTTCCTTGGACATACCTTCAAAAATATCGAAGGGAAAATGCAACCGCACAAGAATTTTTCCTACAAAAAAATATATGGATTGTTTAAATTCATTTACAATAACCAACTTGAACCAGCAATCGCCAGTAGAATGATACCGGTGATTTACGAACATCCGGATATGTTATTCAGCTCGGTATTGACAAGCATCAATTTTAAACAACGGTCACTGGATGAAATAACAGCCCCCATTAAAATCCTCTACAAGAAATTTCAGGAAATCCGGTATTCAGAAAGAGAGGATACAGCGATCAATTGGCTAATGGGTCAGGTTCAAAAGCTGGCTCTTGGAAATGTGCCAATGAAAGAGCTGAAAAATGAAATTGAAAAAATAATTCAATCCTAACACCAGGATCATGGCCGAAGATATTTTTCAGGGATATAAGGGCAGAGCCTTGGAGGTTCTTAAAAAATATACGGTGCGCGTGTGGAGCCAGGCTGAGATCTATACCACACGTGGTAAGTTTACCGGAACGATACTCCCGAGATCGGAAAACGATGACGATAAACACCTGGTGCTGAAAATCCCAACCGGATACAACGTGGGAATCGATATTTTTACGATTACTGACATGAAAGAGACCGGTTACCAGAAAGCCATTTATAAAATCCCGGAAAAAGAGTTCCCCTATTCTCCCGATCTGCCCAATGTTAAACTGTTTGGAACAGGTGGTACCATTGCCTCCCGGTTAGACTACCGGACAGGTGCCGTGATCCCCGCTTTCTCCCCGGGAGAACTTTACGGAGCTGTTCCTGAATTAGCCGATATATGCAACCTGACCACCGAAAAATTGTTTGCTGTATTCAGTGAAAACATGGGACCAGACCAGTATATTGCACTGGCAAAAGGGATAGGAAAAGAGATCCGGAACGGTATCGACGGTATCATTATCGGGCATGGCACAGATACACTCCATCATACTGCTGCTGCACTCTCATTTATGGTGCAAAATTCACCAATACCTATAATCCTGGTGGGATCACAACGTTCGTCAGACCGTCCCTCCTCCGATGCTGCCCTAAACCTGATCCATGCCGCATATGCTGCAGGGCATGGAGATATTGCAGAAACAATGGTCTGTATGTTCGGCCCTACATCCGATGAGTACGGATTCCTTCACCGGGGAACAAGGGTCAGAAAAATGCATAGCTCATACCGCTCAACATTCCGTACCATCGGGGATACACCCGTTGCAACCGTAAGGCGTGGTAAAATTACTCACATTAAAGAAGAATTTAACCAGCGACGAAAAGATAGAGAGGTGAAAATACTTCCCTACTTCAGTGAGAAAGTGACCATGCTATACTATTATCCCCATATGAAACCCGATATCCTGGATAATATGATAGAATCGGGCTATAAAGGAATTATTATTGTCGGGACAGGCCTTGGACACGTCAATAAAGAACTCTATCCGGCACTTGAAAGAGCCGCAGCAAAAAATGTCTCCGTTTTTATGACCCTCCAAACCATCTGGGGATATGTGCACATGTTCGTTTACGATACCGGAAGAGATATGATTTCTAAAGGCGTTATACCTGCTGGTAATATGCTTCCCGAAGTAGCTTTCATTAAGCTTGGATGGGCCCTCGGACAAACAGAAGATCCAAATGAGATCAAAAAAATCATGCTCGCCCCAATCAATGATGAAATAACACGCCGCGAACCCTATAATGGCTACCTCGTCTACCAGGGAGGCGTCCCTGAAGTCGAAGGATTTATCAAAAAATTCCGAAAATAGCCCACCCCCCTTACATTTTTCTAAAAAATTCGCATCAAAAAAATAGTGAAAAAAATGGTGACAGCTTCCCCTTTTTTCAAAATATCTTCTTACATTTAAATGATGAACTAAAAATAAAAATACCATGCCACGTATTGCAAGAGTAGTAATCCCTGGAATCCCATATCATATTACTCAAAGAGGGAACTATAAGCAAACCATTTTTTCTGACGATGGGGATCGAGTTAAATATTTAACCCTTGTTACAGATTATACGAAAGAACAACAGGTCAAAGTACTCGCTTATTGTTTGATGATGAATCATGTTCACTTCATAATGGTACCACCAAAAAGTGAGTCATTAGGGCTGATTTTCAATCAGATAAGCAGAAGATATGCTGTGTACTTCAACAAGAAATTTGATCGTTTAGGACATTTATGGCAAGACAGATATTATTCGTGCCCACTGGATAAGGATCATTTATTTGAAGCAATCAGATACATTGAAAACAATCCCGTAAAATCTGAATATGTAAAGTCTGCTGAGGAGTACAGGTGGTCCAGTGCTAAAGCTCACATTAACCAGAATATACAGGATGAAATACTGTCTGATTATACCCCTTATCTTAAAGAAATCAACGATTGGAATGAATATTTGAATGGGAATTATAATGAACGGATAATCTCCAATATCAGAAACTGCACAATGAATGGGCGACCTTCTGGAAATGAGGCTTTTATTCAAGAACTTGAGTATAAAACCGGTCGATTATTAAGGATAAAATCAATTGGAAGGCCGAAAATAAAGAAATAGGAAGCTGTCACCACTTTTTAATTATAGATATGATTCAGTTTGCGGAGGTGTTGGAGCGGAGGTTATCGGGGGATTTACCTGGTTTCAGGGCGCACCAGCGCATGGCACCTTCAGATCGGATCCGGGGCATTTATCCATCAGCACCAAATGAAGAGACTTCCCGAGGTGCAGTTCTTATTCTACTCTATCCGATAGCAGAACGCATTTATACCGTCCTGATGCAACGGTCCGAGTATCCTGGAGTGCACAGCAATCAGATCAGTTTTCCGGGCGGTAAATCGGAAGCCTCTGACAAGCACATTCAGGATACAGCTATCCGTGAAGCGGAGGAAGAGATTGGAGTATCCGGTAACGACATCAGGATTTGTGGTCTGTTGTCTCCACTGTTTATTCCGGTGAGTAATATCGAAGTAATTCCAGTAGTTGGTTTTCTATTTTCAAAACCTGTTTTCACTCCCGATCCCGATGAAGTATGTTTCATCATTGAAGCGGGAATGGATGAGCTGGCTGATCCGGCCATCATAAAGCGAAAGAGTATGGAGATTTCCGGAAAGGTTATTTCCATTCCCTATTATCGGGTAAATGATCTTCACATTTGGGGAGCAACTGCGATGATAATCAGCGAGTTCTTAGAAATATATTCCAGCCTGAACACCTGATTTCCCTGTCATTCAGGTCTGTCCTATTCACTTCAGTGCCGTATCTCCAATAATATTCCGGTAGTGGTCATATCGTTCAAGGACCTCGATGACATAATTAAATGGTTCTTCTCCACGGCAATAACCATATTTAACCACCGGATCACGATAATATTCCGGGTCTGATTTGTTCAGAAGATAAAAAGCTACGTGATCATCCCAGATTTCAGGGTTTTTTCCATATTTCCTTGCCAGGCCTCGGGCATCGAGTACATGTCCCAACCCCACGTTATAGGCTGCCAGAACAAATTTCAATCGTTCTTCATCATCCGGGACTTTATCTTTGAGTACGTCATCAAGCCATCTCAGAAATTTCACGCCGGCTTCAATATTTTTTCCGGGTGAGGAGTTACGATTTACATTATATCTTGTGGCTGTAGAAGGCATAAGCTGCATCAATCCGAAAGCACCGGCCCAGGAGTATACTTTTGGATTAAACCTCGATTCCTGATAGATAAGTGAAGCCAGGAGGAGCCAGTCCCAACCCAGGCTATCGCTATATCTTTTGATGTATTCATCATAGGGAGAGATTCTTCCGCTACCGATGGCAAAATAGTCACTTTCGACCCACTCTTTCGATTTCTGGTTCTTGAAATATTTGTTATAGAATACGGCGAATTCGGTTGTTTTTTTATAATTCTCCAGCCATTCATTGATGTAACGGAGCAGGTTTTCTGAGCCCTCTTTTCTAACTGCCCAGGCCAGATTTTGGGGAAAGCTTACTGCCGTTCCGACATCAAGGATGGGATAATAGGTTTGGTTAACCAGGGCTATGTTTTCATCGCAGACGGTATAATCAATTTCTTTATTTACAACCAGTCGGATCAATTGTTCGGAATCTTCAGGAACTTCGATTACATAGATTGTATCTCCTATTTCATCAGCCAGGTTGTATAATCTTGCTGCGTAGGCTGAATTTTTCCTTACATATATTTGCTTGCCTGCAAGGTCAATGGGATTATAAATTAAATAATTATTAAGCACTCCTGGATGAATTCTTTTCCAGTTATCCGGTTTCCTCTGCACCAGTACCTGTCGTGTTTGGCTATGGGGTATGGTAAAGGCTATTTTTTTATTTCTCTCTCTCGTAACGGTCAGGTTCAATGCAATCAGGTCACATTTTCCGGAATTGAGGTATTCAAAAGTATTTTCGAGGTCACTTTCAACAATTACTTCCAATTTGACATCAAGGTGGTTTGCAAGGGCATTAAGGAGGTCATACTGGTAACCCATTGGTTCTCCTCTATAGATAAAGTACTCAGTTGAGTTGTAATCTGTTATAGCGATAATTTTCCCTCGCTCTTTGATTTCTTCAAGGTCAATGTTACAAACCACCGGTTCCTTTTCTTTTGGTTCTTGATTCCGGCAACCTGCAATAACAACGAAGAGCAAGAGCAGCAGGGGGATCGGTAAGCAGGATACGGCTTTCTTCAAAGTAACTATATGATGATGTAGCATGATATATCCATTAACGAATTTACAAAATTATTTTGTTAATGAACAGATTTCAATGTTGATAAGTGTGGTGATCAATCGTAGAATGTCCAGGAGATCCCAAATTTAAATACTCTCTGGTTCATGGGGTAATGCAAAACGGTAAAATAATTTTCTCCCAGCAGTCCTGAGGCAACGTGTTCATATTTCAGGAAGAACCGGGTTCTTTTCAATTTCATATTAATAAAGACATCCAGGAAGGGATAATTCCCAATTTTTTTCTCTCTTTGGAGGAAGAACTGTCCTGTTGCCGGCATGTATGCATATCCGTAATAGGGAGTATGATAGAAGAGGTCAAATCCCCATTGTGTCAGGAGATCTCCGTTGGTTAAATCGAAGTGGAAATTATGCTGGAAGTAGGTTGTTTGTTGTAAGAGGATCGCTGGCAGGGGGATTATTTCATTATGGTCGGATTGTTGAAAAATAAGGTGATTCAGGAAGTACCACCTTCCCAGTATCACATCTTTTTCAAGTGAAATTGCAAAAACCGACAGGATTCCCGGAGATTGAGCTGGGATGGCGAGTGTGTCAAAATAGACGTACTGATCAAGCAGGGTATAGGAAGCTTTTGCTTTCAGTTTTCTTGCCGGGTGGTTATATTCACCGGTAATGGTTGTTTCGGTAACATTAGAAAGGTTATTATTCCAGGTAAAATGGTTCGAATAGAAGTGATTAAACCAATAGCCGGGACGGTAATTTTGCAATTTTCCATAGAGGATCAATTCGGAGGTTCCTTTTTTGCCAGTAAATGATTTATTCAATACTCCTTCGAGTATAAAATCTCCCACTTTATAACCGCTCAGGTAGAGTTTGCCCCATGCTTCCCAGTTAAATTTTGTACCCAGGGCATTAAAAAGGTGACCGGTGAGGGCAAGGTTTGTATTTGGGACATCTTTCACCCGTTTAAAGGTTGTATCGTTGTTATTGATCCAGACTTCGATATCCGGTTGGGTATAGATATCGGGAGGGTGAAGTTTTGGCAGAGTATCGGTTGGTATTATGGTGCCAAACTTTTCGATTTCACTTTGTATACCAACCCGTCCGCCGAATTGAAATTTTCTGGTTGGATCGTTTTGAAAAGCGAATTGCAGGCTATTTTGGATCGACCGGTAATACACTGAATCGGCAGTTGATAAGGAATCGAGAAGGATGTTATTGTAAAATCCGGCTTTGGGGTAATCGTCGAAGTATCGGCGGTGATTTTTAGTGTATTGAAAAGTATAAGTAAAGGTTCCGAGCAGGTTTAATTTTTTCTTCGGTTTTTCCTTTTCCGGGAGGTCTTCGGTTTCTGTTTTTTTTCCGATGGTATAGCTTTGCACCAGGAGGAGGTTAATATTTTTCAGTTCTGATTCGGCGTTATTCAGGTTTCCCAGGTTTACGGGGACATCTTCTGATTTTGTATCTTTCAGGTCCTGGTCATTTATAATTCCACCATTTTCCATAATGGAAATCACATTTCGGTTGAAGGAGGCATGGACGCTATATTTGTCAAGGATATAGCTTGAAAAGAGGGTAAGGGACTTGAGTCCGGTTTTCTGATTACTATATCTTCCATCGGAGGATATCAGGTTGAAATCGACTCCGACGTTAAAATCCTCATTCACATTTTGAGTATGGAGTATTCTGAGGGTTTGTTCATTTTTTTGTTTTCCGCTTCCTGTGGTATAATCGAGATCGGTAAATGGTTTTCTTGTATTGAAATAGGTTTGATTTTGAGGCAGGTGAATATAGTGTTTAAACGGAGACAGGAACAGCAGGTCGTGTTGGGTAATTCGTTCGAGGTAGTCATTTGCCAGGGCAGGGGAGCCAAGGTTTCCCAGGTAAGAGTAGAATGGGAAGGTTTGGAAATTGGGATTAAATATTTGGTGTTTAAAGAAGATGGTATCGACGGGGCAGTTCTGGAGTTCAGAGAAGTCATCCGTCAGTTTCCATGCCCGGATAGTTTGTATTGTAGTATCCAGTTTTACCTGGCTATCTGTCACTTGTGGGACCAGGAGTGGGATAATCAGGGTAAGCAGGAGTTTTCTCATGGATAGACAAAGATAGGACTAATATGGGAAAACGTACTGAAATAATCTATTGTATGCTATTGGATAAAAAGAAACCTCAACCGAAGTTGAGGTTTCAAAGATAAGAACGGCGACGACTTACTCTCCCGCGAATGCAGTACCATCAGCGCTAATGGGCTTAACTTCTCTGTTCGGAATGGGAAGAGGTGGTTCCCCATTGCAATAGTCACCTTAAGCTTATTACCTGGAAATCAGGAATCAATAAGATCGACATATTGAAAGAAAGTGAGAGGGTTAGCATTAGAAAAAGCGTACGGGTAATTAGTACTGCTCGGCTTTGACATTACTGCCTTTACACCTACAGCCTATCAACGTCATCGTCTTTAACGACCCTTAAAGGAGATCTCATCTTGAGGTGAGCTTCGTACTTAGATGCTTTCAGTACTTATCTCTTCCAGACGTAGCTACCCTGCGATGCAGCTGGCGCCACAACAGGTACACTAGAGGTCTGTCCAACACGGTCCTCTCGTACTAGTGTCAGGTCCTCTCAAATCTCCAACGCCCACAACAGATAGGGACCGAACTGTCTCACGACGTTCTGAACCCAGCTCGCGTGCCACTTTAATGGGCGAACAGCCCAACCCTTGGGACCTTCTCCAGCCCCAGGATGTGACGAGCCGACATCGAGGTGCCAAACCGCCGCGTCGATATGAGCTCTTGGCGGCGATCAGCCTGTTATCCCCGGAGTACCTTTTATCCTTTGAGCGATGGCCCTTCCATACGGAACCACCGGATCACTATGCTCTACTTTCGTACCTGGTCGACTTGTCAGTCTCGCAGTCAAGCACCCTTATGTCATTGCACTCATCGCATGGTTACCAATCATGCTGAGGGTACCTTTAGAAGCCTCCGTTACTCTTTTGGAGGCGACCACCCCAGTCAAACTACCCACCAAA
>CAYMFM010000050.1:0-28182 GCA_964389685.1 uncultured Rikenellaceae bacterium
TGCTTCCGCATAACTATCCCACGGATCATAATGTTCAGGATACGCTTTGATGTTTAACTGGAATACCTTGATGGCCTCATCCAGCCTTCCTTCAAGATCAAGCTCCCATCCCAGGTTGTTTAAAGCATTCCTGCTGAAAATGACGGAATCAGGGAAGGTTTGCTTAACCGCATTATATGTCTCGATAGCCTGATTTATTTTCCCTTCTTTGATCAGACGGATAAAATCTTCTTCAGAGTGAATTTGTATTTGAGAAAAGCACGAAACAATAAAGACTCCGGTAAGGATCAAAATGAGAAAAAAACGTTTTGAAGCCCGATCTGTTAATGTTTTCATGGAACTATTAGATCAACAACAAAGAATTTTTACCAAGAAGCAGGCCAAATCTCATAAGTGGCAAATAATAAATGAGTTAAATTGGATATCGCATTGTTTAACGAAGGGCGACTGTTCATATTCTGAACAATTCATGTACGCATTCTGAACAAAAATTTATACATTTAATCTTAATAACAGGAGTTATATGAAAAAAGGGAACATACTGATTGCTGATGACAAGGAGCAAATTCTCACTTCACTATCCATTTTACTGAAGGATGAATTTAGCACGGTTGATACCCTGCGCAATCCAAACAGGATACCGGAGCTGTTTAACCGGAATACCTATGATGTTGTATTGCTGGACATGAATTTCAAACCGGGTGATTCATCCGGCAACGAAGGGATATTCTGGTTAAAAGAGATCCTGAAGATGGATCCGCATGCGGTGGTCATTATGATCACAGCTTATGGAGATATTGAACTGGCAGTTAAGGCAATAAAACATGGGGCGACCGATTTTATCCCGAAACCCTGGGATCCGGAAAAGCTGTTGATCACTCTGAAAAATGCCTATAATATGCGAAGATCGAAAATTGAACTGAGTCATATGCGGGAGAAGCAGAACCTGTTGTCGCGGGATATTGACTCCGGTTTCAGGATGATCACAGGAACTTCTGAAACGATGATCGGAATTATCAATACGGTGAATAAAGTAGCCCAGACGGATGCCAATGTATTGATCCTTGGTGAGAATGGAACGGGTAAGGAGCTGATAGCCCGGGAGATTCACCGGAAGTCAAAGCGTGCCCGGAACGTCTTCATCACCGTTGATGTGGCTTCCCTGAGTGAAACCCTGTTTGAAAGTGAGATGTTCGGACACCTGAAAGGAGCCTTTACCGATGCGAAGGAAGAGCGGGTTGGACGGTTTGAAATTGCAAATGGCGGCACCCTGTTCCTGGATGAGATTGGGAACCTTTCCCTTTCCCTGCAGGCAAAGTTATTGCATGTCATTCAGAACCGCCAGGTTACACGGGTGGGATCATCCAGACCCATATCGGTAGATATCCGGCTCATAACGGCAACCAACAAACCAATCCTGGAAATGGTATCGGATAATACATTCAGGGAGGATCTCTACTACCGGCTGAATACCATAAAAATTGAACTGCCTCCACTCAGGGAAAGAAAAGAGGATATTCCCTATTTAGCGGAAGCGTTTCTTAAGGAATATGGCCGGAAATATGATAAATCCTTTTTGAAATTTACTTCAAATGCCATGGATAAACTTTGTTCTTACGCCTGGCCGGGCAATATCCGGGAGTTGAAACATACGGTCGAAAAAGCAGTCATTCTGTGTGAAAACCATTTCCTGAAACCGGAGGATCTCTATCTTTTCTCAATTGGGAAGGTCAGAACCGGTGAGGAACAATCTTCTAAACTGGCAGATGTTGAACGAAATGCCATTGCACGGGTCTTGGGTGAATGCAGGGGCAACTACTCAAGGGCTGCCGGAATACTCGATATTTCCCGGACTACACTCTACGCAAAAATTAAAAAATATGGGCTATAACCGATTTTACATCAATCTGTTTCTGCATGTTATCCTGATCACATTACTCTCCATGGGTTTTGTTTACTTCCTTTTTGAAACGGGGCAGGTAACAACAGCCCTCTTTTTCCTTCTATTGATCGCTGTGGTTACCGGAAGACTGATTTTTTACCTGAACCGGACAAACCGGTTACTGGGAATTTATTTTACCTACCTCAATGAGAATGATCCAACACTTTCCTGGTCTTCTGACTATGTAGAACGAAACTTCAGGGGTCTCAGGATTTCACTTCAGGGCATTATGGAGGAGTTAAAGAAAGTTCGGATTGAAAAGGAGATACAGGCAAGGTATTTACAAACCATTGTTGACAATGTTGATGCAGGGATCATTACCATAAACAGCTCGGGAAAGATACAACTGATGAATAAAGCAGCAGTCAGGTTCCTGAATGCTTCATCTATTCTGAATATAGCTGATCTGGACCGGATCCACGGGCAACTCGGAAGCAAATTGAAAGAACTATTGCCTGGCAGGAGCCTGGTGGAGAAATTTATGGTGAAAGGACAGTTGTACATGTTGTCAATGAAAGCAACAAAAATGGTAAGCCAGGGAGAGGAATACACCATCTTTACCTTGCACGATATCAGAAACCAGATGGAAGAACAGGAAATCAACTCATGGAAGAAGTTAATCCGGGTCATTACCCATGAGATCATGAATTCCATTACACCAATCACCACCCTGACCCTTGCTATCAGAAAAAAACTGACCGGGACAAAAAAGGGGAAGAGTAAAACGGAGATCCGTAACGATGATATCGATGTAGCGCTTTCGAGCACAGAAATCATTGAGGAACGAAGCAAAGGACTGATCCATTTTATTGACAAGTACAGGAAAATCACCAAACTTCCTCCGCTTCAACTTACCAGTTGTGATATCCAGGAATTGTTCGAACGGATCAGGCTGCTATTTATAGAACAATTGAATGAGAACAACATTGAATTGTTGACAGAGATTCACCAGACCAAAACGTTTAAAAGCGATCCACAACTGGTTGAACAGGTATTGATCAACCTGGTGAAAAACTCCATTGAAGCATTTGAGGGACAACCCCATCCTCAGATTATCCTGAAGAGTCTTTATGATAAGGACCAGCGTATTGTGATTTCGGTCATGGATAACGGAGCCGGTATACCGGAAGAAAACCGGGAAGAGATCTTTGTTCCTTTTTTTACCACCAAAGACGATGGCTCAGGCATTGGTCTGAATGTTTGTCGCCAGATCATGCGACTGCATAAGGGTGAGATCTTTGTAACCTCCGAGGAGGATAGGGGAACAACGGTAAACCTGGTTTTTTGATCCTTCTCTATGTGTGGCTTATGGTTACCATCATTGTGGCGCCATGCAGGATCAATGAATTTATGAAATTATCCACTATGTAGAGTTTGTCACCAATGAATAAATCAGTATTTTAATAACCTGAACTCACTAAATTATTCTAATATGAAACAAAAAATGAGATTACCAAAGAAAAGAAAACTATCCCTTATGGGATTAACTATCTGTTTATTTATGATTTTCCAAATGACCATTACAGCCCAGGACCAGGCATCCCGGTTTGTTGGCAAATGGGAAAGGATTATCAATGGATCGACAATGACCCTCTCCTTTGATGCGGAAAAGAATTACAAAGTTGATTTCAATAGCGATGGGAATATTGAGGTTTTTGGATCATTCGTGATCGAGAATGATACCATTACCTTTAACGATAAGCCCGGAGGTTATGCAGTAAGAGAACCTGGGGTTTATACCTTCCTGGTCGAAAAGGGCAACGTCACCTTTACCATTGTGGATGATCCCTCGGATGGGAGATCGGGATTATTAGCAGGTACCTGGACAAAAGCGCAGGATTGAATTATTTTTAAATCGTTAACCATTCACAATTATGAAAAGAACATTCCTTTTAATCTGCCTCATTGCGGTAACTGTTTTTGTTTCCGGGCAAAAAATTCCCTTTACCATTCAGGATGCAATCAATGTAAAATCATTGAGCATTAGCGACCTTACTGAAGATGGGAAATACATCGCAGGTAACATCCAATCCCGTACAGACCGCATGAACATTGACCATAAACGATTTGGGGACCCCAATTATGTCAGTCCCTATACCAGTCAACCGGTTATCATTAACTCAGAAACCGGTGAAACCTATCCCATACTCAACCATTCCGTAATTGTAAGGGGACTTTCATTTTCCCCTGATGACAAAGTCCTGGCTTTGTTACTGTATGATAATGAACAGTTCAATCTCCAGCTGTTTGAATTAGCCAGCAGAAAACTGAAGAAAATAAAGATACGAAGTGAGTTGAAGATTGCTTCCAATTCTGGACTGGAATGGTTACCGGATGGGAAAAGGGTTATTTTGTCATTTCGGGAAAAGGATTGGGCTTCAACAGCTGACTCAATGTTCACTGAAGCAACAACCGGCCCGATAACGGTTTATGATTCTGAACGACCCTTCCTGAAATGGGACGAGATCAGCAATTTCTCATCGCTTGCAACGATTGCGATCGTTGATGTCAAGTCAGGTGTGGTAACGAACCTTCTTCCGGAAGGCAGCTATTCCGGATTATCTGTCTCAGCCGCAGGTGATTTGCTATCTTTAATCGGGTATACTCCGAAAAAGACAGTGTATGATAGAAAAGGTGGAACTGATTATGAATTGTTCATGGTGGATCTGAAGGATCCTGAAAACAAAACCACCCTCATAGAAAAAACAGAAGAACGGATTAGCGTCCGATGGAATAAAGATAATACAGCCTATGCATTCATTGATTCAAACCAGGTATTTGTTCGTTCCCTATATGAAGATTCAGCCCGGCAGATCTCTTCGGATACGACAGAGGTTATTAAGAAAGATACCACGGAAGTCAAATTTTCTGTTAACCGTTGGAGCCCGGATGGACAATATGTTCTGGCCTCCTCCAAAACAGGCTATTGGCTAATTGATGCGGATACAAAAGAGATGAAGCTTATATTTGAATTCCCGGAAGATAAGGAAAAAGCACCTGATAAAAACATCATTGACTGGAGTCCGGATGGTAACTGCTTGTATATGAGCTATTCAGCGAAGGACAAGTGGGAAAGGGGTATCCTTAGGTATGATATTTCTTCTGGTGTTGAACAGGAGCTGCTTATCAATGACAATCTTTATTCCAGGTGGAGCATGTCAGAAGATGGCAACCGCTTCTTCTACCAGTTTTCGGATGGGGATCAACCGTTTGACCTCTACGTCGCCGATCCTGGTTTTAAAGAACAAAAAAGATTAACCAACCTGAATCCCTGGATTGAAGATAGGACATTAACCCGGAGCGAATTGATCAAATACAGGGATGCCGATGGTAAGGAATTGAATGGGATACTCTATTATCCCGTGAATTACGAACCGGGCAAGAAGTACCCGTTGGTTTGTGAGATCTATGAGAATTTTTTCAACAACGGGTACAGTATGTCGATGAATATTATTGCCAATGCCGGTTATTTTGGTTTCAAACCTTCTGTTAACCTGATCCAGGGATATCCCGGTGAGGCATGGATAAAGGGAGTAACTGCCGGGATCAATAAACTGATCGATATGGATCTGGTGGATCCGGAAAAATTGGGAGTACACGGAACGAGCTATGGTGGATATGCTACCTCTTTGCTTATATCGCAAACAGACCGGTTTGCAGCAGCCATCAATATATCCGGTAAGACCAACATCATTAGCTTTCTTGGCGATAGCCCACGCATCGGGACAAGAAACTATGCTGCAGCAGAAGTTGGACAGGACAGGATCGGAGAGTCCCTCTGGGATGCTCCAATGAAGTATTTTGCCACTTCAGCCGTCCTTTTTGCTGACAGGATCAATACACCCCATCTTCTGCTGACCGGTGAAGCAGACTGGAATGTTCCGGCACTGAATACCCGGGAGATCTATTACGCTATGCGGCGTCTCGGGAAAAAGGCTGTATGGGTAAATTATTACAACGGTGGACACGGTGCAGGTGCTTCCAGTAACGAAAGCGATTTTTATGATCACTGGAATAGAATCCTCGACTGGTATGAAACGCATTTTGAAAAGGAGGAAACCGATAAGAAAACAGATCATTGAAACATAACACTTGAATATCATGAAGAAATGGATCATTTTAAGCGGAATCATTGCATTCGTAACGATGAGTTGTACTGAAAATACTGCAATAACTACCACTGATTTACCGGACACAATGCAGACCAATGATTATTATGTCGGGAACCGGGAGCCCCTGGTAAACACTCCCTTTATCAAATTGCCCATCGGGTCAGTCAAACCAAAGGGCTGGATTCTGAAGCAGCTTGAACTGCAGGCTGACGGTTATTTCGGACACCTGGGGGAGATCAGCCGGTTCCTGGTGAAGGAGAATAATGCCTGGCTGGATTTCTCCGGCGAAGGGGATCATGGATGGGAAGAACCGGTTTACTGGCTGAAAGGATATAGCAATACCGCTTATTTACTGGGAAGGGAGGATATGATTGAAGAGACAAAAGTATGGATCGAGGCGGCGCTGAACAGTCAAAAACCGGATGGCTGGTTTGGACCGGATCGTGAACGTACAGGTGCTGCCACCCGCCTGACTGGCAGGGATGACCTGTGGCCCAACATGATCATGTTGTTTTGTCTCCAGGATTATTATGACTACACCGGAGATGAACGGGTTGTTGAACTGATGACAAACTATTTCAACTATCTGGATACCATACCGGACGAGAGATTCCTCCTGGGGTACTGGCCCGCTAACCGCGGAGGAGATCTTCTCTACAGCGTTTACTGGCTCTATAACCGGACGGGCCAGGAATCACTACTCGGCCTGGCAGAAAAGGTGCACCGAAATTCGGTGAACTGGACGGACGGAATTGCAAACTGGCACAATGTCAACATGTCTCAGTCCTTTGGAGAACCCACTACCTATTACATGCAGTCGAAGGATGAAAAACATCGGATTGCTTCAGACCGGAATTACCGGGAAATCAGGAAGCTGTATGGTCAGGTTCCCGGGGGAATGTTCGGCAGTGATGAGAATTGCAGGGAGGGTTATACTGATCCACGGCAGGCAATAGAAACCTGTGGCATGGTTGAGATGATGCTTTCAGCGGAACTGCTTCTCCGCATTACCGGTGATCCGGTTTGGGCCGATCGTTGCGAGGATGTAGCATTTAACTCCTATCCTGCAGCCCTCACTGCAGATTTGAAAGCCCTGCGGTACCTTACTTCTCCCAACCTGGTTCAATCGGATAGCAAATCCAAAAGCCCGGGAGTAGAAAATGGAGGGCCGATGTTCCATATGAATCCGCACATACACCGCTGCTGTCAGCATAACCAGGGGCACGGATGGCCCTATTATGCACAAAACCTCTGGCTGGCTACTTCAGATAATGGATTGGCTGCAGTGCTCTATTCCGAATGTGAGGTTAAAGCCAGGGTTGGAGACGGGACACTGGTCACCATTACCGAGAGAACACATTATCCTTTTGATGAAGAGATCAGCCTGGAGATCACAGCAGAATCAGCGGTTGAGTTCCCACTTTATCTGAGGGTTCCCGGATGGTGCGATCATCCACGGGTGTTGGTGAACGGGAAACAGAAAACCTTTGCTTCCGACCGGAAAAATTACATCAGGATTAACCGTACCTGGAGTTCAAGCGACCGGGTCACCATCTCCCTTCCAATGGATATCCGAATCAGAACCTGGGTTGACAACCACAACAGTGCTTCGATTGACAGGGGACCCTTAACCTATTCACTGAAAATCGGGGAGGAGTATGTAAGAGAGGGAGGGACCGATGAATGGCCCGCCTGGGAGATCTATCCGACCACTCCATGGAACTATGGCCTGGTACTGGATGATTCCAATGTTGCCGGATCGTTTGAATTCGTTCAAAAGGATTGGCCGGCTGATAATGTACCATTCACCCATGAGCATGTTCCCCTCGAACTGAAAGCACAGGGGAAACGAATTCCGCAATGGCAGATGGATTCCCTCAACCTGGTCGGTTTGCTGCAAGACAGCCCGGTAAAATCGGATCAGCCCGAAGAACAGATCACCCTGATCCCGATGGGAGCCGCACGATTACGGATTTCATCCTTTCCGGTCATTAGGGAAGGAGAGGAGGCGAAGGAGTGGAAGTGATCATAAATCGTTAATCCCTGCCTGAGGCAGGCGGCATTATTTTACAGGGCTGGCGGATCGGGATACGACTTTGGGAGTACTAATACTCGTCGCCCGAGTTTACCATGGGTATCGCTTTGCGAGAAATCGGGCGACGAGAAAGTTACTCCACCTCGCAACCCGATTTCAACTCGGGTTGCGAGTAGATGAATCTCAAGCCGCTTCCGGCAACAGATCTTTCGTTTTGATTTTTGCCGGTTTGAAAATGCCGATCACTCCCTGCAGACCGACACTCAATACAATGTTTCATTTCCCTCCGATCGATACTATCTATCTATTCTATAAATCCACGGTTTCTAAGCAGTGCTTCAATGCTTGGGTCTTTGCCCCTGAAATTTCTATAGAGAACAGCGGGGTCATCTGATCGTCCTTTAGACAGCACGTGTTCGCGGAACCTGGCGGCGATCTCTTTATTGAAAATATCACCACTCTCTTTGAATGCTTCGAATGCATCGGAATCAAGCTGTTCCGACCAGCTATAGGAATAGTATCCGGCTGAATAACCGCCGATCACATGGCTGAAATAGGTGGTACGGTACCGCGGAATGATCTCATCAATCAGTCCGTATTTATCCATGGCTTCTTTTTCAAATGCCAGCACATCTTCCACGGAAGGTTCGGTCAGGCTGTGGTATTCCATATCAAGCAGTGATGCGGCAATGTATTCTACGGTAATGAAACCCTGGTTGAAGTTGTCAGCGGCTTTTAGTTTCTCAACAATTTCAGGTGGAATAATCTCTCCGGTCTGATACTGTTTTGCATAGGTATCCAGTACTTCAGGTTCAAGAACCCAGTGTTCCATGATCTGGCTGGGCAATTCAACGAAATCACGGGGTACTCCCCTCAATCCTTCGTAGGGAACATCGGTGAACAGTCCATGCAGTGCATGTCCGAATTCATGGAACATAGTACTGACTTCTTCGAAGTTAAGCAGAGCCGGGCCATCCCCAGTTGGTCTGGAAAAGTTACCCACGATACAAGCGACAGGTGTAATTTTCTTACCATCTTCATACCGACCACTTCGGAAACTGGTAGACCAGGCACCTACCCGCTTTCCTGGTCTTGGGTACCAATCAGTATAGAGAACTCCGAGATGAGAGCCATCGTTATCGAATACTTCGAAACACTGAATCTCCGGATGATATTTAGGTATATCGGTCAATTCCTTAAAGGTAATTCCATAGAGTTTGTTTCCCAATTCAAACATTCCCTGCTGGACGTTTGGCAGGGCTAAATAGGGTCGTACCACTTCATCGTCGAGATCATATTTCTCCTTCCTGATCTTTTCGGTATAATACCACCAATCCCAGCTGGCCAGTTTAAAATTATCACCCTCTTCGTCAATGATCGCTTGCTGGGCAGCGGCTTCCTGTTTGGCTACCGGTAGGGCAGCATCCCAGACCTGTTCCAGGAAATTGAATACGGTCTCCGGATTTTTCGCCATGTTTTGTTCCAGAACAAAATGGGCATGGCTTTTATAACCCAGCATTTGAACTCTTTTCACACGAAGATTAATGATTTCTTTAAATATCTCTTTGTTGTCGTATTCGTTGTTGTTGTTACCACGCATGAAGTATGCCCGGTAGATTTTTTCCCTGAGGTCCCTCTTATCGGAGTATTGAAGGAAGGGTATCCAGCTTGGTTTCTGCAGGGTAAATACCCAGCCGGTAGTATCAAAGTTTGCAGCAGCTTCTGCCGCAGCATGAATTACCCCGTCGGGCAAGCCGGCAAGATCTGCTCCATCCGACAGGTAAAGCTTGAAGTCGTTGGTTTCAGCAAGCAGGTTATCGCCGAATTGTACACTGAGTGAAGAGAGGCGTTGATTAATCTCCTTGAGTTCCTCTTTCTTATCTTCCGGAAGGTCGGCACCATTCCGAATAAAGTTCTTGTAGGTCCTTTCCAGAAGGGTCATCTGCGGTTTGGTCAGGTTCATTGATTCCCTGTTTTCCCATACTGCCTTAACGCGATCAAATACCCTGGGATCAAGTGTTATTTTGTCCTGATGTTCCGTCAACAGGGGAGCTACTTCACGGTTTACTGCCTGCAGTTCAGGTGTTGTGTTTGCGCTGTTAACCGGGTAAAATGCTCCGGCTACCTTATCAAGAAGCCTCCCACTCCTGTCAGCAGCTGCAATGGTATTTTCGAAATCGGGTTCTTCCTCGTTACTGAGGATCGCTTCCATTTCAACCAATTGCTCCTCCATACCTTTCTTGAATGCAGGCAGGTAATGCTCTGGTTTAATCTCGTCAAACGGAGGAACCTGGAAAGGAGTTTCCCACTCCGTAAAAAATGGATTCATCTCTGATTCTTGTTTTGGGTTACAGGCCGTAAGGATGATCAACAGGGCCAGAATAATAAATACTATTTTTTTCATGGTTTTGGATTGTTTGGTTTGTATTGAGGTTAGCTCTTATGTTAGCAAGATCAATTGGGTTTGAGAGCATAAATGTACATTATCGGAAGGAAGTTTGCAATGGTCGGCAGAAGATAATGGCATGTTTTACACCAGCGACTTTAGATCAGTCTCTAACTTGGGTATTTTGAAGAGAGAATGTTGTATTAACTCATGAAATTTTCAATTCACTTGAAAAACCCTTACTTTGCCAATAATTCTGAATCTGATATCAGCCTGAATTATATGAATACAACGCTTAACAAAATCGGCTTCGATAATGAAAAATACCTGAAGGAACAGACGGCAGCTATTCTGGAACGGGTCGATCAATTCAATGGCCGGTTGTATCTTGAGTTTGGCGGCAAGATCCTGTATGATTACCATGCTGCCAGGGTACTGCCCGGCTTTGATCCAAATGTAAAGATGCGGCTTCTGCAGAAACTGAAAGATAAGATTGATGTGATATTATGCATTCATGCCGGTGCTATTGAGCGGAAGAAAATGCGTGCTGATTTTGGCATTACCTATGATGTGGATGCTTTAAAGACCATTGATGATTTCAGAAAATGGGGAATAGAGGTCAAAGCCATTGTGATTACCCGCTACCGGGATCAACCTGCTGCCAGGTCGTTCAAAAACAAGTTGGAGAGAAATGGGATGACCCTGTACACTCATCATTTTACAAAAGGATACCCAACCGATGTAGATACCATTGTCAGTGATGAGGGATACGGTGCCAATGAGGAGATCCGGACAGACAAGCCGATTGTTGTGGTTACCGGACCCGGACCGGGAAGTGGGAAACTCGCCACTTGCCTAAGCAACTTATACCATGATTATAAACAGGGCATAAAGGCCGGATATGCAAAATTTGAGACCTTCCCCATATGGGATCTTCCACTGAATCATACGGTTAACATTGCATATGAAGCAGCGACCGTGGATTTGAAGGATGTGGTAGAGATCGACCACCATCACCTCGCAGCCTATAATATCAGCGTGGTGAACTACAATCGTGATATTGAAGCGTTCCCCCTGTTGCAACGGATTATTGAAAAGATAACCGGGAAAGAATCGGTCTATAAATCACCCACGGATATGGGAGTGAACCGTGCCAGTTCCGGGATTGTATCAGACAACGTTATCCGGGAAGCCTCCTACCAGGAGATCATACGCCGCTATTTTCGATGTGCCTGCGAATATGTCATGGGCCTTATCGATAAGGATACATTGTCCAGGGCGGAAATGATCATGAAAAAGGTGGAAGCGAAAGTTGAAGATAGAAGGGTCGTGATTCCTGCGCGAGAAGCTGCCAGGGAAGCCATGGAATCAGGCAAAGGGCACAATGGCATTTTTTGTGGCGCGGCCATTGAGTTGAGTGATGGAACGATCATCAAAGGTAAGAATTCACCGCTCATGCATTCCTCATCCAGTCTGATTTTAAATGCTATAAAGCACCTGGCGAACCTTCCGGACGATTTACACATCCTCCCCAAAAACATGATCGATTCGATCGCTCATTTGAAAGGTGATGTTCTTTCCAGGGAGAGGCTGAGTTTGAATCTTGATGAAACATTGATTGTTCTTGGGATCAGTGCCCTGACCAACCCGGATGTAAAAAAGGCAACGGAATGCTTAAAAAACTTGAAAAATTGTGAGGTTCATCTAACCCACATGCCCACTCCGGGTGATGAAGCAGGTTTGCGTAAGTTACAGGTAAACCTGACTTGTGATCCTCAATTTCCTTCTCAAAGCCTGTTCTCCAGCGGTTAGCGTGGGGCTGTGTCAGAACTGCTTTTCACGGTTCCGCAGGGATCTCTGGGAAAAGAATGCATAGAAAAAAGCAAAAAAAGCAACGTCTAAATCATTATTCATATTTCAGGATCCTGGCTGGATTTACCCTGGATGCTTTGAAGGTCTGAGAACTGATTGTGACAAATCCTACAACAAAGACAATAAGCACTCCGATTGCGATTAATCCTGCACCAAAAGAAACGTGATTTGCCAGGTATTGAAGCCACAGGTTATTGATCAGGTATGCAATCGGGGCTCCAATAACCGCTGCAATCAGCATCATGATGAGGTAAGACCTGGCGACCAGTGACATGATGCTCCTGGCCTGTGCACCAAGTGCCTTTCTTATGCCAATCTCCTTCAGGCGGGTTTGTATACTGTAGGTTGCCATCCCCAGCAGGCCAAAACCGGCAATGACAATCGCCAGAATGGCTGCAAAGCCGACAGTATATAAAATGTCCTCAAAGAAAGAGTAATATTCCCTGATCTCTGCATCCAGGAAATCACCATCCATGTCATGGTAGGGATCAATCTCTTTCCACTGATTTTTGAGTTTATCAACCGTCATGACCATGTTCCCGGAATGTAGCCTGAAAACGATATACCGGCAGTTCTCCGGATTATGCCAAAGGATGAGCGGTTTCAACGGCATAAACAACGCACCATAGTAATAATCTTTGACAACCCCGATGACTTCCACCAGGGTTGAATCCCAACATATGAACGAAGTCCCAACCGCTTCAAGAGGGGTTCCCAGGTTAAAATGTTCAACCGTCTTTTCATTGATGATTACGAAATTATCATTCTCATCACTCAGATCCTCCGGGAATGTTTTTCCTGCAACCAGTTCCAACCCCATGGTTTCAACATACTGCTTATCGACATAGAACCAGTTGGCAGAATACTTTTCATCTTCCTCGTTTATCCGGAGATCCACGTCGCGGAAGTTTCCAACTCCCGGAATATGTGATTCAGCTGAGATAGACTCGATTTCGGGAATCCGGCTGTACTGGTTTTTTACTTTTCCAAGGTCATGCCCCCTCATGTGGATGTTGAATACCACATCCCGGTCGAATCCCATTTCTGCATTGATCATGAAATTCATCTGTTTAAAGATCAGCAGGATGGATATGATAAAAACCATGGAGAAAACAAACTGGGTGATCAACAGGATCTTACGCAGGGTGATTTTGCTGAAGAAACGGATATTGGCAACACCTTTCAGCACATTCACCGGCCTGAAAGCAGAGATAACGATTGATGGGAGGATCCCTGAAATAAAACCGGTTAGCAGGGCAAAACCCAGGAACCAGATATATACCACTACATTTTGTTCAGGCTTGATTTCCAGCAGTGACATCATTTTCATCCCGGAGAAACCGGGCAGGAGAAACTGGAGCAGGGCATAGGCAACCACCAGGGAGAACAATGATATTAGCATTGCTTCGAATAAAAACTGAATAATGACCTGGTTTCTGCTAGCACCAACCGTTTTCCGGACACCCACTTCCCTGGCACGCATCAGGGACCGGGCAATGGACAGGCTGGTGTAGTTGAATGCAGCAGAAATGATGATGACCAGGGCAAGACCTCCCATAAAAAAGATGAATACCTTCGGTAAAAAAAATCCCATTTCATTGGCCAGTATGGGTCCCGGTACTATTTTATTCAGTGGTTGTAAATAGAAGGAAACATTACGCTCTTCATCATCCTTGTATTGTTCAATACTGATCTCATCAAGGGCACGCTGAATACCATCAAGGTCGGCGTTCTCGTGAAGCAGTAAATAAACGTGGTTCGCCCAGTAGTTAGTCCAATCATTAGCTGTAATGGTCTCTTCTTCCTTTGTCTGAATTGCCTCCAGCGTGGTCGCAGAGACCAGGGCTTCAAACTGGACGGATGATTTCTGCCTTGTCTGCCCAACAATCCCGGTTATCAGAAAATCTCCTACACTGTCGATTTGTAAAAACTTACCGGTTGGATCCTCCTCACCAAAAAATTTCATTGCCACTTCTTCTTGCAAAACCATAGTGTATGGTTCTTTCAATACATCTTCCGGTGTCCCGCTTTTCAAAGGAAAATCAAACACCTTAAAAAAATCTTCACTGGCATAGATCCCGTTTATCCGGATCAGGGCTTCATCCTTTGCTGCCTCACCGAAAAACGAATTGTTCAGTACTACCGTTTTTTCCACAAACGGATAGTTGTTTGCCAGTTCATAACCGAGAGGGAAGGTGGTGGAGGCATACTTAAGCGAAACATTGCTAAGGCTATCAATCGATTGAACCCTGTATATTCGTTCCTTTTTTGTATGGAATTGATCATATGATAATTGATCCACTATAACAACAATGATCAACATGCATACAGACATGCTGAGTGAGAGGCCAAAGATGTTAAGCAGTGAGAACCGTTTGTTGCGGAAGATGTACCGCAAGGCAGTGAGCAGGTAATTTCTGATCATGATTGTTTCTCTGTTTGAATTGAAAATTACAAAATTTTAGGCTACCGGTCGATGCTCCGTCCATTAATTTTATCAACTTGTATGCCATCAATCATAAGTGATTGATATCCAAATGATTAATAAAAAAGATCGTGTTTATTAAGTGTATCATACCGAACAGCATTGTTCAGAAGTGAACAGATTTGGAAAATTTGCAGATTTTAAGTAACCTTCGAACTCAAACTCCGTCTTGTTGTTTATATACACATTTTTCCTCTAATGGATGAGTAAAAGGATATTCCGAAGAAAACAGTTCCGATAAAATTAATTAACTCAAGTTGCTAGTTATCGAAAATAGGTTTATATTTTACTTAAAGAATTTAGTTTTTAACTGGAGAGCGACTCTCCTGCCGAAGGCATTCCTTTGGAAGAGTCGCTTCTCCCGCCATCGGCGGGAGTTTAAAAGCGCTCTATAGAGCGCAAACGATCCGACAGCTGGCGGATCGTTCTCCAAAAGTGAAAGCATTTCCCAAATATATGGTGATTTCTATCCTAACTAGCAACTTAAGTTAATTACCTTCATGACGATAAAAAAACATTAAAAATGAAAAAATTCCTAACTCCAATGCTTGTCCTGCTCATCATGATGAGTTGCAAAACGGTTGAAACGGGCCTGATCAGTGAACGAATTGCTAATGTTGAATCAGGACTGCTTACTGCTGTTGTTACCAATGAAGACACACTCGGTGGATTGAACATTCACGACCGAATGAAATATTATAACGTACCTGGAGTCAGCATTGCTGTTGTAAATCAGGGTGAGATTGAGTGGGCCAAAGGGTATGGATATTTTACGAATGACAGCCTGAAAGGAATAGATACTTCAACCCGTTTTCAGGCAGCATCCATCAGTAAACCTGTCGCTGCTGCAGCGGCTCTGACCTTTGTTGAAGAAGGATTGCTGAACCTCGACCGGGATGTTAACCAGGATTTGATCAGCTGGAAGATCCCTGAAAATGAATTTACCATGGAGGAGAAGGTTACCCTTCGAAGGTTGTTATCTCATACGGCTGGGCTTACCGTACATGGGTTCGGAGGTTATGCTTTTGATGAAGCAGTTCCCACTACCGTTCAGGTTCTAAACGGTGAAGAACCGGCCAATTCAGATCCGGTTGTCGCAGATACTGTCCCCGGTGCATTATTCAGGTATTCAGGCGGAGGATTTACGGTCATGCAATTGTTGCTTTGTGATATTACCGGGCAGCCTTTTCCTGAAATCGTTGAGGAAAGGGTTCTTTCTAAAATTGGAATGGATAACAGTACATATGTTCAACCGTTACCAGAAGACATCGCTCAATACGCTGCAATTGCTCATCGCAGTAATGGAAGCCCGATCGAGGGGAACTGGCATACCTATCCGGAAATGGCTGCAGCCGGTTTATGGACAACTCCCACTGACCTGGCAAAATTTGCCATTGAACTATATCATTCTTTAAAGGGTGAATCAAACCGTGTACTTTCCCGGGAAATGGTTGAACAAATGCTGACCGAGGAGAAGGATGGATATGGCCTTGGAATTAGTCTGGGCGGTAAAAAAGATTCAATCTGGTTTGGGCATGGTGGTTCAAATGAAGGATTCAAATGCAATATGTTTTTTAATACCAAACTCGGAATGGGTGCTGTGATCATGACCAACGGAGATCAGGGTGGTACCCTGTCCGGAGAGATTTTCAGAAGCATTTCGAAAACATATAATTGGGATATTTATAAGCCGGTATTCAGGGAAATCATATATCCCGGCAGGGATGTATTACAGGAATATACCGGCACGTATGAATTTGAACCGGGTTATGCGGCGACCATAACAGTATCAGATAATTCACTCATTCTGAAACAGCTATGGGATGAAGGGGAGTATCCGTTCTTTCCTGAAAAGAGAGATACTTTGTTTAGCAAAAGAAGCAATGATAATCTGGTATTCAGGCGAAATGAAGAAGGTGTGATCGTTGAATTGGAATATGCTGGAATGTATGTTGCAAAGAAAGTAACGGTTAGAGAAAAGTAGTTTGTGTTGCAGGAAACTGGGGTAAATAAAGTCGATCACTGCAAAATCACAAATAACAAAAATCAAATTACAAACAATAAAGCAATTAAGGCATTCAAGGCATTTTTCAATCTGAGCCTAAGCCTTAACCTTTTTTGACATCCTTCTTTCCTTCAGCTCTATTATCAAAGAACCTGGTGGTAGGATAGGCAAAATCAATATCTGAACATACAGCAAACTGTTTCAGTATTTCTTCCCACAAAACCTCTTCACTTCCCCGGCGGTTTCGAATCTGGCAGAGATACCGGATGGTAAGCAATACACCGAATTCCTTCACTTTGGTATAGACGATGGGCGTCAGGTGTTTGTAATGGATCATGAATCGTCTGCTTGCCTCCTTAATCTCCTTTTCCATCGTTTCACTCAGCTTTTCAGCATGTGCATGGATGACCTCTATAAGGATATTTTTTGCTTTCTGCCAGTTGCTTTCGAAGGTAATCAATACGGGGATCTCGTTCCAGATGTAGTTAAATCCACCATGATAATTTGCCAGCGCAGTGATGAATATTTTACCGTTTGGAATATGAACGATTCTCCCGGTAGTTTGATCAGCTTCTACCCAGTTGCCCATTTCCAGCAAGGTGAACCGGAATACATGAATATCGATTACATCTCCGGCAAAGTTCTCTATTTCAACTCGATCTCCAATTTTAAATGGTTTACGAACCATGATAAAGATCCAGCCGGCAAGGTTTGCCAAAAGATCTTTCAGTGCAATGGCGATACCAGCCGATAGCAGTCCGAGGAAGGTTCCAAGGCTTTTAAACCGTTCTATCCAGATAAATCCCAGTGCAAAAAGGAGGATGAATATCAGGGCATAGGTGGTGTTTCTTCTCCAGTGGTAGCGGGTTCGGACATTATCCGATTTTTGCCATAGGATCTTGATGATGATGAACCGAATTATCCAGAGCACCAGGAAAATGGAGAGGGTTGTGATGATTTTCTCAAACAGATCCGGTGATAAACCTGTAAATCGTTGAAGATTGTCAAGCCATGTTTTCATTGACAATGAGTTTAAAAAAATGATTACACTTCCTTGATATTTTGATCTGTTATTTCACCCTGAGGATTATCTGTTTTCTCTTCATCCTTTTTCCTTGGTGAAATCAGCTCTTCAGTGATCAGCCTCCCGTGCACATCCACGACACGAATGTCATCTTTACTTGCAGGGGTTAGTTCATGATTTTGCCGGATTAATGAAACGGACATGGCGATGCTTGTAAATAGAATGGTGAACAGCAGAATTCCCGGATCAAAAACCGGTGATTTGTACTCCGCAGGAATGGCGTAGAAAAGCAATATGGTGATCAATCCCCTCGGGATCAGAAACAACAGACCGAGAAAATCCTTCCTGATGATCAGCAACAGGAACAGATAACGGATTGCATACAACAGGATCACGATCATAATGCTGACCAACCATACTTTCCATTTTAACAGGGATGCCAGTGTGAGTGACATTCCGAAGATAACGAAGAAAAAAGTCCGAACGATGAATGATGATTCCAGGGTAATCAGTTTGAAGTTGGCAATAATCTGGCCAAGGATCGTTTCATCGATATACCGTTTCATAAATCTTCGGAATATCTGTTCCCGGTTTTCCAGCATTAATCCGAAAATCAGAATGATCAGAAGTGAAGAAAGGTGCAATAGTTTTCCAACAGAGTAGAGAACAAAAAGCACAGAAAGGAACAGAAATAATTTTACCTGAGTGCGGATCTTCTGGAAAACGAGAATTAAAGCGATACTGATTACAACGGAAGTGACCAAAGTTATTAATACATTGCTCAGGATCGAGAGGGTTAATGACGTTGACTCGTTATGCTGAAAACTTTCAAGGGTGAAATAAAAAGCCATAATTCCCAGAATATCAGAGAAGGTACTTTCATATATCATAAACTCCCGCTTATCAGCCTGCAAGTTCACCACACTGGGAATAATAATTGCACTGCTCATGATCGAGAGCGGAATAGCATATAATAATGCCTTATGCAGGGAGAAATCGAGATAAACAGACATGATAGCAGCAATACTCACGGCAGAGATACCCAGGGAAAGAATAGCCAGAGTAAAGGCTTTCCATATTATGGGCCATTTGTCACGCGTAAGTTCCAGGTCCAGTGCAGCTTCCAGCACGATCAGAATCAACCCGGCAATGCCAAGGACTTCGAGTGCAGGTTGAAGGTTTATCCTTTGATAACCCAGTATATTGAGTCCTGCAGACACCAGGATTCCCAGCAAAAGCAGCATAAGGACGCTGGGAATATTGGTTTTTTTGGCAACGATGTTAAAAAAATAGGAAAGCACGACCACGAGGGAAGCTCCGATAATGAAACCATAGGAATTGAATTCAGTCATGGTGTTTGAATAAATGCATCACCCTAAAAGTAAAGAATAAAATGATGTCATGATACAACCTGGAAATTCTGAGGCAGAGTCACCAGCTGTTTCTGGAATCATTTCACTCATTGAATGAATTTCTTCAGCAGTTCCCTCACCTTGTCAACCGATTCGATATAAAACCGTGCTTTGGTGGTTTTGGTACCGACTTTTATGGTATAGGCACTATCCGGCATTGCATCAAACGTATATTCATCGGTCCAGTCATCGCCGATAGCCAGAATAAAATCATGGGCTTCATCGCCGACTTTATGCATCGCTGCTCTTCCTTTATTAACGCCGGAGTATTTTATTTCCAGGACTTTATCTCCATCCATGATTTCAAGGTTCAGGTTGGAGGTTAAGACATGGAGTGCATCCTTCAGTTCCCATGCCCGTTGAATTCCCAGATCAGGGTCTGTCTTTCGGTAATGCCAGACCAGGGAAAAGTTTTTTTTCTCAATGAACGAACCCGGTGTCTGGTCGACATAAAATTCCAGGAGAGGGCGAACCGAATCCATCCACTCGTTGTTTATTTGCTCCATCATATGCCATTCATTTCCGGGTTCTCTGAGCCACACGCCATGTTCGGCAATGAAGTGTATGTTCCATTTTGGGTCGAACCATCTGCTAAGTGTTTCCTTATCGCGACCGCTGATAATGACCAGGCGGTTCTTTTTCTCGGATGAAAGCCCCTTCAGGATTTGGTACAATTCTTCATCCGGTTTTGCATCCTCCGGATTTTTTTTAAACCAGGCTAGCGTTCCATCATAGTCGAGGAAAAGAATCCTGTTTTTTGCTTTTTTAAAGGTTTGTGCAATCTGATTCATACTGGTACCGATGATTTTCCGGGTCAGAATGGTCTCCTGTATCTCTTTCACGCCTTCCAGTCCCTTGATAAATTCCCGTGCCCACCGGTCAACGTTGTATCGTTGAAGTCGTTCCTGCATGACCTGGTTTCTTCTTATCTGCTCATCATCAGGCATTTCAAGTGCAACCGTAAGGGCATCCACCACCTCATCCAGGTTATTTGGATTGGCGATGATGGATTCATGGAGTTCTTTGGCAGCACCAGCCATTTCGCTGAGGATCAGGACACCCTTTCCATCGGCACGGGATGCAATGAATCGCTTTGCAATCAGGTTCATACCATCCCGGATGGGCAAAATCAGTGCAATATCAGTCAGGGCATACAGGTCGTTCAGTTCATCGAGCGTGAATTCCCGGTTCAGATACCGGACAGGCATCCAGTTTATGGTTCCGTAGTTCCCGTTAATCCGCCCCACCAGTTCATCAACCTGTCGCTTCAACTCGTCGTATACTTCTCCTGTTTCCCCGGTTGGAACTGCGATCAGGATTAACAGTACCTTTTCAAGGTATTTTGGATGCTTTTGAAGGAACAGTTCAAATGCCAGTAACCGGTTAACCATGCCTTTGGTATAATCAAGTCGGCCTTCCGAGAGGATCAGTTTTTTCCCTTTGTTCTGGTTCATATACTTCTCCATCTCTCTTCGGATAACCGATCTCTGTTTGTCTGTACCTTCCCTGATTTTCACGGCTCCTTTCCGGAATTTTTCAAAATCAACACCCCTTGGAAAAGCATCCACTTTCAGGGTCCGGTCATCAATCCGGATCTGGTTAAAGATTGTATCATGTCCCAGAATGCGCCGGACACAACTGAGAAAATGCCTGACATAATCGTAGGTGTGAAATCCGATCAAATCTGCACCCAATATTCCTTCAAGGATCTCACTGCGCCAGGGCAGCAACCTGAAGATCTCAAAGGAAGGAAAGGGAATGTGCATAAACAACCCTATTGAGACTGCCGGTTTTTGTGACCGGATCAACTGGGGCAACAGGGTCAGTTGGTAATCGTGGATCCAGAGAATATCCCCATCCCGGATTACTTCAGCAATCTTTTCGGCAAACAACCGGTTGATCTTTTGATACGCTGTCCACTGTTCATTTGTATACGTAACATTCTGTGTGAAATAATGGAAAAGGGGCCAGAGGGTATTCTTGACAAATCCATGAAGATAATTGTTTTGATCGGCCGGATCAGGAAAAACCGGAATACAACGGTATTCTTTTTGGAGCTGGTTGTCAAGCCATTCCTTTTCTGAAGGATGGAATGAATAATTTTCTACACCCGTAAGACCGATCCAGTGTGTATCATAACTTTCATAAAAATCTGTCAGTCCGGTTTTTTCTCTTTCTTCACCCACCTGAATATGAAATATATTCTTTATCTTTCGAATTTCTATCGGTAATTGATTGGCTATCACGAACAATCTTTTCATAAGAAAAATCTTTTTTACAATTTTGTTACAGGATAATCGGTTTCCTCCTGTTGTTTTTTTTTTGAAAGGGTTCATAAAATTAAATACCTTCCCGGTTATAACAAGGTTAAAACAGATAAAGTTGGAAAAATGATGAATTTTGAGGCCGTTATATTTGATCTCGATGGAGTCATCACCCAGACTGCGCTGGTGCATGGTTCAGCATGGAAAAGGATGTTTGACGACTACCTCAGGGAGCGCGGGCAGAAATATGGTGAACCGTTCAGGGAGTTTACCCATGCGGGTGATTACCTTCCGTATGTTGATGGTAAACCACGGTACAAAGGTGTTGCATCCTTTCTTGAGTCACGCGGCATAGATCTTCCATTTGGCGATCCGAGTGATTCACCTGAATTAGAAACAGTGTGTGGTTTGGGAAACAGGAAGAATAAGTTCTTTAATGAAGTGCTGGATACAGAAGGTGCAAAAGTGTATGATACAAGCGTTAAACTCATCACAAAGCTCAAAGATAAGGGAGTCAGGATTGGCGTAGCTTCTTCAAGCAAAAACTGCAAACCAGTACTTGAAGCTACCGGTCTGCTTCACCTGTTCGAAACCCGGATTGATGGAGTGGTATCGGCTGAGAGAGGATTAAAGGGGAAACCGGAACCTGATATTTTCACAACGGCCTGTGATGAACTTGGTGTAGCGTATCACAGGTCGGTCGTTGTGGAAGATGCCGTTTCCGGTGTGCAGGCAGGATACAGGGGGAATTTCGGCTTTGTCCTGGGAGTTGCCAGGGAGAATAATGTACGGGATTTGTATACCAATGGTGCAGACCGGGTGGTAACCGATCTGGGAGAAATTTCCATTGAGGAGATCAATAATTGGTTCGTGGAAGGGTTGGAAAGGAGTAGCTGGTCACTTACCTATTATGATTATAATATGGAGAGGGAACGTTCAAGAGAAGCATTACTGGCGATCGGGAACGGTTTTTTTGGTACACGCGGTGCCATGGAGGAAAGCAGGGCAAACCAGGTGAATTATCCCGGTACCTATATTGCCGGTTTGTACAACAGGCTGGAATCTAAGGTGGGAGACAGGATGATTGAGAATGAGGATTTTGTTAATATTCCAAATTGGCTCCCTATACAGTTCAGGATCAATAACGGTGAGTGGTTCGGCTTTACCCCCGATCCATCCTTTGTAATCGATAATATTACCAGGCATCTGGATTTCAGGACAGGAGAATTAACCCGCGAATTGATTGCCACCGATGGACAGGGAAGAAAAACATGGATACGCTCCTCCCGTTTTGCAAGCATGAATGATCCACAGAAAGCAGGGATTCGCTATACCATTAAACCATTGAATTATAGAGGGAGGATTAGCATCTCATCTGAATTGAATGGAAATCATATCAATGCCGGAGTGGAACGGTACAGGCAGCTAAACCAGAAACACCTGGAGCCACTTGAGCAATTTTCCGAAGACAATAAAGACTTCCTGGTTGTAAAAACAACCGGGTCAAATGTGATGATTGCCGAAGCAGCTAAGCATATACTGCATGTTCCTGATGGGTTGAAGGTCGCTGAATCCCGGACAGAAACAGGAGAAGGGTGGATTAGATCCCTTTTTTCGTTCGATCTGGATAAGGATCAGGAAATATCCCTTGAAAAACTGGTGGTAATCTATACATCATATCATATGGGTGTGAAAGAGCCGCTGGAGAGTGCCAGAAACGCCCTGATTTCTTTTCCCGGTTACAGGGAAGAATTACAGCATTCGGCAGATGCCTGGCAAAAAATTTGGAAAGAGATCGATATCGGGGTTGATGGCGACCGGTGTGCCCAAAAAATCATCCGGTTACACCTGTACCATTCGATGGTTACAGCATCTCCTCATCATGTTCACCTCGATGCCGGGATTCCTCCAAGGGGACTGCATGGCGAAGCATACCGGGGGCATATTTTCTGGGATGAACTCTATATTCTTCCAATCTATACCATTCATTTCCCGGAGGTTGTACGATCTGTGCTGATGTACCGGTACAGACGTCTTGATAAAGCCAGAGAATACGCCCGGGAGCATGGATACAAAGGAGCCATGTTCCCCTGGCAGAGTGGCAGTGATGGGAGGGAAGAGACACAAATCATTCACCTGAACCCGGTTTCCGGAGAGTGGGGTGATGATTACAGTTCATTGCAGCGGCATGTTTCCCTGGCCATCGCCTATAACATCTGGAACTATTACTCGATAACAGACGATCAGGAGTTTATGACCCGGTACGGTGCGGAAATGTTCCTCGAGATTTGCCGTTTCTGGGCAAGTAAAAGCGAATGGGATGATGGGGAACAAAAGTACCATATCGATCGGGTGATGGGCCCGGATGAATTCCATGAGAAATACCCGGGGGCGGACCGGGGAGGATTGAAGGATAATGCCTATACCAATCTTATGGTCGCCTGGGCTTTCGATAAAGCGTTCCGGATTGTTGAAGGCTTCACTCCTGGCGAACGACAAGCGATGATGGATGCAATCAGTCTGACCAATTCCGAGATCATCCATTGGAAAAATATATCAAAAAACCTGGCACTGAAAATCTCTCCGGATGGGATCATTGAACAGTTTGGCGGATACTTTAAGCTGAAGGAGCTTGATTGGGATAATTACCGGCAGCAATATGGCGATATTCACCGTATGGACCGGATACTGAAAGCAGAAAACAAATCACCGGACGACTACAAGGTATCAAAACAGGCTGATCTGCTCATGATCTTTTATAATCTGAACGAGCGTGAGCTTACTGCACTTGTTGAAACATTGGGTTATACACTACCAAAAGACTACCTGAAAAGAAATCTGGATTACTACTTGGCAAGAACTTCTCATGGATCAACATTAAGCCGTGTGGTTCATGCCCACCTGGCCTATAAAACGGGAGACCGCTCCATGGGATGGAAATTATTCATGGAGGCATTGCAGAGTGATCTGGTCGATATCCAGGGCGGTACAACCGGTGAGGGAATTCATTGCGGTGTCATGGCCGGTACGGTATATTCGGTTCTTAAGACATTCTGTGGACTTGATCTCTCGGAAGGGCTGCCCGAGATCTGTCCTGACCTGCCTGCCTGCTGGAACAGTGTGCATTTCAGTTTCCGGTTCAGAGCTACGATATATCAGATCAACCTTCTTAGGGATAAAGTTGAAATTTCAGCTAAGAAAGATGGAAATGAAAATATTATCATCCATCTTTGTGGGGAAATATATGAGTTACAGAGTAACCAGAAGTTGGTTATTCGTATGAAACTTTAAATCAGGGACTATGTTAGGTGATATTCTGTTGATTAATGATATGCATAAGGATGCTGCAAAAGCCATCCGGGAATACGTGCAAAAAGATCTGAAGAAGAAAGGAAGGCGGTGCAGATATATTGTTGGTATCTCCGGAGAATCGGGATCGGGGAAATCCGAACTGGCCCATGCACTGGGAAAACTATTGAAACAGGATAAAATCCGTGTGAAGGTTATTCATACCGACAATTATTACAAAATACAACCCCTGTTAAGGGAGGAATGGCGAAGGAATAAAGGATTTGATAAAATTGGCCTGGATGAATACGACTGGGTGAAAATAAGAAAGACCATCCGTGATTTCAAGGAGGCTCAGGAATGCGTTATTCCTTGTATCGACCTGATTCCCGAACAGGTTGATAAACTGATCACCGACTTCAGCAAGATCGACCTGCTAATTATCGATGGCCTTTATGCCATCAATGCAGAGGAGATCGATCTGCGCATTTTTATTGACCTGACCTACAGGGAGACTAAAATCAATCAAATCCTTCGTTTGAAAGAGGCGATAACTGACTTTCGTCTCCAGATTCTCGAGCGTGAACATCGCAGCGTTGCATCCCTCAGGCCGTTGGCAGACCTGGTCGTGGATAAAGCTTACCAGGTTGGAGAAGCAAGGTAAGCAGAGTAAATGGGGGTGTCTCAAAAGTCAAATTTTGGGTCATCCTGTCCAAAGGACTCCTTCGGAGAACTCCTGCCAGCCGGCAGGCAGGTGATTCAGGATCTCATAGTCCTGATTATTAATACATTGATATTCAATGGGAAACCGTTTCATGGACCGCAACTTGCCATACGTTTATAATTAAAGCCGGCAGACGCCTGCCTGCCGCAGGATGTTGTGAATTAATAAACAGAAGGTTAAATAAATGTTTATTTTGATTTTCAACCGCACAACGGGTTGGTTAATAGGTAAATAAAATTAGAATCCTGTTCCCTTATCCCCGTAAAACCAGCTTTACCAGATTGCCCAGTTTCGGTTTCACCCCCTGCATCAATATCAGGGTTCTGAAGATCCTTCCACCGGCCCAGACAGAAAAGAGCGTAAAAAGAATGACTCCAACCAGTCCGGCAACAGGCTGCCAGATGGGAATAGTCACGGGAGTGGCAAGCCTGATGATCATGAGTGTCGGTGTGAAGGGGGGTATCAATGAAAGTGTTGTTGCCATGCTTCCTGCCGGATTTTGTATAATGGGAACCATGATAAACAGTGGCAGAATGACCGGTATCATTGCCGGGAATTGAAGCGATTGGGCGTCCTTGTTGTCATTGCAGGCAGAACCCAGGGCAGCCATGGCGGATCCAACCATGATTACGAACAGGATGAGGTAAACAAAAAACCAGGGTAGTACATGATATGGGATCATATCCCCGACATTCATCTGTTTAGCTGCCACTATTCCGGCAATGACATAGACGGCTGATACCGTCATCGAAACGCTGATGCTTCCAAGGATTTTTCCCATCATGAACTGAAAGGGTGTGACCGATCCCAGCAGGACTTCTGCAATCCGTTCGATCTTCTCTTCCATAACCGCCGTAAGTAAGGGAACTGCACTCATCATGACCATCAGGAACATCAGCAGAACCATAATATAGGGGATGAGGAAAGTCTGGAGTTCATTGGTGTGTTGCGCATCCTGCACGTCTCCGGTTTTTCTGTCAACATTGATCAGTCCCATTCTTTCCGGATAGTTGTAGTGAAACAGGTCTCCGACTGCCTCTTCATCCAGATCCAATTCATCAATGCGAATCTGCCTGACCCGGTTATTGATTGGCCAGGTAAACCAGTTAATGACATCATCCATGAAGGCATGTTCGGAATAGTATATGATCCTTGCTTTCTCCGGATCATCTGCCGGGTGAACTATCCCAGGGCCGATTTCGATGAACGCATGCAAATCCTTCGATCGCACCCGGTCCGATAGTTTAATTTTGGTTTCGAAAAGAGATGCGCTGTCGGATTCAATGATTTCAAGGATGTAGGCTGACCTGACCTTTTCTCCGGTCTCCGGGTCAAAAATCTCATGACTGTTCCGGTACTCAGCTGTTTTTACCAGGGTATCGGCCATGATTTCCGAATGATCGATGATGGCTATCTTTTTATCATTGATATCGACTTTATCTTTAAGAAGCATAAAGACAATCATGCTTCCACCCATTAACAGGGGAGCCAGAAGCAGTCCGATAATAAAACTCTTTGTCCGGACGGATGTCCGGTATTCCCGCAGGGTAAGTATCAGTATTTTACGCATCTTCTTCCTCTTTAGCTGCCGGACCGGCAATCCGTATAAAAATATCGTAAAGCGAAGGCCGGGTGATTTCAAATTTAGTTACCCGGGTTTTTTGCAGGATGGCTGACAGGATATCCTGTGCATCAACCGAGGGTGAGATCCGGATCTCCTGCAGTTGTCCAAAGTCGTTTATCTTCTCGATCCCCTTCAACTGGCTAAGAACGAACTTTCCGTTTTCTGCCTGTATCCGTATCGTATCGTTTCCATACCTGTCCTGTATGGAGGAGAGGGTTCCATCCAGTACTTTCCTCCCTTTGAAGATCATGAAGATATAGTCACACATCTTTTCGGCAACGTTCATGTCGTGTGTGCTGAAAATAATGGTTGCCCCTTCTGCCCGCAGTTCAAGGATAGCGTTTTTAAGGACATCAACATTAACCGGGTCGAGTCCGCTAAAGGGTTCATCCAGGATGATCACCTCCGGTTTGTCAATGATGGTTGCGATAAACTGAAGTTTCTGGCTCATTCCTTTACTCAGGGTTTCAACTTTCTTATTAGCCCATTCGTCCAGTTCCAGTCGTTTTAACCAGTAATTGATCCGGTTGTTTATGTCTGTGCCATTTTTCAACTCAGCATGAAATTTAAGGATCTCCCTGACCTTCATTTTTTTGTAGAGCCCTCGCTCTTCAGGGAGATAGCCAACCCGGTCAAGACGGGTGCCAAGGTGTTCGCTCCCAAGCAGTTTTATCACCCCACTGTCCGGATAAAGGATATTCATGATCATCCGGATGGTGGTGGTCTTACCCGCTCCGTTGGGCCCGATGAAACCGTAAATGCTTCCTTTCGGCACAGCCAGGGAAAGATCATCAACCGCTTTAAAGTGGTTGAAGGTTTTAGTAATGTTTTGAATCTCAATTGTGTTCATAAATTTTTTTCTAGAGGCTCCAATAGCATCAGCCTAATAAATTGAATGCATTCGAATAGTTGTGCAACAAAAGTAAAAAAACTTATTTTCAATGAATGTTTTTTGATTTAACCCGAAAAATTCTTTGAATTTTTCGCCATTTATGGCTGACGAAAAGTC
>CAYMFM010000051.1:0-18358 GCA_964389685.1 uncultured Rikenellaceae bacterium
TTTTATCCTTACATTTATTTAGCAAAAACGGGTTTTTACACAGACTCCCGTTGTAGCGCATTAAAATAAAAAATAAGGCAAATTATGATATTATATTTTGCAAATTTGCTTGACAATCAAAAGAATTATGATTCTTTTTATTCCATAGATACTACTTAAATTAATTATTAAATCAAAAATGGAGGTCATTATGAAAAAACTAAAATCTTATTGCCAGGTTGCTTTTGTATTATTGTTACTTTTTACTGCTTTCAGTTGCGCCAATCAAGAAAAGAAGCCTTCAGTGGAAGAAGACATTGCTGCAATCAATGAGTTTTACAATCAGTATTGTATTCATGCTAATGCTGGTGATCTTGATAACTTTCTTTCCTTGTGGGAGGACAATGCGATACGGATGGATCCAGATAAACCTTCCATTATTGGAAAAGAGAACATAAGAAGTTTTTTTGAGCCTTCATTCGAACAGTTCAGTGTTAATGTCGCGGTATATGGAGATACAGAAATTCAGATATCAGGGGATATTGCATTTTCTCGTGGGACTTACACATTATCATTGACGCCTAAAGAAGGAGGACCAACAACTCATATCGATGGTAAATGGTTAGACATAAATAAAAGACAGACAGATGGTTCTTGGAAGATTTATATTGATATGGTAAATTACAACGCACCTCCTGTTGTTGAATGATAGACATTAAGACGCTAAAAACAAAATCTTTTAGATTTATTTTTTTAATTGCTGAACAATTAAAAAATAACGCGCTACAACAAAAAGCTAAACCGCATCCGCCAGCCTTGTACTTCAGCAGCTTTATGCGAAGGAGTATGGCGGACGCAGTTTAGCTGAAACGTTAGCCGCTGTTGCTTGTGATTCTTTGTGATCAGAACAATAAATATTACAATCAAATCCAAGGGATTTTTAAATTTCTTTAGCTCCTATTACAGAATTAATAAAAACGAATTTCTCACCACTCCAGATTTTCACACAACAGTGTCAAAAACAGTGTCAATTTGAACTACGAATAATCATTATCGTAGCGGTTTTTTTTGTTAATGGTTGATACGTTATCCCTAGGCATCCCGGTACAACCTCTGGGGTCTCCCCAGAACAATCTACTCCGATGAGCTCTGATTGCCATCCTTTCTGAAAGTCCTCATGTAATTGACGATGTGCCAGATATCCTCATCCGTAAGCGTTTTGTCATACGCCGGCATCTCCCCTCTTCCAAACTTCGTTTTATAGAAATGTTCCCCGTCGGTCTGAGATTGGTACACCTCACCCGAAAAATCACCCGGAAAGGTTTTCAACTGTTTTCCCTTAATGCCATCTCCCATGCCGGTCCTTCCATGACAAAACGAACAGTTCCGGTTATATTTGCCTTTTCCGATCTCAATCGACAGACTGTCCTTTTTAACTGGATTTTCCATGTTTTTGTACTCATCAGGAACCTCCCAGGGTTCAGGTTGTTCCTGCTGTGAAAAAGCAATTACCGGTAACATGAAAGTTACCAGTAGTGCCACAAAAAAAATGCATCTGCTATTCCATTTTCTTTTCATTCCTCATCAATAATTTGTAAGAAAATCAATGTGGCAAATATATCCATTATAATATTAAGGACATAGAATTCGTCAGACGATCCTATGCGGACCCTGTGAAATAATCCTTCACATTAGGGGTTCCACCACTATTTCACAGGGCGGACCACTGGTGTTCGTCTGATGAATTTAAATCCCCCTTAATGGGGCTGTCTCAAAAGTCAATTTTTGAGACAGCCCCACAACGTTAAGTAGAAGGAATAGAGCCCGTCTCTTTTAGTAAAGGGGGATAGCAGTTAATTCATCTCCACTGCCAGCCGGCAGTTTATTTCTTTAATATTTAGGGTTGAAAATAGTCTGTTACTTAGTACCACCGGTTCACACCGGTGGTTATTACCTTCGGTGAGCTCCGCTTCGCTCCGGTTCATTGTTCTACCCCTACCGGGGTAAATTTAGATGGCTAAAAACTATATTCGATAAAAGAATCTTGAATAATTTTTCACATCAGATAATCAATCATCTCCGGCATAGTAACCGGAGAGGATACTCATGAAGAGACTACCCGGGGCAGGTCCCAGTGTACAAAAATAGATGTGTATCACCAGGAAAATAGTCACAATGAATCCCGAAATGATATGCATCAGGTAAGTTATCAGCAATCCATTTCCACCCAGAAACCGGGTGAATAAAAATCCCGGGAAAAACAGATCTATGCCTGTTATGATGATCAGGGGCATGCAGATATACATAATGAAAACATAGGATATTTTCTGCAATGGATTAAACTTATTCTCTCTGGTAACCGTGAAGGGATTTTTTTCACCTTTCAGCATACCGACAATATAATAACGGAACTGATCACGGCTCCCGGTCAATAGTCCTTTACACCGGATCCGATAATGCTTCCCATTGGGAGTAAACAGGTTCCCGAATAAGAATAACAGGTAACTGATGCTCAGGGCCACTCCTCCAAAATTGTGTATGGTTATGGCTTTATCAAAGGGTATAATGCTTCCAGGTTGCCCGGAGTAATGCAGGCATAAACCTGTAAAAATCAACAGGAGGCAAAACAGGGCATTCACCAGATGCCAGAGCCTGATCCATTTTGGGTACAGATACATGCGTTCTCTAATTTTATTCCCTGGTTTTTTTCATGCTTATTCTGCAGAATATATGGATTGCAACTCCGGCTATTGTTAGCAGGAAAATTACCAGACTGATGGTATTCAGATAAATGTTTTCCGTAGCACCAATTACATAAGATTCTTCCAGGATGACACCATTCAGAAAACCTGCTTTTGTCCGTTGCTCCTTTGCCTTAAATTTATAGAGGGTTGAAAGCAGCCTGGATTCCTTTGAATGACATTCAACACAGCATTTGACGGCTTCCTCTTTGGGTACCAGATGATGGGCAACCAGGATATCATTATTCACCCTGGTATGGCATTCAATGCACCTCACGTTTGCAAAATGCATTGTCTGATTTGGTAGCCAATCGTGTTTCTCAATGATGTCGACCTCTTCCCATTCTATAAGATAATCAAAACAGCTAAAATTCGAATGACAGTCAAGGCAAATGCTATTATCGTATGCAATGGTCTCGCCCAGGTTGGTTGTATTCCTGATACTGATCCTATAGGTGTGGGGATTGTGACATTTCCAGCAGGAAAAACCTTCTTCTTCAAATTCAGCATGGATGCTCATGGCATATTCCTCTGCGATCTGTTCGAAATGGTATGCTGCATAAGTTTCATCATTTCCATGACAATCAATACATGAAAACAATTCTTCAGTCCTGAGTTCCAGTGGGTGAGGAAAGGTTGAAAAGTCGGGGTTATGGCAATCGATACAGGCAAAACTCTTATGATTGGAACTGTAGAATGCTTCCCGGTTTATCACCCAGCATTCATGCATCCTTTTTGACATCTCGCGTTCCGATATGTTATCGTATAATGTATACTGTGATTGTCCGTGACACCGGAAACATTGCTCATTTTCATCCACGTATTCGGAAGTCCATTGGTTCTGCTGTGATACAGTGTCTTCAGCCTCCTGACCCTGAAGCAGATGGCAACACGAAAGGAACAGCGTAATGAATACCCATGATTTTAAATGTGAACCGGTAAATGATTCCATGTATGCCTTCAATAGAAACCAGGTAGTCATCTCAAACCCGAAGATAATACCTTCAGGATAAAAACCATTTGTTTTTCGGGATTTATGTGTTATATTATTGTCGAATACGAAATATTCTTTCGGTGTTTACAACATTGGTTCATGAATGAATTAATAAAGATCCGGCACCATTTGCATGCTCATCCGGAATTATCCGGCCGGGAATCAAAAACCAGCCAGTTTATTGCTGATTACCTGAAAGATCTTGGTATCAGAACGATCACCCGGAACATTTCCCACCATTCGCTCGTGGCTGAAATAGCGGGAAAAGAGGAAGGTCTGGCGATACTTTTCCGGTGTGAGCTGGATGCCCTTCCAATCGAGGAGATGAGACGTACAGGTTATCGATCACAGAATCCAGGAGTTTCACATGCCTGCGGTCACGATGGACACATGGCAATCATGCTGGGATTTGCACAACACCTTCTCAAAAACCCTCCGGGTAAGGGCAAAGTCCTTTTGCTCTTTCAATCTGCAGAAGAGACAGGTAGTGGAGCCGAGGCGGTTTTGGATTCCGGTTTCCTGAACAACTACCCCGTGGAATATGCTTTCTCAATGCATAACATGCCAGGATACCATCGTGAAGATGTAATTTGCAGGGCAGGAAATTTTACCCCATCCGTTGAAAGCATCACGATTGAACTATCGGGTAAGACAAGCCATGCCGGTGAACCTGATAAAGGCATTAATCCTGCAGTAACATTAGCTAAGATCATTACCTTTTTGAGTGAGATGGAGGAACCGGAGAAGTATAAGAAGAACTACTTCTTAGCTACCCCGATCCAGATCAGGTTAGGCGAAAAGGCATTGGGAACATCGGCTGGATATGCATTTGTAACCTATACGTTAAGGACCTGGGACAATTCATTTCTAGAACAAAAAAAGAATGAAATTGAAGAGAGAGCAGGCAAAATAGTAAAGGAACAGAGGGGATTGGATCTCCATTTAACATGGAGTGAACCCTTCAGGACAAACAGGAATCACCCCGATGCGTTTGCGATCATCCGCAAGGCGGCCACCGCTAACCACCTGAATTTTGTTAAAAAAGAGGAACCACTAACATGGGGCGAGGACTTTGGTCTCTTTACCGAAAAATACCGGGGCGCCATGTTTGGTATAGGTGCTGGGGAAAAGTGGTCGGCTCTGCACAATCCAGATTACAATTTCCCGGATGATTTGATTGAACCGGGTGTGATGATGTTTGTATCAATTGTTGAAGAAATTTTACATTAAACCGAAAACAACATGGAATTCATATCAACAAAGAAGGCACCGGAACCTGCAGGACATTATTCCCAGGCTATTGTCCATAACGACCTGGTTTTTGTCTCCGGTCAGTTACCGGTTAATCCTGAATCAGGAGAAAGAGTTGTTACCTCAATTGAGGAACAGACCCGACAGGTGTTAAACAACCTGCAAGCCATACTGGAGGCTGCCGGCAGTTCCCTGGATCGGGTGTTAAAAGTCACGGTATATATTTCTGATATATCCCTCTGGGGACGATTAAATGCAGTATACTGTGAATTTTTCAAGGATCACCGTCCGGCCAGGGCTGTAGTCCCGACAAAAGAGCTGCATTATGGTTTTCAGGTTGAGATGGAAGCGATCGCCACCCGATGAGTTGCAATAGCCGAAAATAATTCGTCAGACGAACTGAAGTCGTCTGACGAAGGGTTGCATTAAATAGATCTTGTTTTTCTATACATCATGTAGGGCGACTTTCCAAGTCGCCTAAGAGTCGACTCGGGAGACCTGCCTGCCAGCGAGGCAGGGTCGACCTACGCTATTTTCGTTCTCTTTCGACCTCGATTTTTTTCTGGTCTGCAGAGCGTTTTACCCCGATTTTCAGCTGCCGTGTTGCGTCCCTTTCAACTCCTTTCTTCCCTTCCGGATAATAATCGACCCAGGCGATAAATACATTGAAATCATCATCCACCAGCTGGGGTGTACGGATAAATTCAATGTCTTCACTGGCGAGTGTATAATTATCATGGTATTCTTCCCAAACATCCACATAGTACACATAGGGTCCTACATCAGGAAATACGACCCAGCCTTCGCTATCGGTATACCCTTCTGCCAGAAAATAGGCATCGCTATGGGTCAGCCAGTCATCATAGGTTGCATATAGCCATACACTGGCACCCTCAACCGGATATTCTTCGTACCACTCCAGAACAAGGATCTCAAGCGGTGGAAAATAAACCTCAATCTCCTTATACGCCCGGTCTATTACGTTGTCTTTCGATATGGCAGTCAGGGTAACGGTATAGAAACCTGATTGTGCGTATTTATGAGCGGGATTACCGGCTGTGGAGGAAGTTCCATCACCAAAGTCCCATTCAAAATATTTGGCGTCTTTGGATCGGTTGGTAAAATACACATACTCCTGGATATCAACTGCATCCTCTGAAACACTGAAACTTGCATACGGTTCTACATCACAGGAAGAGAGTACAGCGGCCAGGATGATCGATAGGATTCCTGTCTTTTTCATGGTTCGATATTTTAGTACAACAAAAATAAAACAAATTTGGTGCCATACCTGTTATTTGTCAACAATCTATTAATCCTTATCTTTGCACTCTGTTTTTTAATTGATTGATTAGTCTATGATAAAAATCACATTCCCCGACAAATCTGTAAAAGAGTACCAGGAAGGGGTGAATGGCTTGGAGATTGCAAAGAGCATCAGCGGGCAGCTTGCCAGGGAAGTCCTGGCTATCACTGTCAATGGTGAAGTATGGGATGTCAACCGGACTATCCTGAATGATGCTGTTATTTTTCTCCACAAATGGGAAGATCCGGAAGGGAAACATGCATTCTGGCACTCTTCTGCCCACCTGATGGCTGAAGCCCTCGAAGCGATCTACCCGGGAATAAAATTTGGTATAGGACCAGCCATTGAAAACGGTTTTTACTATGATGTTGATCCTGGAGATGGCGTGGTAATAACCGATGGTGATCTGGAGAAGATTGAGGATAAAATGAAGGAACTTGCGCGGCAGAAGAATCCCTATCTGCGTCAGGAAGTAAGCAAAAAAGAGGCACTGGAGCTATTTTCAAAAAAGGGTGATGAATACAAAGTGGAGTTAATCAGTGAGCTGGAGGATGGAACCATCACATTATACAGCCAGGGCAGTTTTACGGATCTTTGCAAAGGGCCTCATCTTCCAACTGCTGAGCCCATCAAAGCGATTAAACTGCTCAGTGTGGCGGGTGCTTACTGGCGGGGTGACGAAACGCGGAAGCAGTTGACACGGATCTACGGGATCACCTTCCCAAAGCAGAACATGCTGGATGAATTCCTGTTGATGCTGGAAGAGGCAAAAAAGCGGGATCACCGGAGGATTGGTAAAGAGCTGGAACTATTCACCTTCAGTCAGAAAGTTGGTCAGGGACTTCCGCTTTGGCTACCCAAAGGGGCACAGCTGAGGGAACGGCTCGAGAATTTTCTCAAGATGGTTCAGGTGAAATACGGGTACGAATCGGTTATAACTCCCCATATTGGCCTAAAGGAGCTATGGGTAACTTCCGGACATTATGATAAATATGGAAAAGATTCGTTTAAACCGATCCTTACACCGGATGAAAATGAAGAATTCCTGTTAAAACCGATGAACTGTCCCCACCATTGTGAAATATACAAGAGCAAACCCCACTCCTATAAGGACCTGCCCGTCAGGCTGGCTGAGTTTGGAACAGTCTACCGGTATGAACAGAGTGGGGAATTGCATGGACTAACCCGTGTTCGTGGTTTCACGCAAGACGATGCACACATCTTTTGCAGGCCGGATCAGCTGAAGGAAGAGTTTATCAAGGTGATCGATATCGTATTCATCATCTTCAAAGCACTTGATTTTAGTGATTTTGTCACCCAGGTTTCGTTGCGTGATCCGGAAGACAAAGAAAAGTATATTGGAACGGATGAGAATTGGGATAAATCGGAAAAAGCGATCCTGGAAGCCTGCGAGGAAAAGGGACTCGATTTTACCGTTGAAAAGGGAGAAGCAGCATTTTACGGGCCCAAACTGGATTTTATGGTGAAAGATGCCCTTGGGCGACAATGGCAGCTTGGAACCATCCAGGTTGATTATAACCTGCCCGACCGGTTTGACCTGGAGTATATCGGTGCGGATGATAAGAAACACCGGCCAGTTATGATACACCGGGCACCCTTCGGATCCCTCGAACGGTTTGTTGCTGTGCTGATTGAACATACCATGGGAAAATTTCCCCTCTGGCTCACACCGGATCAGGCAATCGTCCTCCCAATCAGCGAAAAACACAACGATTATGCAAAAAAAGTTTTGAATCTTCTAAATAATTCCGATATTCGCACTCTGATTGACGACCGGAACGAAAAGATAGGTAAAAAGATAAGGGATAATGAGTTAAGAAAGATCCCATACCTGCTTATCGTGGGAGAAAAAGAGGCCGAAAACGAAACGGTCTCCGTCAGGAAACAGGGAGAAGGAGACCAGGGCGTCATGAAGCTTCCGGATTTTGTCAACCGGATAAAAGAAGAGGTGAAAAAACAGATCGATTTTATCGATCAGTAAATAATGTCTAATAAATATAGGAGGATTACGCTATAGCTAGAGCAGATTTTCGGAGGGGGCCGTGGAGAAAAGAACCCCCGAAACACAGGATTAATCAATACATCCGTGCAAGTAAGGTCAGACTGGTGGGTGATAATATTGATGATCCGGGAATTTATTCCATCAATGAAGCCATTCGCCTGGCGGATGAACTGGATCTCGACCTTGTGGAAATTTCACCAAATGCAGATCCACCAGTATGTAAAATAATTGATTATCAGAAGTTTCTGTATCATCAGAAGAAAAAACAGAAAGAGTTAAAAGCCAAAGCCACAAAGATCGTAGTGAAAGAGATCCGCTTTGGACCGAACACGGATGATCATGATTATAACTTCAAGTTAAAACATGCCATCAAATTCCTGGAAGATGGAGCAAAGGTAAAAGCCTTTGTGTTCTTTAAAGGAAGATCAATTCTCTTCAAAGAGAAAGGCGAAATATTGTTGCTGCGGCTGGCACAAGACCTCGAAGAATATGGGAAAGTTGAACAATTACCCAAACTGGAAGGAAAACGGATGATCATGTTCTTCTCCCCAAAATTGTTGGGAAAGAAAAAAAAATAATGTTGTTTATTAAAACGGTTATGCAATGCCAAAAATGAGAACAAACCCCGGTGCAAAAAAGAGATTCACCCTGACGGGTACGGGAAAAATTAAGAGAAAACACGCGTATAAGAGTCATATCCTTACCAAAAAGTCAACCAAGAGAAAAAGAAACCTGACTTACTACGGAACCGTGGATAAAACCGATGAAAAAAACATCAAACTTTTATTGGCGATAAAATAATGTATCCCTCCTGTTTGAATGAATAAGTATCAGTTAACAGAATGAATTAGCTTCAAAGTGTCGATAAACCGACCGCTAACCATTCAAAAAGTAAGAAATCATGCCAAGAGCCACCCATTCAGTTGCTTCAAGAAGAAGAAGGAGAAATATCCTGAAACAAACCAAAGGATATTTTGGAGCAAGAAGCAATGTTTATTCCGTTGCTAAGAATGCCCTGGATAAGGGATTATCCTATGCTTACCGCGACAGAAGAAAGAAAAAAAGAAATTTCAGATCATTATGGATCCAGCGGATTAATGCCGCTGCCCGGCAGTACGACATGTCATACTCCGACTTTATCGGGAAAGTGAATAAAAAAGGCATCACCCTGAACAAGAAAGTACTGGCAGACCTTGCCATGAATCATCCCAAGGCATTTGAAGCCATCGTAGAGAACGTTAAGGATGTGAAGTAACTTCAATCCCCATAGTTTCAACAGACATAAACCCTAATCCGATGAGAATTGGAATTATTGGCTTTGGAAAAATAGGTCAGGAAATCAAAAAGCTGGCCATTGAAAGAGGCCATCAGGTGAACCTGATCATCGACCTGGAAAACCGGAATGACCTGAACCCACGAAACCTTAAAAAGGTGGATGTCGTTTTTGAATTCACCACACCAGAGACTGCTCCTGATAATATTATCTCCTGCTTTGATGGTGGGGTTGGCGTTGTATCCGGAACTACCGGGTGGATGGATCATTTTGATAAAGTAGCTGATCATTGCCGACACACAAAACAGGCATTTTTTTATGCTTCAAATTACAGCGTGGGTGTCAATATACTGTTCAGTATAAACAGGTACCTGGCTGCAATCATGAACCGTTTTCCGGAATATCATGTTTTTATTGAGGAGGTCCACCACCTCCAGAAACTCGATGCTCCAAGTGGAACAGCCATCACCCTTGCCAATGAAATGATACCCTTGCTGGATCAGAAAGATCGATGGGAACCCACAGGTGAAAACAGTGATCAGGTGATCCCTATTCAATCTGTTAGAAAAAACCAGGTCACCGGAATACATACCGTATCCTATCACTCGGAATTCGATACACTGGAGATCCGACATTCTGCTAAAAGCAGGCGTGGTTTTGCTGTCGGTGCCCTGATGGCTGCAGGATTTCTTATCGGCAAAAAGGGAGTATTTGGGATGCAAGACCTCATGCCATTCTGATTCTTCATCGGAACAAAACATACAACAGGAACCAGTTTTTTCGTTAAGATTACTACATTTGCCAATCAAATGAATCAGCTATGAAGTTTTTAAAAACCCCGTATTTCAAATTTGGCATCGCCGCTACGGCTTATATCCTCTGGGTCATTTGGGTCGGCAATTATTGGTTATTATTCGGATTAGCCATTGTATTTGATATTTATGTTAGCAAAAAGGTGAACTGGGCATTTTGGAAAAAACGGACCGGGCCCAACAGTACTCTCATCGAATGGCTTGATGCCCTGATTTTTGCTGTCATCGCTGTCACCTTTATCAACATATTCTTCTTTCAAAATTTCCGGATTCCAACCGGATCAATGGAGAAATCACTCCTCATTGGAGATCATTTGTTTGTCAGCAAATTAAGTTACGGCCCGCGTTTGCCCATGACACCCCTCTCCTTCCCTTTTACACAGAACACCCTGCCCATTGTAAAATCCAAATCATACCTGGAATGGATCCAACTTCCCTATAAAAGACTTGCCGGTTTTGGTAAGATAAAAAATAATGATGTCGTTGTTTTTAATTTCCCGGCGGGAGATACGGTTTGCCTGGAAACTCCGGAACAGAGTTATGAATCCATTGTCAGAAGTGCCGGGGAGGAGCTTAAAAGAAGAGACATGATCACGGGTGGCCCGTTGAAGTCGGATGAACAATACTACACACTGGGTAGGGAACAGGTATGGCAGCAGTATACGATTATCGACCGGCCGGTGGATAAACGGGATAACTATATTAAACGGTGCGTCGGCATCCCGGGTGACACACTGGAAATCATTCATAGTCATCTTTTTGTGAATAGTAAACCCCAGAAAGAATCAAAATACCAGCAGTTTAACTACTTCATCGAAACGGACGGAACCCCGATCAATCCCAAAGCCTTTGAACGGTTAGGTATCGCCAGGAGCGACCGAAACAGTTTCTCCACCTCACTCTACATGGTTCCCTTAACAGACGAAAACCTGAAAAAGATCAAAGCATTCCGGAATGTAACAAACCTTGAAAAATATGAACGCCCATTGGGTGAACAGGTTTCGTATATTTTCCCCCACGACACCACGTATCGCTGGAATGAAGACAACTTTGGTCCCATTTGGGTCCCCAGGAAGGGAGTTACTATAAAACTTACGATGAAAAACATTTCATTGTATAAGCGAATCATTCATCTGTATGAAAAAAATGAGCTGAAAATTGAAGATGGAAAAATCTATATCAATGGAGAAGAGACGGATGAATACACCTTTAAAATGAATTATTACTGGATGATGGGTGATAACCGGCACGATTCACTGGATGCACGTTTCTGGGGTTTTGTCCCGGAAGACCACATTGTTGGAAAACCAAAAGTAATCTGGTTATCACTGGATAAGGATAAAAAGTTTCTTGCAAAAATCCGCTGGAATAGGATGTTCATGCGGATCAGGTAGATTCAAAACGGCCAATCATCTGTCTCCTGAATTTTCAATTCCTCTTCAACCGGCTCTTCTGCTATCTGGTGAACAGCATTCCCATTCACAAAAATGGCTTTATACGGAGTCGTTGGACAGGCAAACTCACAGGCACCACAACCAACACAGGTTTTTTCAAGCACTTCCGGTATCACCAGGGTGCCTTCATACGGTACCATATGGCACGATTTGGTTGGGCATACCTCCGAGCAGGCACCACAATCGGTTTTATCCGTATGTACGATACAGTTCTCCTGGATGAACTTTGCAATCCCCATTTGAACCTGCTTCTTCTTCTCCAGTGCCACCGGTAAAATCGCACCGGTGGGGCAAATATCAGCACATATGGTACAATCATAATTGCAGTAACCGGCATGATAGTCCATGTGCGGTTGCATAATTCCGGTTAATCCATACTCAAGGATGGATGGCTGAAGAACAAACGTGGGACAGGCACTGATGCATAGCGTACAGGCTGTACAGTGATCATTGAAATTTTCGAGGCTGAGTGAACCGGGTGGTGAAACAGGAAACTCCTTATCTTCAGGAACTGTGGTAGGATTTATATTCACAGGCTTTTCCTGCATAATCGAAATGCCCGCCATCCCCAGAAAATATGCCAGGGATCCTTTCACAAATTTTCGTTTTCCAAGGTCTGGCTCATCGGATCCGCCAACCGTTCGGGTGACATCCGATCCTTTCCTTCCGGTAAGACTTCTAAACGAACTTCCGGGAGAAAACAATTTGTACTTTACAGCATTTGTCGGACAAACCGTCAGGCAATTATAACATCCAACACATCGCGAAAAATCAACTTCTGCCTGTAAGAAATTCATGCAGGAAGCCTTACAAACCCTGGCACACAAACTGCATTGTGTACATTCCTCCTTATCAATAATGATCCTGAACAGTGCAACCTTAGATAATAGTCCCAGTAATGCTCCAACCGGACAAACGGTATTACAATATAACCTGCCATGGGTTACTGATAACCAGACTACGAGTACCCCTATAATAACCGGAAACACCAGTACCCAAAAAGGAATGTTGACCAGGTTGACCGGATACAATGAAAATATATCAAACTTCTCCAGGATGGAAGATATTCCATTGTTTGCCAGCACCACAACCGGTTTTCCAAAATAGGTCATGATCCGCCCGAAATTACTGTAGGGGTCGAGAAGAGAAACAACAAATACACTTCCAAACAGTAACACAATGATGGATAGGGCTAACAGACTATACCATAAAATGTTGTGGGGTTTAGAAAAGGCATAATAACGCTTCTTCCTTTTCTTGAACTTTCGGGCGATCCAGGATATCACATCCTGCAGAATGCCCAGCGGACAAATGGTTGAACAATATACCCTTCCAAACAGCAGGGTTAAAACGGAAACAACAATGAATCCAAGTACGGCGATGCTAACAAGGCTGATGAACTTCAACAGTGATGGAACAAACTGGAGGTAAACAATTCCGGAAATGAGTTTCTCCGGAAGCATGTTCCGGTAATCAACAAACACCAGTGTCGTAGCAACCAAAAAAATGAGGGAAACAGTAACCCGTATTTTCTTCAGGTATGACAGCTTCATATTATTGATCAGATCTGAATCCTGTGGATGTTCAGATTATCAAGGTTCATGGTCCCTACCTTCATCTCATCTGCTCTGCGGATATATCGAATGGTTTCCGGCTCATGACCAAACATTTTGGCTGCAGCGGCATCAAGGACCACCATATTGGTAGCGATCAACATCGACTTCATGTTTATTACATCCGACGTGGAAACGCCCCGTGGGCCATTCCTCATCAACGCGTTGTAGGCATCCAGAACATTCAGGTGAGGTTTCTTCTCAAACATGGCAAAATCAGCAATGCATTGATGCAAATCATTTGCATGCCAGAACCTTCTGTCCCATACCACACCCATCAGGTTTTTCATCGCCAGTGACAAACGGGTTGAACTATGGGTTTTCATGACGGGAACATTGATAAAGACATCGGATTCCAAAATAAGCTCATGTACTTTTGCACGCTTTAGCCGCTCACCGTTTGGAATGGGAACCTCCTGGTAATAACTCTCTATGTGCCCGGGGACCATTTTCCCGCCCCCGTCTTTTACTGCTTTTTCAATCCCACTATTCCTGTAACACCTGGTCATTTCATCAATGGTGTTGTCGAATACATACACCTGCCTGGCACCTGCAGCCAGACACTGTTCCACAACTCTTTTTACAACCAGGGGGTTAGTATCTGCAGCTCTTTCAGGGATTACATCCCAACCGATGTTTGGCTTTATCACAACGGTCTGACCAGCTTTCACAAATGATTTCATTCCCCCAAGAGCCTCTATCCCGCGATCAAACATCACATCCGGCTCGCCACCCCTTACCGCAACAAGATCAAATGGTGCAGCAGCGCTTCTCGACCTTGCCCATAGCCTGTTATAACCGCCCAAATGCAAAGCTGCTCCGGTTGCAATCCCCGCTCCGATTGATGTTCTGAAAAAATCTCTCCTTTTCATGGTACACTCAATTTTAGTAATACAAGACGATGGTATTAGAAAGCGGCAAATTACAATCTTTTTTTCATTTATCATATTTTTCTATTAAATGCACTATATTTAGCCCCCCTGTTCTCCTATTCATGTGGTTTCATGTAACCTGAAAAGAGATGAAAATAGTATATTATGATTGTTTTGCCGGCATCAGTGGAGATATGAACCTTGCTGCAATGATCGACCTCGGTGTAGATGCTGATTACCTGAGGAGTGAGCTGAGTAAATTACCCATTACTGGTTATACCCTAAAGGTAACGAAAGACCAAAGACATGGGATATCCGGAACAAAAGTAGAGGTTGAGCTGGACCGGGAAGAAAAACATTCGCACCGTAACTTATCTGATATTGAGTCAATCATCGATAAAAGCAGCCTTAAAAAATCGATCAAAAAGACCAGCAAAGAGATTTTCCGACGGTTGGCTGAAGCAGAAGCGAAAGTGCATAAAAAGAGAATAGAGGATATTCATTTTCATGAAGTTGGTGCAGTGGATGCCATTGTGGATATTGTTGGAGCTGCCATTTGTTATGAAAACCTTAACCCGGACAGGGTGATGGCTTCGACCATAGAACTTGGTGGGGGATTTGCACGCTGTTCTCATGGGAACCTGCCGGTTCCGGCACCGGCTACAGTAGAGATTTTGAAAGGAATTCCTGTCAGAAAAGGATCAGCAACTTTTGAAACGACTACTCCCACAGGAGCTGCTATCGTTTCCACCCTGGCAGAAGATTTCAAGGATCAGGCATCCATAACGATCGATCGGATTGGTTATGGGATAGGACACAAGGAATCGGATGAAATCCCCAATGTTTTGAGGGTTTTTCTTGGCGAAATAACCGAAGAAAAGGGATTATCTGCAGAGATATTGCATGAATGCAACATTGATGACATGAATCCCGAGTGGTATGATCACCTGATGGAAGAGCTATTCCGGGCTGGAGCCAAAGAAGTTTTCTTCACACCGGTTATGATGAAAAAAAACAGACCGGCTGTAAAAATCAGCGTACTCGCTTCACCCGATCTGTCTGAGGCGATCAAATCAATGATTTATTCGAATACAACCACACTGGGAATTCGCTCTTACTCCGTAACCAAGGATACGCTCGAACGGAAATTCATGCCGGTGGATACCGAATGGGGTAAGGTCACCATTAAAGCATCTTACTACCGGGGTAAATTACTTCATGCAAAGCCGGAATATGAAGAGTGCCGGCGCATAGCCAGCGAGTTTGATTTATCGTTACAGGAAGTATATCAAACAATTAATACAATCATTGAACGATCCGGGGTCAACAAATAGCATGATAGCGCATCCAAAATATAAAAAACTCATTGCCTTTCTGAAGGATTTGGAGAATGTGGCAGTGGCATTTTCCGGTGGTGTGGATAGTACCTTTTTGCTTGTTGTTGCGAAAGAGGCATTGCATGACAGGGTACTTGCTTTAACGGTCAGGGCTCCATACATAGCAAACTGGGAAATTGATGAAGCAGTTGATTTGTGTAATGATTTAGGAATCAGGCATATGATAGTTGAATCCGCTCTCCCGGAAGAAATAAAGAATAATCCTGCAGAACGCTGTTATCTTTGCAAAAAAAAGATATTCTCCACCTTAATCAAAACGGCAGGATCGAATGGCATTACTCACGTGCTTGATGGCACCAACAGTGATGACCCATCGGACCACAGACCGGGATTACAGGCGTTGAAAGAGCTTGGTGTTATCAGTCCTTTGCTCCAAACAGGCATTACGAAGGCGGAGGTCAGGAATTTCTCAAAGCAACTTGGGTTACCGACCTGGGATAAACCCGCTTATGCGTGCCTTCTTACCAGGCTTCCTCACGGGGTTGAGGTAAAACAGGACGAGCTCACCCGTATTGAACGGGCTGAAAAATTCCTAATGAATATGGGGTACCGGGCAATCCGTGTCAGGTCGCACGGTAATCTTGCGCGCATAGAAACAGATCCTGGTTTAATAGCGGAAATGGTAACCGGAGATAGTGCAAATAAGATCGTTTCTGCATTCCGGGAGATCGGGTATGAATACATTACCATTGATCTGGAGGGATACAGATCGGGTAGTTTCAATGTCTGAGACGGCTATTTTTCTTATAAAACAATCTGTAATAAACGATACAATGAACCGAACAGAACTAAAAAAACTGTTGGAAGAGGTCAGTCAGGGTAAAATAGAAATCGACACCGCACTGGCCAGGCTTGAGGATTTCTCTTTCAAGGACCTGGGGTATGCAAAGATTGACAATCAGAGGGAGATCCGGACCGGTTATCCCGAGATCATCTTTTGTTCCGGGAAGAGCATTGATCAGGTGAAGGGCATCATTACCTACATGAACAAACGGGATTCAAACGTTATCGCAACGAGGGCAACCGATGAAATGTACCGGGAGATCAAACAGTTCATTCCCGGGATAGTCTACCATCCGGAAGCAGGGATAATGAGTATCACAAAAAAAGAGATACCAAAGCCTGAAAGTTACATTTCGGTAATCACTGCTGGCACATCGGACCTGCCCGTGGCAGAAGAGGCGGCAGTAACAGCGGAATTGCTGGGGAACCGTGTTGAACGGGTCTATGATGCCGGTGTTGCAGGAATCCATCGTCTGGTTGATAACATCGGTGTGATCCGGGATTCACGTGTGGTCATCGTCATTGCCGGCATGGAGGGTGCTCTTGCCAGTATTGTTGGAGGTCTGATCAACAAACCGATTATTGCTGTACCAACCAGCATCGGGTATGGAGCAAATTTCGGAGGGATCTCCGCCCTCCTCGCCATGTTGACCAGTTGTTCTGCCGGTGTAAGCGTTGTAAATATCGACAACGGTTTCGGTGCGGGGTACAATGCCAGCCTGATCAATAACCTCTAACCGGTCACACAGCCCAGTAATTCATGAGTGAAGAACAACATATCGTTCTTGCAACCAGTTATTTCGGCCCGGTTCAATATTTCACCAAGTTTCTCCTTCCCGGGAAAATTGTTCTTGAGAGACATGAAAATTACATCAAGCAATCTGATCGTAACCGTACTATTATCTTCGGAGCCAATGGTACGATTATACTAACTGTACCTGTAAAACGAGGAAGTTTTCACAAGGTGCCGATCGGTGAACTTGAGATAGAATACAAGAATAACTGGCAGGATACGCATTGGAGATCGATTGAATCGGCATACCGGTCAACACCCTATTTTGAATTTTATGCTGATGAAATCGTGTCTGTTTTCCAATTAAAGACCAGGTACCTTCTTGATCTGAACGATATCATCCTGAAGCTAATGCTTGGTCTGCTCCAGATAGACGGAGATTTCGCCCATACTCAATTCTATTGTAAAAAGGGATACTCCCTTGATTACCGGGAGGTAATTCATCCCAAAAAAAAAGTGCCGGATCCGTTATTTAATCCGGCAAAATATCCACAGGTTTTTCAATCAAGGTTCGGATTTAAAGCCAACCTGAGCATCCTGGATCTGCTCTTCAATACAGGACCGGATGCAAAGACTATTTTGAGAAATTCAATCGTTTAAAACCGGTATCCGAAGGTAAGCATAACTTTACTGGGATGAGAGTCAAGTTCGGCCTCTTCCAATTCTTCCATATTATACATCAGGTACTGCTCTTGATGCAAACCGTACTGATAACCCAGATCGATAAAGAAGGAACGTGTCCGCAAGCCGAGGCCTCCGGTAATGAAGGAATAGTTGCTATCCTCATTCATTTCATCAGCAACATAGGGTTTGCCGTAATGGGCAAATCCCCCCCTCAGCTGAAACATACCCAGTCTGAATTCTGCTCCTAACCGGATATTACTGGTGGGTCGGAATACCTTATCGATGACCTCATTTTCATCGGTAAAGTTGTATCCATCGGAACCATCCTTCAACCGGGCAGAAGAGTAATTGATGTATTCATAATCGACACTGACAACTGCAAATTTCTGGATCTGGAAGGCAGCACTACCGATGAATTTGAACGGTGTATTCAGTTCATATTC
>CAYMFM010000051.1:18458-23464 GCA_964389685.1 uncultured Rikenellaceae bacterium
ATTGATAAACCCAGGTAGAGTTTATCGTTATAGTTTGTTCCCAGGCTAATCAGGTATTCCCCCTTTGTTCCGTTTGACCGGATGACCCGTCTCTGATTTTGTCCGAACACATAGTCGCGGTTTCCATAGTCATTCATTACCGATCCGTAATTCAGTCCGGTGGAATCGCTTTCACTGATTAACCAGGTATCCCATGCTAATCCTGTTCCAAATGAGCTTAATTCATCGTAGAAATATCCGGTGCCATCCCAGACATAATAATCGAGCAGTGAACTTTCATTATTAACTCCTTCCATCACCACATCCTGGTAATAATTATCGAGTGAATTGTATCCGACACCCAGGTTCAGGAATTTCCACCCGGAACTTTCCCTGAGCGGAAAACTGAATACGATTCCGATGTTATTCAGGTTCAGGTTGTACCGTGTATCATCGATCTGGTTTCCCAGGAACGTAGTGGTTGTCATATCATACCGCAAGGTGGGTGTAATGGTGAATTCTTTAGCCCGGTACATCCCGATGCCGGCAGGGTTGATGCTCATGGAGGTAAAGTCTCCGCCCAGTGCTCCGAAGGCTCCACCCATACCCATTGACCTGGCAGTTCCGCCGATGAATGACTGGGAATAGCGCAATGCATCCAGGTCATTTTGTGCCATACCGGTCAGGATGCAAGCCACCGGTATGATCAGGGAGATTATGATTCGTTTCATGTTTCTAATTTTAAATTTCACATACCATTTTCATTCCAGGTTATCAACCCGGGCAGATTAAAAAATCTCCCGGAAAAATCCGGGAGAGACAATCATAAGATGCATACTAACGTCCTCGTCCACCGCTTCTTGAGGAGCTGGATCTGCTTCCGGAAGATGAACGGCTGGATGAACCAGATGATCTGGAACTTGATCCACTGGATCTAATCGATGATCCTGAACTCCTGGAACTACTGCTGCTCCTGGAGGGAGTGGAATAACTCCTGGAACTACCACTCCTGGAGGGTGAAGAATAGCTCCTGCTTCTGTTCACCGGTGAGGAGTAGGATCTCGTGGTTCCCGAACTGGAACGTGTTGAGACCGATCTTGTTGAGCTGCTCCTCTGGTATGTTTTGGAGCTGCTGTTATAGGTCGGTTTGGTACTTATTCTAGGTGTAGTGTATCGCGGTGTATACCTGATCGACGAGCTTTGTGTTCTTGGTGTAGTTACCGTACTGGTCCGTGAGCTGGTTGCACTATTTCCCCTTTCTGTCGGAGAAGCGATACGCGTTGTTCTAACGTTTTGATTCGGATTGGGCGCCGTTGTTCTGGTTCCCTCCTGTGCAGCAGTTACAGTTCCTGTTCTGCTATCAGGTGTCCTGTTCTGAACCGTTGTCCCATCGGATGTTCTGGTTCTTGTATCCGTATAGGTTCGAGTGTCAGTCTTAGGTGGTGCCACTGTAGTTCTGCTGCCGGCGGTACCTGTCATATCTGTTCTTGAACCCATTTCGCTCCTACGGTTGGTGGATGTAGCCATGCGGTGTCCATGATACGTACCTTTTTGATTGGCATCACTGTAATATCCAGATCCAGATCCATATCCATATCCATAATAGTAAGGTGAATACCCATAGCCGCCGTAGTAATAGGGTCTGTAGTAATAGGGTGAATAGTACCCATAATAATCATAGTAGAAAGGATCCCAGTAAGAGTTGTAGTAGGGGTACCTGTAATAGCCTCCCAGGCCATAATAACCCATATAAAAACTTGTTCTCATAAAGGGTGAGTAGGAATTATACCAGAAGGGATCATACCAGTATGGATCATAAAATGAGCTGTAGTAGCCCATTCCATAAGGACGATGAAACCTGCTGATGCGTCTTGCGTAATCACCGTCTTCGTAGTACTGCCCCTCATCATTCTCATAATAATTATTAACGATCACATCTTCATCGCCGGCCTCGTAATATTCGCCTTCGCCCTGCAATGTATCTCCCGGGTAATAAATACCGGCATCTACCACTTCGCTCTTCTGTCCAACATTATCAATGGCGGTATAGGAGTCCTTAAAAGCTGCAGGATCTTCCCTTACCACAGCCACCGGTTCATCTCCTGGCACATAGTACAAATCATCATAACCCGCACCAAGATAGTAACTTGTGGAACAGGCGCTCAGAAGAAGAGCACTCACTGTTACTGTTAATATAAATAGTCTGGTTTTCATTGTTTTTCCTCCTGTTTGCTAAATAGTTTACAAACGATTCATCTACTTAAATGTATGCAAATACTATACCAAAGTACGTTACGGTTATGTCTAAATTGGAATGGTGTTTATTCTTTTTTTCCTGTCAACAAATGTAAAAAAATGATAAGAAGAACCAAAATTCGTTATTGTTTCTATTTTTTTCTTCTTGATCCGGTAGTGCTTTTGGCTGTTCCGGACTCTCTCTTCCGTGAGGAAGAGGATTTTCTAACAGTCCGGCTTTTGCTTCCGGATGACCGGGTAGACTTCATCTCGCTCGAACGAGCAGTACTGCTTGATCTAACCCCGGTTGACCGACTGGTACTGGATGGTTTCCTCAGTTCCGTATTGACTTTCGATCTGCTCTGGGTGCTCCGCACCGTTGTCGAACTTCGTGATGGAATCGGCTGATTGGTGCGAACGGTCGATGTGGATGTTCTGGTTTGAGAGCGAGTGACCGTTGATTCTTGCCTGGTCCTTTCCGGCGTGGTAGAGATAGCATTTCGGTTATTCACCGATCCCTGCCGTGTTCCTGTTTGAGTGGCTCTGTTGGTACTGGTAGAAACCGCTCTTTGCTGGCCTGAATACTCCGGGCCCTGAATCCTGCTGCGCGTTCCTGTACCGGAGGTGCTATAATTACGGTTTGAATAGTACCGGCTTCCAAGGGATCTTTCATTCCTTACAGAACGGGAATAGTAGTTGTAATTGTCCTCGTATCTTGCATAATAGGGACGATTCATGTAGACCGAATGATAGGGTCTGCTGTAATAGCCGCCATAGCTATACCAGTTCCCATAGTAATAGTGGCTTACATACGCAGGCCGATAAACAATCCCAAAATAGGGTCCTGCATAATAATAGGAATAGAGAGCCGTACCATACCAGCTATAATAGGGTGCATAATAATAGGCTCTCCAGATGGGAACTCCATACGATACCCTGAGCCGTACAGGATTCCAGAAGGAACCCACGTAGATACTGAATCCCCAGTAAACCGGATCGTATGTATACCAATAACAATCGGTATAATAAGAATTGTAATAACTGAAACTTTCAAAGGGCCGGTGAAACCGCCTTATCCTGGAAGCATAATAATAGTCATAAATGTAATCACCGTGATCAAGGTAGTAATTGTTTACGATCATATCCTGGCTATGCGGTGAACCAAACCGGTCCGTAAAGTTATCGGAGTAGTCTTTTTCTCCTGCAACGGCATTCCCTGTGAGGGCGATGAACAAAACTGCAGGCATTATCCATTGTAACGATGTTGTTTTCATGACTCACCTCCAATTTTTTTAATTATCAGATAGATTTTATTTACTTTGCAAGGTTTTAATTTACAAAATAAAATCAAATTCTATACCAAAAATAAAAATGGCGAAGGTCTTAACCAGCAGAAAAGAAAATTATGCTCAGTGGTACAATGATTTAGTGCTTAAAGCTGGCCTGGCAGAAAATTCTTCAGTACGGGGTTGTATGGTCATTAAACCGTATGGTTATGCCATTTGGGAAATAATGCAGGCGGAACTGGATAAAATGTTCAAGGCAACGGGTCACACCAATGCCTATTTCCCGCTTTTCATTCCAAAATCATACTTCAGCAGGGAGGCCAGTCATGTGGAGGGTTTCGCCAAAGAGTGTGCCGTGGTCACCCATTATCGCCTCATGAACGATCCGAATGGGAAGGGTGTTGTGGTTGATCCAGATGCAAAACTTGAGGAAGAACTGATTATCCGGCCCACTTCTGAAACGATCATCTGGAACACCTACAAAAACTGGATACAATCATACCGCGACCTGCCAATACTGATCAATCAGTGGGCTAACGTGGTGCGCTGGGAAATGAGAACCCGTCTTTTTCTCAGAACGACTGAATTCCTCTGGCAGGAAGGGCACACAGCACACAGTACGCGTGAAGAAGCGGTTGCCGAGACCTTACAGATCATCGATCTCTATGCAACCTTTGCCGAGCAGTTCATGGCCATGCCGGTTATCAAAGGTACAAAAACAGAGAGTGAACGGTTTGCCGGAGCCCTTGAAACGTACGCTATTGAAGCGATGATGCAGGATGGAAAGGCGCTCCAATCAGGTACATCCCACTTTCTCGGACAGAATTTTGCCAAGGCTTTCGATGTTCAGTTTACGGATAAATCGGGAAAACTGGACTGGGTGTGGGCTACCTCCTGGGGAGTCTCAACGCGACTGATGGGGGCGTTGATCATGGCTCATTCCGATGATAACGGGCTGATCCTGCCCCCAAAACTTGCTCCAAATCAAGTGGTTATCGTTCCTGTGTACCAGGAGGACCAGGAACTGGATGCCATCTCTGAAACGGCAAACCAGATTAAAGAAGAGCTCGCCAGCCAGGGAATAACCGTAAAGTATGACGACCGGGATACACAGAAACCGGGTTGGAAATTTGCAGAGTACGAACTCAAAGGGGTACCGGTCCGGATCGTGCTGGGGCCCCGTGATATCGAGAACAAAACAGCTGAAGTTGCCCGACGGGATACACTCACCAAAGAAACCATCTCACAGGATGCCCTCGCATCCCATGTTAAAAAGCTCCTGGATGACATTCAACAATCCATCTATAACAAAGCTTTGAAATTCCGGAATGAAAATTTTCACCGGATCAATGACTATGACCAATTCAAAGAGATTATCGGAAAACGTGGTGGATTTGTTATGGCACACTGGGACGGAACAGTAGAGACGGAAAACCTGATCAAGCAGGAAACCAAAGCTACCGTTCGGTGCATTCCACTGGATGACGATAATGAACCGGGAAAGTG
>CAYMFM010000051.1:23564-27747 GCA_964389685.1 uncultured Rikenellaceae bacterium
AAAATGCAAAACGATAAAGATCAAGATCTTATAATAAACAACCTGGCCATAAAAGCAAACCTCAAACAGGTTGTTTACGACAACACCCTGGAAACCTTTAACCTTCTGAAGGAGGTGTTACTGGAAATTGAAGATGGCTGTAATCTGAAGCTCAAGGGAGTTGACAAGCGTGTTCAGCTCGATTACAAAGACCGTGGAAAGTTCGAAGCACAATTGAAGGTTGCGGGTGATCTGCTGATATTCAGCATGCACTCAAACATATTTGAATTTAACCGGGAACATGGTGTATGGAAAACCTCCTATGTACAAAAGGATAAAACCAACTCCTACTGCGGGATCATCAATATCTACAATTTCCTTTCCGACTCGTTCAAATACAACCGCTCGGATGACCTCGGTTACCTCATTGCCAGGTTGTTTGTTAACAAGGAGAAGCGTTACTTTGTCGAAGGGAAGAGGCAGCTCGGTTTCCTCTATAGCAATTTCGGGAAGGAGGCTATTGATAATAAAGCCTTATTGAAGATTATACAGACAGCAATCCTGTATGCCATGGAATTTGACCTGTTGGTCCCACCGTATGACCACGTGAAAATTGCATCAATCGCCCAGATGAATAAAAAAATTCAGAGTTCAGTGCTGCAAACCGGCAAGCGATTAGGGTTTCAGTTCAATTCAGACGATGTTACAGAAAAAGAGTAACCAAAAAAAATAAGAAAAATAAAGGAGCTGACCACAGGCTGACCTTAATCCATTGTAACAATGGGAGTTTCCGGATATCATATGGGCCTTTACAGGATCCTTGTATTCCTTTGTTTGGGATGGAACCCGTTTCCTGGCCTTGCCGGCCATGTAACTGATGTTTCTTCCCTACCCGATACGGTTCAGATCAAAGGCGGGAACTACATTATTTTTCAAAACAAAATTCTGTTCATCCCACGTGATACCGTGCTGGTATTACCTGCTAATTCTCAGTTCACCATAGAGAAAGAGGTCTATACAAAATCAACCAGTTTCTACGACTCACTCGAAAGCAAAGCATCACAGAAACTATGGAGCAGGTTGCTCCATGAGGTGTTGTTTGTTGAACCAACCCGGACCGCTGATAAAAAAGAGCAGCGGAAGAGTGAGGATGATTACCTGGTTCACGAAGGAAAGAAAATACGGAATATCAAGCTGATAGCGACCGATATTTTTGGACCTACAGTACTGGATACTGCCGTCATTTCCACAACATGGATCGGTTCAACGCTGAATAAACTTCACTTCTACACCAACGAAAAAATAATCAGGAATAACCTGCTTTTTAAAGTGGGTGATGAGATCGATCCACAAATCATAGCAGATAACGAACGGGTATTAAGAAGGTTGAAATTTATTTATGATGCCAGGATCCAGGTTATCCCTGTATCAGAAGATTATGCAGATGTATATGTCATAACCAAAGATCTCTATTCCCTTGGTTTCAATATGGCGTTTGAGGGGATTGAACCAACGGTCATCGAGTTGTATGAAAGAAACCTTTTTGGGACTGGCCATGAACTCCACGGGAACCTGCTCTTTGATTATAAACCCGATCCGTTTGAAGATTATGATACCATCTCTCCGTTAGGATTTGAGGCATTCTACCGGATCCCAAACATCAGGGGGAGTTTTATCCAGAGTGAAATCATCTTTATGAACGGGGAATATCGCAAATTTTATGGTGGGAGTCTTTCCCGCAGGTTCGTTACCCCAAGAACCAAATATGCCGGAGGAATCAATATCTCCCTCCAATCCAGGCTCATCAGAACCTATACCATTGGCTGGTTCAAAGGAAATTACCAGGACTATTGGTTGGGCAGAAGTTTTTTAATCGATCCGGAAAGCCGGTCGAGGGTTATTCTCGCTGCACGGTTTATTCACAACAATGTGTTTGAAAAGCCGGGGATATCATCCAACATATTCCATGAACTCCAGCACTACGAGTTATATCTTGGGAGCATCGCATTTTCCAAACGGAACTACTATGAGACCAACCTGATTTACAATTATGGAAGAACCGAGGATATTCCATACGGATCCCTGGTAGAAGTGACCGGAGGTTTTGAAAAGAATGAATTTGGCGACCGGTTTTATACCAGCCTGCATTTCTCGGCAGGAAATTATTTGAGGCAGTTTGGTTACCTCCAATCCTCCTTTGCAATAGGGGGATTTGTTAGCAACGGAGCCTATCAGCAAGGAATGATACAGGCAAAAGCAAATTACTTTACTAACCTTTTCAGTTTGCGCAAATACAACTTCCGGCAGTTTGTCAAACTGGATTATACGATAGGCATCAGGCCCTACCTTGATGAAAAAATCAGCATCAACAATACCAGGGGAATCCGGGGATTAACAGGAGAAGGTCTGGAAGGTACACATCGCCTGTCTCTTAACCTTGAGGGGGTAGCCTTTACTCCCATCTTCATCTACGGATTCCGGTTTGCCTTCTATGGCTTTGCCGACATGGCTCTGATCGGTGCCTATGACCAGAACATTTTCAAGAACCGCCTCTATTCCGGTTTGGGATTTGGTGTCCGGATCAGAAATGAGAACCTGGTGTTTAAAACCTTCCAGATTCGCTTTGCATTTTACCCGAACTTACCCGATGTATATTCCCCAAATATGTTCTCCATTTCCGGTGAAAAGCTGCTGGGTCCGCAGAACTTCAATTTCATCACCCCCGAGCCGTTACGGTTCCGTTAATCCTAAGATCTGGCTTCCACCTTCTTCATTGACAGACTGTTTTTGTTTCCGCATATAGAAAAAAATCCGTATCTTTTCCATTCATCAAAAAGAGCAATTGAACTCGATTCATGCAATGCTGGATGCATTCAGGGACTACATTAAAGAACACGCACTGTTTCAACCCGAGGATCAGATCCTGCTGGCAGTCAGCGGAGGGATTGATTCCATGGTTATGGCTGACTTGTTTCTGAAGGGAGATTTTTATGTTGCAGTAGCACATTGCAACTTTCTTCTGCGGGGAGATGAGTCAGATGGGGATGAATCTTTCGTGGAAGCTTTCTGTCTTGAACACGGCTTAAAACTGCATATTGAACGGTTTGAAACAGAGAAACATGCCAGGGACCAGGGGATCTCAATACAGATGGCTGCCCGTCACCTCAGGTATTCCTGGTTTGAAGAGATCAGAAAATCATTCGAATATCAATATATTGCACTGGCACACAACCTGGATGATGTCATTGAAACCTGTTTCATAAACCTGTCAAGAGGGACTGGAATTCGCGGTTTAACCGGAATAAAACAGAAGACCGGAAGGATCATCAGACCACTTCTGTTTGCTACCCGTGAAGAGATCATATCCTATTGTAACGAAAATCAGATCCGGTTCAGGGAAGATTCCAGCAATAAAACTGTGAAGTATTCCCGTAACCGGATTCGGCATCATGTGATTCCTGAATTCCGAACCATAAACCCAAGGTTTAGAAAGAACATTCTCGAAACCATTTCCAACCTGAACGATGTTGAGCGGGTTTACATGGAAACGATTGAAAATAAAAAGAGCGAGGTTATGAGTGAGCTTGATGGGAAAGTATTGATCAATATACCAGAGCTTCAAAAGCTTCACCCAGCAGCCACCTACCTGTATGAATTCATCCGCCCCTACCATTTCCCGAAACAAACCGTGGTTGATATCATTGCCAGTCTGGACGGGATTGCAGGAAAACAATTTTTCTCCCCCACCCACCGGCTTATCAAAGACCGGGAAGAGCTCATTATAACCGAACTACCGGAGCATGAAAGGGAACTGTTCTACATCGAGGAGGATGTGATCCATATTTCACAACCCATTCCCGTATCCTTCACACAGTCTGAAGTTCCCGGGAAACTTCAATTCCCCCGTGACAATCGGATTGCCTGTATCGATCTGGATTCTCTGGATTTCCCCCTGATCATCCGAAAATGGCGAAAGGGTGATTACTTTCAGCCACTGGGAATGACCAACATCAAAAAGGTGAGCGACTTTTTTGTTGATAACAAGTTTTCGATCCACGATAAGGAAAACACCTGGATCCTTACCAGCGGTGACAAGATTGTCTGGATCATGGGACACCGGATTGATGAGCGTTTTAAAATCACCGAAGAATCCACGCGGATGCTGGTTGTGGAGCTAAATAAATAGGGACAGCTACCGATTTAA
>CAYMFM010000052.1:0-27346 GCA_964389685.1 uncultured Rikenellaceae bacterium
AAAAAGAATAGTATAATGAAAAAAATTTCAGTAATTATCAGCTTGTGTTTCTTGATTTTGAATTCCTATTCACAGGAAAGGAATGATAACTGCACCAGTGTGCTTATTTCAAAAGGAGCTTCCGCAGACGGTTCGGTTATGATTACATATGCTTGTGATGCTGAGTTTGTTGGCCGTATGCAGCATATTACTGCAATGGACCATGATGATGATTCCTTTATTGAAATAAGGAAAAGGAATGGAGAGGTTCATAAGATAAAGCAGGTTCCTCATACCTACAGGGTTGTTGGAAATGTTAATGAATTCCAGGTTGCGATAGGTGAAACAACAACCAGCGGAAGGAGGGAACTGGTTAATCGTGACGGACTGATGCACTACGGGATGTTAATGGAACTGATGCTTCAGAGGGCAAAAACAGCCAGGGAAGGAATAAAGGTAATTGTTGACCTGGTAGAGGAATATGGATACAACAGCTCGATGGAGGCTTTTTCCATATCTGATCCCGATGAGGCATGGATACTTGAAATGTCGGGCAAAGGACCCGGGGTTAAAGGGGCAATCTGGGTTGCACTGAGAGTACCTGACGGGTACATTTCGTGCCATGCTAATTTGTCAAGGATAGGAGAGATACCTTTTGATGATAAGGGAAATTGTATGTATTCTAAGGATGTAAAATCATTTGCCATAGAGAAAGGATATTATGATCCTGATTCAGGTGAACCATTTCGTTTTAACCTGGCCTACTGCCCACCTACACCTTCAAGCCTGCATTCCTGCGCTTCACGTGTATGGAGTGTATTCAGACGGGCTGCCCCTTCACTGGACTTATCCCCTGATTATCATCGTGGTGTGGAAGGCGCTGAACCTTATCCGCTCTGGATTAAACCTGATAAAAAGATTTCTCTTGAAGATTTATTTGCACTGCTACGCGATCACTATGAAGGAACCGAATATGACATGACAAAAGGTGTTGATGCCGGACCTTTTGGAAGTCCTTACCGCTGGCGTCCTCTCGGGTGGGAAATTGACGAAACATCATATGTATGGGAAAGACCTGTTGCTACACAGCAGACAGCCTACTCCTTCGTTTCACAGTCGCGTTCATGGCTGCCGGATCCAATCGGAGGTATTAACTGGTATGGTGTTGATGATGCCTATACAACCTGCTTTGTTCCATTCTACTGCTGTGTTGACAATGTGCCTGAGGTATACAAGGCAGGTGACCTGCAAGAATTTTCGTGGGAATCGGCCTGGTGGGTGTTTAATTTTGTTGCCAACTATGCAAACCTGAAGTATTCCTATATGATTGAGGATATTCAAAAAGTACAGGGCGAGCTGGAAGGAATTGCCATATCATCTCAGCCTGCGGTCGAAAAGGCTGCTCTTGAGTTATATAATACTGATCCTGACCTGATGGCGCGTTACCTGACCAATTATTGTAATGCTCACTCGGAATATGTCGTTAAGAAATGGATAGAACTGGGTGAAAGCCTGCTGACAAAGTATAATGACGGCTATGTGAAAGATGAAAATGGCAGGGCAAGGGGAGTGGGCTATCCTGAAGAATGGCTGAGGCGTGTAATAAAGGAGCGCCCTGAACAGTTCAAGTTGAATGAATGGCAATAGTCCCTGTTAACATTGATTCGAATCATTCGTGAAGGACTGACAGACAAGTAATTAAAAATGAGTATTAGAAGACAAGAAAATAATCCTCCGATAGCTATTAAAGAATGGGGATGGCGTTATCATCATATTGGAATTCCGACTGAAAAGCCCATTAAGGGTGAAAGATATCTACCACAATTCAAGATGTATGTCGCAGGATTTGAAACAAGCCCTTATGGTATTGAATGGATGCGGTTTGAAAATGAAAGTTCAATTAATGACTTAATAAAAAAGGTTCCTCATATTGCATTTGAAGTGGACGATTTGGACCTGGAGCTTTCCAAACGCAAATTCAATATTCTGACTTATCCCAATTCAGCGGGTGAAGGGACAAGAGTTGCAATGATTGAACATAATGGTGCTCCCATTGAGCTTATCGAATTCACAAAGGATCAGATGACATTATAACAGCTGAAAACAATAGCAAATTCAATCTGCCATACACCTCCGCTTTTAACTTCGGAAGCACAAGGCTGACGGACCGTAGGTAATGTTATATGGAGACCTGAACAAAAAATTGCTTCTAATGCAAATGACAGAGAACAGAGTTATTTGATTGGATATGATAAAAGCGGTGGGACATACACGTTAAGATAAATGAATTTCAGTAGTTACAATTAGCAGTAATTTTAAACTAATACATCAGTCGATTGAACAAGATAAAGAAAGCAGGAATTGCAATTATACTCCTTGGAGTTTGTTTTGTGGCAGGTAATATAATTTACTTGTTTAGTCTTACACCAAAGGAGAATTATATGGCTGGGAAATAAGTTTTCTATGTTTTTATCCATATCACTGGAGACCGGAAGACAACCCCACCAGGAAAATTGAAATGGAAAAAGTGGCCAGAATCCAAGGTTTTAAAAATATTGAACTAATAGACCTTGAGCTCAGGAACAGACTTGATACAGTAACAAAGCCGTGGATGCCAATTCCATACGATCAGTTTGCTGATAATTATAATATTGACTCCCTGCGAATGTTTATAAGAGATGCAATAAATAAATCTAATCCAAGTATAATTTTTATGTTGGACAATGTTATTGGATTATATGGCCATCCGGAACATGTACTTGTTGGTAAAGTAGTTGAGGAAATCTGCCGGTTATATCAGGATTCATCAGGGTTTTCTGTGAAAAAAATCTATCAGGGAGTTATGCCCCCTTCTCATGCTGAAAAGATCATGGGTGGTTCCGGTCCTTATCCCGTAGGAAAGGAAATATATGACTGCAATGGCATGCCTTTGCCGGATGTGCAAATCGACATTTCAACATATGCAAAAAAGAAGAAAGCTGTTTTCTTGGCGCATGCATCTCAACATAGAAACTTAAAGAAATATCAGCCATTTTACAAATGTTACCCCGGTTGGATATATTTTAGAATATTCAATACTGAGTATTTTAATGTAATTGAGCTTTAATTCAATAGGACAGATGTATACATCAAAACCGAAGACACAAAGCTTTTTGCAAATATCAGAAGTAACAACTGTAATTCACCAGTATTGCTATACTTACATGGAGGTCCGGGAAGTCCACTTGGCGTACCTTTATTAAAAGCATATGCCGGTCCTCAACTTGAGAATGAGTTCATCGTGGTTTATTTACACCAGAGAGGTATTATGAAATCTGAGAGAATTGATGATAAGGACCACACTATTTCGAGATATGTTAAAGACACCCATTATGTCGTCAATTATTTAAAGAACCGTTTTTAAAAGACTATAAGAGCCGGCATGAAAACCATAACCTATTTGTTTGTTGCGATCGTTATGCTATCCATCACTTGCTCAGCACAAATTTCAGATTCCGTCATTCGACATTCTGATTACCAGGATAATCCTACGATTAAACAATTCGAAAAATAAGAACAGACAATATCAAACCCAACGATAGAAAAACTATTGCCAAAATTCTTAAGAACCTCCTTACTGAGATTGCTATTAACAATGGTCTGGAATTAATCAAAAAGGAGTAAAGTAACTGAGTAAAATCTTTAATATCTTTATACGTTCGACCTTTTAAAACAGCAAAATCATGAAAAAAATCAGAAGTCTGACAACTATTATTTGTTATGGAATGATCCTGGGGGCATGCTCGAATCCATCCTCCCTGACACTGGAGCAACGGGCAGACCAGGTTTCCAGGGCAGAGATGGAGAGTATTACCGAACTACTGGGAAACGACCTGTTTGAAGGAAGGGCCCCAGGAACCAGGGGAGGTGACCTTGCCGAGATCTCCATGCAAAGCCTGTTCAAGTTCATGGACCTTAAACCCGGGACTGATGGATCCTATTTCCAGCCCTTTGTGATGAAAGGATTCTCGAACGATGGATTTGTCTTTTCAGCAAACGGGATCCCGCTGAATTACCCGGAGGATGTGGTGGGTACCTTTTCTGTAGAGAAAAAGGAGGTCAACCTGACCGGGGAGGCGGTTTTCGTTGGTTTTGGGATCACAACGGAACTGTGGGAGTGGGATGATTATAAGGATGTGGATGTAAAGGACAAGATCGTGGTCACGCGGGTCAACGATCCCGGGATGGTGAACCCGGAGATTTTTGAAGGGAATACACTGACCTACTTCGGGAGGTGGACCTATCATATAGAAGAGGCATCCCGCAGGGGTGCCGCCGGGATCCTGCTGATCCATACGGACGAGTCAGCCGGTTATGACTGGAATGTGGTGAGGAATTCATGGACAGGGGAGGAACTGTTCATCGAATCGGATTTGCAGAACAACCTGAAGTTCAGGGGCTGGATCCGGGAGGACGCCCTCAGGAAGATCCTTGGATCCGCCGGAGTTGACCTGGATTCACTGTATAATGCCTCTGTTTCCAGGAATTTTACACCCGCAGACCTGGGCTTCTCACTCAACATCGCGGGGAAGAACCATATCAGGGAAGTCAGGAACCGCAATGTGGTTGCTGAGATCCCCGGGAAAAAAGAAGAGAGGATCGTCTTGAGCGCCCACATCGATCACCTGGGAATGGATCCGGAGAAGGTGGGTGATCGCATTTATAACGGGGCTATCGATAACGGGACAGCCGTTGGAGCCATGATGGTTGTGGCCAAGATCCTCAAAGAGTTCCAGAAGGACCTTCATTACACCGTTACCATCCTGGCCTGCAATGCCGAGGAATCCGGATTGCTGGGCTCCAGGTTCTATGTCGAGACCACCGACCGCAGCAGCATCGTTGCCAATATCAATTTCGAATCTACCCCGGTCTGGGGAAAGTCCAACAGCATTATGGGCATCGGTGCCAGGTTCTCCGATTTTGAACCAATGATCAAAGAGCTGGCCCACCGGGACGGACTGGAATACTCTACCTTTTCCATGAGCAACCAGGGACTTTTCTACCGCTCCGACCAGTTCTCCTTTGCCCGTTATGGGATACCTTCAGTCTGGATCTCTGCCGGTGAGGATGAAGTATCAGGACAACGGAACTACACTGAATTCTGGAGAGGTGATTACCACACCGTGGGAGACGAGTTCAATCCGGAATGGGAACTGGAGGGAATGAAGCAAACCATCAGGTATGCCCTGCTGCTGGTGGACCATATCAACAGGAACCTCACCCCTCCAAAACTGAAGACTGATCTGCCATTCCCGATTGAGGAGTAACCTGGAAAGCAAACATAACAGAGCATAACAACGAGTATATATTTTAAAAAAAGGAGGTACTATGAATACAATAGAAAAAGCATTGATGCACGGATTATTCGTTCATTTGCATCACAACATTGATCAAGTAATTGATTTCAAAGGCTTTCAGGAATTAAATCGTCAGGTAGACAAGATCTGGCCGGGAGCTTTGGTGGTAGGTCCTGAAAAAAACGATGATGCTGCGGTCTTTCAGGTGCCGGGCATGAACGGATTTGTGGTGGCCAAAATGGAAAGCCATTGTTCTCCCTGTGTGCCCAGGCCCTATGATGCTGCCGCCACCGGTGCCGGAGGGGCAATGCGTGATGTGGTTGCCATGGGCGCCCGGCCGATTTTTCTTCTGGATTTTATCGGCACCAGACCCCTTGATCAGGAAGTCATAGTCGGTCCCTGCGGCTTTTCCGGACATTGCACATGCGGTAAGTGCAAAATTATGACCAGTCAGGATAGGGTTAACATCATGGTTAAAGGACTGAGGGATATGTGTGAGGTCATGGATGTGTTTATTGTCGGTGGAGGATTCTCCACCTCATTTTCCGATATTGTGCCGGCAGTAGTGGTGTCGGTATTCGGCAAATTGGTCACTGAAAAGCCACTCACCAAACCGGCAAAGAATGCCGGGGATAAGATCATCATTATAGGGGTGACAGATAATGACGGAAACGATACGCTTTACAGAGCCGGCCTGGTAAAAGAGATGCGCCCGGCCATAGCTTTGTTTAAAGAGGAGAGGGCCGCCCTGGAAGCAGCCCTGGCTGCTTTTGGTACGGGTAAGATCAAAGCCTGTTCTGATTTAGGTGCTGCGGGTATCGGAGCTGCAGTATGCGAATCAGCCAGGTATGGCGGCTTAGGAGTTAAAGTGGACCTATCAAGGGTACCGGTTTCAGATAAAGGGATTACCCCCCAGGAGATACTGATTTGCGAAACTCAAGGCCGCTATGTGGTTCATGTTGCACCGGAATCCGTTGACGAGGTGGTGCAAGCCATACGTTCTAAAACCGATCATGTTTCGGTAATTGGAGAAGTTACAGCCGATGACAAGGAAATTTTTGAATATAACGGGGAGGTCATCGCTGTTATTCCCAATAAACCGTCAAAAGAATCATTGGAGGCTTTGAGAAGCACTTAAAAAAATAGTTTTATGAAAATATCTGCATGCGGACTCATTTGTGATGATTGCCAATTCTTCCAGAAAGAATGCACCGGTTGCTTCATGATGAACGGAAAACCGTTCTGGACAGCCCAAGCCACTGTTAGAGGAATTTGTCCTTTGTATGATTGTTCAATTAATCAGAAAGGATACAGGAATTGTGGTGAATGTAATGAATTGCCATGCAAAATGTTTACCGATTTAAAAGATCCAAACATTTCGGATACAGAACATCAAGATTCAATTCAAAGCAGGATTAAAAACCTTCGTCGACTATGATTAAAAAAGAACTCAGAAGATTAATCCTATTTTTTTTAATCGTCATCCCTTTGATGGTATGCACCAGAAATGAATCGCAAAAAGATGAAAAGTTCCCGGTTGATGGTCCCATTCAATTGCATCCGGAGAATCCGCATTATTTCCTATTCAAAGGCAAAACCCTGGCATTGGTCTCGTCTGCCGAACATTACGGTGCGGTGCTCAACCTTGACTTCGACTACCGTACCTATCTTGAATCGCTCTCAGCAGATGGAATGAATTACACACGGATGTTTGCAGGGACATATTTCGAAATTGAGGGGGTGAGTTTCGGGATCGAAAACAATACCCTGGCTCCGACGCATGACAGGGTCATCACACCATGGGCAATGGTCATAAATGATCTGTCAGGAGAAGTGAAATATGACCTGTCAAGATGGAATGAAGCCTATTTCAAACGATTACGGGACTTTATGGCTGTTGCTTCGGATCACAATATCATTGTCGAAGTGACCCTGTTCTCATCCATCTACCGGGATGATCACTGGGATATATGCCCCCAGAATCCGGCAAATAATGTAAACGTTTCAGAAAACCTGACACGCTTTGATGCACACACCCGGAACAACGGATCGCTTTTTTCATACCAGGCCGAGCTGGTACGAAAAATGGTGAATGAACTGAATGAATTCGATAATTTTTTCTTCGAGATACAGAATGAACCGTGGTCTGACCATCCGGTAGCGGTGTACAACATCGTCAACAAAGAGGATTTGAATCCGGGTGACTGGACCTACAAAGCCGATTTTGCAGATGAAGCATCCATGGCATGGCAGGAAAACCTGGCAGAAATCATTGTCGAAGAAGAGAGCAAGCTTCCGAACAAACACCTGATCGCGCAGAACTATACCAACTTCAAAGCTCCCATTCCGGCAGTAAGCGATCGTGTTTCGATCATTAACTTTCATTATGCCTGGCCCGAGGCAGTAGAATGGAACTACCATTACAACAAGGTTGTCGGGTTTGATGAATCCGGATTTGCCGGTCCAGGGGACCAGGTCTACAGGAGACAGGCATGGCAGTTCATGTTGAGTGGCGGCGGTCTGTTCAACAGCCTCGATTATTCCTTTTTCCCAGGCCATGAAGACGGATCGGGTAACAACAGGGCACCCGGAGGAGGAAGTGAAACCCTGCGCCAGCAGCTGCGTGTATTGAGTGATTTTTTGCATGGTTCTAATCTGGAAAAACTGTACCCATATCCTTCCTGCATTCTAAGCTTCCCCGGGCTAATTCCATACATCCTCTCCGATAAGAGCAATACTTATGCTGTTTATTTGAGGGCTGTCGGCACAGAAAACAGTACCCTGCAATTAAAAACGGGCGGTGGGAGCTTCCGGGTTCAGGAACTGAATACCTTAACCGGCTCATATACTGACCCGGTCAATATGAAATCAGAAGAAGGTATACTATCGATCACTATAATGATTCCCGAAGGGGAGCTGGCATTAAAGATCACCAGAGAATAATGGAACAATAACTATCAACTAAACGAATAAAGAAAGATGTTTACCAGATTGGTACTCATTGTACTTTGCATCAGCCTGCTGATAACCTGTAACCGATCAACCGGGAAAAAGGAAGGGGATGCTGGCGAGCAAAATGAACTTAGCTTTCAGCAATACCTTATTTCCGACTCGGTTGAATTTTTATGGGCGAATTGCCCGGTAGATATTACCGGGGATAAACTGGCAGACCTGGTTTTTATCTCCAACAACGCTTATGGCGGGCAACTTGGTTACTTCGAAGGCAGTAATGATTCTTCTGCCTGGGAAAAGCATGTCATTGCAGAAACAGCACCAAACGGAGGGACCTTTGCTTCCGGGGACCTGGAATATGCAGATGCCGATTTTGATGGAGATGTCGATCTGTTTGCCGTCGAACACACCGGGGAATGGGAAGCAGCAAGTGAAAAATCCGGATTATACTGGTATGAGAATCCGGGTTGGGAAGCCCACTTTATCGGAATTAGCCCGAATTTCGTAAAGGATTTGAGCCTTGCCGATTTCAATGGGGATCACAAAATGGATGTGGCTGTCCTTACCTATGAGAACAGTACACTGAGCGTTTTCCAGCAGGTCGGTAAAGATGACTGGGAAAGGGTACTATACCTTGAAAATTATAAGAACGTGCATGAAGGCATGGGAGTGGGAGATGTTAACGGTGATGGCTTTTGGGATATTGTGGCTAATGCCCATGTTTTTTACAATCCCGGGGGGGATTTGAAAGCGGTATGGAACACGGAGAATATCGATAAGAAGTGGAATACACAGGAAGGAGACTGGTCAAGAAACGCAACAAAAATATTCCTCCGCGATATCAATAAGGATGGGGATTGGGATATTTTTCGCTATCCGTCACACGACTCCCTGAAAGTTTATCTTATGATAAACCAGATAATAGAATAATTTGTCAACACTTTTACGGAAAACGGTTCGCCACCTGCCTGTCGTGTAATACTTTACAATTTCGGTTACAAAATTTCAAACAACCACCTTAAGGTTGATTTTATTCCAGGCCTTTATATCGAAATTAGTTTTTAAACATCTAAAATTTACCCCGGCAGGGGTAGAATAATGAATAGGGGGGTGTATCAAAAGTCCGCAAGATCGTCATTCTGAAATTTTTTCAGAATCTCAATACGTTAATAATCAGGATGACTAAAAATTTGACTTTTGATACACCCCCTTAAAATGGACGAGGAAATCACAACCCTGAGGGGGTTGAATTTATCCATGTAAAATATTGAAGAAATACACTGCCGTCAGGGCCGGCGGATCGTTTGCGCTTACCAGAGTGCTGGAATGGAAAAAAATCTTCCTGGTTTCAGACCCACTTCCGGATACGTTACCGAACCTGCTTGTTATTACTAATCGTCCCTTCCTTCCGGAAAATATAAATGGGGAGTATTTCCCAAATGCCATAGCGAAATGCAGGAAATTTATTTAGGAGAAATAGCACCTGAAAGCCACTCTTGAATCAAATGAAATGCTTTAAGTCCCCAATCTGCAGGTGTTACACCCTGACCCATAACATCGGGTTGGATTAACAGGACTAACAGGTAAATCAGGTGTCTCTTTTTTAACATGGTTTACGGCTTATATTCTTTACGTTAGTTGTTAGAGCGCTGTGCTGTTTGTAGAGCACAATTAAATGTTAGTACAAGATAACAGGATTTTTATTAATATGAAAGATGTTGGTCTAACAGCACAGGGTGGCCCGCAAAGGGATTGGACCAGTGTTAACTATATAGCCATCACCCAGGTATACCCGCATTCGATCGTAATATTCTGCTTCAAAATCAGTGATACTTATTCCAAAATTCTTTTCAAAAGCATCCGGGAATGACCAGCCATTTCGGATATCGTAAAAATTATTCAACAGATCCAGGATTTCAGAAAATTTTTCATCAGCAAATGCTCCCACATCTCTTTTCATCTCAAAACTCGCACCATCACTGTATACGATGCAATAAGATGAGTGAAACGGCTCACCGTCATGCGTCCATTTGATCGGTGAATAGGTAACCCAGGAACCGGGTTCTACAACTTTATTGGGAGCAGGATCAGAATCCGGATCATCCGTGCAACCCGGAAGAATAAGCAACAAAAGAAATAAGATCGGAACGGATTTAATGAATGGCTTGTAAGTAAGCCTGCTTTTAATGATAAACATATCTGTTTAAAATTATAACCAATAATGGTCCTTCAATCTGCCTGCTTACTTACCAATCAATCAGGTTGATTATACCAACCCGATTGATAAAGGATCAATAATCATACCATAGTATCCATTGTGTTATAAAATCTGGTTCAGGCGAGATCTCAGGCTCGAGGATAATACCGCATTGCATCATGCCCTGAAATACGGGCTGCCGGTGATGCCCATCTTTATCTTCGACCAAAACATCCTGGATGAACTGCCGGAAGATGATGCACGGGTAAGCTTCATCTACAATACGTTATTCTCCCTGAACAATCAACTCCTGGCAATGGGGAGTTCAATAAATATATATTATGGGGATCCGTTCAGGATCTGGGAGAAATTGATAAAGAAATATGAGATTGAAAACCTGTATGTCAACAGGGACTATGAGCTCTATGCCCTGGAGCGGGATTCCAGGATTAAGAATTTACTGGATAAGCATAATATCGGTTTCCATGAATTCAAGGACCAGGTGATTTTTGAGAAAAATGAAGTTCGTAAGGCGAATGGTAAACCGTATACGGTGTTCACACCTTACAAAAGGAAATGGTTGCAGCAGTTCAATCCGGGAAGGTCTGAGACCCTAAAGAGCACCAGACATGAAAGGTTCTACCCATGCAACAACCCTTTCCCGATGCTTTCAGACATTGGATTTCGCGAATCACGCATCAGGGTTCGGGATTATGACCTGTCTCATATTGATCATTATGCGGTTACCCGCGACCTGCCTGGCAAGGATTCCACCACCTACCTTGGCCCCCATCTGCGGTTTGGGACAGTAAGTGTCCGAAAGGTTATCCGGCAACTGAATTCAACGGGATACATGCATAACCGGGTAAGGATGGTTACAGCAAGCTTCCTGTGCAAGCACCTGCTGATCGACTGGCGGTGGGGAGAAGCCTGGTTTGCAAAAAAACTGCTGGATTACGAATTGTCATCAAACAACGGCAACTGGCAATGGGCAGCAGGAACCGGATGTGATGCCGCTCCTTACTTCAGGGTATTCAACCCGGAAACACAGCAGAAGAAATTCGACAGGGACCTCCAATATATAAAACGATGGATCCCGGAATTCGGAACCACAGATTATCCTGACGGTCATCCTGATTTACAAACAGCAACAAGGAATTGCAATCGAAACCGCTGAAACAACCGCTATTGTATTAGCAGGAGTATGCCTTGCAATAACATTCATTTCCGGGGCGTTGCTAAGTTTTGATAAGTTAGTTTACCCGGTTACCCAAGCGATCCACAAAATATTTCCGTATCTTGCAATACTCTCTACAGCCATTGCAATATTTCTTCTTTACAGAATAAAACAGTGACTTTTATTGAGATATTTTTTAATAAAAAATAGAAAAAAACATGAAAAAAGAAGTACAGGGAACTGCTCCAGCCGGTGCCATTTATGGTCTTGGTTTTATTGGAGCCGCAGTCTATTTTATTGCCCATGCCACCAGTTTCTGGATCGGTGTTCTTGGATTTTTAAAAGCCATCGTCTGGCCCGCTTTTCTTGTCTATGAAGCCTTTAAATACCTGCTGGCATAAGCGCAGGAATGAATTATGAAAAATCCTCATAATGAGGGGATTATGCACTATTCCGGGGATGTTGCGCTTCAGAAAAGACTGGAAATCAACGATGCGTGCCGGGCTAATTTTACAAAATACACCCGGAAAGCTTTTGAAGCAATCCCGGTAATCGAGAAGCCCGATATCCTGGACCTTGGCTGTGGAACCGGTGTGCCAACTCTTGAAATTGCACGGTTGTCGAATGGTAAAATAGTTGCCGTTGATACCGACAGGGAATGCGTGGATTGGTTTAAACAAAAGATAATGAGACTAAACTACGAGGATAGAATTTCTGTTATCCGTAAGTCCGTATTGCGAATCGATGTCCCTGAACACTCATTTGATATTATCCTTGCAGAAGGATTGTTCAATATCATTGGCTTTGAAAAAGCCCTGTCACGGTTTTTAAAGCTTTTGAAACCAAATGGCTACTTCATGATTCATGACGATTACCGGTACATAGCTAAAAAACAGAAAATTATTGAAAAATATAAACTTCTGTTCGTAAAATCCTTTGTACTGGATGAAACGGTCTGGTGGAAGGAATACTGTAGCTGCCTTGAAAAGAAAATAGAGGATTTTGAGAAGGAATGGGGTAACCGGGTGAATACAAAACGGCTGTTCAGTCGGGAAATATCTGAATTAGCCATGTACAGAAAAAATCCGGAAAGGTTTCGGTCGGTCTATTTCGTACTTAAAAAAGTTGGGTAAATGGAGTCATGTGATATGAAGTTAAGACCACACCATATCCTGGCTAATCTGCTGAAACGCCTTGTGAAAATTAATTATCTTAAGATTCTGCCTGCTGCCGAGGTGCTGAAACGATATACAACCTGAACGGCATGTCAACGATATGTGAGGATCCTTATCTTTACATGTCGGCGGTTCGTACAATAAATAATGTATCTATAAACTGAATATTCAAATAACTATGAGACACATTCTTTTACTGATCACATTTTTGATCATTAGCAATTTCTGTTTATCTCAAAACAGAGAAACTGTCATCCTGCAAACCGGATGGAAATTCTCGAAGGGCAACCACGAAATGGCTCATCAGAATGCATTTGATGATTCTGAATGGAGCGATGTTACCATCCCCCATGACTGGGCAATAGCAGGACCGTTTATGGCAGACGGAAATGGTGATACGGGCAAACTACCCTGGCAAGGCGAAGGGTGGTACAGGAAAAAGATCGACATTTCCGGCAGGTACAAAGGAATGAGAATATACCTGCTGTTTGACGGGATTATGGCTTTTCCTGAAATCTATATGAATGGCCGGCTTGCCGGTCAGTGGGATTACGGGTATAACTCCTTCTACCTCGACATCACAAATGATATCGTGTTCGACAGTGAAAATATCCTCGCTGTTCACGTGGATACACGGAAACACGATAGCAGGTGGTATCCCGGAGCAGGAATCTACCGGAAAGTCCAGTTGATAGCAGTAAATCCTGTACATGTCGATATATGGGGTATTTATATTACCACGCCCATTATCAAACCCCATTATGCAGACGTCAGGGCAGCAACAACCATAAACAACGGAACCACCGGTGACCAGGAAATTCACCTGAAACACACCATTGTTACGGCTGATAATAAAATGATCCTTGAAAAAGAGATCGGCGGGAAGATCCAGGCAAACGGGAAGAAAATGTTTGAAACAACCATGACGGTTCCCAATCCAGTGCGGTGGGATATTGATAATCCATACCTCTACAAGCTCATAACGGAGGTTTATCTCGGCAATGAACGGGTTGATACTTACCATTCAACCTTCGGCGTTAGAGACATCCGCTTTACAGCCGATAATGGATTCTACCTCAATGATAAACGCGTACAGTTAAAAGGAGTAAACCTTCACCATGACCAGGGACCGCTCGGTGCAGCATTTAATGAACGGGCAATGGAACGTCAACTGGAAATTATGAAAAACATGGGGTGCAATGCCATTCGAACCAGCCACAATTGCCCGGCTCCGGAACTGCTTGACCTGTGTGATAAAATGGGATTGCTGGTTATCGATGAGGCGTTTGATAAATACGATGCAAAAGCGGATATCCTGGATACCACTGATTTTGAGAATTTTGCCTATATAAACATCCGGAATTTTGTCGTCAGGGACAGGAACCATCCTTCCATATTCCTGTGGAGCGTTGGTAATGAGATCTGGGATGTACAAATGAATATCAATAACGGGTTTCACCGGCTCCAAACCATGCTCAACTATGTTGAAAAATATGATCCTTCCCGGCCTACAACCCTGGTATGCGATAACTACAAAAGTGCAGAACTCCGCCATTTCGATTTTTATGATGTTCATTGCTGGAATTATGGGCGCAGGTACTCCCTGGCGCGTCAGCTGGAACCCAACAAGGCAGTGATTGTCAGCGAGTCTTCATCAACCGTCAGTACCCGGGGATTTTATGAATTCCCGCTACCCGGAGAAAAAACCGACTTTACTACATCCCTTCAGGTGAGTTCATACGATCTGAATGCTCCCCCATGGGCTGATATTGTTGATGATGACTTCATGTGGCAGCAGGAAGAACCCTATATCGCCGGTGAATTTGTCTGGACCGGCTTTGATTACCTTGGAGAACCAACACCCTATAACAACTACTGGGTAAAAGCGCATGGAATGACTGAAAAGGAAGCTTCCAGGAGTTCTTATTTCGGCATTGTGGACCTTTGCGGGATCCCGAAAGACCGCTATTATTTATATAAGAGTTACTGGAAACCGGATGAAACAACAATACATATCCTCCCGCACTGGAACTGGGAGGACAGGATCGGAGAAAAAATCCCGGTCTTTGTCTATACCAATGGAGAATGCGCTGAACTGTTTGTAAACGGCAAATCGCAGGGTAAAAAATGCAAAAATCCCAAATCGGAGAATTCACTCGAACGGTTCCGGTTAATGTGGAACGAGGTTACCTACCAGCCGGGAGAAATAAAAGCAATCGCTTACAAAGCGGGAGAAAAGATCGGAGAGAATAGCATAAAAACTGCCGGTGAACCCCGTGCTTTAATCCTTACACCAGACCGGGAAACCATAACAGCAGATGGAAATGATCTGTCTTATATCCTGGTGGAAGCGGTAGATAACGAAGGGAATCTTTGTCCATTAGCTCATAATCGAGTCGATGTAAAACTTACCGGACCGGGAAAGCTGGTGGGCGTCGGTAACGGCAACCCTCAATCCATGAATCCGTTTACTTCGGATACGGTTCCGCTTTTTTATGGAAAAGCCATGATCATTGTCGGTTCAGAATTTACAAAAGGGATCCTGAGCATTGAAGTGGCCTCGGATGGACTTAAAAAGAGTGAGACAAAAATCAGGATTGAATGAAACTATCTGAACAAACCAACCGGTAAAATGGTTTACTGTTAACTCACGAAACGTTGAACATGGCACAATACTCCATAAAAGACCTTGAACACCTTACCGGCATAAAAGCACATACCATCAGAATCTGGGAAAAACGTTTTGGCATAATCCAACCGGAACGTACCGAAACCAATATACGATGCTACAGTGATGAGGATGCACGACGGCTGATTAATATTTCCATATTGAATCAACACGGGTTTAAGATCTCCAACATTTCAGGATTTTCTGATGCAGAGATCAATGAAAAGGTGCTTTACCTGACCAAAGACTCCAGCCAGGACGATGCCCAGATAAAAGCATTGATCCTTGCCATGATCAATCTGGATGAAAACCGGTTCAATGAAATCCTGTCAAAAACGATCATGACTAAGGGATTGGAAGATGCATTCATGAACGTTGTGTTTCCTTTCCTTGAAAGGATCGGTATTTTGTGGCAGACCGAAGTCATTAATCCGGGACAGGAACACTTCATCACCAACCTCATCCGCCAGAAGATCATTGCCAATATTGATGCGCAATACCCTCCGAAGCTCCGGAGTAGCAAACGCTTTATACTTTTTTTGCCGGAAAGTGAAATGCACGAACTGGGATTGCTATTCCTCGCTTTCCTGATCAAAAAACGAGGCCATGAACTCATCTACCTGGGACAGCTTACTCCGCTGGAATCAGTGGTAGCAACCGACCGGATCTGGTCCGCCGATATTCTTGTTACCTGCCTGGTCTCTTCCATGTCAGGATTAAACCCTGAATCCTATGCTGAACAAATCCATCAGGCATTACCCGGTAAAACTATCCTATTTACAGGTCAACTCGCCAGGGAGATACCTGAGCATCGATTAAAAAATACACACTATATTCCCGACCTTGCAACGTTTATAGAATTTTTGGAATATTTAAATAATGTTTAATATATCTATTTTTATATTAAACATAGATATGTTATTTTCCTGCAATTTATAATGGCGCAACAATTTACTCCCGCAACCCTGTGTATACAGAATATACAGGGTTATTTGTTATTTATAATATCCTTATAATGCACCCTTTTAATATTGATTGGATCATGTTTATGTTTAATATTGTATTATATTTGTTAAACAAAAATGTAAAAACCATGACAACAACAGAATTCAATCATCAATTGCTGAGTTACGAAAATAATTTACGCCGGTTTGCCGTTAGTCTGACCTCAAACGGGGATGATGCGGAAGATCTGGTTCAGGAGACCTACGTAAAAGCGTTCTCATACAGGGATCGTTTAACCGACTATTCAAACCTGAAAAGCTGGATGCTTTCAATCATGAAAAATACGTTTATCAATAATTATCATAGAGCCTCCCGGCGTTACTCTTCCGCAGATGAAGAGACACACAACCGGATGATGAACAGTATCAACGATGAAGGGAAAACCGGACCGGATTCCCGCTATTCAGAATGCGAGATTCTGGCAACGATTGAAAGCCTGGAGGAGGAGTATCGGGTTCCTTTCAAGATGCACCTGAAAGGGTATAAATACAAAGAGATCGCTGATTCCCTGAATCTCAATATTGGCACGGTAAAAAGCCGCATTTTTACGGCGAGGAGGCTACTCATGGAATCGCTGAACGACCTGCGGAATTAGTTAACCCGTTGTGCAATTAAAGTTTTGTCTACAACAATCTATTATTATTTCTGGCTTTTTGCGGGTATGTTTTTTTTGTATCTTACATGCTGTAGATCAACGACCGGCGAATGCATCGTTGATGAATAAGCAGGAGGTGATTATTATACCTTTCCCCCAATCATGAATCTATCTGAAATTTTTAATTAAGGGATGAAATTGCACAGCTGCTGATCAAGAAGTTCGGTGGCTCAATACAATAGCGTATTTACTACTTATAGTCAATTCTCATTGTGGAACGATTCAACGTCTGAATCCAAGAATTCCAACAATGCCGGTATGTCCATTTCATGATGACTGTCCGGGGAAACAAGAAGCCGGACAGCATTTTCTGCTCCGAACGCTTTATAGATTTCTTTAAGCTCTTCCATGGATTGAGGAACTGTCTCATTGTATGATGCAGAAGCATTGGTCGGACTGGGGGTATCAAGCTCCCCGTAATGAATTACAATTGGTCGTGGAGCGTTCAGTCCTGCTATATCACTCCGATTCATCCATTCCAGGATTCCCGGGATGCAGTGTGCCGGTGCATTATAGCATCGCTGGAATATTACAGAGAAAGAACCCATCGTTCCACTGGCAAAAATTCTTCTGACACGCTCACTGAAAACTGGGTAAATGATGGTTAAGTCACCACCATAAGAGATCCCGGTTACATCCAGCTCTTCCACACCATATGTTTCAGAAAGCCACTCTTCCCAGCGCAACAGGTCTTCTACTGTTTCACCGATCAATGAATTTCCATAGAGAAATCCATCCGTTACAAGGGTAAACTGGCTATAACGGCCAATCCAGTAATCCAACCGGTTGATTTCAACCTGTTCAGCAAGGTCGTTCAGGGTACTGAACCCCCGAAGTTCGGGAGCAAGAACCAGGTGCCCATCTTTGGCAAGTTCCAGTGCAAAAAAATGGTGGTAATCATCAAACAGGCCGATCGCAGGCTCCACTTCGCCATGTCCATGAATCGCCATGACGGCACTTTTTCGGGTTTTTGCGGGATCCGGGGTCAACAAATAGGCAGGAATGGTCAAATTATCATCGATTTTCATGATCAGTGCATGAATGGTAATGCCCTGATACTCCATTTTTCTTAATTCCGTAACATTGCCCGGTGTGATCTCACCAATCCTGAGGATTTCCCTGAGTTTCTCCTTAGCTTCAGTTTTCCACTGTTCTGGAGGAATATCCATGTTATGAAATGAAAGAGCTCTTTTCGGAGCAGGATGACTGAATTTCAGAGTCAATTCAGATGTTGTTATCAGAAAATCCTCAAGTTCATTTTTTACTTCTGAACTTGCATCTTCCGGTTTGTTTTTGCAGGCTGTAATAAGCACTAGCAAAAGAATGATTGAGTGGATTTTTCTTGCATGCATTTTGATAACCTAAAGCTGTTTTATTTTAAACTCAAGTTCAATTGCACTCACGGAAGCTGCAGGAAATGTCCACTCACCAGTACCAGGGATATCGGATTCTTTGGGATTGGTAATTTCAGGTTTATATTCAAATACCTCATAGTCCGGTTCCAGGGCGATACAAAAGGAGCGGCCGGATGTTATCTCTTTCCCATCAATCTTCAATTGAGTGGTTATTGCGTCCGTGCGGTTCGTATTGACAACATGCAGAAAAACCTTCTCCCCGGTAATGCTTGCAGCTACATCAAGGTCAGATGGAACGGATGTTACAGTAAGGGATTTCTGACCTGAATGTTTTCGGTATAGGCTCATGACCATGGCAACCGGCATCATAAACGATTTACCTGCCCCCTGGGGTGTCGGAATGATGACCGCATTATTCTGCCAGCGGGTGCCGCAAAAATCTGCTAACGTTGCAATCTTGATCAGATCGCCGTTTCGTTCATGGACATTCAGTATCCTTGCATTGGAGACTCCTGCAGCCCAGGTTGAAAGGGCTTCACAGCGATTCCGTCCGGGAAGGAAAAAGTGTGCTTCAGTAATGACCAGGGGGATATCATACCCTGAAATCCGCTCCCGCATTTCCTGGATACTGCTTAGTGGTTGTTTATAAGCATTCATAAAGTACTCCCAGGTTTTTGCCCAATCCTTCCGGTATTCGATTCCACGTAAGGGAGAGTCTTCTCCACCGGGGCCAAAGCCATTGTGAAATGCAAGGTATTGAAGTTCTTCGCCTGCTATTTCAGCCATTGGTTTTGCCCAGTCACCCTCTCCCCAACCAATCAGTTGAATGGAGGGATCTGCTTTTCGCATCTGTTTTGCAAACGCTATCGTCTTCTTTGCTGCCGTTTCACTATCCATGGCATCTTCCCCATAGGAGGTTTCGTTTCCGATCTGCCAGAATTTTACATCATAGGGACCCGTGTGTCCATGCTTATTCCTTAATTTGTTTGAGGGATTATTGCAATAATCCACCCACTCTCCTGCTTCTTCCGCGTTGGCAGAACGGACACTTCCCTTTGGTCCGATAGCCCAGTTTTTCCGGCCATCCGATTCAAAATTCACACAGATTAGGGGTTCCATTCCCGTTTGTTTGCAGAAATCTACAAACTCATGCGTTCCCACCTGGTTATTGTAAATCCCTCCCCAGAGCTGGTTGATCATGGGTTTCCGTTGATCCATCGGTCCTACCCCTTCTTTCCAGCGGTAATAGGAGATGAAACATCCGCCCCATCGGAGCATGGTCGGGGACAGTTCCCGGGTAATATCGATTACATCCTCCCGCCAGCAATCACGATTAAAATCCCAGGCTGCATCTACGGATGAATCGGTAGTCCCCAGAGGCTCCATAAACTGCATGTACAAGTAAGGAGAGAGCTCAAATTGCGGGGTAGGATTTACTATTAAAGCACCTTCCTTTTGGATTTTACCTTTCGAATTACTATATGAATTGAGTAAGGGCTGCCCTGCAAGAAAAGTTCCTGTTGTTACAGCTGAGCAGTTTCCCAGAAAGGTTCTTCTTGAGATTTTTTTCGACATTTCGCTTTGTTTAGGTTATAAATTTCATGTTATCTGTTATTATTTCCTGAATAAGGTTAATTCCCGGCTCCTGAATGGTATGGGATAAGCTGTTATCCATGCTTCCGGTTTAAATTCATTAAACCCATCCTTCAGGACCAATACAACAATCTCAAACTCCTTACCCTGCATCCACTGTTCCAATGGAATGTAATACGTGTAATTCTCTTCTGATTCTACATTGAAATATTCCCATGTATTGCTGGGAAATGAAACACTTCTATCCGGTGCTCCGATATATTCATCGCCTAATCGTATAGCAACGTAAGCACCCTCATTACCATGACGTCCGTTCAATGCCACAGCGAGATAACTGTTATCATGTATCTCTTCCGGCTTAAAGGATTGAGACCATGCTGCAATGGCAGGCCTCTCTTTATACGAATGAAAAAGATTCGAAGCTTTCCATCCTGACCGGTCAAGTTTGTTTCCTTTATAAAAAGCTTCAACCTCGGCAATCCTCTGAGGAGCCCCGTGAATGCGTAAATATCGAAATGGTTTATCTGAAGGGATCATTGCAAGGGCAATGGTCCCTTTCCCTTTAAAACCAAGGTCTATGGAGATCCATGTCTTCAGATCAGCGGATACCTGGACTTCAGTATCGTCATCAAATGTATGGAGTGCAGGATTCAAATCATGTTCCTGCCTGTCTCTGATCTTGATTACCAGTCTGTCCATGAGAATAAGTTCACCAAAATCTACCCGAAGAGCCCGGTTATCCAATCGTGCAATGAAGTATGTATCCATGTTGTCATCGAATAGATTCTTATCCCAGATTCCGCGATTTATAAACATCGGTTTATTTAGAAAGGCTTCACGAGCAGCTTTAACCTGTGGGATGTGGCTTGGACCTGACCGCTCCAGGCACCTGATTTCCAGCGCATTATTATCAGCAGAAAAACAGGTGGCTTCAAAAAGTGCTTCAGCATCTGAAGGAACCTGGATCTCTGTAAAATCTCCGATCTTCCTGTGCCATTTAATCCTCTTCTGCTCACCCGGGAATTTTATTTTAACAGCTTTCCCATCCAGCAGGTTATTTATCTCTTTCCCATCCATTGTTGCAGCAGTAAAATATAGATATTCATCCGGAAGTTGAATCTTAGAAGTACTACCCGGCATCCCTAATAATTCAATAACTAACGGCTTACCAGGGATATCCCTGACAACTTCATAATCGCATCCGGTGATACCCGGTTCATCAAGTAATGAAGCTGATACAACTACCAGGCACGTCCTGAATGGAAGTACTTCAATATCAATATCATCTCCCCACTTGTGATTTCCAATAATTCTTTCAGTCGGAAAAAATTGTCGAACAGAGAATTCGGTATTTTTTTCCAATCCGATAGAATGATTAAGATTGATCCGGTAGGTTTTTGCATTCCATGAAAGATTTCTCAAAGTAATTAACCGGGTATCTGAATCTCCGCGAGAAACTGCGTATGGGCCATATTGTTCTTCAGGAAGTTCAATTGCTTCAAAAAGAAACTCCCTAAACTTTCTGTGAAGATTAAATATCCGGGCCAGCATGGGAAATTCATCATCTCTCAAAAACCAGGGATTGCCGTAGATGGAGGGTGAAAGGAGCGAAGATCTGCTAAATGCCTGCAGAACCAATTCATCTTCCCAAAAATCCAGGCAAGAGGAGAGACATACTCCATGATCCTCCAATCTTCGGGTTAAGCCGGGCATTAATTCCCGGCTCAGAGCACCAGCCCGATGATGAGGCGCTGTACCTTCATTTGGCATAAAAACATCAATGTAGGTCTCAACTCCTTCCCACAACGATGTGGTTACAACGGATTCTGCAATGCCAAACTTCACACGATGGTTCTGGATCCAAAGATCAGGGGTATATTTCCGGCAGCTGTCAATGGCTCTCTTAAAAGTTTCCTGTTTCTCTGGTCTGAGCTGACCGGCAACTGCATCCACTTTGAAAGAAATGAGATTGTAATCCCGGCAAAGTGAAATGAGCATATCGATCCGGGCCTTTTCCTCTTCAGGTGTATTACCAAAACCATCCGGTCCCATCCAAACTGCTAATCGGCAGTCAAATCCTACTGCCTTCTCAACCAATGGACCAAAACCATTCGGAAATTGAGTTTTAAATTCCTCCGTTTGCATTGTGCCATAATGGTATGGGATTAGACGTCCTACTCCCGCTGTATACGGTCCATCATCAATATTCCCTACATCAAGTGAGTAGATGTCCAAAACCATCCCAAATTCATCATGCAACAGCTGGAAAAAATCCATATTTTTCAGGGTCTGAGTCTCCGTGGTTCCTTCGTACTGGCTGTTTATCCAGTCAAAGTAATGTGATCTGGAAAGGACCTTCTCCAAATCATCTGTTCCCTGAGAAAATACATTGGTATAAGAAAAGAATCCTAAAAGTAAAACCGCAAAAAAAACAGATGATAAGGAGGCTTTTGCCAGGAAGTTCCCTGGTTTACTGGTTGAGAAGTGCATGATAGTGTAGTTAAATAATCTGATTATGGAAATTAGCAATATTCAGGCATATAAGCAAGTCATCATTGCATCCTATTCAATTTATCTGTAAATTTCGTTAGAAAGAATGAACAATCATGAGACGATCCATATTTTTGATATCCTTCTATGCATCCATCTGTATTTTACTGGTTTCTATTACCTGCAAACCAATAACAGGCAATCAGGAAAAAACCGAAGCAATAAGTTCCAGTATTACAATTTCTGTCGATCCGCGTATAGAGCTTTTCAGTACCATTCACAGGCTGGCTGAAACAGGTCAGTATAACGAGAATGAACTTCCGGGATATATAGCGGATGTTGAAGCCTGGTTCGGTCCATACCGGGATCATGAAGCAGTACAACTGGCTATTCAATTGCGGGAAACCCACAACCTGGATGGCAATTCTCCGATGGCACTGGCAGCATACCTGACCGATCCCCCGGCTCTTGAAGGAAGGGCATCTCTGAATCCTCCCCCCGAAGACCTCGATCCACGATGGACTTCCGACGTCATTCCGGCCTTTCTGGAGGCAGCAAGAAAATTCGCTGTTGAGACAAATTTCAACCGCTTCTTTGAAGCACACCGTTCATTGTATGGCCAGGCTGTATTCAATCTTCAAACTACCCTGAAGGGAAAGGATATTCTTCCATGGTTCAAGGAATATTTTGGATATCAACCGGATGACTATGCAATCATCCTTGGCCTTCAGAACGGATCCTGCAACTACGGATCAAGCGTAACCCTTGAAGATGGCAAACGGGAATTTCAATCCATACTGGGTGCCTCACAACCCGATATCACCGGTGCTCCACAATACCCGGCAGACTGGTATATCCCGACCATAGTCCATGAATTCTGCCACTCCTATGTCAATCCGCTGGTTGACCAGTATCGGGAGATGCTCAGGGAATCCGGGGAGCTTATGTTCCCTTCCCATAAAGAAAAACTGAGTCAGTCGGGCTACAACTACTGGCACGTCATGATGTATGAATACCTGACCCGCGCATGTGTCGTCCGGTATATTTACGCCAACGAAGGATCAATAGCTGCCAGCCGGCGGATGAAATGGGATGAACGGTATGGCTTCCCGGCTATTGAAGGACTGGTAGATCTGCTGAATGACTATGAAAATCAGCGGGATAAATATCCCCACCTGGAAGCATTCATGCCCGTTATTGCAGAATATTTCAACCAAAGTGCCAAAACCAAATTTTAAAATCGCTAACTCCACACATGTCATGAAAAGAACAATCTTCCTAGCCCTTCTGGGATCCTTTTCGATCATTCAATCTCTTACCGCACAGGATCTGCTCATCAATGCGTATAACCGTCCCCATCAGAGCCTGAACGGTGAATGGTGCTACATTGTCGATCCGTATGAAAACGGATATTATAACTACCGGTATGAACCCTTTGACAGGATGGAGAATCCACCCAAATCGGCTTACTTTATGGATGCCAAACCATCCGGAAAATCGGATCTTTTAGAGTATAATTTCGATGCATCCGACCGGATCATCGTACCGGGTGACTGGAATACACAGAAGAAAGAATTCTTTTTTTATGAGGGAACCATCTGGTATAAGAAGTCATTCGATTACAACAGGGAAAATATGGAGAACAGGGTCTTCCTCTATTTCGGTGCTGTGAACTACCGGGCAGATGTCTATCTGAACGGTGAAAAACTGGGAATCCATGTTGGCGGATTCACACCCTTTAATTTTGAGGTCACTCAACTTCTAAAAGAAAAAGAAAATGTGCTTGTTCTAAAGGTGGATAACAAGCGGGTTAAAGAAGGTGTTCCTACGCTGAATACAGATTGGTGGAATTACGGGGGAATAACCCGGGATGTCAGGCTGTTTGAAACACCAAACTGTTTCATTCAGGATTATCTGCTGCAACTGGATCCGGGGAATGAGAATCATATCCATGGATTTATCAGACTGAATGGTCCGGGCAGTCAAAATAAAACGGTTCTCCTTTCAATAGAAGAGCTCAATGTGAACGAAAAACTGAATACCGATCAAAATGGGATTGCTAACCTGGCAATCGATGTGCAAAAGATCAGGCACTGGTCACCTGAGAATCCCCGGCTCTACGAGGTAACTATTTCCACAGAGGAAGAGACCGTAATGGATCAGATTGGCTACCGGATCATAAAAACGGAAGGCGATAACATCCTGCTCAATGGAGAGAATATCTTTCTGAAAGGAGTATGCATCCACGAAGAGAAACCCTTCGGAGGAGGCAGGGCGAACACCCTGGAAGATGCACGGCAATTGTTGACATGGGTAAAGGAACTTGGATGCAACTATGTACGCCTGGCACACTATCCCCATAACGAGCATATGGTGCGAATGGCCGACGAGGTGGGAATACTGGTTTGGGAAGAAATACCTGTATACTGGACTATTGCATGGAAAAATGAATTTACCTACCAGAATGCTGAAAACCAGTTAACGGAGGTGATAAACCGCGATAAAAACCGTGCTTCTGTGATCATCTGGTCTATGGCGAACGAAACACCTACCAGTGAGGCAAGAAACCGTTTCCTTGGCAAACTGGCTGAAAAGGCACGGGAATTGGATCCGACAAGACTCATCAGTGCAGCACTGGAGCAGAGCCGGGATCCGGGAAATCCGGATATCCGGACCATTGATGATCCCTTTTCAGAAGTCGTCGATGTTCTGAGCTTTAACCAGTATATTGGCTGGTATGATGGTTTGCCGGATAAATGCAGGGAGATTACCTGGAAAATCGACCAGAATAAACCGGTGTTGATCTCTGAGTTTGGAGCAGGTGCCAAGTTTGGTTACCATGGAGACAACCTCACCCGGTGGACAGAGGAATACCAGGAATATGTTTACATCGAAAACCTGAAGATGATCAGTAAAATCCCTCAGCTACGGGGTTTCTCATCCTGGATCCTGGTTGATTTCAGGTCGCCGAGAAGACCACTGCCGGGAATCCAGGACTACTGGAACCGGAAGGGATTGATATCCGATACGGGTGAGAAGAAAAAAGCCTTTTTTATCCTGAAAGAGTTTCATCCCCCCTTGATTCCGGACAGGAAAAGATAAATGCTCCGCAATATCACAACACCTGCTTAAAGGAATTTTTAAGTTGGGACATTTATTTACCCTTAAAAAGGGGCGGAGATAATTGCAGTTGCAAGCCGACCGCATGAAAAAAGCTCCTGGAAACCTGACATGGATCACTTTGTTTAACTCACTTCTTCCAGGAACATTAAGGAAATACGTTTAGATACTTTAGTTTTAGTCTAACGGTTTGAACATGGGGCGTTGGGCATTTCGAAGCACTTCATTTTCAATATACTACTAACTTTCTTTTAATGTATGTCCTTCAGCTTAACCACTTATAGACCAATGACTTATACACATTGTTAGGCGATCGTTCATTGTCTAATTCCATTTAAATACTTAATTGTTTTTTCTAATTTTCCATCTTTCGACCAATATTTCCATTCTCCATCCTTCAATCGATGCCTAAAATGTCCCACTGTCTTTACATTACCATTTTCATGATACTCATAATATGTACCATCAATAAGTTCAGGATTTAAGCTCGAGTAATACGCTACTCCCTGTAAAGTATCATTCATGAAATAATCTCTCATAACGTAATGATCAGAAACTGAATCTTTCACTATTGTCCTGTAATATTTCGCTTTACGTTTCTTTACGGTGAGTTGCCAATCTTTGTCTAACAATAATTTATCAGAATTTATTGTCAGATATTTTTCATCATGGATCTCTATCGTCTTCCTGTTTTCATTTGTCGAGTTAACCAAATCCGATAAGAAATAAGAGTGCCTTCTTTTTTTTAATTCTTCCTGCAAATTGATTTTAGTAATCTGAGAAAAATTCCCATTAACACTTAGATGAATGTCTCCCGTATTCAAATTAAAAACAGTGGAATAGATGGTTTTTGCAAAAAAGTTATTCTGGCGAGTTGCTTTAAGAATGGAAAAACAGTTATCCACCGTTAACTCCCGGTTTTGTAGTTGTTTTTCTGCTTTATTAAATCTTCCACTTCCTATGTTATACCAGTGAAAGCTTTCCATGTCTTCGTTGCTTAAAATTCTGAAGTTTGTACAAACCTGATAGCGCTTTTCCTTCTTTGTAACGACTAATCCATTTTTGCTATAGGTAATTATTGCACTTTCACCAGTTTTGTCAACTACCATAAGTTGCGACAGTCGAAATCCATCCCAATAGAATGTTTCTAACAGTTTAATCACTTCATCAACCGTTGCACACTCTTCCAATATTTTGTAGAGTACATTCCCATCTATATTGGGCTTATTATTGGTATTGTCAATTGTAACATAAGGATATGCCCTTAACCCATCCCAGAATAATCCTTTTTCATTAATACCCGCCTGAACAGAACCATCGTATCCAAACAAAGCATGTCCATATTTTCCATCTTTAGACGGAATTAAAAAAATCTGAGAATTGCTCCTTTTATAATCTTCGTTACTACCGACAAGAGTAAAATTATCATTCGTACCCATAAAAACGGTACAACCATACAGCTTGTCATTTACAAACCATAAGAGTAGTAGGCACAATAGTAATATGGATTTTTTCATTTCTTATCTGCAATGTCCTTTTTGAATGTTCAATAAGGCAGATGCCGCCTAACGGGAGTCTGTGTAAAAACACGTTTTTGCTAAATAAATGTAAGGATAAAAGTCATTTAAATGAATGCTAAGCACA
>CAYMFM010000053.1:0-23264 GCA_964389685.1 uncultured Rikenellaceae bacterium
TCCCAGAGCAGACCGGTACGGTAGTTTTCAATCATGACAACAATCGGACCCTGGTCGATTGCCAGGTATCGTTGGGGAAACCAGTCGTATGCCACTGAAAACGCATCGTAAAAACCATATTTTCCCAGCAGTTTATCACCATACACTTCATAAAAGGTACGCAGAGCATCCATTGAGTATTCCGGTGTATAGGGGAAGGAGGAGAGAGCGGCAGTGGGGGAGATCACCCCGGCATCTTTCCCGGGTTTGTGTGCCATATAACCGACCTCACCATCTTCTTTCCGGGTGTAACTGGCTGTCAGTCCCCAGCAATCCGGTCCGTATCCTTTGTATCCATTCGGATTTTCAATACACCATTGCCTGTTAATAAGGGTGTGGTTTTTGTTCAGTTCCCAGTAGTTTGCATACCGGTCCACCAGTCCCCTGGGATCCAGTCCGAGGTAGGAATAGTGAGCCCAGAACAGGGGTCCTCCATATTCGGGTGCACTGTTGCTTTTCAGTATCAACGGGTAACCGTAAGTAACCTGGTCGTGAACGATGTCGCCGTTTTTTGCCCACCCTTTATGATATACCTCTGCATTGATCGGATGTGTTGGTGAAGATGCAGCCATGATGTAATAAATCAGGCATTCGTTGTATCCTCTTACCTGGTGGTTCATCTCCCAGCCATAATCGGGTGACCAGTGCCAGTACAAAACATCTTCGTTTTTGGTGAACCAGTTCCATTCGGCTTCGCGCCATAACTGATCAATTCGCTCTGCCAATGCTTTTTCTTCTGCATTACCAACTTTTAAGTATTGTCTAACGGTAAGCAGTCCCTGGAAAAGATAAGCCGATTCAACGCCATCCGCCCCATTATCTTTTTTGCTGAAGGGTTTTGCTTTTCCTGTTTCTCCATAGATCCAGTGCGGATACATACCATGAAACCGCTCTGCCCTTTCGAGAAAACGAACGATCTTATCAAGCCGCTGTACACCCTCTTCCCGGCTGATGAATCCCCTTTCGATCCCCACAACAATTGCCATCAAACCAAAACCGGAACCTCCCGAAGCAATTACATTCTTATCGTCCTGAGGATAGATCCCATCCACATGGTATCGTTCCCTTGCCATTCCGGAATTTGATTCCGCACCATCCCAGAAGTATTGGAATGTTCTGTACTGGATCAATGTCAGGAGGGAGTCATCGGATATTTTCTCCTGTTGATCAGCTTCCTGTTTTACTCCGCTGCCGCAACTCATGATGACAGGTATGGCTGGTAAGAGCAATATATATTTAAAGAATTTTGATCTTTCTTTTTTCATGGGATTTATTTATTCATATGTAAAGCCAAGCAATGTCAGTCCATCCTGGATTTCCGGGGCTGACATGAACAGATTCCATAGCAGCTGAGTGCGGTAATTCTCTATCATCACGATGATGGGTCCCTGGTCGATGGCAATGTTGCTGGTTGTATACCATTCAGCCGTCACATTAAAGGCGTCATAGAAGCCATACGGTCCCCATATCCTGTCTCCGAGCATATAGTAGAAATGCCGCATGGCTTCCATGGATTCTTCCGGAGTAAAGGGTATCGAGGAAAGCGCAGCCGTAGGAGTGATCACCCCACGATCATTGGTCGGGGAATGGGCAGAATAACCAAGGTTACCATCACTGGCAGTCAGTCCCCAGGAATGCTCATTGTATCCTACGTAGTTGTAGGGATTGACAATACAATACTGGCGATTGATCAATGTATGGTTAACTACCTGTTCCCAGTAATTGGCATACTGATCGCTCAGGTTGCGCGGATCCACACCCAGGAAGGTATACTGTTCGAAGAACAGCGGTCCCCCGTAATCACGGCCGAGGGGCAGGGTGATCCCGTAAAAGGTTTTTCCGTTGATCATGTTGGATCCTGCTCCCCAACCCTCTTCATAGACCTCTTTTGTAATGCCATGAGTAGGAGAGGCAGCAGCCATGATATAGGTTATCAGGCATTCATTCCATCCCCTGATCTTATGGTTCTTTTCAAATTCATAATTGGGAGACCAATGCCAGGTCAGAGAGTTTTCACCCTGTGTGTACCAATCCCATTCAATGGTTTGGTAGAGGGAATTGATGCTGTCAATCAGGGCGCTTTCCTGCGTATTGCCGGCATCCAGGTACTGCCGTGCTGCAATCAGTCCCATTGCCATGTAGGATGTTTCCACCAGGTCACCACCGTCATCGTTTGAACTGAAAGGAATTACACTACCGGTAGTGCCGTTCAGCCAGTGTGACCAGGCACCGTGAAAACGGTCTGCATCGCTTCCGAGGAAATGAACAATTTTTTCAAGCCGGTCGATCCCTGCCTGGCGGGTAATGAACCCGCGTTCAATACCAACAAGGATTGCCATCACGCCAAACCCCGATCCCCCTGAGGTGACCGTTTCGTTAGAGGTATTGCGCTCCCTGTTCAGTCCGCTGACCGGGTGACCAAAATACCAGAAGTACTTGAACGTTTGTTCCTGAACCAGGGTTAACAGCTCTTCATCCGTGATTTCCGGGAATTTGTAGCTGGTGTCAATCATTGTATAAAATTCCAGCTGCAGGCCCTCAAATTCCCTCTCCATACCGTCAGCAAGTGCTGCTGAAATGTTGAATTTCATTTTACGGTAATATGGAAGGGATTTCACAACTTCAAAGGTGAAAATGGAATCGGTCACCTTTTCGATTGCCATGTCATAGGAAACAGCACCACGGGTTACAGAAGAATGTGTGACCAGGAGATCTTTGGAGACCGAATTGGAAAAAGTAACCTCAAAAACAGGCAAGAAGCTGATATCCTGTATCCTTGCTTGCTGATCTACAATCTCCCCGTCTATTCTTATTTCCGTGATATTAAGTGGCGGGTTCAATGTCTTAAAGCTTACTTCAAGGCCCGGAAACAACTCTCCCTTGCTCCCTTTTAGCCCTGATCCGAGAGAAACGGTATAAGTGGAATTTTGCGACAGTTTATCCTGTGGCATCCCGGAAACCGTTCTCAAACCATCCAGGTAGGATAAATGGAGTTCAACGACATTTTCACCCTGGTCGTACAACATAAAATTTTCGGTAACGGTGGATGTATCAAGGACCTGGGAAAACCGCACAACTACCGGGCGGTCGGTTGCCATTCCCTTATTCAGCTCATCCAGTTGTAATTCGTCGCTCCCGACACTCACGGAGATCAGCTGCAACTGACCGGGTTCCGGCTTTTCTTCCTCTTCTTTTTTGCAGGATAAAGATAATAGAAGAACTAATCCTATTATGTAGAAAATAGGCCTCACTAACGTACGATTTTTTATTCAAAGAGGTAAAAGAAGAGGACTTCCAGTCAGGAAATCCCCTTCTTTGGATAAATTTTAATCCCTACTGCTCATTTGCATAGAGCGTGGCGACTTCCGTTTCGGTAAAGGGTACGCTGAAAATCCTGAACTCGTCAATCGCTCCCTTGAAGAAATTTTTCTGATTGGAATCTTTGAGGAGAACATCCTGGTAATTACACCAACCTGTTGATGTGCTTGTCGATGAACAGGCACTCCCCAGGGTCAGTGATGCTTCCAGCCCATCAACCGGCGTGACTCCATCATTGAGCATATCCCACAGGGTAAGATCCGACATCAACCAGTCGTATCCGTTTGTGTTCCATTGAAAAGCAGCATACCTGACCCCATTTACATAAATGGTCTTGGTCCGTGCCGTGGCATCAAAGGTCATTACAAGATGTACCCACCTGTCTGTTACAGAAGTTTTCATGAAATCACTATTACCTGTCAACGCGCTGATCACATAGCTCCATCCACTGCCCGTGCTACCGGCATCATAGTTCTCGTCGCTGTTGTCGTTCACTTCAGTCCAGGCAGTACCTTTTGGATTCGTTGCTGCATTATTACCTGCATTTACATGCGCGGTACCATATTTCAGGAAGAACTTCGGATATCCATCAGCCTGTGGATCATTACTTCTTCTACCCATTTCCAGGAAGTATCCTCTCTCAGCTGCTAAACCCATCGGCCAACGCATCTGAGGCGGATCAGTGGTTTCCATTCCTTCATAATCAGCCGATGCCGTTTTAAACCAGAAGCTGATGGTTATGCTCGGGCTGATCAGGTCGGCGGCGTAAGCAACTTCCACAAGATTCCCTTCTCCGGTAAAGTAAGCGGCAGCATTCGCCGTATTGTTCCTGTCATCCGTAAATCCAAGCGTTCCGACAGTGGTAACGGTGTGGTTTCCTGTTTCATCGGTGGCAGTTTGATCATCGAAACTCAGGTGAAGAACCATGTACTCATCGTTTGGAATATTCATTCCCGAGGTTCTGAAACCGAGTGTATTGCCGCTGAAAGCCACACCATTGGTGCCTTCGATAGCCGTTGAAATCTCGATACTGAATTGACTGCCTCCATCCCATCCCTCGGTAGGTGTTGCAGTAACTACCGGACCAACGGTGGCTAAGGTATAATCCTGCAGCGTTGCTTCATCCGTATTGGTGATCTTGAAGCTGGTGGTGCTAACCGTAGCCGGATCAACATTGGAAGAGAAGGTGGCTATGATCAGCGCATCCTCGGGGACATCCGTTACCAGAGTTGCCCCGGCAAGATCAAGTCCACCATCGGTCATCAAGCTCACCAACTTGAACTCCTTTTTCTTTTCCTCTTCACATCCCGTGAAGAGCATGATTCCTGCAAGCAGGAATAAAGATAAAACGAAACTACATTTTCTCATAATCATAAAATTTAGGTTAACGAAAAATTTAATTCCAGTTTGGATTTTGTGTCATTTTTCCTTCCGACAGATCGATCTCCTGCTGTGGAATGGGAAGAAGCTCGTTTTTCCCTTCCGTAAATCCCAGGGGACCGAGTACTTCAGCCATTCGTCCCTGTCGCATCAGGTCGAAGTAACGGATGGTTTCGAAAGCCAGTTCATGGCGCCGTTCTTCCCATATTAATTGTCTCAGGGCATCTTTGTCCGTTTCTGTCCGGTCGGGAAGGATCGTTTCATTCCCTCCGCGGGCTCTTTCCCTCACCATATTCAGGTAAACGAGTGCCTGCGTTGGGTTATTGTTCTCGTTGTGCGCTTCGGCGGCCATAAGCAGAACATCGGCATAACGAATCACCCGCCTGTTGTGTCCCCAGTTATCCTGGGCACCCGTGGCGCCATTAACATACACTTTCTGGTTGTAACATTCAATTTCAACAATATTTCCCAGCCCGTCATAGGTAGTGTCCGAGGTAAGGTCGCTTCCTTCAATCAGGACACCATGCAGCACCTCGCCCAGATAGATTACCGAAGCATCCAGTCTGGGGTCTTCGGTTTCGAAATGGTTGATATAATCCCAGGATGGCCGTCCAAAACCCCATCCCCAGTTGGGTGTTCCCCTGACTCCCTGGGTGTTGCCATACTGGTTTCCACCCTGGCTACGACCTAGGGGAATTGCCCCCACTTCAAAGATGGAACCGGGCCCATTTTCACCTTCCAAGGAAAAGACACTGGCCCAGTCCGGATCGAGGCTGTATTGCCCTGACTGTATTACCTCCTCGGCATAATTCTGGGCATTTGGATAATCGTGCAGGTGAAGGTATACTCTTGCCAGTAGAGCCTTGGCTGCTCCCCGGGTAGCCCGTCCCAGATCCTCATTCCCATACTCGCTTTTCTCAGGTAATTCCTGTGCAGCATACTCCAGATCGGGAATGATGATATCGTTATAAATTTCAGCAGCCGGGGATCGTGCAACCGTGCGATCGGGATTTATGGTTGTGATCTTCGGAATGTCTCCCCACAATTGAACGAGGGTGAAGTATATATAGGCACGGATGAATTTTGCCTCTCCAATATAACGGGATTTCAGCTCTTCACCCATGGGTATTGCCGGTAACTTTTCTATCACAATGTTGGTCTGCCTGACGGATTGATAGAGTGTCTGATACCAGGCAAGAACATACGCATGGGAGGGGCTGAAGGAGAAGTTTTCAAACTGTTGCAGGTCCGGATTGGACCCATTCTCACTTCCCTTGGTCTGGTCATCAGCCATGATATCAGCCAGGGGATATCCCCCCATGATCCACCAGTTTCTCAGGTTGTTGTAAGCAGCATTGGTTACCAGGTATGCATCGTTTTCATTTGCCGGGTAAGTCTCATCCGTGATGGTGGTGAGCGGAGGATTCTCGAGAAAAGACTCCGAACATCCCAGAAGGATTGCAAGTATCGGGAAATAGAGAAAAGATCGAATTGTCTTCATGATTCCTCTGTTTTAAAATGTAAGATTAATACCAATACCATATACACTGGTTACAGGATATACTCCCGTATCGATTCCGTTCATGCGCACGCTTCCTCCGATTTCCGGTGTATAACCCGCATACTCTGTTAAAGTAAATACGTTGGTGCCCCGCAGGAAAACATGGGCACGTTCAATCTTCAGTTTGGTAGTCAGGCTGCTGGGAAGATCGTATCCAAGGGTAAGGCTCCTGAGCCGGAAGAAAGAACCGTTGTGTATGAACCAGTCGGACTCGCTGTAGTTAATACCGCCTGCTGTCACCCTGGGTTCAGAATTGGTCGATCCCTCGCCATCCCACGCATCCAGGATCCGTTTCTGGTAATTGTATTGCCCGGCTCTGATAGCATCTTTCCCATCGTAAATTTCCTGTCCCAACTCACCCTGGAAATCGACAGCCAGTGTGAATCCTTTGTACCTGACAGTTGCATCCAGTCCGAAAATGAAATCCGGAATGGGTGATCCCAGGTAGGTTCTGTCATCCGGTGTGATCTCCCCGTCTTTATTCACGTCAACATAGCGGAAATCCCCTACTCCCTGAGTGGAAATATGGGGATAGGCATCGAGTTCAGTCTGATTCTGAAATACTCCATCTACCTTGTACCCATAGAAATACCCGATGGATTCGCCCACGGCGACCCGTTTCACGTTCTGCCCGTTACCCAGGCTGCCCAACAGCAGGAAATTGTCGGCACCTGTCTGTTCACCCATCTTGATCACTTCATTGTAAACGGTTGAACCCACGGCATTTACTTCATAGAAAAGGTTCCCGCGGGTATCCCGCCAGGAGATGTTGAATTCCAATCCCCGGTTTTTAACATCTGCTGCATTGAATGCAACATAGGCAAACGATCCGTTGCCGAAGTGACCGGGGAGCGGCAGGTCGATCAGAATATCCTTAGTTACCTTCTGGTAATAATCCATCTCCAGGGTCAGTTTGTTCTTCATCAATCCGATTTCAATACCCCCGTTCGCCTGATTTGCCTCTTCCCAGCGAATCAGTGGATTGCCACTGGTCCCATAGGTAGAACCCGGATAGAGCGTCTCATTGACTCCGAATACAGCACCAAGTTCACTTTGAATCAGTGTAAACCGTTCATTGGTATCCACCTTATCATTACCCACGATACCCCAGCTTCCCCTGATCTTTAAATTGGAGATAAACGGGACGTCAAAGAATCCCTCTTCGGAAACTCTCCATCCGGCAGCAAAGGAAGGGAAATTTCCCCACCGGTTGTCTCCGGAAAAGACCGAAGATCCATCCCTGCGAAAGGTTGCTGTCAGGAGGTACCGGCCGCGGAAGACATAATTTGCCCGGAACAGGTAGGATACCATGGTCTTGACCGAGGCACTGTTACTGATCAGAATATCGGTGAGGTCGTTGGACAAATACTGGATATCATCCCGGATCAGGTTCCTTCCCGATCCGGAGAACCCTTCACTGCTGAACTTCTGAGCAGTGTAGCCAATGACGGCATCCAGGTAATGGGCATTTCGTTCAAAATTAAAATTCAGGGTGTTCTCCCACAGCCAGTTTTCACGTGAGGTACGATCCTTGCTGAGCCTGGTCTCTTCATTCTGCTGCTGTGGAGTTACAAAAAATACCGGTGTAAAACTCTTTCCATCAGCGTATTCAAGATCAATGCCAAAGCTGGACCGGAAGGTAAAATGCCGGAGGAATGAGACATCTGCATAGAAGTTACCAACGGACCGTAAGCCATCCCTTGTGTTGTTATTGTATTCAATGGATGCCAGTGGATTGCCGTTGCCGCGGATCCCATAGAAATTACCCTCCTCATCATAAGGAGGATCGGTTGGCCATGCCCTCAGTGTGGAAGCCACAACATTCGCTGCAGATCCCTGGTCGAACAAGCTAAAGGTAAGGTTATGACCGATATGGATGAAGTCATTCATCAGGTATTCATTGTTTACCTTAATACTCAACCGCTCGTAAAAGGATTTTGGAATAACGCCTTCCTGGTTGAAATAACCGACACCGGCATAATAACGGGCTTTTGACCCCCCCCCGCTGATGGAAAGCTGGTAGTTCTGAATGGGGGCAACCGTCCTGTAAACCTCCCGTTGCCAGTCGGTATTCTCAAGAAGATCCAGGTTGTTGAATGTCCCCGGGGTGATTTTGTTTACGGTTTGGGCAAATTCCCTGGCATTCAACATGTCAATGTAATGCTGGATGGTCTGAAGATCGTATCCGGCTGTCAGGTTAATGATCGATTTCTCCCCCAGTGTACCGGACTTGGTGGTTATGATGATTACACCATTGGCTCCCCTGGAACCATACATTGCCGTGGAGGAAGCATCCTTAAGTACCTCAATGGACTCAATATCCGCAGCATTCAGGAAGGTGATATCGTCAAGGATGACACCATCCACAACAAAAATGGGATCCGGGTTTCCAAAGGTGCCGACCCCCCGGATGCGTACCGTGGGAGATGAACCCGGAGCTCCTGAATTGCTGGTAACACGGACACCTGCCACCTTTCCCTGCAAAGCCTGCTCGGCAGAAGAGGAGGGGATCTTCAACAGATCATCACCCTTCACCGAAGAGACCGAACCGGTAAGATCACTCTTTTTTACTGTACCATAACCAATCACCACCACCTCATCCACACCAATGAGCATTTCAGCCATCTCAATATTGATTTCGGTCTGGTCACTCACCTGGATCTCCTGCGCAGTAAATCCCACAAAACTAAATACTACGATATCACCCGGAGTAACACCTATACTGTAATTACCGTCCAGATCAGTTATGGTTCCCTGTTGAGTTCCTTTTATGTATATGCTTACACCGGGCAAGCGGATACCGGACTCATCCGTAACCCTGCCGGTAATGGTCACTGGTTCCTGCGCTTGCAAAACAATACCGCAGAAAAACCATAAAAACAACAATGTGAATATGGAACGAATCCTTTTCATGTTATTTTGGAGTATTTAGGACAAATAATAAAAATACAAGATAACCAATTGAGACCATGAAGTCAACATTTAAACCACACCTTGAACGCTTCATCCTGTAAAAAGCATTGGTGTAGCTACACTTTTACCTCACTATTTTTAAAAAATTTCTATTTAATTAATTATTAATCAAATTTATAAGTTTATCTTATTTTTGATATTTGATATCTATTTTTGTATGAAAAAAGGATGAAAAGTGAACTAAAAATTCCTAAATTTACAGATTAACGGCTCAATTGGGTTGTGGGGAGAACCCTGCCTCCGGCAGGCAGGCTGTCCGGCGGATGAAAAATACTTTTATGAACGTTTGCCAAATGTACGGTACATGATACGATTTTACGTTGTATAACATCGCAATTGGCCCGGTTTATCTGGCTTACTACATACCCGGGGCTGCGCCCTGTGAAATATTACATTGTAATAAAAGCGTTGCTTTTATTTCACAGGGCTTAACCCCGGGCTACCAAGATGTCGCTCCTATGGAGCTAAATGCTTAATATTCAATAATAATGGGACAGAGGAATAGCAAAATTTCAATAGCATAGCAGGTTATGTTAATGATTAAATACTTTCTGAATATCGCGTTCATCCTGGTGTTGACCAGCTATTTGAAAACTTTCGGGAATGATTCCTTACACTATTCGATAGCGCATTTTTCAAAAGAGGAATATCATGCTCAAAACCAGAACTGGTCGGTTGATATGGATGAAGATGGCATCACCTATTTTGCCAATCATGCCGGGCTTCTTGAATTTGATGGTATATCCTGGAATTTTTACCCATCTCCAAGCGGGACCATCATGCGGGCTGTGAAGGTTAGCCCGGATGGCAAGATCTATACAAGCGGTTATCGGGAAATGGGTTACTGGACAAGGGATGATTTTGGCATCCTTCATTATCATTCATTAAGTCCTCTTGCAAAGGATTTTTTTAACCGAAATGAGGAATTCTGGAATATAAAGGTGTTGGAAAATAAAATTATTTTTCACTCTTTTTCATCCCTATATGTCTTCCAGGATTCAGCATTTACCATTCTTGATCCGGAAGGATTCATTACAACCATCGCTCACATTGATGACAGGGTGTATGTACATATACGGGACAGAGGTCTCTTCCTGTTGGATGAATCAAATGAGCTGGTCCCGTCCTTCACGGGCGATTTTTTCAGGGGTAAGTTGATCCGGACCATTCTGCCATTTGATAGTCTGAAGATTTTGCTTGGCACTGCGTCTGACGGATTATTCTTGTTTGACGGGGAGCGAATTACCCCCATTTTTCCTGAATTGCATTCCTTCTTGTCCGCAAACCAGATAAACAGGGGGTATATCCTGGATGATATGTTCATTATCGGCACTATATTGAATGGCATTATTGCATTCAATAAGGATGGAGAGATTCAATTTCAGATCAACCGGGAAAACGGGCTTCAAAACAACACCGTTCTGGGCATAATGACAGACCGGTACAAAAATATCTGGCTGACGCTGGACCGGGGAATTGATTTTATCTCTTTTCACATCGATCCTTCTTTTGAAACCCATAATGATCTTGGTATTGGAGCCGTGTATACAGCTGCCGTGTATAATGATAAATTGTATCTGGGAACAAACCAGGGGTTATTCTACAGAAAATTAAGTGATAACGATTCCGGTTTTTCACTGGTTCCCGCAACACAGGGTCAGGTATGGGATTGCCGGGTGTATGACGGATACCTTTTCATCAGCCATAATACCGGTACCTTTTTGTTCAAGGGGGATGAATTCCGAAAAATTTCAGATGTCTCGGGTGGTTTTTCCATCATACAGAATGCCTTTGATCCCGAGGCCCTGTTTCAATGCAGTTATTCAGACCTGGTTGTGTTTAAAAAGACGAATGGTGAGTGGGAGCATTCACATTCCGTGGCAAACTTTTTTGATTTAATACGATACATTGAACTGGATCATCTGAATAATTTATGGGCAAGTCATATGCACAGGGCGATTTACAAACTTCAACTCAATGATAGCCAGGACTCCATTATCAACACAAAATACTATGGAATAAACTCAGTTTTCCGGAAGGATTTCAACATCCATGTTTTCAAAGTTGAGAACAGGATCGTTTTTACCACCGGGGATTCACTGTTCACCTATGACGATATGTACGATACGATCATTCCCTATACAACATTGAATGAATCATTGGGACATTTTCAAAAAGCCCACCGGATCATTGAGGCACCGGATCATCATTACTGGTTCATTGCGTCCAGCTCAATAGGTCTGTTTCAGGTAAAAAACAGCCACGTTAACCTGATCAAGCAGTATCCATCCAGTCTGTTCCGGGATCAGCTGGTTGAAGGATTCGAGAACATACTTCCCATTGACTCCAGGCGTGCCTTTTTATCTCTTGAGAACGGGTATGCCATATTGGACACCAGGGCAGATGATGAAAAAGAGATCATTAAATCAATGAATCTTACCCTAACACGAATATTTGTGAGCGGGAAACAGGGTACTGCCGAGAACATGTCATGTAATCAGGGCAAGCTTGTACTGGATTATGGCAGAACAAACCTCCAGCTTAAATACGCCTTCCCGAAATATTCAAATTCTGATATCAGCTATCACTATTTTATTGAAGGTTTGGATAATCAGTGGTCAGAGCCAATGGAAAAACCAATATTTGAACTGAGCAGGTTGCCGGTCGGGGATTTTACCATAATGGCTAAAGCCACGAATGACTGGTTGGAAAGCAGTCAGGTTCATGAACTTCAGGTTCGGGTGAATCCCCCATGGTACAGAAGTACGGTGGCAATTCTCTGTTATATTGCCCTTATCATTGTTTTGTTTATTCTTTTCCGGAATATATCCATCGCAAGATTGAAACGAGTTGAACGCAAACGAAGAGAGATCCGGGAGAACCAGCTCATAAAGCTCAGAAACGAAAAGTTGCGCGCCGAACTGACCTATAAAAGCAGGGAATTGGCCAATTCGACCATGTCGATTATCCAGAAAAATGAATTTCTTCTTGAATTGAAGGATGTGTTGAAACAGCAAAAACACTCCATAGGGGAACGGTTTCCCAACAAGTATTACCAGGCGTTGTTGAAAAAAATTGACAGGAACCTGTCGGGAGGGGATGATTGGAAGATTTTTGAGGCACATCTTGAGAAAGCCCATGAACCATTCATTCAGAAACTCCTGAAAAAACATCCGGAGCTTTCCCATTCCGACCTGAGGTTATGCACCTACCTGAGGATGAACTTATCGTCAAAGGAGATTGCTCCCTTGCTTCACATTTCGGTACGGGGAGTGGAAAACCACCGGTACCGGCTGAGGAAAAAATTAAACATCACCCCGAACCAGAACCTGACGGATTTTATCCTGGGTGTTGAGGTTTAATAAAGCAATTCTGGCGAATCCAGAAACCGAAAGCAACCCAATTGGTTTTTTCCAGACCTTTTTGAGTAAACCTGTAAGTATGTAGGTCGACTCTCCTGCCGAAGGCATTCCTATGGAAGTGTCGACCGAGCGACTTAAAGTTAAGAGTTAAAAGTAAATATGATAAGTTTGGTTAACATCAAAAAAAGTGGGCTAACTCCGATACAACACAAAGAGAAACTTTTTCATAGACCGCAATATGCCAAACGTTCATAAAAAATGCATTTATCCGTCAGACTGCCTGCCTGCCGGAGGCAGGGCTCTCCCCGCATGACAGCCAAGCCGTCAGACGCCTGCCTGCCACAGGCAGGGTATTATACCCTGTTTATCAATATTTTAAAAACTGATAGTATTTGTCTTCCTAATAGCACAACGGGTTATATTTAATAACCTGATAACTATTAATAACGACTAACCAGGTGGCTGAGCATATAACCATTCTGACCAATAACTGAGTAAAGCAAACTCACGATTCGCTGTCTGGCGGTGATTAAAACAGTTTATATTTTTTTCGATTTTCCACAGATGTATTACCTTTATTGATGAGCCGAAAATAAACCTTTACTAATCCTTTGCTATGAAAACAGTTTACCTGCTAATCATTTTAAGCTTTCCCTCTTTTTCTTTAATTGCACAGGATTTCCCATTGATAAATTCCGGTGAATTGCTTAAGAAAGGTATTGATTTACATGACGATGGAAATTATGAGGAAGCCCTGGAACATTACAGAAAGATTACCCGGAATGATACCAATTACCTGCATGCACTATCTGAAATAGCGACCACTTACCTTGCCATGAAGGAATATGATTCCGTGATATCCATTTGTCAGGATGGATTAAAAGAACATTCCGAAGTCAATTATATGTTTTATAATTTACTGGGTACGTCGTATGATGACACAAAGCAACCGGGAAAATCCCTTGAAGTCTATGTGAAAGCCGTTGAGGAATATCCGGCCAACTCCTTACTTCACTTCAACCTGGGAATCACACTGCTTGGAATGGACAGGCAAGACGAAGCGATTGAGTACCTGAAAAGGGCAATTGACCTGAACATCTATCATGCCTCCAGTCATTATTATCTTGGCAAGACTCTGGCTGATCAGGGACGTTTTGCTCCGGCATTCATAACACTTAGCATGTTCGTCCTGCTTGAAAACACCGGACAGCGTTCTGTTGAAATAATCAAGAAGCTTCAATCAATCTCTTCTGAGGGTATAGATCAGCCTGAAGTCTCCTACCCGCAAGACATGATGTTTCAGGAACTTGACTTGATTCTCAGATCCGGGATCGCATTGGATAAGGAATATAAAACAGAGGTGAAAGAAAATGATTCCTATGTAAAACAGCTGCAGGTAATGTGTGAGAAAATGCCTGAAGTAGAGATTACGGATAATTTCTGGATGATCAATTATGCCCCCTATTTCAGGAATTTGCTGGATAGCGATTTCCTTCCTTTTCATACCTATTATGTCTTCAATTCATTAAATAATGATAAAGTCAACAAATGGCTTGAAAAGAATAGTTCGAAACGATCCGATTTTATCTCCTGGGCGGAGAACCAATTGAATTCTACCCGGAGTAATAAGGTTGTAAATTCAGAAGGTAAAATCGAACCGGTTTCCTACTGTTTCTACAATAACGGTAGCCTTGAAGGCATTGGCAACATGGAAGCAAGTGGAACCGGTGAGGATAACATGGTCGGTCCATGGATCTTTTATTATTCTACCGGTAATATTCAGGCTGAAGGAATGTATAATGCAGCAGGACAGCGTATTGGCGATTGGATGTGGTATTATACTGACGGAATATTAAAGGAAATCGTATCCTATGAAGATGGTGTTATCCAGAAAAGCAACCTGCAGTATCACCCCAATGGTGAAATGCATTATGAAATTCCCTATAAAGATGGAGCGATTGACGGACGGGCTAAAGAATTCAGCAATTCAGGCGCGTTGATCTATGAAGGAGAGTATGAAAAGGGGAAAAATCAGGGTTTTGAAAAATATTATTATCTGAACGGGAACATTCAATATCACTATTTTTATAAGAACGGTGAAGGGGATTCCATAGCAAAAGAGTATTACTCGAATGGAAACCTGAAACGGGAATTTTTTCTGAAAAATGAACAACTGAATGGTTTGGATACGGATTATTACGAAAATGGAAACGTGAAATCTGTCGGAGAATTTGTGGATGGAATACAAACCGGGCCATGGAAATGGTATTACGAAAACGGTAACATCCAAAGTGAAGGAGAAGTTGAAAACGGTGCATTCATCGGTGTTCATAAAAAATATTATATCACAGGCATGTTGGAAGAGGAGTCTCCTTATGCTGATGGTAAATTAAACGGAGAGGCATCGAGATGTGATAGAACAGGCAACCTCCTGGCAACCTATACATACCTTGATGATGCCCTGATTGAGTATACTAATTTCAATCCGCAGGGAGAGATTATATCAGCCGGGAAAGAAAAAGATGGAGTAATTGAATTTGAATCTTTTTTTGCAGAAGGCATGAAAGAGACAGAAGGGAAGTTCGTAAACAGTAAAAGAGATGGAATCTGGAAAACCTATTACCGCAACGGAAATATCGATGAGGAAACATCCTATAAGGACGGAAAATTAAATGGACCGGTTAAGTCATATTATAAGAATGGAAGCCTCTATGCAGAATATACCAATACGGACGATTCATTTGATGGTTTTTACAAATCATACCAGAAAAATGGAAACATTAACTCCATGGGCTGGTATCAGATGGATCAATTGCAAGGTGATTGGTTTATCTATTCATCGGATGGAAAAATTTCGCACCACGGATACTATCTGAACGATAAACCACACAGATACCAGTTGTACTACCATCCGGATGGGAAGTTACACTATGAGGAATGTCATGAAGACGGTTTACTGAAATGCATTACAAGATATGACACCACTGGAATACCCATTCAGAAAATAATACTTGAAAAGGGAAATGGTGCCTTCACGCTCAGGAACATAAAAAATCAACTCCTGATAGCCGGGGAATACAAGAATGGCTTGCTGGAAGGAGAGGTTGTGAGATACCTTTCCCCAAAACAGGTTCAGAACAGGGACCAGTTCATGCTTGGACTAATAAATGGACTTTCAGAAGAGTACACCGTTGATGGAAAGCTAAAGGAAAAAGGATCTTATCTCGATGGAGAAAAAACCGGGGAATGGTCGTATTACCACGATAACGGGCAATTATCATCTACGGGGGTTTATCAACGGGATGAAAGGATAGGTGAATGGAAATGGTACTATGATACAGGAGAGCTACGTAGAACAGGGAGCTATTATAATGGTTTCAGGGATGGGATATGGAACCTGTATGCTCCCTCAGGCGAATTGATCTACAGATTTTATTATATTGAAGGTGATATTCTTTCTTATGCCTATCTGGATAGTTCGGGTGATGAAATAAGAAAACCCATCCCGCAGGAGTCAGGTAAAATTACCTGCTACTATCCATCCGGCACAAAATCAGCAACATTTGAATTGAAATTTGGATTCAGAGAAGGACCGTATGAAGAATATTATCCTAATGGAAACCCGATGTTCCAGGATTACTTTGTAGCCGACCAATATAATGGCATTTCAAAGGAATTCTACCCAAATGGCAGCCTGAAACTGGTTGAATCATACTATTTTGGCAGTAATAATGGAGAAACCATTCTTTATAATGAAAACGGGAATATCGAACGGGTGGAACATTATTTGTTTGATTCCAAACACGGAGTTTGGATCGATTACCAGGATGGATCGGTTCAGTCGACTAAAAAGTTTTTATATGATTACCTTATTTCGGAGGAATAAGAGATCGGTTTTATGCCTAACCATCTTTTGGCTTAGTCTGGTGATTACATTATCACAGACGAACACGCTCACTGAAGATTATCGGCTTCGGTTCCCGGATGATTTTGCTGTAGTATTGAAAGAGGGAACGAGCATCCGCATAAACCTGAAAAATTCCGATCTTACGATTAATAAAGCATACAACAAAGAAACATTTTACTATTCCGATCCACCGGAAGGAAGTTCTGATGAGGTACTGTTTACAAATTCATTTAGTCCCCTGTCGGAACTGAAAGCCTATTTCTATCATTTAGAAGGTGGACGATTCAAACGCACTCCTGTGGATAATATCTTCAAGAAAGATGATTATGGGGATAATATTTTTTTCGACGACCGGAAAAAAATTGAGATCATTTTTCCAAAAGTATCCTCAGGAACAAAAACTTCCGTACATTATAGCAAGGATATACTCGAACCTCACTTCCTGGGCAGCCACTTTTTCTCTTCCTATTTCCCCGTCGAATTGAGCGAGTTCGAGGTGATCTATCCTGAGAAAGTGAAACTGGGTTACAAAGTGTTTAATGATCCAAACGGGAAGATCAGCATTACAGAGAAAAAATCAGGGAAAAAGCATGTTTTCCATTGCATTGCTACTGATCTGGAAGCATTTAATTATAGGGAGAATGATTTCACAATAAATTATTTCGAACCGCACATCATTGTCTATATCGACCATTATATTGCAGGTGAGGATACGATCCAATTTCTCTCTGACCTATCGGATCTCCACCGATGGTATTATTCTTTCATTGAGGATGTATCGGGGAAATACCATGAGGTGCTTAAACATTTTACCGATTCGTTATCAGAAGGGATAACTTCAGAGCTGGGAAAAGCAAAAGCACTTTATTATTGGATTCAGGACAATATAAAATACATCGCGTTTGAGGACGGGTATTCCGGATTTATACCACGCCCCTCCATCCTGGTGTATAACCGGAGATACGGGGACTGCAAAGACATGGCAAATCTCTGTTGCGATCTTTTAAACTATGCCGGGATAGAGTCTTACCTGACCTGGGTAGGCACGCGGGATATCCCATACCGTTACAGGGATATACATGTCCCGGTTGTGGATGATCACCTGATCGTATCAGCCATTATTGATGATGTCTGTTATTTTCTCGACCCAACGGCCAACTTTCTCCCAATCGACTATCCTTCATGCTTTATTCAAGGAAAGGAGGGCCTTGTTAGCAAAAGTCGGGAGAACTTCGAAATAGTCGAAATTCCTGTAATGAAAATGGATGAGAGTGTCTTTACCGATACATCCAGGTTGACTATCATAGGGAATGATCTGCACGGTGAGTCGCATATAACCCTTTCCGGATATTTTAAAAACGATATGGCCCCAACAGTCCGTCACAGGACTCCTGAAAAATTGAAAGAGCTTTTTCATTCCAGGTTTGAAAGAGGGAACAACAAATTCACCGTATCAGATTACTCCTTTTGGGGATTGGAAAACAGAGACAAGGATTTCCATGTTAACCTCTCTTTTGTTTTGCCTGAATACTCAAGACAGATTGGCAATGAAATTTACCTCAACCTGAACCTGGACAGGATGTTCTTCGATCAGAAAATTAACCTGGATGTAAAGGATACCGACAAAAAGTTCGAATATCGGTTTACGAGAACCCACAATCTTTATCTGGACATTCCTCAGGATTGTCAAATTGCATTCCTGCCTGAAAATTCACAATACGGAAATCCCTCCTTCGGATATGAGATAAAATACCAGGTGGAAGAGAATAAAATTCATCTTGTAACAACATTTTATATCAATTCGATCCGTGTTGATGTTGCTGAATTCCCCGAATGGAATGAAATGATCGATAGCTTGAATGAATCCTATAGTCAGACAATCGTATTAACCAACCATTCAAAATGAGAAAATTGATACTTTTGCTCTTCTTTCCCGTTTGCCTGTCGGGACAGGATATACAATACAGATATACTGCCTGGGATGCAGACTTTTCTTATCCCGATGTTTCTGCCGCGGAATTAGCAGAGTCATTTGTAATCCTTAAGGATCACCGGGTGACGGAATACATCTTTGATGAAAGTGAAGAACTGTTGCAATTCGAAACGATCCATAAACTGGTTCTTGTCAATTCGGACAATGCCGTGAACCGGTTCAATAAATACCGTATACCACTTACCAATACAAAACAACTGGTTGAGTTCAGGGCAAGAACGATTAAACCGAACGGGAATGCAATTGAAGTGGACGAGGATGAAATGAAGTCCATTGAGGACTATGACGAATCTGGCCCTTACAGGATTTTTACGTTTGAAGGGGTTGCAAAAGGAGATGTGGTTGAAGTTTTCTATTCTGTGGAGAAGAATATTCGGCTCTATGGACGATATACCTTCCAGACATCAGGTATTGTGAAAAAAGCAAGGTTGGAAGTAATTTCTCCACCAAACCTCATTTTTGCCGCTAAAGGATACAATGAAAATTTTGAAATTTCTGATACGGTGATTGCGAACAAGAACTATATCATCGGAGTTAAAGATTCTATTCCAGCTCTGTTTGAGGAGAAATATGCCTATTATAGTGCCAATCAGGCAAGGATTGAATACATCTTTCAAGAGAACACGAGCCTTCAATCAACTACCTACCATACTTGGGCAAATGCAGCTCAGCGATATTATGAGACGATATACAGTTTGGATAAGAAAGTCGAAAAAACAGTAAAAAAATTCCTTGCAGACCTGCAGTTGGACAACCTGCCGGAAGAGGAGAAAATCAAAATCATTGAACGATATATTAAAACAAATTTTGAGATAAAATCAATTGAGGGAATAGACAACGGTGAAGAGATTGAAACCATTCTTGAAAATGAATATTCCTCGGAGTTTGGGATAACCAGTCTTTTTACCATTCTTTTCGAGGTGGCAGGGATTGAACATCAGCTTGGAATAACACATGATAAAACCCAACAACGTTTTGATAAGGATTTTATGACATGGAACTACCTAACCTGCTATCTGTTCTATTTCCCTGGAAGCGACAAATTCCTGTCACCTGCCTCCTTTGAGTATCGGTATGGGACTGTTCCGGGGATCAATTCATCTGTTTATGGTATGTTCGTGAAAAAAGTTCAAATTGGTGACTATACTACCGGCATACCCGTTTTCAGATTTATTCCTCCGCTCTATTACAAAGACAACATTACCAATCTTGAACTGGAAGTTACCTTCCCCGAAGATATTAGTTATGCTATTGTGGATATGAAACACATCTATGGCGGCGAAGCAGCCATTCCATTGAAACCCTATTTTGAGTTTTTAGCTGAAAGGGATAAGGAATCCATTACTGAACAGTTTATTAGAGCGATCGGTGAGGATGTGGAAATTCAGGGAAAGGAGGTTTATAATACGAACCTGGATACATCGGCAATTACGAAACCACTTACGGTAGCAGCCAAGTTAACCTATCGATCCGCTGTTGAGAAAGCTGGGGATAACTATATTTTCAATATCGGTAAGTTGATCGGGGAACAGGTTGAATTGTATCAGAAACATACCCGGCAACAGATTATTGATATTGAGTTTGCTCATGAACTGGAAAGGAAACTCCGTTTTACCATTCCATCGGGATATGTCGTGAAGGGATTGGAAAACCTTAATATAAACATTGAATACAGCACGAATAATGAAAAATCCATGGGGTTTACATCAGACTACAAGGTGAATGGGGATACAATTGATGTCCATATCTATGAGTATTACACGAGAACAGTGTATCCACTCGAACAGTATGAGGAATTCAGGGAGGTGATTAATGCCGCAGCTGACTTTAACAAGATCTCCCTGCTATTTGAGAAAGCAAACTAATACCGTAGCTCTTCATCTGTCAGAGCCTGACGGAGTCAGCAGCATCTTATAAATCCCCCTTTTAGCAAAGGGGAACAGCGTCTTCATGAACTTCGTCAGACGACTTTCATCAGGCCAGTGTGGCTCGGCTGACGATTGGCTGAGTTTCCCTCTTCTGTCTAACGATTTAACCCGAAAAATTCAAAGAATTTTTCGCCATTTATGGCTGACGAAAAGTCAAATTCAAGTATGTCAACTGTTTCACTCAACAGTTATCTTCAAAACTGATGAAAATTTTATACCCAAACTTGAGGGTATTGAATTTGACTTTTATCAGGGTTAACTCCCCCTGCCTGCGTGTACCTCAAATCATCAAACGGTAAACGGTAATGAATCGGCAAGACAAAGAAAGTTGTTCATTACCACTGGCAAATCTTGACGTATACTAAATTATCCCTGACATATGCAGGCGGTTTATCGTATGATTTCATCGAAGAAAAGCGTCATTAGCTTCATATAATCAACAAATTCAGTAAGGGGTAATGTTTCATATTTATCGTAAATGTCGTGGTAGGCTTTTATCCCTCCCTGGGTATAAATAAAGAAACAAAGAACGCCTTTCTCATGAAACATGCAATGATCGCTGTTGCATGCAGCACCTCGGATATCAACTTTAGGTAACAAGTCATGCTCATTATTTAGTCGCGTTATGATATCAAACTCCTTCTTGTGGATACTTCCGTTTACTATTCGGATACCTTCCTCACCGGTACCTGCAAGATCAAAATTAACCAGAAACTTAATCCTCTCCAGGTCAAAAAGGGGGTGTTCGGTGAAATAGCTTGCACCCAAAAGGCCAAGTTCTTCGGCTCCTGTGGCAATAAAAACGAAGGAATAATCATGAGGATTAAGGCTGTAATGTGTTGCCAGGCTGAGTAACATGGCAATTCCACTTGAATTATCATTGGCTCCTGGGAAATAGGTTTCAAGCCCCATTTTTCCTAAGTGATCATAGTGTGCTGTAGCAACCAGGAATGAATCAGGCTGGATTTTCCCTCTTACAAATCCGATCAGATTCTGTGTCTTATAGTTATCCATCATCCTGGCATCAACAGCTACTTCAATCTCATTGACTTTGCTGAGGTCAATTTCATGATTCACCATAAAGGAAGACTTTTCTGACTGCAAAGTTCCGGTACCCCATGTTAACTTTTTTGACGTTACGATAACTACACCTGATACAGGCGATTGCGGGCTGTATTTGAGAAAGTTGATAATTTCATCCAGGTTTTGTCCCTCTTCCTTATCTTCCGGTTCGTATGTTCTTTCATCAATGATCAGAAATTTACCTGCTGCGGATTGGATTGCGGATACTACAGCCTGTTCATCAGCCATTCTTTCTTTATTAAGGATTATGACTTCATACTTTCCTTTAACCGGTGCTGAAAAAGGATCGACAAGAAAATCCTTCCCAGGCATTAACTCCACTTCCCCAATCTTCAACATCATTCTCTTTGGGAATGTGTTCACATTAACGGTAAACTCTTGGTCATAATCTTCTTCGAATGATAACAATCCGATATTCTGAAATTGGGAACGAATGTACTCAGCTGCAAGTTCATTTCCATTCTCCACATATCCTCTCCCTTTGAATTCGGGAGACGCAAGTGTTTGGACAATTTCTTTTGCATAGTTAATATCCTGTCCTGATAATAAGAGGGGTAGGAATACTGCATTGACAATGAAAAGTATTTTTTTCATGGGCGGGTAATTAACTGGATTAAATTTAGGCAAGTTAGTTGATTTTCACCTAAGAAATCATCATGATCTTCATTACAATAGAAAGTTGTCACCGTATATCAACCTTTTCCTGAGCAATAGCACCAAACGCAAGATGCACGGTGATCATTATACTTATCAGGTTTTTTATGAATGCTTCTTGTTATGATAACATTTATTTATTAAAAATGACTACAGGTTTATGGAATTTTATTTAATTTGGTAGTGTAACCCGGAAAACTACAAAATCAAATAGTATGAAAAGGAAAGTAGTGTATAAAACCGCCCTTCTCTTGCTTTTTATTTCCCCCCTGTTTCTCAAATCCTGTGAGAAACCAACACGGTATTGTGTTGAATGCGATTGCCTCACCAGGGATAAGTGCTATAATAGTTACGACAGGGCAAAGAATTTTGCCGAATTAATGGAAATTGGAGGCACCTGCGATTGCAGCATATATGAGGATTGATCATTGGAGAGCCTCATACTGCCTCGGTTTACTACACCGGGTTTATATCCTTGTAGTCGATTAAAGAATCCTTAAAAAAATGGTGACAGCTTCCTATTTAATTATCTTTAAAATTCAGTATAACAGCACATTAATTATCCAATAAAAATGAAAAATTATTAATTGATAACGTTATAAATATCAAATAAACAATCCTTTATATCAAAAATTTGGAAATATTAAAAAATAGGAAGCTGTCACAATTTTTTTTATCATTTTTTTGTTATCGTTTTTTTACATACTTTTTTATTGACGGGTGAGTTTTGCCGGATCCAGAACAACGTGTTTTACCGATTCCCTTCTAAAGGTATAGGTAATGTGCACCAGGCCATCGGAAGTCTGGATAACAGAGGGATAGGAGTATTCGCCTTCCTGCCGTTCCAGGGTCATGACCGTTTTCCACTCCGCACCGTTCTTAGAAACTGCAACGTTCAACATTTCACGGCTACGGGGGAAATCTCCGTTCTGGTGGGTATGGTTGTAAACAAGAAGCTGCCTCCCGTCCGATAATGTTACTGCATCCGCTCCGGCATTGGGATTGGGAAGCCCGGTGGCTGTCATTTTACTCCAGGTTTTACCATTATCCTCGCTCCAGCTCTGCG
>CAYMFM010000053.1:23364-26856 GCA_964389685.1 uncultured Rikenellaceae bacterium
CCGGTGGCTGTCATTTTACTCCAGGTTTTACCATTATCCTCGCTCCAGCTCTGCGATATAACATCTTGCCTTGTTCTGCATAGGATCTGCAATGTACCATCCGTGTGGGTAAGGATACTGGGTTGTATTGCATCAAATTCAACACCGTCGTTGATCGGACCGATAACCTCCCAGGTTTTCCCAAGGTCACACGTGATCTCAAAATGCACCCTCCACCGGATATTCCCATCCTGTTCCTCTTCAGTGCTCGACGGACAAATGATGGTACCATCAGCCAGCTGCACCGGTTTATTTTTAACGGGTCCGATCAGGTGTCCTGTTGGTTCGCTGCTTCCCAGTTTTTCAGGTAGCGACCATGATTCTCCTTCATTGTCCGAGGTTACAACCATTCCCCACCACTCTCGTGGACTGGGTCCGACTTTGTAAAATAGCATCAACGGTCCACCTTCTGGACTGAAAAGAACCGGATTCCAGCATGGATAACGCAGGGTATCGTTCATGATACCATTAACCACCTCAACCGGTTTGGACCAGGATCCGTCGATAATGCGGGAAATCCAGATACCGACATCCGGATTGCTTTCGTGTGTCCCTCCAAACCAGGCGACAATCAAACCATTTGATATTTCGGCTATTGTGGAGGCATGGCACTGGGGGGTTGGTTTCTGATCCAACGGAAAGATCAACTCACCGGCCAGATAAGCTCCCTTACCGGGAATGGACAGATCCGGGATGATTATACCTTCTTCCACGTTTTGGACACAGGAACAGATGAACATAAGAAGTAAGGAAATACCCAATGTCAATAGCTTTCGTTTTCTCTTTGTCATGGACTATTTAGAACTGCTCCTTACCAAATGAACTTTCGGCTTTTTTACTTGATTTACCTTTCATATTAAAAGCATAGGATACGTTTAATTCAAGTATCGGCCCATACCGATAATATTCGGATTCCTGAATAAATAGCTGTTCGCCACTGCTATTAAACGCACGAGTACTTACTGTAGTAATATTAGATTTTAAAATATCATGTACTGTCAGTGAAAAATCCCATCCTTTAAGCCGTTTTGGCGTGTAATTCAATGAAGTATTGGCAATATAAAACATTTCATCTCTTCCCTGGGCAGTGATAGTTGCCGATGTAAAATCAATATCAGCTGCAAATTTTAATGATTCTGTTACATTGAAAATAGCATTCCCTTTTAAACCCCAGTTAGTACTTCTATTATTTTCTTTATATCCAAAAATATCCGCCTCAACCCGAAAATTGTATAAGGAACTACTTATAAAAAACTTGGCGAAATTACCAACTGCAAAATTCATGTTTAATTCAATCCCTGTTGCCTGGGTATTTGCGGAATTAGTATAGCTGCGTATCAACACATTCTCTTGTTTATAGACAGTATTTACACGAAAAACTGAGTTGTCTGTACTGCGATAAAATCCAATAAGGTTAATATTTGACTTCTTGAATTTTCCATTTAAAGCAAGCTCGAAATTTGTATGGTATTCCGGTTCAAGAACAGGGTCACCTACAACATAAACTTCAAAGTGTTCCCTGTAAAGAAAAGGGGTCATATTGGTTAATGGTGGTCTGCTAATTCGCCTGCTAAAGGCAAAGGTTACTTTATTATTTCCTGAGATAGCGTAATTCAGATGTATTGTAGGAAACCAATCTAACTTAAGTTCTTTATACTTTGATTTTGTTATTCTATCGAAGATTGTGAAGTAATCGGGATTTTCAATATCCATTACCTGATTTGTGTATTCAAGTCTTAATCCGGTTATAAAATTAAATTTACCCAAACTGCCTGAATAATCGGCATATCCGGCGTATATGGCACGTTTGAAATCAATTGCATTTTCAAAGTAATTATAATCGCCCCATACATTGTTTGTAACATCCAGCGTATCAAAGCTGAATTCTCCGATGATTTGAAAGTATTGAGGTTGTAATCCCAAACCTAAAGTATGTCCATTTTTCAACTTTTTTGTATAATCAATGGATACCCTATAACCATTAAGAGGAGTGTTGTCTGTTTGTATAAAATGCTTTTCAATATTTCCCCTTAGCTCAGATATTGGATTGAATTGGTAGTGCCGATTATCCATTTCACTCCTGAGTTCTGAATGTTCGAATAAAACAGAAACCTTAAGTTCTGAATTATTGTTGATTTTTTGAGTAAAGTCGATATTGGCAGTATGAAAAATACCATATCGCATACGCTTATTTGGATTATAAATCCAGTATTCATCAACAGGAATGCCAATTATGGGATTTTTATCAATATCACCATAAAAAGTATGGTACTTATAAAGGGCAGACCGTCCTTTAGAACTGTTTCCGTAAAAGTATGAAGTTGAAATAATTGAATTATTGTTTACCTGATAATCCATTGCTGCACTTGCCGTATAATTTTGAGACCATTCGACACGTGGTCCATTCGGCACCATGTGAAAATATGAACCATTTTCCTGCCACAGGCTTGCAAAGCCGGAACGGGTCCCATTCACATTCTTTTCATTGAAATTTAATCCGCCGTATAATGATAATTTATTTTTACTATAGATAAAGTTCAATCCTCCTCCAAACCGGTTATCGTTTATTTTATAGCTACTTAATTGATGAGTATAATTAGCCCAGGGAGATCCACCAATTAATCCATTGGCAGAGATTGACATTCCTTTTTCACCTGTTTTCTTAACTGATATATTAATGATTCCACCTTTCCCCTGAGCATCGTATTTAGCTGATGGAACAGTAATTATATCTATACTTTCAATATTTTTAGCTCTAATTTGCTCCAGCACAGTAATGGGCTCCATGTGTGTAGGCTTCCCATTCAGATAGACCATAAAATCGGGTGTCCCTCTAACTGAAATTACACCATCTGGATCGATTGATATGGAAGGTAATTTAATTAACACATCAGCCGCATTACCTCCTTTGGTGGTCTGAAAATCCGTGGTTCTATAGGTAACCCGGTCTAAATGAGTAATAACTGTTTTAGCCCAATCTTTTACCACTACTTCATCCAAAGTAACTGATAAAGCACTTAACTGTATTTCACCAATATTTACTTGCTGATTTTGCTTGTCGACATGAAAGTTTTTTATTGTATCCGATTCATATCCAATAAAGGAAATCACAGCATCATACTTTCCAAATGGGAGGTTATCCATATAGAAACTCCCGTCTTTGTCTGATACTGTACCATATACAGAAGCTGTATCATTTTCAAGAATAAGCAAAATATTTGCGAAAGGCATTTTATCATTAGTGGCCCTGTCTGAAACAACGCCTGTTATGCTCCCTTTTTGTGCAGAAACATTTGATATCCCATTTATTATTAAAAAAATGGATACCAATACAATATTTCTCATAATAGATACGGGTTTATGGCATTTTATTTACATAAAGTGCCATAGTTGGTACATTGTATAAATTTACTTCAATAATCCTGTAAATCCAAGGTGATCTTCTTCCCGGTG
>CAYMFM010000054.1:0-11806 GCA_964389685.1 uncultured Rikenellaceae bacterium
CACTCACCTCTCACCCCTTGTCCGCTGTAGGCGGGATTCACAACTCATAACTCACCTCTCATCTCTCACCACTATCTTCACTCCCCTCCGCCATCTTTTCCATAGACTCTCCCGTCAACCGATACACCACCCATTCATCCATGGCTTCGGCGCCGATCTTTTCATAGAATTCTCTGGCTGGGTTCCATTTCAGCACCCACCATTCCATTCTTCCACATTTTCTTTTCCTGGCGAGCATTGCACAATAGTTCAGGAGTGCTTTACCAATGCCCTTGCCGCGGTATTCCGGAGTGACATAGATATCTTCGATATAGATACCTGGCCTTCCCAGGAAAGTTGAGAAATTGTGGAAGAAGAGAGTGTAACCAACCGGTTGGCCATGGTATTCGGCAATGATTACCTCAGCATAGGATTTTTCACCAAACAGCGTTTCATCCAGGATTTCTTTTGTGGCAACCACTTCATGGGCAAGCTTTTCATATGCTGCCAGTTCCTTGATGAATCTCAGGATCAACGGTGTATCGGCAGGTTCAGCGAATCGTATGTTCAGGTTTTTCATGTGAAAAGGATTAGGGGGATTTGGAATATAACGACTGGAAAAGAAAGACAGATCAATAGTTACATGGCTTGTACAAGTCATATCTCGCCAAAAGCAACACTATCCTGCTATTCCGTTCTCGTGGTTTTTAAGGTGTTCTTTCTCTTTCCATTCGGCGATCTTCTCTCTCAGGAATTTCATGATGACTGGTATTCCAAGACAGAGGATGAACAGGATTAAGGGAATGATCAACAGGAAGATCTCATCATCCGAGGGACCTGCCGTTCCTCCCTTACATAAGCAGGCGAAGGAGATAATCGATAACCAGATAAGGATATACTTTTTCATTTCAGGTTGCTCTTTTTAACCATTCAGAATTTGATCGATTTTTTGTAATTCCTGATCAGAAAAATCGGTATTATTCAGGCAGGCCATCGAATTCTGCAATTGGGAAACAGAGCTTGCTCCGATCAGAACCGACGTAATACGGTTATCACGAAGGATCCACGACAGAGCCATCTGGGCAAGGGATTGATCGCGTTTTTTTGCCAGCTCATTCAGCTTTCTCAGCTTATCAACCAGCTCTTTAGTGATGGCAGAACGTTCAAGGAATCCATGGGGTTTGTCTGCCCTGGATCCAGCAGGTATACCTTTTAGATACTTATCGGTCAATAATCCCTGGGCAAGGGGAGAAAAGGGAATACAGCCAACACCTTCCTCTTCCAGGACATCCAGCAATCCATCTTCCATATTCCGAACAAGCATCGAGTATTTGGGTTGATGAATCAGGCAGGGAGTGCCCATCTCCCTTAGAATGGAACAGGCTTTCCTGGTCATTTCAGGATCATAGTTTGAGATTCCGGCATAGAGTGCCTTCCCTGAACGGACTGCATGATAAAGTGCACTCATGGTCTCTTCCAGGGGCGTGTCGGGATCGGGCCTGTGGGAATAGAAGATGTCAACATACTCCAATCCCATGCGATGGAGACTTTGATCCAGGCTGGTAATCAGGTATTTTCGTGATCCCCACTCTCCGTAAGGACCGGGCCACATGTAATAGCCGGCTTTCGTGGATATAACCAGTTCGTCCCGGTATGATTTCAAATCTTTATTCAGGATCCGTCCGAAATTGGTTTCGGCAGATCCTGGAGGAGGACCATAGTTATTCGCCAGGTCGAAATGGGTTATGCCGGAATCAAATGCTTTCAGGATAATATCCCTGGCAATTTCATAGTCGTCAACGAATCCGAAGTTGTGCCACAAACCAAGAGATACTGCAGGCAGTAACAAACCACTTTTCCCGGACCGATTGTATTCCATGGCTTTATACCGGTCAGATGAGGGTATATATTCTTCCATTGCGTTTTAAATTATTTTGCTTACGCCCTTCCAGGGCTTCGTAAATATGAACTGAACTGATTCTAAATATATAAAATTTTGTAACCGAATCAAAGCATTATATCATCATCTATTTTTCCAAAATCCGATTACCCGATTCCAACATTCCCGGTTTTTCAGTACATTTAATCCCGATTCATTCATCCGGATTAATGGCACACCTCACCGTATACAAAGCATCTGCCGGATCAGGCAAAACCTATACCCTCGCCTTTGAATACCTGCTGCACCTGATCCGCAATCCCTATGCTTACCGGAGAATACTGGCGGTAACATTCACCAACAAAGCCACCGCAGAGATGAAAGGCCGGATTGTAAATGAGCTTTTTCACCTCGCCAAAGGAAATCCCTCGCCCTATCTGGAACCATTGGTGAAAAGGAGCAGGATCCCTCCCGATGATGTGCAGAAGAATGCTCAGCAGGCATTTACCCTTATATTGCACGATTTCTCCAGATTCTCTGTGGAAACCATTGATTCCTTCTTTCACCATGTATTGAAATCGTTTACCCGTGAAATTGGACTTCAGTCAGGATTTAACCTGGAAATGGATGTTAAGAAGATTTTGACTGAATCGGTCGATGAGATGCTGTTCCGGTTGTCGGACAATGATCCCCTGAAAGAGTGGCTTGTGCGTTTTGCAGAAGCAAAAATTGAGGATGGTAAGTCATGGAATTTTAAACAGGATATCCTGGATATAGGGGAGGAAATATTCAGGGAAAAGTTTAAGCTTTTCAGCAAACCGCTGATTGAGAAATTGGGTAATAAACAACTCCTTGACAAATACCTTGCTGACCTCAATAAAATTATCCATCAATTTGAAACCACCCTGCAGGATTTTGGCAGGAGAGGGTTGGAGTTGATTGCCCGGTATGATTTGTGTATCGAAGATTTTAAGTATGGAAAAGGAGGATTTGCCAACCATTTCAGGAAACTTGCAGAAAAAAAAGATTTCAATCCGGGTGTGAGGGCCCGGAATGCATGCAATACCCTCTCTTCCTGGTATACTAAAAACAGTGAGAAGAAAGAGTCAATTGGAAATGTATATAAGGCTGGATTAAACCAGCTCCTGTGCGATTCCCTTCACTTCTATGATACCCGCTCGGAAGATTATCAGACTGCAATAACCATTTCCAGATTCATCTATACTCTTGGTATACTAACCGATTTAACAAAACAGGTCAGGGAATACTGCCTGGAAAAAAATCTGTTCCTCATTTCAGATGTTGCCGCATTGCTGAAGGAGATCATTGAGGGCAATGATGCACCATTCATTTACGAGAAAACAGGAACGCTGTTTAACCATTTCATGATCGACGAATTCCAGGATACATCATGGATCCAGTGGCAGAATTTTCGCCCGCTTCTGGTAAATAGCCTTGCCGAAAATCACGATTGCATGGTTGTTGGAGATGTGAAGCAATCGATTTACAGATGGAGGAACAGTGACTGGAAAATACTGTCAGAACAACTGAACAAGGATTTTCAGGCTCCCTTGATCAGCACTCTGCCGCTCAAAGCCAATTGGAGAAGCAGAGAGAACATTGTTCATTTCAATAGCCTTTTTTTCAAAGAAGCAGCACTATCACTTGAAAACCGGTTTTTGTCAAACCTGGATGAACGGGCATCCGGTGAGGAACGAATAAAAAACTTCTCCGGAAAGATCACAAGGGCGTATGAAGATACTTTCCAGGAGATTCCTGATAAAGAAAATAAAAGCGGTGGTTTCATCCGGCTGAAACTGTTTGATAAAGAAGAGAAAGATTGGAAAGAACAGGTAAAAAAAGAACTTCCCTCACTTGTGGATAACCTGCTTGACCGGGGATACAATCCCGGAGATATATGCATCCTGGTAAGGAATAACAAGGATGGAAAGGATATTGTAACCAGTTTGTTGCTGCAAAAATCGATGCGGGTAGATCCGGAGAACCATCAATACGAAGTCCTGTCCAACGAATCACTCTTCCTCGAAACATCTTCTGCTGTCTCACTCATTGTTTCCCTATTGAGGTATCTGCATACCCCTGATGACCGGATAAATGGCGCCTTTATGCTGTCGGAATATAACCGGTACTTCAATCCAAACTCCCCCTCGGATCTGGGATTTTTAGAATCCATATCAAAGGACCCCGATTCACTACACAAACTGATAGAAGATTCATTCCCCCAAGGGTTTGTTAATGATGTACCGGTATTACCCTACCTGCCGTTGTATGAGATGATAGAACGGATTATCCGGAACTTTACCCTTCATCAGGTAGATTCCGAAGTTCCGTTTATTCAGGCTTTCCTGGATGTTGTTGTCGAATTCTCAAGAAACGAGACTTCTGATCTTCCGTCTTTTTTGGAATGGTGGAAAAAGGAGGGGCCGAAAAAGACCATATCCGTCTCAGACCAGCAAAACGCCATCCGGGTATTAACCATCCACAAAGCCAAAGGACTGGAATTCCCGGTGGTCATTATTCCTTACTGTGACTGGACCCTGGATCACATTCCCGGCAAACAGAACATCATCTGGTGTGAACCTGCCGGCAAACCCTTTGATGCCCTCGAACTGGTACCTGTAAATTATTCCTCTAAGCTTGCAGGGACTATTTTTCACGATGACTACTACAGTGAGAAACTGCATGCTTATGTCGATAATTTGAATCTCCTTTATGTAGCCTTTACCAGGCCGGTCGATAAACTTTATGTTTTTAGCCCGGCAGATAAAGAGGGTGATATGAAACAGGTGGGTGATCTGATCTATCATGTTATCCAATCCATGGTCGTGAAAAAAGACCCGGGAGAGATGGAATCGTCTCCTTTCGGAAAACCGGTCAGCTGGCATGAACAAACACTGCAGCTTACCATTGGTATGGATCCGGTTGCAGGCAAGGAGTGGGATAGACCGCATAATATCATAACGATGCGCACCAATCGTCCGGCAGATACTCCGGCAAACCGGTTGCTGCTGAACCTTCACAAATCCGACTACTTTATCATGGAGGATGATGCAAAAACAGCCCGGATTAATCATGGAAACCTGATGCATGAATTATTTGAGCACATGATAACAGGAGATGACCTGGAGTATGCTGTAAACCGGTTACTGATAAAAGGTAAAATTTCAGCCGGGCTCGCAAACGAGATGAAAAAAGAAGCGAGCGAAATGCTCTCGGACCCACTGGCTCATGATTGGTTTAACAAAAAATGGGAGGTGAAAACAGAAGCAGATATTCTGCTGAAGAATAGAAAGGTCCGGAGACCCGACAGGGTCATGTTAAAAGATAAAGAAGCCATTGTGGTGGATTATAAATTTGGTGAAGTTGAAGAGGAATCGTACAAATCCCAGATCAGGCAATACATGAAATACCTGATGGAAATGGGATACACTTCAGTCAGGGGATACATCTGGTACGGAAGTCTGAAAAAACAAATAGAGGTATTTCTATGAGCAGTAGGATCTATAGCTGGGGACATGAGAGAAGGTTTAATGCCTACTCCAATTACTTCAAAAAAGAATTTGGCGAACGAGTTCAGAAAGTGAGCATTGATGCAGGATTTACATGCCCCAACAGGGATGGTACACTTGGATATGGAGGTTGCAGCTATTGTAATAACGAAGCATTTAATCCATCCTATTGCAAAGCCTCTAAACCCGTTGCACAACAGATCAAGGAAGGAATGGATTTCCATAAAAAACGATACAGGAGAGCAAAAAAATACCTTGCCTATTTCCAGGCTTACTCAAATACCTATTCAACCCTCGATAACCTGAAAAAGATCCATGATGAAGCCCTTAGCATCCCCGGAGTTATCGGATTGGTAATCGGTACAAGACCCGATTGCGTCGATCAGGAAAAGCTGGACTACCTCAGTGAACTATCCGAGAAGGCCTTTTTGCTCATTGAGTACGGTGTCGAATCGTGTTATAACAAGACCCTGGAAAGGGTAAATAGAAAACATACGTTTGAACAGAGTGAGGAAGCGATTATCGAAACAGCAAATAGAAATATAAAGGTCGGTGCCCATATCATTTTCGGATTGCCGGGTGAAACCCGGAAACAGATGCTTGATGAAGCTGGAATCCTCTCCCGATTGCCACTCCATAATGTGAAATTTCGCCAGCTTCAGATCATAAAAGGAACAGAGATGGCCAGGGAATATTTTGAAAAACCTGAAATCTTTAACCTCTTTTCATGGGATGAGTACCTTGATTTTTTTATCGAATTTCTCGAACGATTGAATCCGGAATTTGTGGTTGAACGATTTACCGGAGAAGCACCTCCGGAATTGATTGTTGGTCCAAGATGGTTCATGAAACGTACAGATCAGATACTTACACTCTTTGAAGAACGACTGGAAGAGCTTGATTCCTGGCAGGGGAAGAAATTCAAAGCAACTGAATAATGGACAACTTTCTGCAGCATATAGCCAACATCGTATACCGGAAATACGAAAAAGAGCTTGACAGGATTTGTATGGTCTTTCCGAGCCGGAGAGCCGGTCTGTTCTTTAGTAAGTACCTGTCCGAAATAACTGTTAAACCCATCTGGTCCCCGGCATGTAAAACGATTAATGAACTGATGCAGGACCTGTCGGATCTGCAGGTTGCTGAAAATCTGGAACTGATATTTGAACTCTATAAAGTATTCAGAAAAGAGACCGGTACGACCGAAGGTTTTGACGATTTTTATTACTGGGGCGAAATGCTCCTGAATGATTTCGATGATATTGATAAATACCTGGTGAATGCAGCGGATCTGTTTCATAATCTTGAAGCATTAAAAGAGCTCGAAGACCACTTTTCTTATCTGTCTGATAGCCAAATCGAGGCAATTAAAACCTTCTGGAAGAACCTGAATCCTATAAAGGATACAAAACACAAGAGCGATTTCATTCAGTTATGGCCTCTCTTGAACCGGATTTATTCGGGGTTCCGATCGGCCCTGCTGAATAAAAGAAGAGGGTATGAGGGAATGGCTTACCGCGAAGTGGTGGAAAAGATAATACAAGAGACCCTATTCGATCTTGAATTTGACACGTTTATCATGGTGGGATTCAATGCATTAAACTCATGTGAGGAGCGATTGTTTGAATTTTTATACAAACAGGGGAAGGGTATGTTTTTCTGGGATTATGATGAGTCTTATCTCCATGATATCAACCACGAAGCCGGTTTTTTTATCCGGAAAAACATGAAACGGTTTCCTCAGGCTGAAATGGATTTTTCTTTTTCGCACCTCGAAGGTAATGATAAAATGATGGAAGTTATTGCTGTTCCTACGGGAGTGGCACAGGCTAAACTTCTACCCCAGATACTGGAGAAAATACCCTGTATGACGAATGATGAACACGATAAAACGGCAATCGTTCTTGCTGATGAACAGCTCCTGATGCCTGTACTCTATTCAATCCCCCCGGAAATTGAAAAGATCAATGTTACTATGGGTTATCCAATCAAAGATACACCACTCTATAGCCTGGTGATCCACCTGATTGATCTTCAGAAACGAAAAAAGGGTGATTCAGATAAAAACCTCTTCTTCTATCATAAACCGGTCCTTTCTATCCTAAGTCATCAATACATCCTCAGGCAGAATATTCCGGAGATCAGAGAAATGATTGGGGAGATTATACGGGGGAATAAAATATTTGTAGATGCTTCTGTCTTCAAGCATAATGAGTTGTTGAATATGATTTTCCGGAAAGTTGATACACCGGCACACATGTCAACCTACTTGATGGAGATTCTTCTCTATCTTTTCCATAAACTCAATCCGGAAGATCAGGATGAGCAGGAAAAACCCGCATTACACCAGGAGTATATGTTTCACCTCTACCTGGCGATCCAGCAGCTGGGAAATATAATAACGGATGAGGAAGTAACATTGAATCTGGAAACCTATCTTAAGTTGCTCAACAAGCTGGTTAAAAACAGGAAAATACCCTTTACCGGTGAACCCCTTGCCGGGTTGCAGATCATGGGTATTCTTGAAACCAGAACCCTTGATTTTGAAAACCTGATCCTCCTATCCCTGAATGAAGGGATACTGCCCCGTGGACAATCAACCGGCTCTTTTGTTCCCTATAACCTCAGGAAGGGATTCGGATTACCCACCTTCGAACACCAGGATTCCATCTATGCCTATTATTTCTACCGGTTAATACAACGAGCCAAACACATTACCTTCATCTATAACAACAACAGCGAAGGAATGAAATCGGGTGAAATGAGTCGCTTCCTGACCCAGCTTAAGTATAATCAGGCAATCAAACCGGTTGAAAAAACACTCGCATTTGATATTCAGATCGTGAATCCCGGGATCATGACCATCGAAAAGGATGAACGGATCATGCTTGATATCCTGAGCTATTCAGGCAACGCCGAAGGTTATCCCTATTTGTCACCCAGTGGTATAAATACCTACCTGGATTGTTCGTTGAAATTTTATTTCCGCTACATTGCCGGTTTGAAAGAACCCGAGGAGATGTCGGAAGAGATTGACTTCAAGGTTTTCGGCAACATCCTTCATAAAGCCATTAACCGGCTCTATTCACCCTATAAAAATCGTATGCTGGATGCAGAAGGCATCGGAAACCTGATCCGTGATCGGAAAAAGATACATTCCGCCCTGGAACAATCGATCATGGAGGAGTTCATTAAAACACCTGGTACGGGAAAAAACCGGGATTTTGGCGGAAGGAACCTGGTTATTCTCGAGATCCTGAGAAAATACCTTAACCGGATACTGACTGTAGACAGGAATTTTCTTCCCCTTAAGATTCTCTGCCTGGAAGAACTGTTTACCACCTGTTTGCATACCGTAAACCCTGGACAAACGATTGACATCCGGATTGGAGGGACCATTGACCGGATAGATCAGACGGAAGGTACAGTCAGAATCATTGATTACAAGACCGGGAAAGGAGAATTAAACTATGGGGGGATGGAAAAACTGTTTCAAAAAGGGGATCCAAAACGGAATAATGCAGTTTTTCAGACCTTCCTCTATGCTCTCCTGGTGTCTGATGAGTTCTCTGATGATGAAATAATGCCCGGATTATATTATGTCAGGGATCTTTATAAGGAACCGTTCGATTATCATATTCATTGTCAGGAAACCGGCGGTCCCGATTTGGTAATCAAGGACTTCCATCAGCAGAAGGAGGAGTTCCTGGTCCACTTGATTGAACTTGTGGAGGAAATGATTAATCCGGCAGTTCCATTCACACAGGTTGAGGATGAAAAGGTATGCCGGGTGTGTCCCTATCGGAAAATTTGTCACCGGTAAGGATCGATCGGTTTCTCCAGGACTTTGATTTTATTATATTTGTATTTATACAAAGGTTAATATCAATGCTGCATGATCCTGGATTACCCCTATTTTAAGGTAGAGATAAAGAATGACCAATTCTCTTCTGATGCGGGAGTTGTTTTTCCGAAAACTGTGATCGTATCATACCTGTTAGCAAACCAGGCTGTATCTTCAACGGAACGGTTCGGATATATCGAAACGGAAGAGATATATCGGATGATCAGGGACAAAAAAGCCATCAACCTGGATCACTGTTATATCAAAAACTTTTCTCTTTCTGACTACAGGAGCCGGCAAAACATGGACAAGAAGGAGTACATCCGGATCAGGCACCTGTCAGCACGTCATGCCTTTTTTGATTCAAAATATGTTACCGATTTCTCCTATGTTGAGTTTGAAGAGGGTTCCATCAATTTTGATGATACACAGTTTGCACACGGAAGTGTCTCTTTCCATTCTTCCAGGTTTGGAATAGGTGATGTCAGCTTTTCTCACGTCCATTTTCGCGATGGTAATATTGATTTTGCCAATTGTCATTTTGGCGGAGGCGATTTCCTTTTTAAAAACTCGTTCATCAGCAAAGGTGTCAAAGATTTTCAATATACCGATTTTGGTAAAGGTTCCATTTATTTTATAAATACCGACTTTGGAGGAGGTGAAACATCATTCATCAACACCCATTTTAACGAGGGAGATGTCAGTTTTAAAGTAGCACGGTTCGGGGACGGTAAGGTGGATTTTCATTATGCCAAGTTCGGGGAGGGAGACATATCTTTTGAGCAGGTAGAGTTTGGTAACAGCAAGGTTGATTTTCGTACCGTTGAGTTTCATGATGGAAGGGTTAATTTTAACAGGGCAGTCTTCGGTGATGGTGATGTGACCTTTGAGGGTGCAGATATCAAAAATGGCAAATTTAACTTCAAAAGAGTCATCATGGGTGAAGGGATCTTTAATTTTGAACTGGCTGAATTTGAGATGGCTGAAGTTGTCTTCGACAGAACAAATTTTGGTCAGGGAGCAGTCTCATTTCTTAATTCAAAATTCCGGCAACTGTCGCTGCAATCGTGTCACCTGGATCATTATATCGACCTTCGTGTTGCCCGGTGTGAACTGATGGATCTGTCGGACACCATTGTACGTGATATCATTGACCTGAAACCGTATGAATTTGATGTTGACATCTCGGTTTTGAATCTTACCGGCATGCGTCTTCTCGGAACCATCTATATCGATTGGAAAAACAGCCGGGTTAAAAAGGTCATTTCCGCTCAAACCAATACGAACAATGCAGAGAAAGCCGAACAATTCCGGATTCTTAAAGAGAACTTTAACCAGACAGGCCAGTATGGGGATGAGGACAGATCGTATGTGGAATTTAAACGGTATGAAGCCCGTTCAAAACTGGAAAGCGTACTGAAAAAGAGCAGGTTCAATGGACTTTGGTATTATCCCTGGCACGGATTCAAATGGCTTGTTCTGGACGTGGCCGGACTCTATGCAACCGCTCCACTGCGTGTACTCATGTCCATGTTAGGTTGGTACGTTCTCTTCAGCTTGATTTATTATGTTCTTTTCCTGGCAGGTGTCTCAGAAATCCATTCCAGCACAGGGTATGAGATAGAACCATTTGCCCGTGCTTTTTATCATAGTGCAATTACTTTCCTCACCATCGGCTATGGAGACCATTTTCCAACCGGTGCAGCACGTGTCGTCTCTTCCATTGAAGGATTTGCAGGCATGTTCCTGATGGCATACTTTACGGTATCACTGGTAAGAAAAATCCTCAGATAAGAAGGTTACCTGGTTTTGTCTTAGTTTGCTAATGTGTTCAATGCATTGGTAAGTGTTTCGTCATCAGCGAGATAATAGTGACGCAACGGTTTCAGATTTGAGTCAAGTTCGTAAATTAAGGGGATACCTGTCGGTATATTCAGCTTCAGGATTTCTTCGTCATTTATTTCATCCAAATATTTTACAAGCGCTCGAAGGCTGTTGCCATGTGCTGTAATAAGGAGCCGTTTACCGGATAAAATTTCCCTGGAAATAGTTTCATCCCAATACTCGATTACTCTATCAGCAGTGTCTTTCAAACATTCTGTCTTCGGCAGCCTATTTTTCTCAATGTTTGCATATTTGGCCTGGTTGCCAGGAAAACGTTCATCTTCTTCTGTAACCGCTGGTGGTGGTACGTCGTAACTTCTTCTCCAAATAAGAACCTGGTCTTCACCATGCCTGGCTGCCGTCTCAGCCTTGTTGAGACCTTGTAAGGCTCCATAATGTCGTTCGTTTAATCTCCAGTCGCAAATAACTGGAATCCACATTTGATCCAGTTGGTCAAGTACAATCCAAAGCGTGCGTATAGCTCTTTTAAGCACTGAAGTGTAGGCAGCATCAAACGCAAAACCGGCCTTCCTGAGAGACTGCCCTGCGTTGCGTGCCTCGGTAATTCCTGCATCTGCCAGATCAACATCTTGCCACCCGGTAAACCGGTTCTGCATGTTCCATTCGCTCAGACCGTGACGAAGAAGCACAAGTTTGTACATGATTTACGGTTTTTCTTTTATGTTATTA
>CAYMFM010000054.1:11906-19137 GCA_964389685.1 uncultured Rikenellaceae bacterium
TCTTTAACCTGATATCCGTCTCTTTCCAAAAGGGTTGAGAAAGCTTTATACCGGCCATTCTTTGTATGAAAATTATGATGGCCTTCGTCGATAAAAATTACAGATCCTTTCCCGGATTCATATTCCGGATCCTCAATTATTGGATGATAGGAAGTATCTGCAACCTGCTGTGAGTAGAGCCAGCCAGGGAAGATTAAAAGAAGGAGTAAGATACATGTTCTCATGATGATAAATTTTATAATTGTATGTACGGAAACTGCGGAATTGTCTCTGTAACTCGTATCCCGTAACTCGTAACCCGTAACTTCTCACACTGCGGACTGCGTACTGCAGACTGTCGACTTTTTCCTTTAACTCTGTACCCTGAACCAATATCATTATTCTTCCAGCAAACCCGGTCTCAATTTTCGCGTACGTTTAACAGACTGTTCCATTCTCCACTTCTCAATCTCTTGGGCATGCCCTGAGATCAATACATCCGGCACTTTCCAACCCTTAAAGTCTGAAGGTCTGGTATAAACAGGGGGAGCCAGAAGGTTATCCTGGAATGAATCCGTTAGTGCTGAGGTCTCATCAGAGATAACGCCCGGGATCAACCGGACGATGGAGTCAGTGATGATCGCTGCTGCAAGCTCCCCCCCCGAAAGCACAAAATCACCAATGGAAAGTTCAAGTGTTATGAGATGATCACGAACCCGCTGATCTACCCCTTTGTAATGACCGCATAGCAGGATAATATTTTTTGCCAGTGATAATTTGTTTGCTGTTTTCTGGTCAAAAAGTTTCCCATCGGGAGAGGTATAAATCACCTCATCGTACGCCCTCTCTTTTGTTAATTTCGTCCAGAGCTTGTAAATCGGCTCAATTTTCATGACCATTCCTGCCCCTCCACCGAAGGGATAATCATCCACACTTTTATGCCGGTCATTGGAATAATCCCTGAGGTTATGGATGACAATGTCAACCAGTCTTTTCTCTTTTGCCCGTTGGATAATGGAATGACTGAGTGGACCGGTAAAGAGATCGGGTAATATGGTTATTATATCTATCCTCATCGGTTTTAAATCAAATGTAGTGACTAATTCCCAAATAAAAAACCCGGGATTTGTATACAGACTTGAAACCCATTGCTACCGCAATTTATTCTAAATTGCAGTAAAAAATTTGCTATTCGGCTCAGATTGTATATTTTCGTAATTTTGTGTTCGCACCGCTTTCTTTGTAGCAGGATGATTAAATTGGGAATAATGATGGAGACTACATTGAATGATGATTCTGTTCATGATGAACAATTCGGGGATCCGCAACGGAACCTGAAAATAAGAAGGACCCTACAGACAACAGCGAGATGGCTGAAAAGAATGCTACTTCAGGAGATGTTGATAAGGCATCCCTGAGTCCGGAAAATGAAAACATTGCTTCTGGTAAGCAGGAAGCAACTGCAAATTCGAAAGATGAAACCCTCCTCAGTCCGGAGGAAGATCATTCCGCGGTTGAGTCAGGTGAAACTGACTCCGGCAGTGAGATTCAAACCCCACCCGAACAGACAGGGGATATGGGATCAGAAACGGATCCCGAACAAAAACCCGACCAGGAAGACCACGCTGTAGCTACACCAACCGATAAACATTCCGATTCACCACAGGCAGAAAGTGCCCTTTCTGAACCATCCGATAAAAAAGAGGATCTGAAAGAGGATCATGATAAAGAGGATGAGGAGATTACCGTCAAAGATGTTGACTATACAACCTTTTCCATTGATGAATTGGTGAATACCCTTACCATATTGATCTCAGAACGGCCGGTACAGGAAATCAGGAACGATGTGGAAAACATTAAAATCAATTTCTATAAGAAACATAAAATTGAATTAGAAAAAAAGAAGAAAGCTTTTCTTGCTGAGGGTGGTGATATTATCGATTTCATGCCGGGAGACGATCCCCGTGAAATTCAGATAAAAGAGCTGCTTGCTAAATACAGAAACCTTAAATCTTCCTATAACAAGGATCTTGAACTTCAGAAACAGAAAAACCTGGAGGAGAAATACCATATCATCGAGGAGATTAAAGACCTGATTAACCGGAAAGAATCAATCAATAAAACATTTCAGGAGTTCAGAGACCTTCAGTCAAGCTGGAGAGAGGTGGGTGTTGTACCGCAACAAACCCTCAAAGATCTGTGGAATACCTATCATCATCACGTTGAGAAGTTTTATGATTATATTAAAATAAATAAGGAATTGCGCGACCTGGACCTGAAAAAAAACCTGGAAGCAAAAATAAAACTTTGTGAAAGAGCCGAGGAACTGATGATGGAACCCTCCGCGGTGAATGCCTTTAAACGACTTCAAAAACTGCACGATCAATGGCGTGAAATCGGCCCCGTACCGCATGAGGTGAAAAATGAGTTGTGGGAACGGTTCCGGGAAGCAACATCCAAAATCAATAAAAAACACCAGGAGTTCTATGAGGAACTGAAATCAACACAGAAAAAAAACCTGGAAGCTAAAAACCACCTGTGTGAACAGATTGAAGAGATTAATAAACAGACTATCTCCTCCCATAAAGAATGGGATAAAAAATCAGGCGAAGTCATAGAGCTACAGAAAATCTGGAGAACGATCGGATATGCTCCGAAAAAAAGCAACAATAAAATATACCAGCGATTCCGGGAAGCATGCGATACCTTTTTTACCAATAAACGGGAATTTTATATTGAAAACAAAGAGGTCCAGAATAATAACCTGCAGCAAAAAATTGAACTCTGCATCCAGGCTGAATCCCTTAAAAACAGCACAGAATGGCAGAAAACAACAGAAGACCTTATTCAATTGCAGAAAAAATGGAAGGAGATCGGACCGGTGCACAGAAAACACTCCGGAAAAATATGGAAAAGATTTCGTTCAGCCTGCGATACATTCTTTCAGAAAAAATCTGAGCATTATGCCCAGATTGACAATTCCTATGAAGATAACCTGAAACTGAAAAAAGAACTGATCAAGGAGATTGGTAAATTCAAGCCGGTTGAAAATATGGAGGAGAATTTTAACCAGTTGAATGATTACCAGCGCAGATGGACAGAAATTGGATATGTCCCGTTCAAACATAAGGATGAGGTTCTCCAGGAATACAGGGATACAATAAATAAGGCATTCGACAGCCTGAAAGTCGGCGAGAATCAAAAAAGCCTGCTGAAATACAAGAATAAACTGGTAAATATCAGGGAAAACCCGAAAGCCGAATTGAAAATTCAACAGGATCGGGAAAAATTTATAAATAAGATTAAACAGATGGAAAATGATATCGTATTGTGGGAGAACAATATCGGGTTCTTTGCCAAATCAAAAAATGCCGATTCTATGATCAAAGAGGTACACCTGAAAATCAGTCGGGCAAAGAACTCCATTAAGCTGCTGGAAGAGAAGATTCAATTGATCGATCAGTCTGATACGGATTGATAACATCAATACAACATTATTAAACAACTCATTCAGGTAACACCTGGACCATAAATTAATAAAACAATTGACATTGTCTTCGACTAAATTTATTTTTGTTACTGGAGGGGTTACTTCATCATTAGGTAAAGGAATTGTTTCATCATCACTGGCGAAACTACTGCAAGCCCGGGGATATTCTATCGGGATACAAAAACTGGATCCCTATATTAACATCGATCCCGGAACATTGAATCCCTATGAACATGGAGAATGCTATGTTACAGAAGACGGTGCAGAAACCGACCTTGACCTTGGCCATTATGAGCGATTCCTGAATCTCCCGACATCACAGGAAAACAACGTCACTACCGGAACGGTTTACCAGGCGGTGATCGACAAGGAAAGAAGAGGGGACTACCTGGGTAAAACAGTCCAGGTTATCCCCCATATAACCGATGAGATAAAGTGGCGGATCAAACTGGTTGCAGAGAAAAACAAGTATGATGTCGTTATCACGGAGATAGGCGGAACCGTTGGAGATATTGAGTCCCTGCCCTATATTGAAGCGGTCCGCCAGATGAAATGGGAAATGGGATCCTCCAATTGCCTGGTTATTCACCTTACACTGGTTCCTTTCCTGCCTGCTTCCGGTGAATTGAAAACAAAACCCACACAACATTCCGTTAAAGAACTGCTGGAAAATGGGATCCAGCCTGATATACTGGTGCTCCGCACACAAAAAGTCCTGACCGACGACATTCGGCAAAAAGTTGCTCTCTTCTGTAATGTTGACATCACTTCTGTTATTGAATCCATCGATGTCCAAACCATCTACGAGGTGCCGCTCTATATGCTGAAGGAGAAGCTTGATGTCACTGCCTTGAGAAAACTCAAATTGGCAGTGAGAAGAGAACCGGCCTTGAAAAAATGGAGAGAATTTATCTTCAAATTGAAAAATCCAAAAAAAGAAGTACGTATCGGATTGGTTGGAAAGTATGTTGAGTTGCAGGATGCCTATAAATCGATCACCGAGTCATTTGTTCACGCCGGGGCGATGAATGAATGCAAAGTGGAACTGGTCTTAATTCATTCCCAACAGATTACAGAGAAAAAAGTTTCTGAAAAATGCAAGGACCTGAAAGGGATCCTTGTGGCTCCGGGTTTCGGGAAGCGGGGAATCGAGGGCAAAATAATAGCCGCCGGATATGCCAGAAAAAACAACATCCCTTTCCTGGGAATCTGCCTTGGAATGCAGTGTGCTGTGATCGAATATGCCAGGAACGTTCTGGGTTGGACCACTGCCAATTCAACGGAGATGAACAGTAAAACCGATTATCCGATTATCGATCTGATGGAAGAGCAGAAGAATGTTGTGAATAAAGGCGGGACCATGAGACTCGGAGCCTATTCATGCAGGCTGAAAAAAGGGAGTAATGCCTATAAAGCATACGGACTTCCGGAAGTGAGGGAGAGGCACAGACACCGCTATGAGTTTAATGATAAATATTTACGTGATTTTGAAAAAGCCGGCATGAAAGCTACGGGAATCAACCCCGATACAAACCTGGTTGAAATCGTTGAAATACCAGGACATAAATGGTTTGTGGGTGTGCAGTTCCACCCGGAATACAGCAGTACAGTGATAAATCCACATCCCCTGTTTGTTCAGTTTATCCGTAAAGCACTGGATGAATAATGGGGCCGGAATAATATCCTTATGCCTTTGAAAAGAACAACGAATAATGGATAAAAACACAATTATTGGAATCCTTTTGATTGGTGCCATCTTTATAGGTTTTAGCTATTTTAATAATACCCGGCTAAACAAGGCATTTAATAAGGAGGTAGAAATAGCCGACTCTCTGTATAATGCAGAAGATTATCCTAGTGCCAAGGGTTCTTATATGAAAGCCCTGCGCATACGCCCAAAACAGCCTTACCCTGCATTAAGAATTAGTGAAATCGATAGTATTTTAGCCATTTCCCAAATTCAGGCAGATACCGTTCAACAGGCTGAGGTTGCTGAACCGGCAGTGAAACAACCGGTTTCCACTCCGGAAAATGTCCAGGATGCATTGAAACTCGATGACCAGGAAAGCCTCGGTGGAGTATTTGGCCAGGCTGCTGGTGTTGAGACAGAGATGATTACACTGGAAAATAAACTGTTGAAACTGGACATTTCCACACTTGGAGGAAGGATCTATACCGCACAATTGAAAAAATATACAACCTACGATTCACTTCCATTAATCCTTTTCAATGGCGATTCAACCATCTTTGGATTTGAATTCTTTACCCGGGAAAACAGACCGGTTGGGACCAGTAACCTCTATTTTGAACCCCTGGGAAGCGAGAGGCATCTCGATGCATCAGAATCCCCTAAATCAGTTGCCTTGCGACTGGTCTCGGAACCCGGGAAATACATAGAATATACCTATACACTCAACCCCGGTGAGTATATGGTTGATTTCGATATTAACCTGGTTGGAATGACGGATATTATCCCGTCAAACCTGAATTCACTTGATTTGAATTGGGAAATTTACCTGCCTCAGCAGGAGAAAGGAAGACAAAACGAAGACAATTATACATCACTTAAATATAAATACGATCAGGGAGAAGTTGACGGCTTCAGGGAAAGATCGCAGAAAGACGAAGAGACAAATGAAATAACCACCCGGGTTAAATGGCTGGCGTTTAAAGATCAGTTCTTTTCTTCCGTTCTGATTGCCGACAATTATTTTCTCAATGCGTATGTAAGCTCCAGAAAACTTCCTGAGTCAGAAGATTATCTCAGGAATTTCAGGGCTGAATTGAGTATCCCTTACGAGGCAGGTAGTGATGAAACGATCGGTTTTCGGTTTTACCTTGGTCCAAACCATTTCAATACCTTAAAAAAATATGAAGTGGAACTCGAAGAACTGGTATTCCTCGGTAGAAATATCATTCGGTGGATAAGCCAGTTTGTGATCATCCCGATCTTCAACTGGCTCAATAAATACATTGCCAACTATGGAATCATTATCCTGCTGATGACCATCATCATCAAGATGGGTTTGTTCCCGTTGACCTGGAAGTCCTATATGTCACAGGCTAAAATGAAAGTCCTCAAACCACAGGTCGACGAGATCAATGCCCGATTTCCCAAGAAGGAAGATGCGATGAAAAAACAACAGGCAACCATGGCTCTCTATAAACGTGCCGGAGTGAGTCCAATGGGTGGGTGCCTGCCCATGATCCTCCAAATGCCCATCCTGTTTGCCATGTTCAGGTTTTTCCCCGCATCAATTGAATTGAGACAACAAAAATTCCTCTGGGCCGATGATCTTTCTACTTACGATTCCATCTTTGACCTTCCCTTTAACATACCAATGTATGGAGACCATATAAGCCTCTTTACACTCCTCATGACAGTGTCTACCATAGTTACTATGAAAATTAATAGCCCCTCAGCATCCGGAAGCAGTCAAATGCCCGGGATGAAAGGAATGATGTATATCATGCCCATCATGTTTATGCTGATTCTGAATAATTTCTCCGCCGGTCTGACCTATTATTACTTCCTGGCAAACCTGATCACCTTTGGACAGAACCTGATCACCAAACAGTTTCTTGATGAAGGAGCCATCCTGAAGAGAATGGAAGAGAACAAAAAGAAACCCCAGAAAAAATCAAAGTGGCAACAGCGGCTTGAAGCAGCAGCAAAACAACGGGGCGTTCAACCCAAAAGAAAATAAAGGATCATTGCAGTAGGCGGTTCTTTTTATTGATGAATTGGTTGTACATAATACG
>CAYMFM010000054.1:19237-26633 GCA_964389685.1 uncultured Rikenellaceae bacterium
AGGATCATTGCAGTAGGCGGTTCTTTTTATTGATGAATTGGTTGTACATAATACGATACAGTATATGTTAAATCGGGCACGAAAAAAAAATCATCCACTCTCTCCGGAAAACTGTTTTTTGAGACTATACGGGAAGATCTTTGCTGTGACCTTTACCCTGTTGCTGTTGTTTTATTTTACAGGTTGTGAAAGAGAGGAAAGGAATAGCTGGATCAGAATAAACCAGCTTGGATATCTTCCTTCAACCGAAAAAATTGCGGTTTTTGTGAGTAAAAGTGCAAAAGAACCCGTTGAGTTTCGGGTATGTGAAGCTGAATCAGGCAAACCCGTATGGGAGTCGGAAGACATCCAGCCCTTTGGTGAATACGGACCCTTCAGCTCTACCTGCAGACTTGATTTCTCTGCCTTTCGGGAGGAGGGGCAGTTTTATATCATGGCAGGCAATACCAGATCTCCGGAGTTCAAAATCGATGATGATGTTTATGACGGAACAGCAGATTTCCTTCTGGAATACATGCGTCAACAGCGGTGTGGTTATAATCCCTTCTTCAACGATTCCTGCCATATGCATGATGGATTCATTGTTTTTCATCCCGATCCGGAAGTGGATTCCACTCATATTGATGTCACGGGCGGTTGGCATGATGCATCCGATTATTTACAGTATGTGGCCACATCGGCCAACGCTGTATTTCAGATGCTTTTTGCTTACATGAAAAATCCCGCTCTCTTTCATGATGATTTTGATAAAGATGGTCATCCCGGGATGAATGGTATCCCCGATATTCTGGATGAAGCAAAATGGGGTCTGGACTGGCTGGTCAAAATGAATCCGGAAAAGGGAGTGATGTTTAATCAGATAGCTGATGACCGGGATCATATCGGATTCAAAATACCGGCAGAAGATAGTGCAGATTATGGTCGTGGTGCTGAAAGACCGGTTTATTATTGTACAGGCAGGGTCCAGGGATCGGAGAAGAACAAAAACCGGGCAACCGGCATTGCTTCTACTGCCGGGAAATATGCTGCAGCATTTGCTCTGGGGGCTGACATCCTGATGCCTTTTTACCCTGAATTCTCCACTGCCCTGAAACAAAAAGCGGTGGATGCATATGAGTTTGGAGAGGAGAATCCGGGAGTGTGCCAGACCGCTCCTCATGGAGCCCCCTATTTCTATGAGGAAGATAACTGGCGGGATGATATGGAGCTGGCAGCAAGCACACTCTATCGGATGACCGGTGATGAGAAATACCTGGCGGATGCAGCCGGTAATGGAAATACAGAACCGGTCATCCCATGGATGGGAGCCGACACAGCCAGACATTACCAGTGGTACCCGTTTGTTAACCTGGGGCACGTCTTCCTTGCCGGAGTTCCCGATCAGGAAATTAGCTCAACATTCACTGAGTACATTAAGGATGGAATTGATAACGTGTACCGCAAAGGAAAAGAAAATGCTTTTTATTATGGGATTCCGTTTGTCTGGTGTTCCAATAACCTGGTTGTGGCCATGTTGACCCAGTGCAGACTCTATCATGAGCTTACAGGTGATGACAGCTATCAACCGATGGAGGCTTCCCTCAGGGATTGGTTATTCGGTTGTAACCCTTGGGGAACAAGTATGATCATTGGATTACCGGAGGATGGAGATTACCCTGAGGATACCCACTCAGCAGCTGTTCGCCTGTTGAAAAAGCAACCCCTCGGCGGACTGATTGACGGTCCCGTATATGGTTCAATATACAACAACCTGAAAGGACTTTACCTTGCATCAGAGGATGAGTACAATGCCTTCCAGTCCAAACTGGTTGTGTATCACGATGATTTTGCGGATTATTCAACAAATGAACCAACAATGGATGGTACCGCAAGCCTTACTTATTACCTTTCTGCCCTGGAAAGAATGGGAGGAGAAAAATAATTGGTTTCACACATAAAACGAATACCCATTTTAATGCATCATAACCATGAAAAAAAGAGATTTTATCCGGATGGTGGGCCTTGGAGCAGTTGGAATCACCATAGGAACACCTCTCCTCAGCGGGTGCAGATCCCTTCAACGCGTTCCGGAAATGCCGGTCTGGGTCTGGATGTCTGCCCGGGGTGATTCACCCAGACAGTGGAAAAACAAATTCAGGGAACTTGCCCGTCTTGGTGTCAGTGGAATACTGATGCAGGCTTCGGAAGAGCAATACCCGGAAATGGCTTCTCTGGCAAAATCAGCCGGACTGGAAATCCATGCATGGATTGTTGTACTGAACCACCGCAATCGGGAAACCATGGAAAAACATCCGGAATGGTTTACCATTAGCCGGGATGGCAGATCAACGGTCGAACATCAACCCTACGTTGATTATTATAGCTGGCTTTGTCCCTCTCGTGCTGAAGTTCGTGAATTTATTGCCGAACGCGTGAAAAGACTGGCAATGATGGATAACCTGGATGGAGTACACCTCGACTATATCCGGCACTCCGACGTTATCCTTCCAATCGGGCTGTGGTCGAAATATAACCTTGTTCAGGATAAAGAGTACCCGGAATTTGATTTCTGCTATTGTGATGTCTGTCGGGACCAGTTTAAAAAGCAGGAAGGGATCGATCCGATGGATATCGAAGACCCATCCGGGCACCAGGCCTGGCTCCAGTTCAGGTACGACTCTGTAACCCGCCTGGTTAATGAATTGGCTCAGGTTACCAGGGATCACCAAAAGAAACTTACGGCAGCAGTATTCCCTACTCCGGAGATTGCCAGGAAACTGGTCAGGCAGGAATGGCTTAAGTGGAACCTTGATGCAGTCTATCCGATGATCTATCACAATTTTTATGAGAAGAATATTGCATGGATAGAAATTGCTACACGGGAAGGAACCCGTGGACTGAATGGAAGAATCCCCCTGTACAGTGGTCTGTTTATTCCGGCACTCACCCCCGATAACATTGCACAGGCGGTTCAGTATGCAATGGATGGTGGCGCGGCAGGTGTAACCTTTTTTAATGAACGAGCCATGAACCGAAAATTCTGGAGAAACGTTGTTTAATACTGAAACTATGTGAATTATTAAAGTATAATTCATTATTATTAATCTTAATCTATGGTTTTGGTGTGATTTAGTGCTTTAGTGTTTTTGTGGCAGGTTTTTCAAATTTTACTATATCAGAATACAGATCAGCCACAAAATCACAAAAACACCAAATTTCACTAAAGACATTTCCAATCATCAAACAGGATATACAAATAACGAGAAATAATCCTTTAAATAGGTGCTTAACAGGTGTAGTACCTCCTTTAATTTTTCATAGAATGAACAGAATCATTTTAATTTGTTTCATCTGCATAATTTCGATAATATTCGGATGTTCAGTAAGGAACGATGATGAATCTGCAGTTGGAAAGAATATGGATGCCTCTATTGATTCTACTTTTCAAATTCCGGTCAAACCGGAATCGTATATCTGTTACCGGGCAGAAACAGATCCGGTAATAGATGGCTTGATCAGTGAAGATGCATGGAGCAAGGTTGGTTGGACAAATCCGTTCGTAGATATTACAGGCAACAAGGACAACCAGCCGACTCAGCAATCCCGTGTAAAAATGGTGTGGGATGATGATAACTTCTATTTCGCAGCAGAACTGGAAGAGAAACATGTCTGGGCAACCCTCCGGCAGCGCGATACCGTAATCTATTATGATAACGATTTCGAGATCTTTATCGACCCTGATGGGGATACACATCTATACTATGAACTGGAGGTGAATGCGTTCGGTACAGTGTGGGATCTGTTGATGGTAAAACCTTACCGGGATGGCGGACCAGCCATAACCGGCTGGAATATCAGCGGACTGAAGGTCGCAGTAAACGTGAACGGAACCATCAATAACCCTGCATCTGAGGACAGGAATTGGACCGTGGAGATTGCTGTACCATGGGAAACGTTGAAAGAGTGTGCCCCCGGACACCGAATGCCTTCCGATGGAGAACAGTGGAGAGTGAATTTTTCCCGGGTCGACTGGGAAATGGAAGTGATCGGCCGGGACTATGTAAAAAGAAAAGATCCGGATACCGGAGAAACCTTCCCGCCATTAAACCGGGTCTGGTCACCCCAGGAACGGATCAATATGCATGCACCGGAAACATGGGGATATGTGCAGTTTTCCGATCATCTCGCAGGAGAACAAAAGGTTCCATTCCTGCCGGAGAAGGATGAAGAGATCAAATGGGTATTGAGAAAATTGTATCATTTGCAACGATCCCATTTTAAAAACCAGGGAAAATATGCTTCTTCCCTCGAACAACTGGGATTGCAAGCTGAGGATTTCAACCGATACCCAACCCTGCCCGAATTCTCTTCAACTCCCTCAATGTACCAGATAACAATGTCAGGATATACTGCCGGAAACACCTGGCAAATCAATCAGGAGGGTAGAGTATGGAAATCAAAAAAGAAAGTAAAATGAGAAAAAAGATTACAATCTTTTGTATTGCTATGCTAGTGCTGGTTTCCTGCACCACAAAAAGGAATATAGATTATGTCAATCCGTTTATCGGTACCGGGGGACATGGACATACATACCCGGGTCCCAGCATGCCTTTTGGTATGATGCAACTGGGACCGGATACTCGATTGACAGGATGGGATGGATGTTCAGGATACCATTATACCGACTCGGTAATCTATGGTTTCAGCCATACACACCTTAGCGGGACGGGAATATCAGACTATGGCGATATCCTGTTTATGCCCACTACAGGAGAAATCCAATTTAACAAAGGTGATGAAAATGATACTTCTACCGGATATTGTTCATTATTCAGGAAATCAAAAGAGCAGGCTTCTCCCGGGTATTATTCAGTATTGCTTGACGATTATGCTGTCCTAACGGAACTTACGGTCACCGAACGAGCTGGTTACCACAAATATACCTTTCCTCAAGGTGAGGAGTCCCATATAATCATTGACCTGGAACACAGGGATCCTGTAATTGAATCCTGGCTGGAGATCCTTAGTGATACGGAAATTGCCGGTTATCGCAGGTCTAGAGAATGGGCGAAGGACCAGAGGCTCTATTTTTATGCAACTTTTTCAAAGCCATTTGACACCTATATCATTACTGAAAATGATACCATTCTGCCGGATGCTGACAGGGGAGAAGGGAAGAATGTAAAAGCGGCATTCAACTTTTCAACCACGGAGGGTGAAGTGATCTTCGTGAAGATCGGAATATCGGCCGTCAGTGCTGAAGGTGCGAAAAATAACCTGCTGTCCGGGATCGGGGAACGTTCTTTTGATGAGGTCAGACTCGCTGCAGAAGAGGCCTGGGAAACACAGCTCCGGAAAATAGATGTTAGCGGAGGTAGCCGGGAGCAAAAAGAGATATTCTATTCTGCCCTCTACCACGCTTCCCTGAATCCGAATCTCTATACAGACGCTGATGGTCAGTACCGTGGAAGGGACATGGAAGTTCACCAGGCTGAGGGCTTCGATTATTATACCCTCTTCTCTCTCTGGGATACCTTTCGTGCTGCACATCCGTTATTTACGATCATTGAACCCGAGCGGACCGTCGATATCATTAAGACCTTCCTGACACAGTACAACCAGGGAGGATTGCTGCCCGTATGGGAACTTTCGGGAAATGAAACCATGACCATGATCGGCTATCATTCAATTCCCGTTATTGTTGATGCATACATCAAGGGGATCCGTGATTTTGACGTTGAAAAAGCCTACGAAGCCATGAAACATAGTGCAGAACTGGATCATCTTGGATTGAAAGCCTACAGGGAATATGGATATATTCCGGTCAGTGAAGAGTCAGAGTCAGTTTCCAAAACCCTGGAATATGCTTACGACGATTGGTGTATTGCACAAATGGCAAAGGAACTTGGAAAGGATGCAGATTATGAATACTTCTTGAAGAGAGCACAATCCTACAAAAACATTTTTGATCCATCCACCGGGTTTATGAGGGGCAGAATTAATGGTGGCTGGTTTATTCCCTTCGATCCGCGCGAGGTGAATTTCAATTATACGGAAGCCAATTCATGGCAGTATAGCTTCTTTGTTCCACACGATGTTTCGGGCCTGATGGATCTGCTGGGAGGCCGTGAACCGTTTGTCAATAAGCTCGATCAGCTTTTCACGGAGAGCAGTGAAACTACCGGAAGAGACCAGGCGGATATTACAGGATTGATCGGACAATATGCTCATGGAAATGAGCCCAGCCACCATATGGCTTACCTGTATGCTTTTGCCGGTGTCCCATACCGAACCCAGGAAATGGTCTCCCGGATCATGAAGCAACTTTACTCCGTTAACCCGGATGGATTGAGTGGCAATGAGGATGCCGGACAGATGTCAGCCTGGTATGTATTGAGCGCCCTGGGATTCTATTCCGTAACCCCGGGGCTTGACTATTATGTTTTTGGTACACCCGCGTTTAAGAAAGTGGAAATTAACCTGCCGGATGGAAACCAGTTTCGCATCATAGCCAAAAACCTTACCGCGGAAAACATCTATATTCAATCAGCAACACTCAACGGAGAAAACTACACGAAATCCTTTATCAGGCATCGCGATATTGTATCCGGGGGCGAGCTTGTCCTGGAAATGGGGAACACTCCCGGAGCAGGCTGGGGAACAGGTAGTGATGACATCCCTGTGGCTTCCATCCGGGATCACCTGATCCAACCGGTTCCGCATCTGACGAGGGGTGAAAGAACGTTTATCGATTCAACGGTGATCGCTCTGGGATCAATAAATGGAGCAGATCTGTATTATACCCTCGATGGTTCGGTACCTGATCTGACTTCAGCCCGGTATCAATCTCCAATCACCATTAATCAGACGACCGTTTTGAAGGCTTTCTCCTGTAAGGAGGGAGAATCGGCAAGCCGGATCATCACTGCCGAATTCAGGAAAATTTCCCCCGGCAGAACAATTATGCTCTCATCCACCTTTTCACCCCAATACTCGGCAGGTGGAAAAATGGCGCTCATCGACTACATCCGGGGTCCAAAGAATTTTCGTACAGGAGCCTGGCAGGGATATGAAGGACAGAACCTTGAAGCGGTTGTAGACCTGGGCAAGCCACAGGAGATCCATAGCCTGTCCGCCGGATTTCTGCAGGATGCCGGATCCTGGATCTTCATGCCGGAATATGTCGAATTTTCTGTCTCCAATGATGGAAAGACATTTATACCGGTCGGCAGGGTGAATAACAACATCAGTCAACGGGATAATCAAATTGTGATCAAAGAGTTTAAAATTAATGTCTATCCCAAGCAGGTTCGGTATGTCAAAGTCTTTACCAGATCAATCATCGATTGCCCGGCATGGCACAAAGGGGCAGGAGGGAAGGCATGGCTGTTTGTGGATGAGATTGTTATACAGTAGT
>CAYMFM010000055.1:0-26219 GCA_964389685.1 uncultured Rikenellaceae bacterium
TTTTTTTAACAAAAGATTAACATTCCTGTGATATTCATTAAAACGTGTCTTTCATGCTTCTAATTGTCTGAAAATCTGATTATATTATACCATTCAAAGCGATATCACCTGCCTATTGAATAATACCTCAAAAAAACTTGATGTTTTATCTGTTTTTCGAACACACGATCAGCAACCGGGTAATGCTTAAGGATGGTAAGGTGAACCAGGCTTACTCTACCTACAAGGCGTAGGTAAATCCCACGAGTATAAAGAATTGCTGGGAGGGATACTGGTTCCACTGTGAATACCGGACAGACGCGATGTTGTATAAATTCACGAAGCCGGATAACAGCTTGGTGTACCTGTATTCGATACCGAGGTTTATATCGAGCAATCCATCCAGCTTCTTCTTCATCGCATTTCCGGCTAATCCATAGGTTTTTGCATATCGCTTTCCCTGCCCAAAAAGGTCAGCCGATATCAAAATCTTATTCCTCAGGTTATAGGATGCAGCAAATGTAATATCCCAGGATGGTTTGTGCCATGGTTCATCCTGAGCGGACATGGAGTACCCGTAATAGTTACCTTTGAGCAGCAGGGAGAGTTTATCCGTTGGTTTTGATTCCACCTCGCCATACAGGGATATCAGCTCGACATCATCGTACTCAACATTGAATTGATTCCTCAGTTCACCAACGGTATCGTTCACAAAGAAGTACATGTCGTCAATCAAAGCATAGGAACCTTTGATCTTAAATGTCGTTGAAGTGCTAATGCTTCCCAGGAATCCTCCATAAACATCCAGGTTATGATCGCTGTTTTTCACTGACAAACCCGGTATCACAAACGGATTTTCAGAAGCAATGCTCCGGTAATGATTGATTTCCAGACCTCCATCAACTCCCAGGTAGGCAAATAACAGGTTCTCTATCACATTAAACTGCAATTCAACCTGCGGGTAAAAATGAGGAGTCGTGTTGTCCTCTTTCATGTCGAAAGTTATGGAAAGCCCAGCCTGTAGTTTCCACAGGGAAGAACGCCTCAAAAACCAGGGTGCCACTTTCAATACTGCATTATAGGTTGAGTCAATGCCTTCGCTTTTATCCAGGTAATGAAACGCCAGGTCGGTTCCGATATACTGTTTATTGAATAATTTACTGAAACGGCTATCCAGGTGAAAGCCGTTTTCTGTCATATCGTACTTATCCCTGAAATAGTTGTATTGAAAGGCGACATTATAGGCAAACTTACTTGAATCCACATGAGCTGATCGCAATCCAATTTTTCCTGACAGCAGAAGGAAACTTTGTTTGATATCTTTTTTATCGATATCCCTGACCAGTGAATCGGGAACGATAACTGTGTCCGTATCATAGCCATAATAATAGAACTGGTCACTCTGCAATCCCAGGCTTCCGGAAAGGATTGCTTTCTTCATTATTTTCTTGCCGTACAGATCCACTTCACTATTCCCGTACCCTCCGAAAACCTTTTTATCATTATCAAGAAGGACATCCCCCTGGGAAGAGATGTGTTTGCCATAAACACCATAAGAGTGCTCTTTCGACCTGAGGTTGTTAATGCTCAATTCACCATAGGGTGTCCAGTAGTTTCCAAACCCGATCTTCAGCAGGGAGTGGTACAATTTCGGTAGGGTTTCTCCCTCCATTCTTGCGGGACGGATCGGGCGCAACTCGTATTCCGGCGAAAAAGATTGCGGTGTGATGGTATAGTTGTATTCGGGGGTGAACTGGAGTGTGTCATCAAGCACGGGAAGGTGGGTAACCTTAAACGCATCGGACAGGGATGGTTCGTATGGTTTTACCACCTTTACTTCCTTCCTGATGGGATCCTGGGAATAGAGTGCAGTGGATACCAGTAGAAAATATCCCAATACTACAACTATGGATTTTATCTGTTTCAGTGGACTCATAATCTATGGTTTTCCATCATGGAAAATAGTATCTGACATTTCAATAGCGCCATTCAGTCTGATTGTATCCTGTACTGCCGGTGCATTCAGGAACTGCTCCAACTCCACAATTTCATTGTATTTCCTGGATGCCTCCTCTATGATCCCGTCGTTTGGTTCTTCATAATAATCAATAATCGCCTGCAACATGTGTTTTGCCTGGAAAAAATCCTCTTTTCTTACTTTTATATCGGCATCCAGGATAAATATTTTAGCCATCCAGTAAGGGTGTGGTGTATTGAGTTCTAAGAATTGGTTTATCTCCTGTTCAGCTTTTTCAAACTGTTCTTTCAGAAAATAGATTTCAGCCACCCTGTATTTTGACTCAGCACCTTCAATGCTTTTAACTTCCGATGCGACTCTCCGGAAATTGGATTGTGCCTGGTCCAGTTGTTCGAGGGTATAATGAGATTTGGCAATTTTAAAATAGGCTTCTCTTGCCATCTCTTCAGACACTTTATCGGATGTCAGCAATTTTTTTGCTGCATTGATGGTATTTTTGTAATTCTCCAGTATATAAAAACTGCGCATAAGACCCAACCGGGCAATCAGCAGGTTATTTGGCAATTCTGCAACTCCCTCAAGGTAAGCATATTGTTCAATTGCCTCATGCAATTCTCCTGCTTTGAAATTTATTGTGGCAGCGGCTACCAATGCCAGCTCGGTAAACAGGCTTCTTGGACTTTCAATCACGTAGGTATAGGAGGCAAGTGCCTCTTCCACATCGCCCAGTTTCATTTCACACTCAGCTTTATAAAAATGGGCATTCAGAAGAAAGTTACCCTGGTCGAATCGTTCAATGTAGGTGTTCAGGGTTTGGACTGCCCGTTCACAATTACCTGCCATGTATAAATTCTCGCCTGCGATATAGGTTAGGGAGTCCTGTTCAGTAAGCGTCACTGTAACTTCATCGCCGAGGTTTCTGACATAGTCGAAATATTGCTCCACTTCATTCAAATCCACATATACGTTCTTTAAGCCGGCAAGGGCATTGTGAGCCTCTTCGGTCCCCCGATAGTTTTCAATGGCCCGGGTAAACCAGCTAATCGCATCCTCATTCCGGTTCATATTGTAGTATACAAGACCCAGTTGCACCATGGCTTTGGGCACATAACTGCTGTTTTCAAGTTCATCAATAATATTCGTATAATCCTCTATGGCCCGGTTGTAGTTTTCGATGGTAACGAAGGATTTACCTCGTTCGAACAATGCGTCATCCGCATAGGCAGAAGATGGTATTTTCTCCAGCAGACTGGTCAGTACCCTGATTTTTCCCTGGTGGTTGTTGGTAACGCCCAGGATTATTCCTTTTTGGAACATGGCATAATCGGATCCGGAAAGTCCCAGATCAATTGCCCTCTGGTAAAAGGAAAGGGCGGTCTGGAAATCGGATTTAATGAAGTAGCAATCGGCGATCCGGTTCAGGGCATCGCCCATCATTTTCGACTTCGTATCTCCTGCCAGGTTAACATATTTTCTGAACCAGTTTAACGCTTCTGAATACGCTTTTTCTGAGAAGTAGATATAGCCAAGGTTATAATGGGCAACCTGAAACTCAATCGTTTCGAATGCGCCCGGTAATCCAATAAATTCCTGATAATCGTCAAATGCCATTTCAAAATCGTTTAACCGGAAGTAGGCTTCTCCCCTCCAGTAATAGGCACGGGCTCTAATCGTCAAATCAAACGCCCCATATTCAAGGCTCAGGTCGAAATGATCAACTGCCTCATCAAATTTCAGATCATTGAACAGTTCCAGTCCACGGTAAAATGCAACCCGCTGGTAAGCCGATTTGATCCGGTCATTCTTTTCCTGGATCTTGTTGAGTGATTCCAGGGCTTCTTTATAATTCCGTGTATTCAAGTAAGCCTGCATGAGAAATTCATAGGCCTCATCGATCCGGTCGGAATGGGCATAATCCTTAATGTATTGGTTCAGGGCCCTGATCGCTTCATTGAAAGGAGAGTAAGAGAGTTCATAGGTTATCTTGGCAAAGTTGAAGAGGGCATCTTCTTTTATCGTTTCATCGAAATCCATTTTTGAGGCTGATGAGAAAGCCATCCGTGCCATATCCTTTCTTTCCGTTCTCAGATAACAATCGGCTAACAGGTTGTATGCATTCTGGCTCAACAGGTCACTGCTGCCCGTTACTCTCTCGAAAAGTGGAGCGGCTTTTTCGAATTCACTCACCTGATAATAGGCAAACCCAAGCTGATAACGATCTTCCCTGGTTACTGTTCTTGACTCGGACATGTACTTTTCAAGGTGGGGAATTGCCTCCTGGTACCGCTCCTTTTTGTGGTAGGCATCACCAATGAATTTTTCGATCTCAATGGCTCTGCTGGGTGTGGCTGTTTCAAGCAGTGGAGGGGCATATTCCAGAATCTCGTCATAATTTTTCTGCAGATAAAGTATCTGGACAATGTAAAAGGGAACAACAGGGGAGAAATTTTCATCATCGGTTAACCGCCTGAATTCCCGTAAAGCGGTTTCATAGTTTTTCTCCGAATAAGCAATGTGTGCATAATAGTATATAGCAGGAGAAGTATAGGCTGTATTGATATCTTTGATCTCGAAAAATGCCAGGCTTGCCTTTTCCATGTTTCCAACCATAAAGTAGCTGTAACCCGACTTGAAATATAATTCAGCAAGCTGTGTTTCGGATAAGACCATCCGGTCAACCCCTTCAAAGTAGCGAACAGCCCCTCTGTAATTCTTATTCTGGTATTCAAACAGGGCCAGTTCAAAGAGGGCAAGCTTGGCTTTCGGACTCTCCGGATGATTTCGGATAAATTCCTGGATAAGGTATTCAGCATCTTCATTAAACAGTTCAACCGCACAAAGTGCAGCATAAAATTCAGCATCCGTTTTCCATTCCGAATCCTTGCCCTGATAAGCCTCCAGGGCTTTCAGAAAATGATTCTGTGCCGCACCGTATTTTTGCTTCTGAAATAGCTCAAGCGCTGTTTTGTATTCAGAATCAATCGTTTCTAATGAGTGTGGTTTTTGTGCAAAAAGTGGTGACAGCAAAAAAAACTGGATACAAATGATACCTATGATAGCTACCCGTCGAACATCCATATTTCAGGGGTTTGTAGATTGCACAAAGTTAACTATAAAAACGGCATCTGTTTTCTTTTAGTATCTTATTCCACGAACATCAACCACAGGTAAAAAAACTTCCTGAAAACCATGCCATCTACCATAGATTTCGCAAGTTTACTAAAATTAAAAAATGATGTAAGTATCAATAATCGGATAGTTATTCACACAATTTGAAAGTAATAAACAAACCATCATGTATTCCTGCAGCATGATCCAACGAATCCACAAAGAAAATTGTCCGATTAATTCTCTATTTTGAATTGTTCTGCTATTTTTACCCGGTCATATTATCCGATGTCCATCCTGCTTTGCCAGGTTAATATAATACCTCATTCCCCAGTGGTAACATGGATTTGTTGGTTGTGTATCGTTTTGAAAATGCATGAATAATAGGATAAGAATTGTTGCTGTAATACTGATTGGTTTATCATTCATGCCCTTCCTTTACTCTCAAACGAAGGGAATAGAAACAGGGCTAACCAATTTATGGGAAGAGGAAGAAAAAGCAGGTTTTCCTGAATTTTCCATTGTAACTACCGAACACACGACTCCGGGTTATTATGTTTTTGCCATCTCCCCTTACCTTGCCATAGTCGATCATTGGGGCAATCCAATGTTTTACAGAAAGATCTCCAGCGGAGTGCGTAATTTTACTCCTCAGGTGAATGGTTTGTTCTCCTTTTATGATAATGCTACCCGGTCATTCCATATAATGAATCATCGCTTCCAGGTTATTGACACCCTGTCGGTAACCAGTGAATACACGACTGATGTTCATGATCTCGTTCTCCTGGAAGATGGAAGCAATATCCTGATGACATATGATCTGGTGCAGTTAGATATGAGCCTAATTTTCCCGGGAGGGAATAATGATGCTACCGTAAGAGGGACCGTAATACAGGAATTTGATCCATCCGGTGAGGTGATATTTCAATGGGAAAGCTTGGATCATTTTGATATTCTGGATTGCGATACACATTTTGTTGATCTAACAGCCAAAGTGATTGATTATGTTCATGCAAATGCCATAAATGTTGACTGGGATGGTCACCTGCTACTCTCCTGCCGTCATATGAGTGAAATTACCAAAATTCACAGGTCAACCGGGCAAATAATCTGGCGGTTGGGGGGGAAAAAGAATGAGTTTCAATTCATCAACGATCCCACCGGATTTTCGGGGCAGCATTCACCAATACGCCTGGAAAACGGTAATCTTTTAATCTTTGATAACGGCAACAGTCATATCCCCCAATATTCCAGTGCTAAAGAATATCAAATCGATGAAGAAAATAAAACGGCAACCCTGATCAGGGCAATCCGTCAGACACCCGATGTGTATTCGTCCGTTATGGGAAACAGTATACCTATACCAAATGATCATATCCTGATTGGGTGGGGAAAGAATATTTACGGAGCTTTTCTTACCGAGTTTGATGAAGGGGGCAATGTATGCACTACTTTTTCATGGCCAAATACAGGTATTTACTGGAGCTATTATGTATCCTTTGCGGAGGAGATACCCGCTCTTTTTCCCACGGATACAAATGTTCTTGATTTTGGAACAATTGCAATTGGTGATTCACTGATCAAAACCATTCACCTGACGAATGATTCTGGATCAGATGCGATACTTGTTGGAATATCTGCTGAAGACAACCCGTTCTATTTACTAAATCCACTCCCAATTCAAATACCGGATAATAACATTGTTGAATTATACATCAGTTTTCGCCCCGAAGAGGTTGGAAATTTTGCTTCACCATTTTACCTGACTTTCAGGTTAAATTCATTCACGACGGAAGAGCATCTGCTTGCCAGCCGTTTATATTTATCCGGAAAGGCAGTATTCCATGGAACGGGTACCAGGAATCAGATGAAATCAAACGTGACCATCTACCCGAATCCATTCCAGGATGATTTGTTTCTCGAAAATTGTGAAGCAGTTTCTGGCATCACAATTGTTTCAATAAATGGTGTGGAAATGATACAAATGGATAATCACCAGAAATCACCATTGCACATCAGGACCGATCGTTTTCTCCCCGGAGTATATATTCTGGAGTTACGATTCAGTGATGGTTATGCTGAAAAGATAGTAATAATCAAGTGCAATTAATTCAGGTTACTATCATCGCCACTGTTGTATATTGTTTACCGGTTATCCTTGTTAGGATAATCTTTTGAACGCAAAAAGTCTGGTTGTAACAGATTTACTAACACACCCCTGTTAATTACTATTTGCACATTTTGAGGTATCAGGGGTGAAAAATTGTATTTTTGAAGAGTTGGGGTTTATCAAATCCATTTTGATTCGAATCTGAAAAATGACACTGGACACCATTATATTATTTCAGGATTGTTCGATCATGCAAAAGGACAACCTGATCTTATCTGACGTTACGTTCACCATCTCCCGTGGAGAATTTGTATATCTCATTGGCAGGGTTGGCAGTGGTAAAAGCAGTGTGATAAAAACCATCAATGCACAGATCCCACTCAGAACCGGCGAAGCAACTGTTTCCGGTTATAACCTCACCAGTATAAAAAAGAGCCAGGTTCCCCTTCTCAGGAGAAAGCTGGGGATTGTTTTTCAGGATTTTCAACTGTTGACAGACCGTTCTGTCCAGGCGAACCTGGAATTTGTCCTGCAATCGACCGGTTGGAAAATAAAAAAAGCCATTGACGAGCGTATCGGAGAAGTACTGGAAAGAGTCGGCCTGGGATACAAAGGATACAAGATGCCCCACCAGTTGTCAGGCGGTGAACAGCAGCGGGTTGTCATTGCCAGGGCGCTGCTGAACGATCCGGAGATCATTCTCGCGGATGAACCCACCGGCAATCTCGATCCGGAAACATCGGAAGGCATTATCGGAACGCTTCAGTCCATCAGCCAGAGTGGCCGGGCTGTTGTCATGGCCACCCATAACTATACACTCCTGAAAAAATTTCCTGCACGAACCCTGAAATGCTGTGAGGGAAAGATCACCGAAGTGGACCACTGGGAAGAGATTGACTTTGATGCGCTGAAGGATTAGGGCATCTACCAACGTTTTGCTCCTGCGGAGCAAAAAAAAATGAATACAGGAAGCCTAACCCATATCCCGTAACTTGTAACACTTTCCACTCACAACTCACCTCTCTGTTTATTCCCTTCGTCTCAAAGTCTTCTCCTCTCTTTTAACTCTGTACTCCTCCCCATGCTCCGTGCCCCATGCTCCATGCCCATTCATCACTCCTGCCTGCCGGCAGGCAAGGCATCATGCATCCACAGTGAAATATGCTCCTGCGTCGCATTTCACGTGGCAAGCACTCATCATTCCCTTACCCCAACCAGATCAAGCATAAAGGCATACTCAAGGGCGGTTTCCCGATATCTTCTGAACCGGCCCGACACTCCACCATGACCGGCTTCCATATTGATGTGGAATACCAGCAGGTTATCATCTGTTTTCATATCCCTGAGTTTGGCGACCCACTTAGCCGGCTCCCAGTATTGCACCTGTGAATCCCAGAAACCGGTTGTAACCAGCAGGTTTGGATAATCCATGGCTTTTACCTGGTCATAGGGAGAGTATGACAGCATGTAGTCATAGTACTCTTTTTTCCGCGGGTCTCCCCATTCATCCCATTCAAACGAAGTCAGCGGTATGGTCTCGTCAAGCATGGTTGTAACGACATCCACAAAGGGAACGGTTGCGACCACTCCTTTGTAGAATTCAGGCTGCATGTTAATGATTGCACCCATCAACAGGCCACCTGCACTGCCACCCATAGCAAATAGCTTATCCGGGTTGGTATATTTTTCAGCGATCAGAAATTCGGCACAATCGTTAAAATCGGAAAAAGTATTAATCTTATTAAACAATTTTCCTTCCTCATACCAGTATCTTCCCATTTCACTTCCTCCGCGAATATGGGCTATAGCATAAACAAATCCCCTGTCCAAAAGGCTCAAACGTGTGGAACTAAAACTCGGATCACGGGAAGAGCCATAGGAACCATATGCACCAAGCAAGAGCGGGTTATCACCATCGAGATCGATCCCCTTTCTGTAGACCAGTGAAATCGGAACCTGTGTTCCATCATCGGCAGTGGCAAAAATCCGTTTGGATTCATAGTTGTTCTTGTCGAATCCACCCAGGATCACCTCTTCTTTCAACAATTCTCTCTCCCTGGTTTCCATATTGAAATCAAAGGTTGAGTTTGGAGTAGTAAGGGATGAATAGGAGAACCGTAAAGTTCTTGTATCAAATTCTGGATTTACGGAAATCCTTGCAACATATGCCTCTTCGTCGAATTCGATATAATATTCCGATTCATCGTCCCACCGGATCACACGAATATTTCTCAACCCATTGATCCGTTCCCCCAGGACCAGGTATTCATTAAAGATCTCAAAGCTCTCAAACAATACATCATCCCGGTGAGGAATTACGTCCACCCAATTCTCTTTGGTTGTTTTGGTAACCGGAGTTTTCATTAATTTAAAATTCTTTGCTCCGTCAAGGTTAGTCTTAAAATAGAAGAAATCTCCATAATGGTCAGCATCGTATTCATGATTCGCCTCCCTGGGTTGAATCACTTTAAACTCGCCATTGGGATCGTTTGCATCAAGGTACCTGTACTCGGTTGAGAGGGTCTGAGAGGAACCGATCATCAGGTATTTTTTACTCTTCGTCTTGAAGACATAGCAGGAAAAAGTTTCATCCTCTTCAAAAAAGACCTCTTTGTCATCCCGGTAATTCGTACCCAGAGCATGTTTCATGATCCGTTCCGAACGGAGTGTCTCCATGTTTTTCCGAGCGAAAAAAACAGTTTTGTTGTCATTTGCCCAGGTAACTCTACCGGTAGTGTTTGGGATCTGATCCTCAAGCATTTCACCGGTATCCAGCCTCTTGAACATAACCGTGTATCTTCTCCGGCTAACCGTATCCACTCCATAGGCAAGGATGGTATTGTCCGGGCTTACACTGAGTCCGGACGCGGAGAAATAGTCATATCCTTCAGCGAGCTTATTCACATCCAGCATAATTTCTTCAGGGGCTTCCAGTGTTTCTTTTTTCCGGCAATGGATCGGGTATTCATTTCCCTCTTCATACCGGGTATAGTAGAAGTATCCATTTTCCTTATAGGGGACTGATTCATCATCCTTCTTGATCCTGCCCACGATTTCCTGAAAAAGTTTTTCCTGAAGATTTTCTGTATGTTTCAGCATGGCTGTTTTGTATTCATTTTCAGCATTCAGGTAATCGAGCACCTTTTGTGTTTGCTCATCCTGGACTTCAGCATTTTTCTGTTCATCAGAAAGTCGCATCCAGTAATAGTTATCGATGCGGGTATCGCCGTGTTTGGTGAGTTCCTTTTCAATTTTTTCTGCCACCGGCGGCTTAAGGGCAGCTGTTTTATCCTGTTGAGTGCAGGCAGCCAGGAGCAATGCAGATAAAGCAACGAATAAATAAATTCGTTGATTGATTTTGTTAATGTTGTTCATCGGATGGGTGTTAAAGTGAATAATGATTGAAAATTAGTATGTTTACTCGTACTATGATCTTCTATCGCACAAACCATTGCTCAGTCATAGCACGAGGATTTTTGGAACCTTACAACCTGCCCGGTTTAACTGTCTAATCTTTCACCAATCCAACGGCGACCGTTCCGTTCCCGGCATGCAGTACGAGGGCAGGACAAACATTCACGATGAAGCGGGGGGATCTTCCTGTGATCTCCCTGAGTGTATCGGCCAGTTTTTCAGCTCCTTCGGGATTTAGGGCATGGACGATCATGTAATTCCACAATTTCCCCTCAGCGATATCTTTCTTTATGTGCTTGAGGACTTTCCTGATATTTCCTTCCTGGCTGAAGGCTTTATCAAGCATGATTGCCTTTCCATCATCCCCAACCGATATGATCGGCTTCAGGTTCAGGGTCTTTGCGATAAACCCTGTCAGAGGACTCACACGGCCACTCCTGACTATATTATGCAGGGATTTCACACTGACATACAGTTTTTCTTTTGCTATCCAGTCATCGACCTTTCGGAGTATCTCATCGTGTTCCATACCCTGTTCTATGGCTTCGGCTGTACGGAGAACCAGCAGGCCGAGCGATCCGCTGATGGTTTTGGAATCGATAACCGAAATTTTCCTGTTCAGTTCTGACTCAACACGCTTTGCTGCTTTGGAACTGCTGGACCAGGTACCGCTGAATTTCTGGCTTATGTGTATGGCGATCACCGAATCGTAGTGGGTGGCAAGGTGGGAATAAAGGTTGACAAAGCTTTTTTCGTTTGGTTGGGAGGTGGTGGGTATTTCGGATACCTCCTCCGAGAGGGTATAGAAGGTTTCAGGATCGAGGGTAAGCTTATCAAGGTATACACTTTCGCCCACCTGGATATTTATGGGAACCTGATGGATCTGGTATTTTTCAAAGAGTTCTGCAGGCAGATCACAGGTAGTATCAGTGACCAGCGCGATATTGTATTTCCGTTCATGTGCTACCTGGTACTGTAAGAACATATCATCGGCTTTTTGATAGGTTAATTTACCCAAAGGCCGAAGTTTTTCAAACAGATCAGCAGGTTTATCAGTATGGACATGAAGCCTGACCTGTTTATCTGAGCCTGCAACGACAATTGAATCGCCAAAATCTGAAGCGGTTTTTTTGATCGCCGTTTTGTCAAGCTTCTCTCCTTTGATCAGGGCCTCAGTGCAATACCGGAAAGTGAGTGAATCCGGGGATATTTCTTCCATATGAGGCTCATCAGCAATTACATACTGGCTTAATTCCAGCACCTCTTTAACATTGTTCTTGCTCAGGTATTCCATGATCCCTTCGAGGAATAGGACAAATCCTTTCGCTCCGGCATCGACCACATTGGCTTTGGCGAGCACCTTTAATTTTTCAGTTGTTTCACTCAGGGATTTTGTTGCCGCCTTGTATGATTCATACAGGAGCTCCTTGAAACACTCCAGATCATCCTTTTTGTTATGAATGTGTTCAACCCATTCACGGATAACGGTAAGCATGGTCCCCTCAACAGGATTTGCAATGGCTTCATAAATATATCCAATCGATCTCTTCAGTGATTCACTGAAGTTCTGTAATGTGATCTCCTGGTGGTTCCCGGTTTCTGCACTGAGGCCATAGAGGAACTGGGCAAAAATGATCCCCGAATTTCCACGGGCTCCTTCAAGTGCTGCTATGGCAATGTTATCGGCAGTCGCCTTGTACGAATAATCGGGTCTGATATTATCAATGATTGAGCGCACGGTCGATGCAAGGTTTGTTCCCGTATCCGCATCGGGAACGGGGAAAACATTGATCCTGTTGATTTCCATCTGGTTTTCCAGGATCTTTTTCGATCCGGCAAGAAAGAGGAAATAGAGGTTCTTCCCGTTCAGTTTTGTTATTTTGGGTATGAGTTGCACCATGCCAGCTATCCATAAATCATTGCAAAAATAATGAATAATAAAGAGAAAGCATCTTTAGGCTTAATTATTTTTCAATCAGTTGTTACGCGGTACGGGGTGCGGGATTTCCGGGGAATGAATGTACAACGATCATCCCTGATCGTTGAGTGGTTTAAATACCATATCTTATCCTTTTTAAGACACCGTCAGGTCTATAAGACCCTGACGGGTCCCTACAGTAATAGAAAACCTGACAGAGTCTTACAGACCTGTCAGTGTTTATCTCTAAGACCTTGTCCCACAGGGCCGGGCGACGAGAATCCCCGATTAAAACTTCAGTGTAAAAGCGGTAAACTGCCCGGGTTCGGATTTTACAGAGATCGAGCCTTTATGCAAGCGCATGATTTGCCTTGTAAGACTGAGTCCGATGCCGGATCCCTGTTTTTTCGTGGTGAAAAACGGAACGAATATTTTATCGATGTTCTCCGTAGAGATCCCATTTCCATTATCCTGTACCTCTATGACCGTTTGGTGATTCCGGCTTCCGACCTCGATGGTAATTACGGGATTTTCAACCTGGTGCAATGCATCAATGGCATTCATGATCAGGTTGATCAGGACCCTCTCAAGCATTTCATGATCCGCATCGATTACCGGGTCTTTTTCTGAACAGTGGATCTTCAGATCGATATTCCATTTCCCAAGTTCGGATTTCATCAGTATTTTCAGGTGGTTCAGCAAAGGCATGACGTGAACCTTTGTAAACGTTGGTTTCGGAAGCCTGGTGAGGTTTTTATAGGTTCCGACAAAATCCAGCAGGCCCTTGCTTCTCTCTTCAATGGTTTTCATTCCTTCCACCATATCTTCAAGGTCATTCTGATCCAGTTCGGCAAGGTTACCGATTCCCTGACCATCTCTGGTCAGCATTTCATTGATGGCTGTGCTTAATGAGGAAACGGGAGTCACGGAATTCATGATCTCATGGGTGAGCACACGGATCAGTTTTTGCCAGGATTCCAGCTCCTGTTCCTCAAGTTCCGTTTTGATATTCTGCAGAGAGACCAGTTTTAACGTTTTCTCTTTGACCTTGAACATGGTTCCTTTCAGGGATAAGCCCACCATTTCTCCATTGATCAGGGTTTTAACCAGGGATCCGCGTTCCGTATCGGATTTCTTCACCGCTTCAAGGAGTTTTTTATCCACTTTACCAATTGCCTCAATGCTGTTTAAGCGCTTCATGTTAAACAGATCCTTGGCTGCCTGGTTTACCAGGTGGACATCACCCTCCGCATCAAAACAGATCAATGCCACGTTGATGTGTTCAATGATCATTTGCAGGTACTGGTAATGGATCTCCTTTTCAATCCGGACATTCCTGAATTCATACATCACTTCGTTCATGGCATCATGCAGGGGGGCATAAGATTTATCGCTGTATTTTGCCGAGTAAATTGAAGAGAAATCTTTGTTTTTAATGGATTGCAGGAAATTACCAAGATCCCGGTTAGTTCGTTCAACATACCGAATCAGGCTGATGACCATGAGCAGGACGAGGAGGGCTGAAATAACCGAAGCGATATACCAGTTTGACTGGTGGACGGCAAACACAAAGGCTGCCATGAATACTCCAATCAGGAGTACCCGAATAACAACCTGGATCCTGAATTTTCTATATACCATATTTTTCCATTTTCCGGTAGATCGTTGTTCTTCCAAGTCCCAATTCTTTGGCTGCTTTGCTGACATTTCCACCATGTTTTTTCAGGGCATTGGAGATGGTTTTTTTTTCGATCTCTTCCAGATTCAGTATTTCCCGTGCTGGCTGGCGTTTATTTACATCCGCGATAAAATCATCGAGATTGATTACCCGCTCATCCGTCATGATCATGGCACGTTCCACCAGGTGTTGCAGTTCACGAACGTTTCCAGGCCAGTGATAGCTGGATAATTTCTTCATGCTGGTTTTTGAAACCGCGGGAAGGGGCTTGTTGTATTTTTTTGAATACATCTTCATAAAATGGTGAACCATTTCCGGGACATCTTTCAATCTTTCCCGAAGGGGTGGTATGCGGATTTCAACCGTGTTTATGCGGTACAGCAGATCCTGGCGAAACTCACCCCGGTCAACCATTTCGTAAAGGGGCATGTTGGTTGCAGAGATGATCCTCACATCCGTTTTGATCACCCGGTTTGATCCAACACGCGTAACTTCCCGGTTCTGAATGGCAGCGAGTAATTTGGATTGAAGAGGCAGTGAGAGATTTCCGATTTCATCCAGAAACAACGTACCACCTGATGCCAGCTCAAACCGGCCTGCCCTGTCTTCTTTTGCATCGGTAAATGCCCCTTTGATGTGTCCGAACAGTTCGGATTCAAACAGGGTTTCGTGAATGGCACCAAGGTCAATACCAATGAAAATTGACTCAGACCTCAGCGACTTCCGGTGAATCAACCGGGCGATCAGCTCTTTACCTGTTCCATTCTCCCCCAGTAAAAGCACGTTGGCATCAGTACTACTCACCTTATCCACTGCAACCAGAACTTCCTGCATCGCTTGTGAAGACCCGATGATTTCTGTATACGGATGATCGATATCTTCCGTCAATACTTTCTGATGTGATTTAAGCCTTGCTATCTCTTTGCGGGAAATACTCAATTTATATGCCGCCATTACCGTAGCCAGTAACCGGTTGTTATCCCAGGGTTTTACCACGAAATCCATAGCCCCCTCCTTCATGGCTTTCACGGCAAGTTCAATATCCCCATACGCCGTGATCATGATAACATGAGCATCCGGCACCAGTTCCCGTATCTTTCTTAACCACGTCAATCCCTCCTTCCCACTTGTTGCACCCACAGTGAAATTCATATCAAGCAAAATGACATCAAACGGATCCCTTTTCAGCGTTTCCGGAATACGTTCAGGGCTGGTAAGAATTTCAATCCGGTGAAAATGCTTCCTTAAAACAACCCGGGCTGAAAGCAATATTCCCTCATCATCATCTACAACCAGGATCTTTCCTTCGTTCCCCATAATATTACAGAATTAACCGTTGTCGAGTATCAGCAAACCGATACATCATGCAAGGTACACATTCCCGATATGGATGCAAAATATTTGTTTCAGTTTGAAACATGAATTTGTTCTTATCTGGAACAGATATGGGCCGATAACCTGATGGTATTTTTATATAACATATTGTCTGTCTTTTTTTTATGAAAAATGGAACAGATCTTGTTTCTGAGTTGAATAAATCAACTGAACCAATACCATTTCCCGGCAATGTTAAGAAATTACCTTAGGATCACCCTACGAAACTTCGTAAGAAATCCAATCTATAATTTGATCAACATCCTAAGTCTTACGATCGGTATTGTCTGCTCTGTTTTGATCATTTTATACATCAGTCATGAACTGAGTTACGACCGTTTTCATGAAAACGGGAAATTTATCTACCGGGTTGCGATGGAATCGACAGATTCCGAAGGAAGCAGAAAAAGCGGTAATACCACCGCAGCGGTGGGACCGAGTTTCCTGGAAGAGATTCCCGAAGTTGAGCAGATGGTCAGGTTAAGGTATCCCGTTGACGGTTATTATTATGATGATGGCAAGCAGTATTATGATCCGTCTATTGTATATGCTGATTCCTCGCTGCTACAACTTTTCTCGTTCCGATTGATCTCGGGAAATCCGGAAACGATTCTTCGCGAACCCTATTCTGTTGTATTGACTGAAGAGACAGCCAACCGGATATTTGGGGACCGGAACCCGATAGGGGAACAACTGGTACTGAATAACGAGAACTACATGATAACGGGAATCATGCAGGCTTCACCTGCAAGATCACACATCCGTTTCACCTCCCTGATCTCCTTTTCAACCCTTTACAAAGATTCGAGGTTTCACATGGACTGGAATGGCGGGTGGCAATACTTTACCTACATCAAGCTTTACGAGGGAGCTGATATTGAGCGGCTAAAAGAGAGAATGCCGGATTTTATGTACAAACACATCAACTACATTTATGAAGAGGCAGGAGCTTCCCTGCAACCAATCTTCCAGCCACTATTCACAATCCACATGAACCCGGAAATCGGTGATGGATTCGGACCGGGTGGAAGCCCCTCTTCCCTGCTCATCTATTCAGCCATTGCGCTTTTCATCCTGTTCCTTGCCAGCATCAATTTTATGAATCTTTCCACCGCCCGGGCAACCACACGTGCAAAAGAGGTAGGTATTCGGAAGGTAGTTGGTGCTCACCGGGGAAAAATCATCCGGCAATTTTTAAGTGAATCCATACTGCTCAGCCTGATAGGAATGATACTGGCTTTAATCCTGATTGAGATTATATTACCCAAATTCAACATCATTATCGGCAGGGATTTGAGTTTGTATTCCGCTTCCAACTGGAAGATCATCCTGTTCCTGCCTCTGCTTGTCGTTATCATCGGATTCCTCTCCGGCAGTTATCCCTCCTTTTATACTTCCGCATTCCAGCCAACGCACATCATTAAGGGAGATGCTGTCCCCTCAAAAGGCAACCCGCGAATCCGGAATATCCTGGTGCTTCTTCAATTCTTCATTTCCACCGTACTCATTATCTCCACACTGGTTATCTATTTCCAGATCGGGTACATGAAAAACAAGGATGTCGGTTACGATAAGGAGAGTATGATCATCATCCCGATGATCGATGAAGAGACACGCAACCGGTATCAGGTTATTAAAACAGAGTTATCAACACTGCCGGAAGTGCTGAGTATCTCTGCCTCCTCTGATTACCCTGGTCATTCGATTACCAGTAACGGCTATCTGCCGGAAGGATTCGAAGAATACATCATGATCAATGTTCTGGATGTGGATTTCGATTTTCTGGAAACCTACGGATTGGATATCGTTGCCGGCAGGGGATTTTCAGAAGCATTTCCAGCAGACAAAAACGATTACCTGATCAATGAGAAACTGGCTGAGCGGTTGGGCTGGGAGGATCCGGTGGGAAAAACGATCTCCCGGGGGTCTGACCATACGGTGATCGGGGTGGTGAAAGATTTCAATTTTGCCTCCCTGCATGAAGAGATCAAGCCCCTCATTTTTTCGATGAATCCCTATATGGGCTATCGTTATCTCTCTCTCGCTATTGCTAAAAACGAAATGCAAAAAACCCTCCAGGATATACAGGGGATATGGGAAAAGCAGCTTCCCGGTTCCGAGTTCAATTACTTCTTCCTGGATGATGAATTTGACGGCGTTTACCGCTCTGAATTGCAATTCAGGGAAACGCTGATCTATTTCACCATCCTGGCCATCCTTATCGCATGCATGGGGCTTTTCGGGCTTGCATCGTTTACCACCGGACAACGCACAAAAGAGATTGGAATACGAAAGGTTATGGGCGCCTCAAGTGGGCGGATCATGGGATCCTTTGCATTACAATTTACCAAGTGGGTATTCCTGGCAAACCTGATCGCATGGCCTGTGGCTTATTTCATCATGAAGAAATGGCTGCAAAATTTCAACTACCGGATTGATTTTCCCATCTGGGTATTGATCATTACCGCCATTGGGATATCCATGATCGCTATCCTCACCATAAGTTTCCACGCCCTCAAGGTTGCCAATACACAACCGGCAAAAACATTGAAATACGAATAAAAAGATGTTCTGGAACTACCTTAAAACGAGTTTACGCATTTTCTGGAGACAGCGCATCATTTCCCTGATCAACCTGGTGGGATTATCTGCCGGATTAGCCGGATCGTTCATCATCTTGCTGTTCCTGCTCTCAGAAATTTCATTTGACCGCTTTCATAAAAACGGGAATACCGTATACCGGGTCTTCAGTCACGACACCGTCCATCAGACAAAAATAGCAGCCGGTCCATACCTCCTGGGCAGATACATCCGGGAAGAGCTTCCTGATGTAGCAGAGGTAGTCTCTATCTATTTTGCTGAAGATCTAAACATCAGTATTGAAGATGGGAGAGCCGACAGGAAACCGGAATTCATGGATGCCCCGCTATTTCTCTGTGTCGATAGCGGATTTTTCGATGTATTCACATTTCCCGTGGTTCGTGGAAATGTTTCCATGTTGTTCCGCAATCCGAACGCATTGGCTATCTCGGAAAAAATGGCTGAACGCTTCTTCCCGGGAAAAGACCCGCTCGGCAGCACACTCCAGGTAAACCATAAAGGTGACGTATTCTACCTGACCATCCACGCTGTTTTTAAGGACTTTTCAAAAAGTTCATCAATTAAAGCAGAATACATATCCGGTATCGATCTGGCATTTGATTTTATGGTGAAGGATATCATCAGCACCGGAGAGGTGGCGGCCGATGGAGATTATTACAGGGATGACTGGATGGCTGCCTTTTTCCCTACATTCATTATGTTCAATAGAAAGGTGGATATCCAGGCAAAAGAGAAAGGGATAAAATCGATCGCGGAAACTCACAATCCGGATGATTCAAGAAAATTCAAGCTCCAGCGGTTGAGGGATATACACCTCAACTCCTCCGATCTGTTCACCATCTGGATCCAGGTTGGTGATAAAAAGAACCTCTACCTTTTTTCCATTATCGGATTGCTGCTGTTGCTGGTTGCAACCAACAATTACATACTGCTGGCAACCGCAAGTTCCCTTAAGCGCGTAAGGGAAACAGGGATCCGGAAAGTCACCGGAGCAATGAAAAAGGATCTCTGGAACCAGCTCATTGTTGAGAGCTCATTGTTTGCCCTGATCACCTTTCCATTTGCTCTGATCCTGGTTGAGGTCTCACTCCCGAAGGTAAACCAGCTCTTCGGGACAACGCTGGATCTCTATTCAAGCAACATCCACCTGGTCCTTTTATTTCTCCTGATCACCCTCGTTATCGGATTAGTATCCGGATGGTACAACGCGATCTTTCTATCGCGATCAACCCCCGTTGAGATCCTGAAAGACAAGTATACCGTCGGTCACAAAAAGAACCTGATGCGCCGGGGACTGATCATTATCCAGCTGATCACTTTCACGGGACTGATGGTCTGTGCCGGTTTTGTTGAACGGCAGATCCACTACATGATGCACAAAGATCTCGGTTACAACAGCGAAAACCTGTTGAAGATCATGATAAAAGATGAACAATTTAAATCCAATTGCCGCATGTTTTGCCAGGAGGTCTCTGCACTCCCCGGCGTGGTTTCCGCTGCTGGGACCATGTGGGCTCCACCTTCCAACAGTGTCTTCAGCTACCAGATACCCCATCCGCGAAATCCCGATGAAAACATTGTCCTGGACGTGGTTAACGTGGATTACAACTTCATGGAAACCATGCAATTCAGATTAATCAAGGGGAGATTCTTTTCTGAAGAGCGGGGGACGGATGAACAATCCATCATTTTGAATGAAACAGCAAGCAGGGAAATCGGGGAGGAAAATATCGTGGGATTAAACACCTACCTTGGAGAGGTCATCGGGATTGTCGAGGATTTCAACATTCATTCGCTCCACTCTGCGGTAAAGCCACAGGCATTTCTTCTGGCTCCTAAACGCGTCAGGGAGGTGGTGGTACGGATTAAACCTGACCAGGATGTCCAGGAGATCAACCGTCAGATTACCGAAGTATATCACCGGTTCTCTCCAGATGCGCGGATATCGGTCTTTGCTTTTGATGAAGAGCTTTACGACATGTACCAGGAAGAGGTGGTCCTGCGAAAGATCCTGGTATTCTTTACCATTCTTGTTATCCTGATCGCTTCCCTGGGCTTGTTCGGGCTATCCATGTTCCTGTCTGAGATACGAACAAAAGAGATCAGCATACGGAAAGTTCACGGTGCCGGTGTTCGTCAAATCATCCATGCGGTCGTGAATGAATTCCTGGTTCTTACGATCATTTCATGGGGACTGGCATGGCCCATTTCCTGGTTATTGATATCCCGCTGGTTGCAGAATTTCCCCTACCGGATCGGTTTTACCTGGTGGATCTTCCTGCTTGCCGCTGGCGGGTCCCTGGTGCTGGTGTTCATTGCCCTGGGATACCAATCCATCCAGGCCATCAGGAGTCAACCCGCCCGGGCATTGAAGTATGAATGAATGAGTAGTGAGAAGTGAGTAATGAGTAAAGAGTTGTGTTTACTGCCACACGCATCTGCCATGGGCATGGGTATGCTACCTATTGGACATATTTTTCTTATATATTTCAATCCATCTGAAACGAAAAACCCCGAAAGGGTTAAATAATCAATAGCCCGGGGTAAGCGAACGAATGTGAGTGTAACCCCGGGAAAGAGAACTCCTGGATAATACGATCCAACTACTTTATTTAATTAATGTGAAATCCTTTCATGGATCGTGTATTAGCAAGCGTCAATCCAGGTAGCAAGCTTTCAGAGGGAAAAAGTGGGAGACGAGTAGACGAAGAGAGGAGGTATCGGATCGCCTGGAGGGTTGCGGTCCATGGGAGGATTTCCTTTTGAATTGCCAGATGCCTGGACCGCTTTTCAATGATTCCGATTCTTTCTAAAAACATCCCGCACCTACGGCGCTCAAAAACTGCATCGTTAATCATTCTAAAAACAGGTCGTCCCTACGGGACTAATTAACTCAAGTTGCTAGTTATTGTAAATAGTTATATGATTTGCTTAAATTATAGAATCTCCCATTGGAGAGTGACTCTCCGAGTCGCTCCTCCCGCCATCAGCGGGAGTTTACAGAGCGCTCTGGAGAGCGCAAACGACTTGGAAAGTCGTTCTCCAAAGGTGTTTTCTATACATACAATATGTCTGGCACTTCATCTATAACTAGCAACTTGAGTTAATTAAGTGAAAAAACAACTGGCTCCGTAGGCCTGCCTGACAGGCTGGAGTCAAATGTTGGTAGCCAGGGGCGTGTCCCATAGGTCCATAGGACTCCGATGGAGGATCACTATGTGAAGCCCCTGGTTGGGAGATCCGCATAATAAAGGGCCCCGTGAAATAAGCTTTATCATTTATGCTCCTCCAAATAGAATGATCTATTTCACGGGGCGGGCCAACTGCGATGTTGTACAATAGGAAATTGTTACATGGGCCGAAACTTAGCGAGCCTGCGAGCGATCTCATGAGCCAGGCTTGTGTGAATGCAAGTGGGCGGCGAGTAAATTTGCCAACCGTACATAAAAGTAAACCCCATCCGTCAGACCCCAAATGGGTCAGACGGGTACAGTGATAACCGGTCTGACCGCTAGCGTGTGTGCCGGACTGCAGGGAGTCGGTCTGACCGATGATATCTGACCGACTGCAAAGTGGAGCGACGAGAAAAACGGTCGGGTGGAAAGGTACCTTATAAAAAATCAGCTCAGCAGGAGTGACTCCACCGCCAATGCAAGGCATTATTTCACATGGCTGACGGATCGGCGTACGACTCCCGGACTTCCGTATACTCGTCGCCCCAGCTGAAGTGGAGCGACGAGGGAACCGGTCGTGCCCCGTCCGCCAACCGGCGGATTCGGGGTACGACTGTTGAGGTTCCAATAACTCGTCGCCCGAATTGCAGTCGAAAATTCTTTCTTTGGAGTCTATGGCATAACTCAATAACCACTCCCGGGATGCCTTTGGCATAACCTAATAACCTATTTAATGAACAAATTTTATACCTTTAAAAAAATGAACAAAAATGATAAGATCATGAGCACAAATGACCGTTTACAGAAAAACTCAGATTCACGAACAATTCCTAACCAGATTTATAGGATTATTCCACTGGTTTTATTCTTCATACTGCCTTTACAGTTGAAATCCCAGCGCAGCGCATTCACCATGGAAGAGGTGATGTCCTACCCTTTTCCTTCGGAGTTATCAGCAGCTGCAACAGGATCACGCATCGCCTGGGCATTCAACGAGTCGGGGCTGCGCAACATTTACGTTGCCGAGGGGCCTGATTTTGAAGCAAGGCAGCTCACCCGGTACATGACCGATGACGGGCAGGCTATTTCCAGTCTTTCATTATCAGCAGACGGCAAGTGGATCGTTTACATTCGCGGTGGAGATTTCGGATCAAACTGGGATGATGCGTTACCGGTGAACCCGACGTTCAGCCCTGAGCCACCGAAGGTTCAGATATGGAGCGTTGCCTTTGAAGGGGGTGAACCCATCCTGCTTGGTGATGGTGAGAATCCGGTTATTTCTCCTCAAAGCGACCGGGTTGCATTCGTAAAATCAGGACAGATCTGGACGGTTCCTGTTGATGGCAGCAGCCCGGCTGAAAAACTTTTCACTGCCCGCGGGAGGAATGGATCACCCCAATGGTCTCCCGACGGTACCATGATGGCTTTTCAATCGAACAGGCAGGACCATGCTTTCATCGGCATATTCAGGGACAAGGAGACACCGATCCTCTGGATCGATCCCTCCTTTAACCGGGACGGCTCACCAAGGTGGTCTCCCGACGGTACTCAGATTGCATTTATCCGCACACACGGTCGTGGGGGTGCTCCGGACTCTATACTTACTGCCAGCCATTATCCGTGGATGATCATGACTGCCAGTGCCCGGAATGGAAAAGCCAAACAGGTCTGGAAAGCACCGGAAACCATCCGGGGATCTGTCCCCTCGACCCATGGTGGTACCAACCTGCACTGGGCTGCGAAAAACCGGATCGTCTTCCTCTCCTATCACGATGGCTGGCCCCATCTCTACAGCATACCGGATGAGGGTGGAGAAGCGTTGCTTCTGACCCCCGGTAGTTATATGGCAGAATACATTCACCTGAGTGCTGACCGCAACTGGCTGGTGTTCGCCGGCAATACGGGTGTCGATCCGAAGGATATCGACCGCAGGCACATCGTGAGGGTGGCCGTGGATAAATACGATGTTACGGAAGTGATGACCCCGGGTAACGGACTGGAATGGACACCGGTCATCACAGGCGATGGGAAACACCTCGTTTACCTCAGTGCAACGCCCCAGCGCCCTCCCCTGCCGGCTGTCATGAACATCGAAAATAAGCGCACACGGCTACTTGCTGAAGAGAGCATTCCGGAAAATTTCCCGACAAAGCAACTGGTTACTCCTGAACAGGTTGTTTTTAAATCAACGGATGGCATTCCGGTTCATGCAACCCTTTTCCAGAGTGCCGGCGGACCAAAAAAGAAACCGGCTGTTGTCTATGTACATGGCGGTCCTCCCAGGCAAATGTTGCTCGGCTGGCACTATTCATCCTATTACTCCAATGCCTATGCAGTCAACCAGTACCTGGCAAGCAGGGGATTTATTGTACTATCGGTCAATTACAGGCTGGGTATCGGTTACGGGTATGAATTTCACCGGCCGGTGGACGGCGGGACACGGGGTGCGTCCGAATACAAGGATGTGAAAGCTGCCGGTCAGTGGCTTGCCAGTCAGGATTTTGTTGATGCAGCCAACATCGGCATCTACGGAGGTTCGTATGGCGGTTATCTCACCGCCATGGCGCTGGGACGCGATTCGGAACTGTTTGCTGCAGGAGTGGATATTCATGGCGTTCACAACCGTACGCAGGGGCGGGTCCGGTCACTGATCCTGCCGGACCAGTACGAAAAAGCACCGGATGCTGAGCTTGCCCTTGAGGTTGCCTGGGAATCATCGCCGGTGTCATCCGTTGACACCTGGACCTCACCCGTACTGATCATTCATGGAGATGACGACAGAAACGTGCAATTCAGCGAGAGTACCGACCTGGTTCAGCGTTTACTCAAAAAAGGTGTTCCGACCGAAACGCTTGTAATCGTTGATGACACCCACCACTTTATGATGTTTAAAAATCAGTTGAAGGTCAACCTGGCGATAGCGGATTTTCTTTCGCGGTGGTTGTTCTAAAATATTTATCCCTGTCTGCAGGCAAAAAACTAAACCCAAATAACAAAAGGCCAAATAACAAACAATAAACAATAGTCAAATCTTAAATTTGTCAGGAGTGAAGACTGGAACTTTGGCCATTCCGGTAATCCCGGAATAAATGCCGATGTAATTCATTGATGTATAAATATATATATCCCCGGCATTCATGCCGGGGATTAGTTAATGCCAGTTCATTCGCCGGAACTGCTTTGTTGTTTGAAAAATCGTACCTTCCATCCGGCGGAATGCATGGAATCAATTCTGGGCGAAAAATTAATTAAAAAAGCTCATCCGGAAAACTCGTCGCCCCAACTGCAGTGGAGCGACGAGAAACCAATCATACCCCTTTGAAAAAAACGTATATCGGTATTCGGTAAAGAAACCCTTTCGGTTTTCGTTGCTCGTTATACGTCTTTGTTTGTTGAATCGCTTGGTGCGTTGCGGTCCATGGAAGATTTTCCTGCTGAAAACGGAGTTAAATGTTAAATGAAAAAGGTTAATTGGCAAAACTGCAGTTGTCCCCCTTTACAAAGGGGGTGTCCCTGACCGTATCGTCAGGGACGGGGGATTTTCTTTTCGTTATCGCATTGCCTGGTGCATTACTCGCCTCCCACTGGCATTCACACAGTCCTGGCTCATTAGAGCGCTCACAAGTTCGCTAAGTTGCGGTCCATGGAAGGATTTCCTTAATTATTCTAACAAACGATGAAGTCTTGTTTATTTATTTACTACAGTTACTTCTTCAATGATCACCTCTTTAAATTCCTCCCATTGAAAGGTTGGCGCCATAAATGGACATGGTCCACATACAAAAAATGTTCTTTCTGATTTTTTCGGTTCCCTGTATTTAAAACGTAATTCATATTCATTCTTTAAACTATCAGGGGAAAAAACAGGTTGTTCACTACCAATTCATACGGGAATATATGCGAGTAAAATCGTTGTTGGGCCACAGCGTCTTAACGACCTTTCAGCGTTTTCAAAGATGCTGACGATCTCATGATTATCCGTCAAGCTTATTGAAGCTGGCCCGCACAGAGGGCTAGACGAATTGTACCGCTTGGCGGATAAAATCATGTGCTAAATATCGTCTGGTATGCTCCGGTCCATGCACAGTTTTCCCTTTGAATAATCAGGTGCTTGGACCAGCCCTTCCGTCAACTAAGATGAGGGTATCTTGGAGCTTAATTCTCGTTTCAATATCAGACACCGTTAGGTCTGAAGCGGCCGGTCAGGCATCCTTACGCTACCCGTCAGAACGTTAAAAACGGTCAGACGGATCGTAATATCTGAACCAATCGGGTAATAGAAAATGTATGTAGGGCGACTTTTTAAGTTGCATGCTAGTCGACTCGGAGCGGGCTGCGTATGTAGTCGACAAACATACTTGAAAGAATACCCGAAAGAGAGGGATAAGGAAGGTTGTCTGATGACAATTTACGCGGGAACATGTTGTACCCCGAATAAATTGGTATTAAACCCCAGAGCAAGCTCTGGACTCTTATTTCCGCAGCAAGCTGCGGGGAACCAGCCTGCCCTCCTTCGGCGGGTAAACCGGCTGGCAGGTTAAACCACGCTTCTCGTCCGCCGAAGCGAACGCGAAGGAGGATTAAAAAAGCTCATCCGGAAAACTCGTCGCCCGAACTGCAGTCGAGCGACGAGAAAACGTTCGTGCCCCGGCTTAAGTCCGGGGTACGACTTTGAAAGCTCCTATTACTCGTCGCCCCAGCTTTCGTATCGCGATTCTCCCAAGGAGTCCTTCGGACCTTCGGAAGAGTGGAGCGACGAGAAACCAATCATACCGCTTCAAAAAAAACGCCTGATGTTGTTCAGAGTATATATCCGCATTATCACTCTTTCCCCCTCGACAGGTACCAGCTCAGGATCAGGAAGCTTCCGAGGATAACCGGGATCA